>NZ_FXWK01000001.1:1902513-2536685 GCF_900177655.1 Devosia lucknowensis | reverse complement strand
TCCCATCCCGAACTCGACCGTCAAATCCCTCCGCGCCAATGGTACTAAGTCTCAAGACTTGGGAGAGTAGGTCACTGCAAGGTCTGCCAAAAACACACTTCCTCTCCACAATACCCAAAATCACCAACGCCCCGTCCAAAAGACGGGGCGTTGATGTTTGTACGCTAACCTCCCAGCAGGTGGCCGTGGACAGCATCACCTTCAGCGCAGATTGCGAGAAATGCTTTGGCCTCTGCTGCACGGCCTTGTCATTCGATCGCTCAGACCAGTTCGGACACGACAAGCTCGGCGGCGAACCCTGCCAGTTTCTCGAGCGCGACTTCCGCTGCCGCATCCATGCCCGCCGGGAAGACCTGGGTTATTCGGGATGCGAAGCGTTCGACTGCATGGGGGCCGGTCAGCGGGCGAGCGCCGCCTTCGCCAGCCTCAACTGGCGGCAGGACAGCGCCGTGTCGCGGCGTCTTTATGCGCGCTTCTCGCAACTGCTGCTGCTCCAGGAGATGCGGCAGGCGCTTGTGACCGCCGGCACACTCGACCTACCGGACGAAAACCATGCGCAGCGCCGGGACATCCTCGCCAGAATCGGTGCCGAGGCCGACGGCATGGCGCCTGATGTGACCATCGCTGCGCGCGATGTGCTCGCGGAAGGGAAAGCTTTCCTCCGTAGCCTTGCGCCCGGATTGCTGGACTGACCGCATCGGCTCGTCAACTCTGGACGGCCGGGGCTTGACCTCGGCGATGCAAACGCCATGCTGGCGTCTCCGCAGTCAGTTCGTTGACGGGCCTATGTTTCTGATCCGTATCCTTTTTCTTTCGCTCCTTCTCGTCTTTCCAGTCCTTGCACAGGATGCGCCGGCGGCAGGGGGAGGGAGTTCGGCGACCAGCGCCCCGAATTCTGCAGCAGTCGATGATCTCATCCGGATTCTCGAGGACGATACGAGCCGTGCCGCACTGATCGAGCAGCTGAGGCAGGCCGCTCCCGAGAGCGCGGCAGAAGCGCCGACCGTTCAGGATCTCAGCATCGCGCGCCAACTCGCAGAATATACGCGCAGTGTCGCGCAAGGGGCCTCGGCGTCTGTGCGGTCGGTCGGGCAGGCCTTGGGGAACCTGCAGCAGCTCTTCAGTGGCTCGATGAATGCCGACAGCGAAGCCCTCAGGGCATTCGCCATCAATATCGGTATGCTGATCCTGGCCCTGTTCGGTGGCTTTTTCCTGTTGCGGATCGCTGCCAACGCGATCGGGCGGGGCATTGCGCGCGGGGCCGCCGGACGCGGGCCGATCCGGCGTCTGGCCGGACTGGTCGTGCTGCTGCTGGTCGATGCGGGCAGTATCATTCTTGCCTGGGGCATCGGCTATGGTCTGGCGCTCAATTTCGGCACCACACCGAGTGGCGAAATGGGCATCAACCAGTCGCTGCTGCTCAACGCGTTCCTGTTGGTGGAACTGAGCAAGCTGGCCGTGCGGGCGGTGCTGGTGCCGCGGTTCCCGGCATTGCGCCTCGTGCCGGTGACTGACGGCAATGCCGCCTACTGGTCGTTCTGGTTGGCTCGGATCATCTCGCTTCTGGGATATACCTTCCTGTTCGTGGCGCCGATGCTCAACGGCATGGTGTCGCGCTCTGCGGGCAGCGCAGTACAGGTGCTCGCGATGGCAACTGCGGTTACGATCGGCATTATCGTCGTGCTGCAGAACAAGGACGACGTGCGCGGTTGGCTCCAGGGCATCTCGGAGCGGCGCGAGCACGATAGTCTCGGACGGATCCTCAATGCCATCGGCAGCCAATGGCACGTGCTGGTTATCGCCTACCTGCTGGCGCTTCTGGTAGTGTGGTTCGCGAACCCGGATACGGCGCTACCCTTCATGATCGGGGCGACAGTGCAATCGGTCTTCGCCGTGGTCATCGGTTCGCTGGTGATCGGTTTCATCACCCGCTTCGTGACGGCCGGCCTCAGCCTGCCCGACGACGTGCGCAAGCGCCTGCCACTGCTCGAGGGCCGGCTGAAGTCGTTCGTGCCCGGTGTCATGAACGTCGTGCGGTGGGTGGTGATCGCCGCCGTGATCGTGGCCATCGGACAGGCCTGGGCGCTGTTCGACTTCGCCGGGTGGATCGGCAGCGACGAAGGACTGGCGGTCGCCGGGTCCATCATTTCGGCCGCGCTGATTATCCTCGCGGCGATCGTGCTCCATGTCGTGGTGGCGTCGTGGGTCGAATACCGGCTCAATACGACGATCGGCAAGGTGCCGACAGCGCGCGAGAAGACGCTGCTGAACCTGTTCAAGAATGCGTTCACTATTGCCCTCGTGGTCTTCGGGCTGATGCTGGCCCTCGCCCAGATCGGTGTGAACATCGCGCCGCTTCTGGCTGGTGCCGGTGTTGTGGGCCTTGCCATCGGTTTTGGCGCGCAGAAGCTGGTTCAGGACATCATCACCGGCATCTTCATCCAGTTCGAAAACATCATGAACGAGGGGGACGTGGTGGAGGCGGCAGGACGGTCCGGCGTGGTCGAGCGCCTGACCATCCGCTCGGTAACAATCCGCGACATGACCGGCACCGTGCACCTGATCCCGTTTTCCTCCGTCGATCAGGTATCCAATATGATGCGCGGTTTCTCCTTCTACGTTTCGGAAGTGGAGATCGCCTATGACAGCGATATCGAAGGCGCCAAGCAGGCCATGCGGGATGCCTTCGCCATCGTCATGGAGAACGACGACTACAAGAATGTGATCCTCGATGACCTCGACCTGCAGGGCCTGATCGCCATCACGCCGCAATCGGTCTCATTGCGCTCGCGCATCAAGACCCTGGCCGGCAAGCAGTGGGGCGCGGGGCGCTATTACAGCGAGGTTCTGATGCGGCTTTTCGCCGAACGCGGGATCGACACCCCGACCCAGAAGGTGCGCTACGTGTCTAGCCGCGACTCCGGCCAGAGCGATCCAGACCTGCCGCTGCCCGGGCCGGCTCCAGCATGACTGGCTTGTGATCGGCAAGTCGGTTTGCCTTAAGGTGATCTTAATCGGGTGCGTTAATTCTTTGATACGCGCGCTCGACGAAAGCCGGTGTCCGGTTGCAGGACTGTCTATCGGCGGCCGGCTGGCGCGTCCGTGACCTTCCAGTAGCGCGTATGCACGAGGCCCAAGATGAACCGATCCGGCGCTAGTTCGCTTATCCGATACACCATGGCTGCTGCGATGGCGGCGCTTGTCAGTGCCGGCGGCGTCATGCCGGCTTTGGCCAACAGCGCCGATTTCGTCCGCAACCTCTGGCCGGAAGCGCAACGTGCCGGGGTGAGCCGCCAAGCCTTCGATGCATCGTTTGCGAGCTACAGTCCCATTCCCCAGGTGATGGAGCTGACGCGCAAGCAGCCCGAATTCACCCAGACCGTCCAGCAATATGTGGACCGGCGCGTTACGGCCGCACAAGCCAGCAAGGGCCAGGCCATGCGTGCCGAATGGGCCCAAACCTTGGCAGGGGCGCAGCAGCGATGGGGTGTGCAGCCCGAGATCGTCCTTGCCATCTGGGGCATGGAAACCAATTTCGGCGGCTTCATGGGCGGCAACAACACCATCCATGCCCTCGCCACGCTGACGGAGAACGGCTATCGCGAGAGTTTCTTTCGCAAGGAACTGGTGACCGCACTGCGGATCGTTTCGGATGGGCACATCGCCCCCGGGTCGATGGTGGGTTCCTGGGCCGGCGCGATGGGCCATACCCAGTTCATGCCCTCGAGCTTCATGAGCTATGCCGTCGACTATAACGGCGATGGCAAGAAGGACATCTGGAACTCCGTGCCCGACGCCCTCGGATCCACGGCCAATTATCTCAAGAGCTTCAACTGGCGCCCTGGGGAGACCTGGGGGTATGAGATCAAGCTGCCGAACGGGTTCAACTTCGCTGCGGCCCGCGGCATGGA
The DNA here is from genome assembly GCF_900177655.1 of Devosia lucknowensis. Taxonomy (NCBI): domain Bacteria; kingdom Pseudomonadati; phylum Pseudomonadota; class Alphaproteobacteria; order Hyphomicrobiales; family Devosiaceae; genus Devosia; species Devosia lucknowensis. The sequence goes on along the minus strand of NZ_FXWK01000001.1, from coordinate 2,532,774 downwards.
AAGGGCGCCGCTGAGCCAGTGGCAGGCCATGGGCATCACGCGCGTCTCGGGCCGGCCCTTCCCCAGGGCGACCGACATCGCGCGGCTCTACATGCCTGCCGGTGCGACCGGTCCGGCATTTCTGCTGCTGCCCAATTTCGACGTGATCAAGCGCTACAACAATTCCGACAGCTATGCCCTCGCCGTGGGACATCTGGCGGACAGGATCATCGGCGGCGGCAGCTTTGCGACGCCCTGGCCGACCGGGGACTATGCGCTGAGCAAGGCGCAGCGGGGCGAATTGCAGGCGCTTCTCGGACGAGCTGGGTATGATGTTGGTACACCCGATGGCGTGATCGGGCCGAAGACACGCGCCGGGGTCATTGCCTTTCAACAGTCCCGTGGCCTGCCTGCTGACGGACATGTGTCCGGTCTGCTGCTCGACCGGCTCAAGCGCTAGGGGTATCGTTAACCTCCTGTTAACGAACTCGGCGCAAACTTTGCGGGCTTAAGTAGAGGGCAGGTCAGCGATCGGTAATCGGCGCGCCTGCCCTCGCCCATTCCAGGGGTCACAAAATTCCCCGGTTTGTGCGCTCAATTTGTGCCACCTGCCTTGCATTCAACCCAAGAATTTCGGTCCCATGCCTGTTCTTCGACGCCTTATCGCCGCGCTCTTTCTCGTCGTCCCAATGCTGGCCGGTCCGGCTTCGGCCCTTTCGGTCATGGACCCGTTCAATCTGCCGGCGGCGATGGATGGCGGTACCTCCAAGGTCGGCAACGGCGTTGCCTATGCGGACGGCGCGCGGAACAAGCTCGACGTTTACGCGCCAGAGCAGCGGGGCACCTCCTCACCAGTCGTGTTTTTTATCTATGGCGGCGGATGGAGCCGGGGCGAGCGCGGCGAGTACGAATTCGTGGGCAGGGCCCTGGCCTCGCGCGGTTTCGTTACCGTCATCGCTGATTACCGACTCTATCCCGAGGTGCGCTACCCAGACTTTCTCGACGACGGCGCCCGTGCCCTCCGCTGGGTCCAGGACAATATCGCCAGTTATGGTGGCGATCCGAACCGGCTGTTCCTCGCGGGCCATTCTGCGGGCGCCTACAATGCCGTGATGCAGGCGCTTGATCCCTCGTTCCGCCAGGAATACGGCGTGACAATGCCGATCCTTGCAGTGGCCGCCCTGTCCGGGCCTTACGACTTCTATCCGTTCGAATACAATGAAGTGCGTGATGTCTTCGGCCAGGCACCGAATCCGCAAGGCACGCAGCCGATCAACCTGATCACGGCCGATGCGCCGCCGATGTATCTGGCCACCGGCACCACCGATCCCATCGTCCGCGTGCAGAACACCGAGCGCTTCGCCGACCGTCTCCGTGCACAGGGCGTCTGGGTGACCACCCAGTACTACGACGGTTTCGGCCATATGGAGCCGGTGCTGGCCATGGGCGCCATGTGGCGTTGGCGCATGCCGGTGCTCGAAGACATGGTCAGCTTCTTCCAGCGTTTCGGGGCCTTCCCCAGCGGCGCCTATGTCGCGGTGGCGCCCGAAGAGCCTCAGATGCTGCCTGATTCCGTGGCGCCGACCGAGGAGATCATCGCCAAGCTCAACGCGATGTTCCAGCCGATCGAAGAATAGGGCGTCGGTGACGCCCTGCCCATTTAACCTTGCCCTTAGGCAGGGACGATATCAGGCGCCCGGGTCGATGACGACCGAGGGTGCGGAACGCTTGCTGGGTCCGTGGAAGACGGCTTCAATATTGTTGCCGTCGGGGTCGAGAACGAAGCAGGCATAGTAGCCGGGATGGTAGTGGCGTTCGCCCGGCGCGCCATTGTCGGTGCCCCCTGCGGCCATGGCGGCCTTGTAGAACGCATCCACCATTTCGCGGTCTCGCGCCTGAAAGGCAAGGTGAACGTGGCTGGCGACGGTCTTGGCATCTGCCGCGTCCACGAAGAGTTCGTCGATCTGAAACCACCCGTCACCCCTTGCGGTAATCGGTATGCCCAGCACTGCCAGAGCCTGTTCGTAAAAGTAACGGGTATTGGTAATGTTTCTGGCGCGCAGGTGGATATGGTCGATCAGCCGGCCGGTGTGGAACTGCATGGGAATCTCCTCGAACATCTGGACAAAACAAAACCGCCCGGAAGGTTGCCCGGGCGGTTAGACGTTTCATGTCAGCAAAATGCCGAATTGAATTATTCGGCTTCGTCCGCAGGCGCGGAATTGAGCTGGCCGTATTTTTCGGCACCGATCTTTTCGAGCAGTTCGAGCTGGGTTTCGAGGAAATCGATGTGGCCTTCCTCCTCGGTCAACAATTCCTCGAAGAGGTTCTTGGACACGTAATCGCCGAGCTCTTCGCAGAGTTCGCGGCTGGCCTTGTAGGCGGCGCGCGCATCATATTCACCGGCAAGGTCGGCTTCGAGCACTTCCTTGATGGTCTGGCCGATGCGCAGGGGGGCAACGCGCTGCAGATTGGGGTGGCCTTCGAGGAAGATAATGCGTTCGATCAGCCGGTCGGCATGGTGCATTTCTTCGATCGATTCGGCGCGTTCCTTGGCGGCCAGGCGCTTGTAGCCCCAATCGTCCAGCAGGCGATAATGCACCCAATACTGGTTGACTGCGCCGAGCTCGAGGAAAAGGGCCTCGTTAAGCCGCTCGATGACTTGTGCTTCGCCTTTCACGACGTACTCCGTTCCGTTGCTTCTTGAGCTTTTCCAGCCCGGTCTGGAGCTCGACGAGCTCTGCGGGCTGATGGGCTTGCTGTGCGTGATAATTTTCGGTGACGCGGACGATAATGTCCACCACATTCGGCACGCAACCCGAGCATTTCGCACGGCGATTGAGTTCGGCGTAGACTTTGGCGGGAACCACGAGCTGCCATGGATCGGCCCGCAAAAGATCGAGCACGATATCCTCGATCTCCTTGGACGTGATCATGTTGCACTGGCAGACGAGCATGGCAGGGGCCACAGAAAGGTCTCAACGGCGCCGTTAAACGCCTCCCATTCCTGAATGTCAACGTCATAAATAGTTGCGCGTGGTCCGAAGGGGACACAATGCCGCGGGTCGAAACTCGGCGGGGCCTCAAGGCGTAGCTGTGCTGACCCAGGAGTATCGACCATCTCTATCACCGACCTCGCCAGCGCCCTCGTGCCGAAAGACTGGGGCGTCCGCCGCATCGACCATGATCTGCCCTATGGTCCCCATATCCGGCAGAAGCTCGACATCTACGCTCCACGAAACGGCGGCCGGACTGCATTGCCGGTGATCGTGTTTTTCTACGGCGGCGCCTGGAGCGACGGCAACCGAAAGCACTATGCCTTTGCGGCGCATGCGCTGGCGGCGCTCGGCTATGTGGTGGTGGTGCCGGATTACAGGCTGGTTCCGCAGGTGGAATATCCCGAATTTCTGCGCGATTGTGCGCTGGCAGTGCACTGGACCAGCAGAAATATCGCCAGCTATGGGGGCGATTGGACGCGACTGGTGCTGGCGGGGCATTCTGCCGGTGCTTACAACGCCGCGGCCTTGGCCCTGGACGGCAGGTGGCTTGCCGACAGCGAGCTTCACAAGACGGTCGTCGGCGTGATCGGGCTATCGGGACCTTATGACTTCTACCCGTTCGACGGGCCGATTTCGCAGCGGGTTTTCGGTCGGGCCGAAGACGGCAAGGCGACCCAGCCGATCAATCATGTGGATGCATCGGCGCCGCCGATGCTGCTGATTTCGGGTGGTCGTGACGAGCTGGTGCTGCCGCGCAACAGCGAAAATCTCGGCGCGTCCCTGGAGCGAGCCGGGAATGGCGCCGTGGTCCGAATTTTTCCCCGCCTGGCCCATGTCGAGACGCTGCTCGCCCTCAGCCTGCCGTTGCGCTGGATTGCGCCGGTGCTGGATGAATGTCGCAGGTTTCTCGCTGAGGTGACGGTTGCCGATGGCGCGATCAGACGCCGGGCTTCTTCCGATGCCGGGCAGCGATGACGGCTGCCGAGGCAGCGGTGCGATGAGCTGACGAGAAGAACTCCCGGTGGGCAAGAACCAGTACAGTGGCGAGGCAGGTTGCCACGGCCAGCCACTCTGAAACGAACCAGGCAACGGTGGCGACCGAGAAATAATAGGCGCGAATGCCGGAATTGAAATTCCGCGCGCCAAGGCCGTTCATCTGCGCAATGGCGTCTACTTCTTCCTCAGTGGTGACCCGGTCGTGATCGAGCGCGCCCAGCATGATACAGAAGTGGTTGAACTGGCGCAGCGAGAGGGTGAAGGCGAAAAAGGCCATGACGAACATGGCCAGCATGATACCGAGATGGATTTGCACATCGAGCACCGTGTAAGTGCGCTCAAGCGAGAGAGAATCCAGCGCCTCCATCAGCGTGGGCAATTGTCCGAAGACCGCGAAGACGGCCAGGACCAGCAGCACCGAGGTCGATGCCATGAAGCTCACCGACCCCATGATGTTGCCCGAAAGAATGGCATCGAACGGCGTTTCTCGGCGCGTCGCGTTGGACACCCAGCGCCGGCGCTGCATGTTCATGATCACCGACAGCGACGGGCGCTTCCGCTCGATCAGCGGCACCAGCACGTTATAGGCCAGATAGGCGAAGAGCGGAAAAACCGAGGTAAAAAGGGTCGTGAGCATGATGGTTCCGAAGCGGCGATCACGCGCGAGACTATAGCGCCGCAACTGCGCTTGGCTAGGCGATGCGGGGCGATGATGGTTCGCCCCGCCGCGGTTCAGATCGGGCGCGGGTTGGCGCGGTGGGTGGCCTCGATGTCGGCAAGCACCTCGGGCGCGAGGGTGAGGTCGCGGGCGGCCAGGACATGGCGCAACTGTTCGGTGCTGGTCGCGCCGATGATGGTCGAGGTCATGAAGGGACGGCTGCGGCAGAAGGCGATGGCCATCTGTATCGGATCGAGCCCGTGGCGGGCAGCCACGTCGTGATAGGCGTGGGTGGCACGCTCGCTGTGTTCGTTGAGGCGCCAGAATCCCTTCTGGTAGTCCTTGCGGCTCCCCCTGGGCGTCGCGCCGTCGAAGTACTTGCCCGTGAGCAGGCCGCCGGCAAGCGGCGAATAGGCGAGCAGGCCGACATCCTCATGATGGCTCAACTCCGCCAGGTCGTGATCGAAGAGGCGGCGAAGGAGATTATACTCGTTCTGGATGGAAGCGACGCGCGGAAGGCCGCTGCGCTCGGCCAGTTTGAGCCATTGCGCCGTGCCCCAGGTGGTCTCGTTGGACAGTCCGAAGTGGCGGATCTTGCCTTCGCTCACCAGGTCGCCCATCGCGCCGAGTAGCTCTTCCATATTGGCGATGGCGGCAGAGGTGTCCTGACGGTGGGGACTGTAGGTCCAGTAGCCCTCGAAATGGTAATGCCCGCGGCTGGCCCAGTGGATCTGGTAGAGATCGAGATAATCGGTCTTGAGGCGGCGCAGGCTGGCTTCGAGTGCCTCGCGGACCGAGGCGGCGTCGGGGCGGCGGCCGTCGCGAATATGGGCCGATCCGCCACCACCGATCTTGCTGGCGAGGATCCACTTGTCGCGATCGCCCTGGGTGGCGAACCAGTTGCCGATGATCTCCTCGGTGCGGAAGCTTGTTTCCTTGCTGCCCGGCACCGCATAGAGCTCGGCCGTATCCATGAAGGTGATGCCTGCGTCACGCGCCATGGCGATCTGGGCGTGTCCCTCCGCCTCGGTGTTCTGGCTGCCCCAGGTCATGGTGCCGAGGCAGATGTCGGTGACCTCGATACCGGTGCGGCCAAGAGTGTTGAACTGCATGCGAAAATCCGTTGGCAAACTGGGAAGTCGGTTCGGTGGCGGACCCTAGACGAGCAGGCGCAGGTAGGGAAGGGCGCCGTCCGCGAATGCCGATCGGATCGCTTTTCCACAGGCCGGACCACGCATTTCGCGGCGCTTTCAAAAAACCGTCACGGAACGTGGAAGAGGGGTTGAGGTCTCGGCGTTCACCCCCTATATAGCCCTCACACCGCGCCGCAAGGCAGTGTTTGACGCGGGATGGAGCAGCCCGGTAGCTCGTCAGGCTCATAACCTGAAGGTCGCAGGTTCAAATCCTGCTCCCGCAACCAAAAAAACCCAGTGAACCATCCGGTTCGCTGGGTTTTTCCTTTGCGCGATTACGGCTGCTTCATGGCATGCACTTGCCGCATCGCTGCGTCACCTTCCTTCCGGTTGACCCCATCACGTCCATTCCCAATCTTGCCGAGACCCGGCATGAACAGGAGTGGCGCCTTTGCCCAACATTCTCTACCTGGTGCACAATCTCTCCGACCCTGCGGTTGCCCGCCGGGTGGAGATGTTCCGCCATGGCGGCGCGACGGTGGAGATCGCAGGCTTTCGACGCGCCGATGCACCGCTGCCGGACCTCCCACCGGGAACAGTCGTAGAACTGGCACGGACGCATGACGCGCGTCTGACGCACCGGATGCTGGCAACGCTCCGGGCGGGCTATACGGCCAAGGAATGGGCCCGCCAATTCAGCCGCCCCGACGTGATCGTCGCCCGCAACCTTGAAATGCTGGCGATCGCCCACCGGCTGCGCGCGATCTGGGCTGGTGCGCCGCGGCTCGTCTACGAGTGCCTCGACATTCACCGCATGATGTTGCGAGAGGATGGTGTCGGGCGTGGAATGCGGGGTCTCGAGCGACATCTCCTGCAGTCGACGGACCTGCTGATTACCAGCTCGCCCGCCTTTGCCGAGAACTACTTCCGTCGTCAGAATGCCCCACCGATCTGCCTCGTCGAGAACAAGGTGTTCGCGCCCCGCGATGTGGCGGTCGGCAGCAATCCGGCGCTGGCCGGACGTTGCGAGCCGATCCGGATCGGCTGGTTTGGCGCCCTGCGCTGCAACCGCTCGCTCGCAGCGCTCGCCGGTCTGGCAAAGGAGGCCGAGGGCGGGATCGAAGTGGTGCTGCGGGGGCGCCCGGCGCTCACCGAATTCGACGATTTCCACGCGACAACCGACGCAGCCCAGAACCTGAGCTATCTCGGGACCTACAATTACCCCGATGATCTGCCCTCCATCTATTCCGGCGTGCATTTCGCCTGGGCGGTGGACTTTTTCGAAGCCGGACAGAATTCGTCTTGGTTGCTGCCGAACCGCATCTACGAAGGCTGCCTCAACGGCGCCATCCCGATCGCAGTATCCGGGACCGAGACGGCGGCGTTTATCGAACGCCTTGGTATCGGCATCGTGGTTCCAGATATCGACGTCGGCACCCTTCGGGCTGTTTTCGATGGCATGACGCCGAGCCGCATCGAAGCCCTGGCAAGCCAGATCGCCGCGCAGGATATCCGGCATTTCCGTGCCGACCAGGCAGAATGCACGACGCTGGTCGAGCGGATTTCGGGCCATGACAGCGCGGTGGCCTTGCAGGGATTGGCTGCATGACAGCGCGCGTACTTATCATCGTGCCGACGCTCAACGAAGCGCAGCACATTGGGTCCCTGCTCGATGGCATCCTGGTCGAAGCCGAAGCGCTCGACGCCAGGATCGTGGTCGCCGACGGGGGAAGCAGCGACGGTACGCAGGAGCAGGTGTCGGCTCGCGCCGCGCTTTCGGACCGGATTACATTGTTGCACAATCATCGGCGGATCCAGTCTGCCGCGATCAACCTCGCAGTGGCCCAGTTCGGCGAGAATGCCGACACCCTTATCCGCATCGACGCGCATGGGATCTACCCCCATGACTATTGCCGGCAACTGGTCGCGGAGGCGGAGCGGCGCAAGGTCGCGTCAGTGGTCGTGCCGATGTTGACGGTGGGTCGGGCCGCCTTTCAGCAGGCTGTTGCCACGGCGCAGAATTCACCCATAGGCACGGGCGGATCCGCACATCGCATGGGTGGAATGACAGGGCCCGTGGATCACGGCCACCACGCGCTGATGCGGATCGACGCGTTTCGCGGTGTCGGCGGCTATGACGAGACCTTCCGCTGCAACGAGGACGCCGAACTCGATCACCGCATGCGGATGGCGGGTCACACCATCTGGCTGACCGACCGCACTGTCATGACCTACTACCCGCGCGCCACCATGGCCGGACTGTTTCGTCAATATTTTGGTTATGGCGGAGGCCGGGCCGCGAACATCTTCAAGCACCGGATGCGACCGCAGCCACGCCAGCTTGCGCCACTGGCAATTGTTCCGGTCGTGCTCCTTGCGGCGCTGTCGATCTGGCACTGGGCTGCGCTGATCCCGCTAGCCCTGTGGGGCCTGGGATGCATAGCGCTCGGCATGCATGCGGCTCGCAAGCACCCCGATCAGGGCACGCCCCTCTGGGCAATGCCGCTGGTGGGTTGGGCCGCCATGATCATGCATTTCGCATGGTCGTCCGGCTTTTGGCTGCATGTGCTGCGACGTCCTTTTCAACGCAGGGCGGTGTGAATATGGCGAGCATCGATATCTGCATCTGCACCTTCCGCCGGCCCTTCCTGACGGAGACCTTGAGGTCGGTTGCGCGGCTGGACGCAGGCGGTCATGACGTTCGCGTCATCGTCGCCGACAATGACGAGACGCCCTCGGCTCGCAAGCGTGTCCAGGGCATGCTTGACGAGATGCCCTTCGCGACGACCTATCTCCACGCTCCCGCAGCCAACATCTGCATCGCCCGCAATGCATGTCTCGATGCGGCCTCGGGCGACTTCCTCGCCTTTATCGACGACGACGAGACAGTGAGCGAGGGGTGGCTCCTGGCATTGCTCGACAAGGCGCGCTCCGAGAAGGCGTCGGCCGTGCTCGGACCGGTGCGGGCCATCTACCCGCCCGAGGCTCCGGACTGGATGACCGAAGGCGACTTTCACTCGACATTGCCGGTCTATGTCAACGGGACCATCCGCACGGGCTATACGTGCAACGTGCTGATGCGCTGGCATGCGCCGCTGCGTGGCCTGCGGTTCGATACCCGTCTGGGGCGATCAGGCGGTGAAGACACCGACTTCTTCTATCGACTGCGCGCGATGGGCGGCACGATCGCCTATGCGCCGGATGCGGTGGTGGCAGAGCCCGTCACAGCGCAAAGGGCAACGATGGCCTGGCTGGTGCAGCGTCGCCTGCGCTTCGGACAGACACACGGCATGCTGATGTCGGGATCGCGGTTTCGCGCGATGCCGAAAGTCGCGGCAAAAATCGCCTATTGCGGGGCCATGACGGGACTGACGGTGCTTTCCCCCGTGGCCCGGCGTCGCAACTGGCTGCGGGCCATGCTGCATATCGGCGTTGCAAGCAGCCTGCTCGGCCATCGCACCGCGGAGCATTACGGTCAGCCGACCGCCTCCTGAGACAGAACCGGAGCCAAATCATGTTGGAAAAGACCGGATATCCGGAGGTCATGGCGCCACAGCCATCCGACCTCAAGACGATCGACCTCGATCAGGTTTTCGCACTCGTGCGCCGCCAGGCGCTGGTGCTCGGCCTGTGCCTTGCGGTGGGCGTGACGCTGGCCGTGGTGTATCTCAGCCTCGCGCCACGCAGCTATCTGTCGGCAGCACAACTCCTTATCGACAAGAATCTTGAACAGCTCACCGCCGACGGCAACGCCCAGTCGAGCGCCACCGACCTCGAAGCGCAGGTGCTCAACCAGATCGAAGTGCTGCGCTCAAGCCGCGTCGCCAAGACGGTCGCCGAGGCAGAAGGGCTCACCAAGGACCAGGATTTCCTCAATCCACCACCTTCCTTCTCGCAACGGGTCAAAAGCCTCGTCGGTCTCGGGCCAGCGCCACAGGCGGATCAACTCGAGGCAAGTCTTGACCAGGTCGTCGGCATGCTGCGGGCGAACGTGCAGGTGGAGCGTATGGGGCGATCCTCGATCATCCGCGTGGGATACGAGGCCGCAGAGCCCGAACTGGCGCAGCGTATCGCCAGTGCCTATGCCACGGCCCTGGTGCAGGATCAGCTCAACGCCGAGCTCGAAGCCACCAGCGCGGCCGCCGACTGGCTGCAGCAGAGACTGGCCGAAATCGGGGAAAGTCAGCGCCAGGCAAGCCTTGCCATCGAACAGTACCGGCAGGAATCGGGTCTTTCGGTGGGACAGGACCAGACGCTGAGCACGCAACGCATCCAGAGCCTTTCGAACCAGCTGGCCGAGGCGCAGGCCGAGACAGCGCGGGTGCGCACCCTCTCCGAACAGTTGCAGAGCGTGATCGACGCTGGCGCGGCGTCGGCTTCAAACTCGCTGTCCATGCTGGGTGGCGCTGAAACCGATCCTGTTCAGATGGCTACCCTGCGCAATCAGGTCGCGACATTGACGAGCCGCATGGCGGAAATCGAGGCCAGCTATGGTCCGGACCATCCGCAACTGCTGACGCTCAAAGCGGAAAAGACCGCGCTGGACAACCGCATCTATGCCCTGCTGCAGAACCTGAATGAGCAGTATCGCAGCCAACTCGCGCTGGCGCAGCAGCAGGAAGCGGCGCTGCGAACCAATATCGACGCCGAAGGGCAAAGTGCCGGCGCGGTAAGCCAGGAGCAGGTGCGTCTCAACGAGTTGCAGCAGCGCTCCGATGCCCTGCGCGCGCTCTACAACAGCTACCTCACGTCGTATGAAGAAGCCGTACAGCGTCAGAGCTTCCCCATTCCGTCGGTCCGTGTCGTCACCGAGGCGTTGCTGCCTGAGGACCCATCGAGCCCTCGCACAATGGTGATCCTTGCCGCGGCAATCATCGCCGGTGGTTTCATGGGGATAGTGCTGGGGGTGCTGAACGAGCTGCGTGAGCGCGGCTTCCGAACGGGGGCGCAGATCCGCCAACAACTTGGGCTGCGGTTCCTCGGCTATGTGCCGCGACTTCAGGTCGAGGGGCCGAGATCGATCCGCGGGCTGGTACATGGGGCGCTGACCTCACGTATCGGCCGCCGATGGGGTGCGCCCTTCATGGAGACGCTGAAGTCGACGCGGCTGGTCATGCAACCCATGGCCGATCGGGGAACTGCGGTTATCGGCGTGCTGTCGGTGCTTCCGGACGAGGGCAAGACGACCTTCGCCATCTCGCTGGCGGAGATGCTGACGGCCATCGGGTCGCGCGTCCTGCTTATCGATGGCGATGCCGGCCAGAGCCAAACAGGGATTCCGACCCGGATCATGCCGTCGCAACAGGGCGATTGGCGCAAGGCGGCCGTGGCTGACCACGATACCGGGATGGTCACGCTCTCCGCCGCAGCGCCGGAGGCGGGCGGCGGCGACCTTTCGAGCCTCGCCATGCAGCGCGTCCTGGCGGAGGCGCGCGGACAGTTCGACTATGTGATCATCGACCTGCCGCCGCTCGGCCCGGTGATCGATGCGCTTTCCGTGCTCCCTTATACCGACGCCAGCGTGCTGGTGGCAGAATGGGGTCGCACGCCGCGACGGCTGTTGCGCAACATGCTGGAGCGGGAGCCCGAGCTGGCCGACCACATTATCGGCGTCGTGCTGAACAAGGTCGATCTCGGCGCCTTGCCCAGGTTCACCGATGTCGGCGGCCTCGAGCGCTTTGCCTATCGTGGCGAGCAGCAGCGGATCGCACGTCATCCGGAGCCCAACGCGGCCGAATAGGCAAGCGTCGTATTGAAAGCAAAACCCCCGGACCTTGGTCCGAGGGTTTTGTTGTGGGCGATACGAGACCTATTCGGCTGCGATGCGGAAACCTTCGCTCAAAGTCTCCTCAAGACCCAGTCTGGACAATGCGGTCAGGAAATCTCCCGCAATGTCTTCGCGATCGAGCGCGTAGGCGACGTTGGCTGCGAGGAAGCCGATCTTGGAGCCGCAGTCGAAGCTTTGTCCCTCATACTTGACGCCGGCAAAGGGCTGGGACTTCATCAGCGTCTGCATGGCATCGGTGAGCTGAATTTCGCCGCCAGCGCCCCTGGGCTGGTCGGCGAGCAGCGGAAAGATTTCGGGCTGCAGAATGTAGCGGCCGGAAATGATAAGATTGGACGGCGCTTCCTGTGGCGTCGGCTTTTCGACCATGCCGGTGATGGGAAAGCCGGTATCGCCGCCGGGGCCACGGCCGACGACACCATAGGATGACACCTCGTGCGGGGCGACTTCCTCGACGGCGAGAATATTGCCACCGGTCGTCTCATAGGCCTCCATCATTTGCCTAAGCACGCCGCGCTTGCCCTTGAAAAGCATGTCCGGGAGCAGGAGCGCAAACGGTTCATCGCCAACAATCTGGCGGGCGCACCACACCGCGTGACCGAGACCCAGCGGTTCCTGCTGCCTCGTGAAGCTCGTGCGACCCGCTGAGGGAAGGTCCTCGTGAAGCTGGTCCAGAGCCTTGGTCTTGCCGCGCAGTTCAAGCGTGGTCTCCAATTCGAACTGACGGTCGAAGTGATCCTCGATCACTCCCTTGTTGCGACCGGTGACGAACACGAAGTGGGTGATGCCCGCGTCACGTGCCTCGTCGACGGCATACTGGATGAGTGGCCGATCAACGACTGTAAGCATTTCCTTGGGCATGGCCTTGGTGGCCGGCAGGAAGCGTGTTCCGAGGCCGGCCACGGGAAACACGGCAGTCTTGACTGGTTTGACCATGGTATTCTCCTGATCTAGGTGAGCAGTGGCGCAAGTGTGAGCATGGGAAATCCAGTTGATCCAGCACATTCGCCACCCAGAAATTCATGGCTCGATTGCAGCAATGCTGTTTATCGATTTTGACCGATTTGCCGGCATCCGGCCGCCATTCTGCCTTTTTGTCATGTGCGCCCAGCGGGTTCGATGCCAGTATTCGGCGGCATCAGCATAGTCTCGGAGCCGCCGGGTCGATCGAGACGCAATATCGGGGCATAATGGCGGACGACCCGAGCCTGGGCGGCCTACGCGGTCGTGAACGGGGCCGGTATTCTATTCTTGGCGGCAGGGGTGTATTTACCGCTGCCATGCTAGGGGGAAGCGGTGCAGCAGAAGCGCCCACGCCAGACCAGTCTGTTCGGACCGCCAGCAGGGCGGCTTGGGAGGAACCCCATGGATAATAACCGGCCCGACGAGGGCGCTGCGCACAAGCAGCCGCTTGCCGCAAGCGAACGCTCTCAGTTTCCCTGGCCCTGGGGTATCGTCGCCATCGGGGTCATGGCCTTGGCCTGGGTCGGTATTTATTTGCTGTGGAACGGCGTTGTCTTTGTGATGGGCGGCTAGCGCGCCAGACAGAATTGCGGCCGCGCTGGACATGCGTTTATTTGGTGCGGGCATGCCAGCGCCCGTTGCGGACAGGCCGAGACTGTATTCGGTCTTGCAACGCAGTTCTCTTTTCTTAAATCCCTGATTTGCTTCGTTTCAGCCCCAGCCCAATGGGTTGAGAATGTGGCGTCCTGCTATCATGACAGCCATGCGCTGAGGGCGTTGCCACGTTTTTCCGATCGTGTTTGCCTCTGCACCTGCCGAGCGATTTCGCCCCGGCATCGCAAAGCGGCGTCTCCGGGCCAATCGTCCGGAACCCATCCTGAGAATGCGAAAACAACCGGTCAACGCATCGGCGCATAGCGCTTGTGCGAACCCTCGTGCGCGCGAGAGCGACAGCGGACCTGTCCTCCTGCGGCCCATTCTGCGTGAGAGGACGTCATGTCGATCATCAATGCCGAAATCGGCTCGGACAATCCAACCAAGGGCGGCATGCCGCGTGGTGGCACGGCGAAGCGCGGCTTCGACATCGTGGCTGCTTCGGCCATGCTGTTTTTTGCGCTTCCGGCCATGTTCTTTATCGCCGTCATCATGTTCTCGACGGATCGGGGGCCAATCTTCTTCGGACACGAACGGATCGGGCGCAATGGCAAGCGGTTCCGTTGCCTTAAGTTTCGCTCCATGGTGGTCAATTCACAGGAGGCGCTGAAGCGTCACCTTGAACTGTTTCCCCATGCCCGAGCGGAATGGGAAGCGACCCAAAAGCTCACCGACGATCCGCGGATCACCCGCATCGGCCGGTTCCTGCGCGTCACCAGTCTCGACGAACTGCCCCAGCTCATCAACGTCATCCGGGGCGAGATGAGCCTCGTCGGTCCCCGCCCGATCGTGCAGGACGAGGTGGTGCGCTATGCGGAAGAAATCCACCACTATGCCGCGGTCCGCCCCGGCATTACCGGCCTTTGGCAGGTCAGCGGTCGCAGCGACGTCGACTACGACCGCCGTGTGCAGCTCGATAGCCTCTATGTCCGCCAATGGACCTTCCTGGGCGACATGGTGATCCTGCTCAAGACCGTGAAGGTCGTCGCCCTGCGTACCGGCAGCCGCTAGGAGAACTCGAAATGGCCATTCTTTCCCTTCGTCCCCGTGCTTTCCGATCGCGCAATGCCGGCCGTGATGCCGAGACCGATGCCGCCCGTATCGAGACGGTACGAAACGCCATCACCATGGCGCTCAACGATGCACGCCGCGAGCGCGACGGCCTGCAAGGGCGCATCGACCTCTATCATGCGCAGGCGGCCTCGATCATGGATCATTCCGGCGATTATGGCTGGCGCGACCGTGCCGACGAGACGGCCATCGGTTCGGCCGAGAGCAAAGCTGCCAACGGGCGCCGGCGCATTGCCCAGCTCAACGATCAGATCGAGCGTTTCGAAAAGCTGATCGCCGACCTCGAAAACCCATACAGTCAGGCTCAGGATGCCGGCGTCGCCTCAGCCTAGGGTTCCTCTCGTCTCGGTGGTCATGGCCAATTTCGAGGCAGGGGACAAGATCGTCCACGCCTTGCGCTCGGTGCTGGCGCAGACCATGAGCGACCTCGAGATCATCGTTAGCGATGATTGCTCGGGCGACGACAGTGTGGGCCACGTTCGTCGTTTCATGGACGGCGACAGCCGTATCCGCCTGGTCGCCGCCGATCGAAATCGAGGGCCTGCGGCCTGTCGCAACAGGGCGCTGGACATGGCGCGCGGTCAATGGATCGCCATAGTCGATTCCGACGACATCATACACCCGGAACGCTTCGAGCGCCTGATAGCGGCTGCCGGGGCGGCCGAAGCCGACATCATTGCCGACGACCTTCTGCTGTTCTTCGAGGACGGAGCCCCGCCGAAGCTGATGCTGGGCGAGGATGCGAGCAGTCCCATCGTCGTCACGCCCGAGCGATGGATCCTGGCGGGACAGGACGGTTCGCCGGCCCTGGGTTATCTCAAGCCGATGATCCGCAGGGACGTGCTCGGAGCGCTGCGCTACGACGAAAAGCTGCGCATCGGAGAAGACTATGACCTGATCCTGCGGCTGTTGCTGGCGGGCCAGGACATGGTCGTCGTTCCCGAACCCTATTATCTCTACCGCCGCCACTCCGGATCCATCTCGCATCGTCTTTCGGTGGGCGACATGGCTGCGATGGTCGAGCGGCAGGATGCACTAATCGCGGAAACCGCGTCCCTGGCCCCTGAAATCGCCGACGCGTTCGATCGTCGTCGTGCCAGTCTCAATGCCGGCCTTGCCTATGAGCGGCTGGTCGAGAGCATCAAGCGGCGACGTCCAGGTCAGATAATCGGACGGCTCTTCGCCGATCCGCGGCAATTGCGACAGCTGTTCGCATCCTTTCTCGAAGGACGCCGTCGGCGGCGCCCGACAGGGCCGCGCCCGCTATCGCCGTTGCTGTTGCTCGGCGCCAAGGGCACGCCCGGCGTGGCGCAGACGGTGCCGGACTACAAGCCCGTTGCCGCCAACGGCGAGGCAGCAGCCTCATCGCGTCAGGTTTGGCGCGACCTGGCCGCTACAAGGGGGCAGGGTGCGGTGCGCTGCATTCCGCTCGACGCGGCCGGACGGTATGCAGCCGGCTTCATTCCCGAGGCAGAGATCGCGAGCGTGCCATGACGGGCCGGCTGCAATTCAACCTCGCGACCATGCTCACCTTCGGTGCGTTCTCGGCGCTTGTTCTCAACGCCATGTTCGGCCCGCGCGCGGCGCTGGTCTTCATGGCTTGCGGCGCCCTGCTGATCGTATCGAATATGCCCCAGAGCATCGACAGCGTGAAGCGCTGGTGGCCGATCCTGTTGCTGCCGGCCTGGTGCCTGCTCACCGCACTCTGGTCGCTCTACCCGTCCAATTCCATTCGCTACAGCATCCAGCTCGGATTCACCGTGGTGGTTGCCATGGTGATGACCGGTCGAGTGTCGACCACCACGCTGATGCGCCTGATGTTCGTGGTCTATGGGATCGGCGTCGTGGCCAGCATCGCGTTCGGTCGAACCGGATCGTTCGGAGCATGGCTGGGCGTCTTTGGCAGCAAGAACGCGTTTGCCGCCCACATCGCCGTCTTCATGCTGATTGCCATGGCGATCACCGCCGATCGGCATTCCCACCTGCTGGTTCGGCTATGTGGCGTCATCGGTTTTGGTGTTTCGGTGCCGATGCTGATCCTGGCCCAGTCTGCCGGGGCAATCATGATGGTGGCTCCCTGCGTCGGGATCATCGTTCTCACGATCCTTATCGTTCGGCTCACCGGACCACAAAAACTGTTCCTGTTCGCCCTCCTTGGCCTCGGGCTTGCGGCGCTGGCTCTCTTGTTCGCCACGATGGGCAATGTGCTCCTCGCCGATATCCTGGAAGGCTCGGGCAAGGATGCGACCTTGACCGGGCGGACCGACCTTTGGACCATCGGTCTCAACTATATCGCCGAGCGGCCGTTGCAGGGACTGGGCTACCGCTCGTTCTGGGTTGTCGGCTTTGCCCCTGCCGAAGAGTTGTGGGCCATGTTCCTGGTGCCATCAGGTGCAGGGTTCAATTTTCATAACACCTATATTTCGAATGCGGTCGAGATCGGCATGATCGGGCTCGGCCTGCAGGTGATCATCATCTATGGCGGCGCCCTTACCATGGCGGCATACACCATCGCCCGGCCCAACGCGCCCAATGCACTGCTACTGTCGCTGCAGGTGCTGATGATCCTGCGCAGCTTCATCGAAGTAGAAGTGTTCTTCGAATTCTCCATCCGCTCGATCATGGGGGTCGCCACCCTCATCTACGGCGCGCAGGGTCTTCTGGCCTTGCGGCGCAACGCGCCGAGACCGGCGCGGCCCCGTCCAAGAGGATTACTGAGCCATGTCAGAGTACCAGTCCGGCCTCGTTCACATACGCACGCCCACCTACAGGCGCCCTGAAGCGCTGCGCCGGGCGCTCTATTCCATGGTCGATCAGACCTGGCCGCACTGGATTTGCGACGTCTATGACGATGATCCGGATCGGGCAGCGGAAGCGGTCGTGGCCGAGATCGGCGATGCGCGGATCCACTACCATGCGAACAGCCCGCAGCGCTTCGCATCCAGAAACATCGACCAGTGCTTTGCCGCAAGCAATCCCCATGGCGCGGACTATTTCTGCGTGGTCGAAGACGACAATTTCCTGCTGCGCGATTTTTGTGCCGCCAACATTGCTCTGCTGGACGAGCAGGGTGTGGAGATCGTCCTGCGCAACCAGTTGTTCGAATATGCAAGCGGAACTGCGGATGCGCGGCTGGGCGAGGATGGTGTGCTGGACGCGCTGTTTACCGAAGGGCGCTACGAAGCCGACGCATTTCGGCTCTCACTTCTGGCAGGTATCGGCGTTTCCAATGGCGGACTGTTCTGGAGTCGCCACGCCGTGTCCCCCCTGGAAATTCAGTATTCCTGCACGGCCACCCTGCAGGAATATCTGCGGACCTATTCCATCTCAGAGCCGGTCTATGTGGCCATGGAGCCGCTCGCCGTCTGGGCCGAGAACGGGGCAGGCACGACCCGTAATGCAGAACTCGATGCGAGCTACCTGCGCCGGGAACTGGACCTCAAGCGCGCGATACAGGACCTGCGCCGTCGGGTGTGGGACGATGCTACATCGGCGCAGCGCGACCGCTTTCTCACCGACCCGCTGTTCACGACGCCGACAGACATCAGGGCCACGCATGCAGGCAAAGCCTTGCTCAGCCCTCCCATCTCCCGCCATGTGGGAGGCGGCGAGGCGCTGAAGCTGCGGATGCGTGGCCTGACGATCCGGATGCTGGGGCGCCTGACGCCGGAATTCCATGACTTTGTTGTGTCGCGTGACAGGCTGCGGCGAATGGCAAGCATCGCATGAGCGCAGTTTCGGACACTGGAGGCGGGCGGCTCGATCATCTCAGAACGGGCCGTGCTTCCGCTGCGATCAGGGGCACGCTCTGGTCGTTGATCAGCAGCTTTGCACCGGCAGCGCTCGGCTTTCTGGTTTTCCTGGCCACGTCGCGCGTGTTGTCGCCAAGCGAATTCGGCGTGGTCGCCTTTGCGGCCAGCATCGCTACCGTCGGGATGGCCGTCGCGCCCGCTGGATTTCGCGAGGCGCTCATTCAGCGCAGCAGCATCGGGCCGGTTCATCTCGATACGGTCTTCTGGATCTGTATGACGGCGGCCTTTTTCATCTACGCCGCGCTTTGCCTGGCATCCCCCTTCATTTCCGGGCTGTCGGGTGAAGAGCCGCTGCGGTTGCTGATCCCGTTTATTGCCGCTCGCGTGATCTTCGACATGGCAGCTGCAGTGCCCAATGCGCTTCTGGTTCGAACCATGAACTTCAAGATGCTGGCCCTGCGCACCACCATCGCCTCGGCGGTCGCGGCGGTGGTGTGCCTGGGGCTCCTGTGGATGGGCATGGGCGTATGGGCGCTGGCGGCATCGCAGGTGGCGGCATCGGTGACCACCTGTGCCGGTGCAATGATCGCGGCACGGTACCGGCCCGGCCTCTCGTTCAGCACGCGCGCGCTGGGAGAGCTCAAGGCCTTCGGACTGTTCTCGACCGGCAATCATTTCATTACCACGATCAACCTGGACCAGTTGCTGGTGGGGGCGCTGCTCGGTCCCGCGTGGCTGGGCATCTACGGTTTTGCGCGACGCATATTCCAGATCCTCACAGACCTGATCTCCGGCGCCCTGAACCTTGTTTCCTATGCGCTTCTGTCCTCCATGCAGCGCGAGCCCGCAAAGCTGCGCGAAGCGTATCTCCTGGGAACCTTCGCCTCCTCGATGGTCGCCTTTCCGGTATTTTCCGGATTGGCCCTGATTGCCGGGGACCTGATCCCGCTGGCCTTCGGCGAGCACTGGTCCCCTGCGGTGCCGGTGGTGCAGGCCTTCTGCGTCCTGGGCATCCTGACCTCGGTCGGCATCCTGCAGTCCGCACTGATCCGCAGTCAGGGGCAGGCCGATATCTGGTTCTACTACGTGCTCGGCAAGCAGGCCGTCACGGTGCTCTACATCTTCCTGTTTGCCGGTTGGGGCATTGTGCCGCTGAGCGTTGCGCTGGTGATGCTCAACTGCTTCGTCTGGCTGCCGACGATCCATATGGTCGTGCGTCTGCTGGACATTTCCGTCCTTGGGTATCTGCGCTCTTTCGCGCTGCCAGCACTGGCCACAGGCCTGATGTGGGTCGTAGGGTGGCAGGTGCAGCAGCTGCTGGCGGATGCCGGTCCCTGGGTGCGTCTGGGCGCAACGACAAGCGCCGCAGCGTTGAGCTACGGCGCCGTCATGCTCGTATTGGGATGGGACCGCCTCGAGAAGCTGCTGAGCTTCGTCCGGCGCCGGGGCCGCTAGGCCACCGTCTGCCGCTCGCGAACGAAGCTATCCACGGCGGTCCAGGCCTTTTCGGTCACCTCGGCGATCTTGGCGTCACTGCTCAGCTGTGCCGTCATCTGAGCCATGCGCTGGAGATGCTGTGCGGCCATGCCGACGAGAATGCGATTGGGAATGCCGGCAAGCGGCGAGCGGTTGAAGCGCCCGACCTTTCCCAATTCCCCGCCACGTCCGGTGCGGGCGATATAGTATTCTAGGACACTGGTGGGCTTGAGTTCGTTGAGCCGCACATCGAGATCAAGTGCGCCGGCCCAGTCGAGCCATTTCTTGTGGTGGCCGCCATAAATGGGCCTCGCCCCGATCCATGGCGTGCGCAAGGCATCGGCAACGATGGCGCCGTGCATGGCTTCGGTGATCAGCAGCTTGGCACCGCGGATCTGGCCCAAAACCTTGTCCACCGGCTCGGTGGCATCGATCAGGGTCATTCCGGCCAGCCTGCAGGCCGTCGCCCAGTCGCCACGCTCCAAGCTTTCGTAATGCGGCATGAAGGCGATGCCCGTGGTTTGGTCGGGAGGCGGCAGGTCCATGGCGCGGAGCAGCACGGCGCTGTCGCAAATCGACAGGCGCGGATCGACCTTCAGCGTGCGGGCCGTGTTGGGACCGCGGAGAAACCGGATGTCCCAGGTGCCGTCATGAACATCGGGCAGGCCCATATATCCAGCATAGCCTGAGCCCATCACGTACTTTCGCGACCCGGCCGGCAGATGGTCGCCGATGATCGATCCGATGCCGACGAAAAGCTCGCTTTCGTCTTCATCGAGAAAGTTCTTGGGAAGCAGGGCCGGCCAAACCAGGAGATTGAGTTCGTCGCCGAAATTGGGGACCTTGCCGCGAAAGAATACCAGCTTCATCAATCGTCCTCGTTCTGGCAAAGAATGGATTGTTCGAAGGCGCAGTCCGCACCCTCGGGAGTAAAGGCTACCCAGTCCACCTCCATGGCCACCGGGTCCGCAGGCTGCGAAAAGCGGCCCATCCAGTCGGTCAGGGTGTCCGAACCCCAAAGGCTGAAAAAGATGCGCTGCGGATTGGCGGGAATGGTGGCTTGATCGTCCATGGTCCGCACCAACTTGCCGTTGATGTAGTAGCGCAGCCGGTCCGGCTCCCAGGTGAAGGCGAATGTGACGAAATCGCTGTCGGACGGATAGGGCAAGGCGTGGGCCTGGCCGCTGCCGACTTCGCCGTCGCCGCTCTTGCCGTTGACGAATGTGGTGGTTTCGACCGTGCCGGTGTCCTTGAGCAGGATCTCGAAGTCGATCTCGTCGTGCGGCTTGCCCTGCTGTTGGCCGATATAGGTAAAGAACGCGGCGTTGAGACCGGAGCCCGAGGGCGTCCTGAGGCGCGCTTCGTAGGTGCCGTAGCCATATTCGGAGCGGGTCTGGATTTCGCCGCAGCTATTGGATCGCTCTCCGGCGGGCACCGGCGCGAATCCGACGCGAAGCGCGCCGCCCTCGACGGTGATCTGGCCGGCCGACCACGTGCAATTTTGGTGACTTCCATTGCTCCAGCCGTCGGAGACATACCAGCGGCCCTGGTCGAGACTGTCGAAATCGTCGAAGAACGCCTCCTGCGCCATCGCTGGCGTGGCGATCAGTGCCGCAAGGCAGATCAAGCCTCTCATGGAATGCTCTCCGTATTGGTGAGTTGCAGGCGCGCCACGACAACGTCGCCGGCCACGAGTGGCGTATTCGGCTCGGCGGCGATTTCCTCGCCATCGCGAAGGATGCTGTAGCTGTAGATGGCGGCCGTATCGCCGGGTACGGCGGCGCCCGTATATAGGGCCGCTTCCCGCACAAGACCCTGCTGCGTGCCGATCTTGAGTGCCAGCGCGCGGATCTGTCCGTCGACGGTCTGGCGTTCGAGAGTCAGATCGGAAATGCGCTGGTCGGCAAGCCGCGAGCGCTCGCGATTGGCGGCAGCGATATCCTGCCTCGCCTGGAGGTTGGCGGTTTCGGTATCGAGCAGCCTTGCTTCGAGATCGGCCACCACCGTCTGCAACGACGCCACGCGCGAGGTCAGGGCGAGACCGTCGTCCGACAGGGTCGTGACCCGATCGAGCTGCTCGCGAGAGGACGCCAGTTGAGCCTCTGTGCTCGACTGCTTCTGGGTAAAGGCGTCGATCTGGCTGGTGAGCAGGCCGACCTGGTCAGTCAGCGAAGTCGACTGTGCCTCGGCCTGCCGTCGCTGAGCTTCGAGGATCGCCGTCTCGGCGGCCAGGAGGGTGCCCAGGTCGGGATGGTCCTCAAGTTCGGGCGGAACGGCGATCTGGTCGAGCCCGGCCAGTTCGGCGTCGAGCCGGGCGCGGCGCACCAGAAGTCGGTCATATTCTTCCTCGAGCACATCGAGAGCGCCCGAAGTGGTGAGCATTTCGCGCTCCGGCCTGGCCGACGTTTCGGCGCTGCGACTTTCGCCACCCGCCAGCGCCAGCGCCTTGATGACGTTGAGATTTGGCGCGAAGGGATACTCGCCCGGCGAAGCGACGTCGCCAGAAACATAAATTGGCCCGAACTGAGCGATCTCGACCGTGACGGTTGGTGCTGTCGTGAGGCCGAGAGCATGCTGCAACTCGGCGCCCAAAGTGGCCGCAAGCTCCGTGCTTGTCTTTCCGGCGCCCTGAGTGGACCCGACCATCGGGAAGGTGATGCTGCCATCGGCGCCCACGGCGTAATCGCCGCCCAGGGCCGTCCATTCCTCGAAGGTCGAATCAGCGGCCTTCCATTGGACGACCTTGATCGTCAGCTTGTCGGAAATGCCGAGCAGGTAGGGTTCGGCGGCATGCAGGGGGCTGGCGCACAGCGCCAGCGTGGTGCCAAGCAGCAGGCATCGGATGTGATCGGGGGCTGAACGCATATCCCCATCCTTGTGTCTGGTCTTCATCTCAGGATCGTTGAGGCTGATCATGCCCGCAATGGGGCAGGCATCGGCGCCGGACGGGAGGCGAGAGTCTCAATTTATTGATAAGTGCCTGATTTCAGGCATTAATCGGGCTGTCGCTGCGGGCTTGCCGCGTCGCTCAACACAGCCATGCGTGGACTGATCGTGTCCGGCACGACGCCAGGACGGCGTTTCCCGCGCGGCTGGCGCAGGATCGCGTCACGCGGGGCAAAGCCCAGGGATGCGATGCGCCGCCTTTGTTGCGGAGAGAGCGCCGCCCAGACTGCGCGTCGCTGCGCCTCGTCGAGGCTGCCGAATTCTTCCTGGTGGGCATTGCTGCGCGTCTGCACTTCGAAAATACGGACGTCGACGGGGTGGGGCAGGCTCGGCATGGCAAGGAAGATGATGGCGGCTCGAAGGGGCGAGAGCTGTAGGTTGCGGTCGAAATAGACCAGAGCCTCTTCAAGGGCGGGATCGGGCGACACCGTCTGGACCTGGCGGATGACGTCCTGGCAGGTTTGCTGCTTGAGGCGTGCCGTCAGGCCATGGATCTGATCCCTGGTGGTCCGCACATCAAGCAGCAAGCCGTCGATAGCGCCGCTGATAGGGTAGCGGCCGGCGCACCGGGCGCACACCTGCATCCGGTCGTCGCTGCGGTGAACCCCGTAGGTGATGCGCTGTTCGCCCTGACCGCAGAAATCGCATGCGCTGGCAAAGGTGACGTCGTCGGCCAGGTCCCAGGTGTAGAACCAGCTTGCCGGGTCTTCGACGCGTTCGTTGAGCGTGTAGCGATATCTGGACTGCGGCATACGGTGAGCCTCTTCGGTCGTGAACAATTCCCTTCTCGGATGCGTTATCTTCGCGGCGAGGACTTGGCCCGACACGTGATGAAGTGAGTCAAAACTGGGGTAACTTGGTGACTCCCCGAACGTCCGCATGCTCTCGTGGTCAATCAAAATCACTCGAAAGGCTGACACCATGCGAGGCCGATGCCAAGGCATGGCTGCCGTGCCATGCACAGAGGGAAGCACTCGCATGCCCTCAGGCGGTTGACATCATCTCTCTGACGTCAAAGCAAAAACCCGGCGGACTGGTCCGCCGGGCTGTGATTGGAATACGGGTCTGTTGGCTCAGACGTGGCCCCAAATGGTCTCGGCCGTTTTGACCACGAGGTCGAGCTTGCGCCGCTGGTCGTCCATGGTCAGGTCGTTGCCTTCCTCGGTCGAGGCGAAGCCGCATTGCGGTGCGATGCCGAGCTGGTCGATGTCCGCATATTTCGACGCGGCGTCGAACTTGCGCTTAAGATCGTCCAGATCTTCGAGTTCGGGTGTCTTGGTCGTGATGAAGCCCGGGAGCACGCGCTTCTTGCCCTTCGGGAGCAACCGCAACGGCTCCAGACCACCAGCGCGGTCGGTGTCGTATTCCATGAAGTATATGTCGACATCGGTCTGGTTGAAGATGGCGTCTGCTGCCGGGTCATAGGCCCCTTCGGCGACCCATGTGGATTTGAAGTTGCCGCGGCACATATGCATGCCGATCAGCATGTCATCGGGACGGTCGACGATGGCGTCGTGCATCATCTTGGCATAGCGGCCGATCAGCCAATCGGGATCCTCGCCCTTGCCCTTGCGCTCGGCGCGGATTTTCGGGTCGCAGAGATAGGCGAAGAAGATGTCATCCATCTGCAGGTAGCGGCAGCCGGCATCGTAGAAGGCTTTCACGGCGTCCTTGTAGGTCGCGGTGATCGCCTCGAAATAGGCTTCGGCGTCATGCTTGTAGTCCTGGACGGCGATGTCGTCGTCGGCAATGCGGAAGTGGATGGCACTCGGACCGGGGATGGAAATCTTGGGCGTGACGGATGTGTTGGCGGCAACGAACTTGAAGTGTTCGAGCATCGGGTGATCGGGTGGGAAGCTCAGCCGGTCAGAGATGACCGGGACATCCTGCTTGGTGTGGACGCCATGGAATTGAATGCCGCCGCCTTCGCGCTGGATGATATCGAGGCCATTCAGCATGCCCATGAAGTCGAAGTGCCACCAGGCACGGCGGAATTCACCGTCGGTCACGGCCTTGAGGCCGGCATCTTCCTGCATCCGGATCACGTCGCGGATCGCTTCGTCTTCGATGGCGCGGAGGTCTTCCGCGCTCATGGTCCTGTCCTCGAGCCGCGCCTTGCGGGCCTTCTTGATGCTGTCGGGACGCAGAAACGATCCGACGACATCGGCATGGTAGGGCGGCTTGGCTACGGCCATGGGGTGATCCTCCTTCTGATTTCGGCGGCAGTGATGGCAAGCTCGTCCTCAATTGGCAATCGGCTTCTTGCAAAATGTATACAACTGGTATTTTCTGTTGACGAGGAACAGGAGGAGAGTAGCGATGGGTGAACCCACATTTCCCATGAATGCGTGGTATGCAGTGGCCTGGGATGTCGAGGTCAAGCGCGAGCTGCTCGCGCGCACCATCTGCAACAAGCCTGTCGTTCTCTATCGAAAGCACGACGGATCAGCCGTTGCGCTAGCCGACGCGTGCTGGCACCGGCTGCTCCCATTGTCCATGGGCGAGCTTCACGGCGATAATGTCATCTGCGGTTACCATGGGCTCGAATTCGACGACACGGGTCGTTGTGTATACATGCCGTCGCAGGACACAATTAATCCGTCGGCCTGCGTCAAGTCTTATCCGCTTGTCGAGCGGCATCGCTTCATTTGGCTCTGGATGGGCGAACCGGCGCTGGCCGATCCGGCGCTGGTGCCAGACCTTCACTGGAACGACGACCCCGCATGGGCGGCCGATGGCAAGTACATCCATGCCAAATGCGACTATCGCCTGGTGGTCGACAATCTCATGGATCTGACGCACGAAACCTACGTGCATGGCTCGTCGATCGGCAATCGCGCCGTGGCCGAGGCGCCCTTCGAGGCAACCCACACGGATACGACCGCCACCATTACCCGCTGGATGCGCGACATCGATGCGCCGCCGTTCTGGCGCGGACAGCTCGGCAAGCCGGGCAACGTCGATCGCTGGCAAATCATCAATTTCCAGGCGCCTTCGACCATTGCCATCGATGTGGGCGTGGCGCCTGCAGGCACCGGCGCGCCGGACGGCGACCGCAGCCAGGGCGTCAACGGCTTCGTCCTCAACACCATGACGCCGGAAACCGACAAGACCTGCCACTACTTCTGGGCCTTCGCCCGCAACTACAAGATCGACGAGCAGGCTCGCACGCACACATTGCGCGAAGGGGTGTCCTCCATTTTCCGAGAGGACGAGAGGATCCTCGAGGCACAACAAAAGGCCATCGACGCCAATCCCGATCACGTCATCTACAATCTCAATATCGACGCCGGCTCGATGTGGGCGCGGCGGTTGATCGATCGCATGATCGATAGCGAACAGGCGATGCAGGAGGCCGCAGAGTGAACCCGACATCGCAAAGGGCGGCGCAGTCGCAACGGGCGCTGATGGGCGTTCGTGACCTCATTATCTCAGGCGAAATCCGTGCCGGATCGCGACTGTCGGAACTGGCGCTGGTCGAGCGCCTCGGCATTTCCCGCACGCCGCTTCGTGCTGCCCTTGCCCGGCTGGGCGAAGAGGGACTGGTAGAGGCCATTCCGTCGGGCGGCTATGCGGTGCGCAGCTTCTCCCGCGAGGAGGTGGTCGACGCCATCGAGTTGCGCGGTGCCCTCGAGGGCCTGGCGCTGCGTCTGGCCGCGGAACGGGGTGTGGCGCCGGCGCGCATGGGCGAACTGGGCCGGTTGCTTGAAGGGATCGACGAGGCGCTCAGGGGCGAAGTCGCGGATATGGATTTCGATCGCTACGTCGATCTCAACGCTGCCTTTCATGAAAAACTCTGGGGGCTGGCGAGCCAGACCATTCGCCGTGAACTGGAACGGGTCACCAGCCTGCCTTTCGCCTCGCCCAGTGCTTTTCTCGACAAGCAGGCCAATGTCATCGAGTTTCGCCGCTCGCTCTATGGCGCGCAGACCCAGCATCGGGCCATGGTGGAAGCCATCGGCCTGCGCGAAGGCAGCCGGGCCGAAGCTCTGGCGCGCGAGCATGCGAGACTGGCGCGACAGAACCTGGAATTCGTGCTCGATCAGGACCGCAGCCTGATCCGCCGCGTTCCGGCCCTGTCACTGGTCGTGGGCTGATCATGCGCAATCGTGTTGAATGGCGCGACGGAACAGTCGCCGAAATCCGTCAGATCGCCGAGGATGTCCGCCAGATCGCTTTCGCGGTCGACGGCCCGGTTCCGCGGTTCGATCCGGGATCGCATAGCAATTTCAAAGTGCAGATCGAGAGCACGGCAGCCAATCGCGCCTATACGGTCGTGCCGGCGGCCCCTGGTCAGATCGCTATAGCGGTGAAGCTCCATCCACAAAGTCGGGGTGGGTCCCGGTTCATGTGGGGGCTCGGGGTCGGCGAGAAGATCCGGCTGACGCTGCCAGAAAACCGGTTCGAGCTCAGTTGGCGCGCTGCGCACTACCTGCTGCTTGCGGGCGGGATCGGCATCACGCCGATCTATGGCATGGCGCAAGCGCTGGTGGCACGCGGGGCATCCGTCAGGGTGGTCTATGGGGCGCGGTCGCGCGGTTTGATGGCTTTTGCCCAAGAGTTGCAGAGCCTGCTTGGCGACCGCCTGGTGCTGAATGACAATTCGCTAGGTGACCACGTTGACCTGGCGGCTGAATTTGCGGCCCTACCGGCGGATGCCGAATGTTACCTTTGCGGGCCAATCGGCATGCTGGAGGCTGCCAAGGCCGCCTGGACGGCATCGGGTCGGCCCGTCAGCCGGTTGCGCTACGAAGTCTTCGGGGACAGCGGGCTCTTCGCCGAAAAGGCGTTCAGCGTGGATGTGGTCAATCGCGGCATCACCGTGGACGTGCGATCGGATCAGACACTGCTCGATGCACTGATCGGGGCGGGGGTGGAGATGATCCACGACTGCCGCCGCGGCGAATGCGGTCTGTGCGCCGTGCAGGTTCTGGAGACGCAAGGACAGATCGACCATCGAGACGTGTTCTTCAGCCCCGAGGAAAAGTCGGAAGGTGGCAAGATGTGCGCCTGCGTTTCTCGGCTCACCGAGGGGCATGCCCGGATCGACGTGGGCTACCGCGGCTGATCAGCAGGCCACGACATTGACGGCAAGGCCGCCGAGGCTGGTTTCCTTGTACTTCTCGTTCATGTCGTGGCCGGTCTGGCGCATGGTTTCGACGCAGGCGTCGAGCGGCACGGCATGCGTGCCATCACCTTTCAGGGCCAGGGATGCAGCGGTGACGGCCTTTACCGCACCGAAGGCATTGCGCTCGATGCACGGGATCTGCACGAGACCGCCGACCGGATCGCAGGTCATACCCAGATGATGTTCGAGAGCGATTTCCGCCGCGTTCTCCACCTGCTCGGGCGAGCCGCCGAGAATAGCGCATAGTCCGGCGGCCGCCATGGCAGATGCGGAGCCGACTTCACCCTGACAGCCGACCTCAGCGCCGGAAATGGACGCGCGATGCTTGATGATGCCGCCGATCGCAGCGGCCGTCAGTAGAAAGTCCCGAATGGCCTGATCGCCGGTCCCCGCATTGAACTTGACTGCATAGCTGAGGACGGCCGGAATGACCCCGGCAGCTCCGTTGGTGGGTGCGGTGACGACGCGTCCACCTGCAGCATTCTCCTCGTTGACCGCCATGGCAAAGACCGACAGCCAGTCGTTGGCCATCAGCGGATCGACTTCGTTGCGGGACCATTTCTGCGCCAGCTGGTCGTGAATTGCCGCAGCGCGACGTTTGACCCGCAGACCGCCGGGCAGTTCGCCTGGCTGTGAGAGGCCGCGATCAATGCATGACGACATGGCCGACCAGATCGCATCCAGGCGACGATCGAGGTTTGTCCGGGAGAGCCCAGCTTCCTCGTTAGCCCGTTTCATCGCAGCGATGGACAGGCCCGAGCGCTTCGCCATGTCGAGCATTTCGCGCGCATCCGCAAAAGGCCAGGGCACATCGGCGTCGCCAGGCGAAGCGGTGCGAAGCGCTTCGAGCTCGTCTGTGGTGACGACGAAACCTCCTCCAATGGAGAAGTAGTTTCGCCGCAGCAGCAATTGCCCGTCGGTATCGTAGGCGCAGAACTGCATGCCATTGGGATGACCAGGCAGCGGCGTCCGCTTGTCGAGCACCAGGTCGACGGCTGGCCGGAACCGGTAGGCTGGACGCCCTGGCGGCGCGATCGTTCCAGTCTCGCGCACACGGGCAATGATGCCGTCCATCGCGTCGGGGTCGACAGTCTGCGGAACTTCGCCAGAAAGGCCAAGGATCACAGCGCGATCGCTGCCATGGCCGATGCCGGTAAACGCCAGCGATCCGTGAAGACTTGCGGTGATTGCGGCCGGCCGGGCGCGGGCGGCACGCGGCCAATTGCCGGCGGCGAGATCATCGAGAAAGCGGCGGGCGGCGGTCATCGGGCCCATGGTGTGGGAACTCGATGGGCCGACGCCGATCTTGAAGACATCAAACACGGACAGGAACATGCTGCATCATAGCGGTCCTGCCACGCTGCGCAATTGCGACACGGCGGCATTGTTCCGGATCGCGCAACGGTGTGTGGCGTCCACCGGGCATTGCCCGGCGCTCGGAAAGCGCCAATATCGGCGGCAACAAAGGAGTGCACCATGTCCAGCTATCAGTTCCGCAGCGACGTCGATGCCGATCCTGCCGCGCCTGTGTTTTTCCTTTTCCACGGCACGGGCGGAGACGAAAACCAGTTCTTCGACCTTGCCGGACAATTGCTGCCCGGATCGCGACGGGTCGCTCCGCGCGGGGATGTCAGCGAACACGGTGCGCTTCGCTATTTCAGGCGAACGGGCGAGGGCGTCTATGACATGGACGATCTGCGGCTTCGTACAGCGGCCATGACGGAATTCGTGCGTACGCAGATCGGGACCGCATCGCGGGTCATCGGGCTGGGCTACTCAAATGGCGCCAATATTCTTGCTTCCGCGCAGTTCACCGCGCCCGACCTCTTCGACGCGACGATCCTCATGCATCCGCTGATCCCGTTTTCGCCGCCCAAGGCGGATTTCGGAGGACGAAAGGTGCTGATCACCGCAGGGCGTCGCGACCCGATCGCGCCGGCGGGAGCGACCGAAGCGCTGGCCAAATACTTCTCGGCCAACAATGCGGCGACGACGCTGGAATGGCATGAGGGCGGGCACGAGTTGCGCAACGAAGAGTTGAGGGCGATCCAGGCGTTTCTCTGAGGATCCAGCGCTCGTGCGCTTGGTGATGACGCGCGCCGAGGCAAGGGGTATCGTGGCTGAAATCAAACCGTTCAAGGTCGATCATGCTGCGCGTCACTCTCTCCACAGCCTTGCTGCTGGCCGGTTTTTCTTTGGTGCCGATTTCGTCAGGTCAGGCGGCGAGCTTTGATTGTTCCAAGGCCGGCACGCCATTCGAGCATGCGATCTGCGACAGTGCCGACCTGTCTACGGCCGACGAGCGCCTCGCCAAGACCTATGCGACCGCAGTCGGCGGGTTGTCGGAGACGGCGCTGGATGCGTTGCGGACGAGCCAGCGCGAATGGCTCGACTATGCGCAGCGCGCCTGTACCCGCAATGCGGAACCACTGGCCGGGAGCAACTATGACGAGCGGGGCGTTTCCTGCCTCGGCGATCTGTTCGACAGCCGAAGCGATGTTCTCGAAACCAGCCGCATGATCAACGGTCTGCGGTTCTACCCGGTGGCCGAGTTCTCGGCCCTGCCCGATCCCGCGGAGGCCGCCAATCCTGATTCCAACTGGCCGCTCGCACTGCATGAACTGTCCTTGGTGCAGCTCGATGGCGACGAGGATTCTTCAAAGGTATTCAACGACCTGGTGCGGGCGGAGGGGGAGTTGATCTCTGGCGTGTTCGCGCCGCAGGGCGGTGCGGAACGGGTCGAAGACGATACGAGCAGCGATTCCACCAACAGCATCACCGTCGACGATATCTCAGGAAACCGCATTTCTCTCCTGGCGAACACCTACTGGTTCGGCCATGGGGCGGCGCACGGTAATTACACGATCTCCTATCGCCATTACCTCAAGGACAAGCAGCGCTTCGTTGAAGCGCAGGATGTGTTCTCGGGAAAGGGCTGGCAAAAGGCGCTGCTGACGCTGGCCGTCGAAGCCGCCAAGGCCGAGCATGGTGACAACCTGATGCTCGACGACACGAGCTACATCGCTGAATCCGTTATCGATCCAAGTCGTTGGGACCTGTCGGACCCCTATGGCCTGGTGATCCAGTTCCAGCCCTACGAGATATCCGCCTATGCCTATGGTGCCCCGACGGCGCGGGTCAGTTGGGAGGCGCTGGCGCCGTATCTCGCAGACACGGCTGACAGCATCCGCTACGGTTTCTAGGCGCGCAGATCGCCCCATTCGGGGTGACGGCGGAACTGCGCGACAACGTAGGAGCAGAGCGGGGTGATCTTGAACCCTTCCTTGCGTGCGTCGGCGATGGCGGCATTGACCAGTTTCGAGGCGATGCCGCGGCCTTCGTATGCAGGAGGGACGCCGGTGTGGTCGATGATCATCGGGCCGTCGGCGGCCTTTCGATAGGTCATCTCGGCCTCGGCGCCGGGGGCGAGGTGGATGACGTAGCGGCCGCGGGTCGGGCCGTCCTCGCGATGGATGATATAGTCGCCTTCAGCCATGCTCTTGTTTTCCTTGACCTTTATCAGCTTCGCATCGGCGGTTTGCCAAGCTCGGGAAACAGGCTGCGCTCGGGAAGCCAAGGGTGAATATCGAGTGCTTGCTTAATGGATTCAAGGGCTTGGTCATATTTGCCCTGGGTGTGGAGGATGAGGGCGCGGCCGGCCATGGCGCCGAAATGACGAGGCTCGAGTGCGAGGGTGCGGGCGACGTCGGCCAGGGCATCGTCATAGGCACCGCGCATGAAATGGGCGGTGGCGCGGAGGTTCCAACCCTCTGGATAATCAGGATAATCTTCGATGAGGGCATCGATCAGCGGCAGCTGGCTGGCGGGGCCGGCAAAGCCGCCGCCCTTGATGATCTCATCGACCCGGGCGGCGAGGACGGGATCGTCCGGCCGGGTCCAGATGCGCCAGATCCGGTCGGCGATCTGGCGTGCCTCAGGCTCGGTGGTGGACGCGGAAAGCCTTGAAAACAAAGCGTCTAATTCGGCCGACTGTGTGGCACTGGGCGTGAAAGTCTGCCCCAGGGCGACACTTGACGGCAGGGCGGCGACCAGGAACACCGATAGGGCCATACGCGCTAGCATTTGCATGCAAAATATAGTGCGCTTTTGCTCGAACCATAGCAAGCATGGGCAATTTGCTAGCAGACTGCTAACCCTTGAGCACTCGCTCCGGTTAATCCAGAAAAGATCGCATGTCCGACATTCTCCATCACATGATTTCCTCCGGTCCGCGCCCGGTCGCCCCCTTCAGCCACGCGGTGGAAGCCAATGGGTTCGTGTTCGTCACCGGACAGATGCCGACCGATCCCGATGCACCGGACGCGCCGCTGCCCGAGGGGATCGAGGCGCAGACGCGGCGGGTGGTGGACAATCTCAAGATCGTGCTCGGCGGGGTCGGTCTGGGGCTCGAGCATGTGACCATGGCCCGGATCTATCTCACCGAGTTCGAGCGCGACTATGCGGCGCTCAACGACCTGTGGCCGACCTTTTTCGAACCGGGGAAGCTGCCGGCTCGGACGACCGTGGGCGTGACGGCCCTGGCGGTTGGGGCGCTGGTGGAAGTGGACCTGGTGGCGCTGCGTCCCTAGGAAGGGGCCCTCCTCACCCGGCGCTGCGCGCCGACCTCGCCCAGAGAGAGGTGACGCGAGGTCGTGCCTCTGATTGCTCAATCGCCCCGCTTCGACAACTCGATCATGCGCTCCACGGCCTGTCGGGCGGGGGCGATGATGTCGGGGGCGATGGTGACTTCCTCGCTCATGGTGTGGAGCGACCAGAGGACGTTTTCGAGATTGATGCGCTTCATGTGCGGGCAGATGTTGCAGCCGCGCAGGAAATCCACGCCTGTTGTTTCCGAGGCGACATTGTCGGACATGGAGCATTCGGTGACCATGACGACGCGCGGGGGCTTGGTCGACTTGACCCAATCGATCATGGCCGCGGTCGAGCCGGCGAAATCCACCGCGTCGATCACCTCGGGCGGGCATTCGGGGTGGGCGATGATCTTGGCCGTCGGATAGGCGTGGCGAAGCTCGGAAATGTCCTCGGCGGTAAAGGTCTCATGAACCTCGCAGGCACCGGCCCAGGTGATGATCTTCTTTTTCGTCTTCTTGGCGGTATTGGCCGCCAGATACTGGTCGGGGATCATGATGACCGTATCGCCCTCGACGCGGTTGACGATGTCGAGCGCGTTTGACGAGGTGCAGCAGACATCGGTGACGGCCTTCACCGCGGCCGAGGTGTTCACATAGGTGACGACGGGTGCGCCCGGATACTGGGCGCGCATGGCCAGCACGTCCTCGGCGGTGATGCTCTCGGAAAGCGAGCAGCCAGCGCGGCTATCGGGAATGAGAACGGTCTTGTCGGGATTGAGGAGCTTTGAGGTCTCGGCCATGAAATGCACGCCGCACTGGACGATGACCGACTGCCGGACCTTGGTTGCTTCGATGGCCAGCTGCAGACTGTCGCCCACCACGTCGGCGACGCCGTGATAGATCTGCGGCGTCTGGTAATTGTGAGCGAGAATGACCGCGTCCTTCTCCTTTTTCAGCCGATTGATCTGAAAAATCAGGGGGGCATAGAAGGGCCACTCGATCTCGGGGATCTTGTCGCGAACACGGTCGAAAACCTTGTCGGTGGCGCGGGCGACGGCGGGGGTGAACTTGAGATCGAAATTCTGGGCAAGAATGACGCGCGCGTCTGCCAGTGGCGTCACTGCATTGATCGTCTGAACCATGATGTCCTCCCGCCCAGGCCCTATCGCGCATCCCGCGGGTTGCGAGAAGGGCGCGGCGACAGCCAGCGGGCGGAACCTAGGGATTTTCTCCCGCCAATTCAATGAACCCGCTTGCAGGAAATTCGGTCTGCGCCTAACGCTGGGCGCAAATCCAGCCGAGGACACTTCTGATGCCGCAGGACGCAAACGCCATCCGCTCGATCCTTTCGCTTGCCCCGGTCGTGCCGGTCATCATTCTCGATGATGTGGCGCAGGCCCGGCCGCTGGCCGAGGCCCTGGTCGCCGGTGGCCTGCCGGTGCTGGAAGTGACGCTGCGCACGCCCAATGCGCTCAAGGTGATGGAAGAAATGGCCAAGGTCACTGGCGCCATCGTCGGTTCGGGTACCGTGCGCAATGCCGTGCACATGAAATCATCGGTGGATGCCGGTTGCCGGTTCATGGTTTCGCCCGGCGCCTCGCCGCGGCTGCTCGATGCGGCCGATGACGTGGCCATTCCGCTGCTGCCGGGCATCGGCACCCCGACGGAAGCCATGACCGCTGCCGAGCGCGGCTATTCCTTCCTGAAGTTCTTCCCGGCCGAAGCGCTAGGCGGCGCGCCAGTGCTGAAGGCCTTCGCGTCGCCGCTGCCCGATATCACGTTCTGCCCCACCGGCGGCATCGATCCTGAAAAGGCCAAGACCTACCTCGCGCTGCCCAATGTCATCTGCGTGGGCGGCTCCTGGATCATGCCGGCCGACGCGCTGGCCAGCGGCGACTTCGCACGCATCGAGGCGCTGGCGAGAGAAGCGAGCGCGCTCAGAGGGTAACTCCTTGTCCTCGGATACCCCCACCCAGCCTCCCCCTGTCAGGGGGAGGGGTGCGGCTGGTGGTCGTTGCGCAATTCAGCCTGGAACACGATTTTACTCCTCCCCCTATCAGGGGGAGGTTGGGTGGGGGTCTTTCGGTTCATGACCAAACCTGTCCACTCCCACGGCCTTGGTCACCTGCGCGTCGTCATTTCGGAAACCGCCTATATCGGGCCGGGGCGTGCGGATCTGCTGGAGGGGATTGCCCGCACCGGGTCGATCTCGGCGGCGGGGAAGGCCATGGGCATGAGCTACAAAAGGGCCTGGGGCCTGGTGCAGGCGCTCAATGACGGATTTGGGCAGCCACTGGTGACGTCGAGCCGGGGAGGCGCGGCGCAGGGTGGCGCGAGCCTGACGCCGCTGGGCGAGGCCGTGCTGGAGCGCTATCGGGCCATGCAGCACAAGACCGAGCTGGCTATCGCCGAAGACGTTCGGGCTCTGCGGGCGAAGTTTTCCGATATTTCCAAATAAACATATCGCTTGCATCGTCATGCGGTTTTGCGCATCGATATGTTCGATAAAACATATCGGAGCGTCCTTGTGTCCCGCACTCTCCTCGTCGCCCTCCTCCTGGCCGGTTCGGCCCTACCCGCCATGGCGGAAACCGTAAACGTGGCTGTCGCCGCCAATTTTACCGCCGTGGCTGAACAGCTGGCAGCCGATTTCGAAGCCGATAGCGGCCACGCGGTCGAATTGAGCTTCGGGGCGACCGGACAGCTCTATACGCAGATCAGCCAGGCGGCGCCGTTTGGCGTGTTCTTGGCAGCCGATACGGCGCGACCGGAAAAAGCCATCGCGGATGGCTTTGCGGTGGATGGCTCGTTCTTCGTCTATGCTGAAGGACAGTTGGCGCTCTACGGCCCCGGTCGTGACCTCAGCGATGGCAAGGCTGCGCTCGAAGGCGATTTCACCAAGCTGTCGGTGGCCGACCCCGACGCCGCTCCCTACGGCAAGGCCGCGGTGGAAACAATGACCGCGCTGGGCGTCTACGAGACACTGGAGCCCAGGATCGTCTGGGGCGAGAACATTTCGCAGACGCTGCAGTTCATCGAGAGCGGCAATGCAGAACTGGGCTTCGTGGCGGCCAGCCAGGTAGTGGGCAAAGAGGACGTGTGGCTGGTGCCCGATGACCTGCACGCACCGATCGCGCAGGGCGCCGTGTTGCTGAAGGAAGGCGAGGGCAATCCGGCAGCTGTCGCGTTTCTGGACTATCTCAAGAGCGACGCGGCGGTGGCTGTCATCGAGGCGGCGGGATACTCGGTGCCCTGAGGGCTGATCACCCCCACCCCAACCCTCCCCCTGAAGGAGGGGGAGGGAGCCTGGCCGGTGGAATGGCAGGATACTCCATTGGCCGTCATTGCCCGGCTTGACCGGGCAATCCAGTGCGCGGCGGCGTGGACCAGCGGGTCAAGCCCGGTGGTGACGATGAACAGAAGAGATGAACAATGCCGCGGCATCCCGAACAGGGTTCCCGCTTTCGCGGGAATGACCCGGCAGATATGACCAGCTGATGGATCTAGCACCCCTCCTATCTCCCATTCTCCTGACCCTGTCGCTGGCGCTGTGTGTCACGGCGATCCTTGTGGTCGTGGCGACGCCGCTGAGCTGGTGGCTGGCGCTTGGAAAGGGCGGGGGACGCGAGGTGGTGGGGGCCGTCGTGACCCTGCCGCTAGTGCTGCCGCCGACAGTGCTGGGCTTTTACATGTTGCTGGCGCTGGGCCCCAATGGTCCGGGCGGGTGGATTGCAGGCCTCTGGGGGGCGCGGACGCTGGCCTTCTCGTTTGGCGGCCTCGTCATTGGCGGGATGATTGCCTCGCTGCCCTTCATGGTGCAGCCGCTGCGCAATAGCTTTGCAGCGATCGAGGGCGAGGTGCTCGAAGTCGCCGACACCTTGGGGGCGTCAAGGGTGCAGCGGTTCTGGCGCGTGGCCCTGCCGCTGGCGCGGCCGGGGTATCTGGTCGGCGCCATTATGGCCTTTGCCCACACGGTGGGTGAATTCGGCGTGGTGCTGATGATCGGGGGCAATATTCCGGGCCAGACCAAGGTGCTCTCGATCGCCATCTACGACTTTGTCGAACGTCTCGAATGGGACAGGGCCCATGTGCTGGCGGGCGGCATGGTGCTGTTCGGGTTTACGGTGATTTTCGCAACGCTGGTGGTGGGGCGGCGGGCCGAGCAAAGGTGAGCTGGTTCAGCGCTTGTTGAAGCCGTCTGGCCATTTGCGCGAGGAGTTCTCGTGGCCTTCTCGGGGCGGCCGCCACTCGAGCGCAGCTCTTGTGGGCTTCGCGCCTAGAATTGCTCCACTGGAGCAATTCTGCCTGTGGCACGGCTTGAAGACTAACATGTTAGTTGTTAGAGCAGGCGGGACTTACTCCGGAGCGCGCTGCCATGACCGCGATCGACAAGGTCCTGACCGTTGAGGAAATGAAGCGGCTGGCGCATCGGCGCGTGCCGAAGATGTTCTTCGAATATGCCGATAGCGGCTCCTACACCGAGGGGACCTATCGGCAGAACGAGAGCGATTTCGGCAAGATCCTGCTCAACCAGAAGGTGGCGGTCAATCTCGAGGGCCGCAACCTCAAGGTCGACATGCTGGGCAAGCCGATCACCATGCCGGTGGCGATCGCCCCGGCGGCGACCGGCGGCATGCAGACGGCGGACGGCGAGATCAAGGCGGCACGGGCCGCCGAAAAGTTCGGCATTCCGTTTTCGCTCTCGACGATGAGCGTCTGCTCGATCGAAGACGTGGCCGAGAACACGACGGCGCCGTTCTGGTTTCAGCTCTATGTCATGCGCGACCGCGACTTCATCAACCGGCTGATCGACCGGGCCAAGGCGGCGAAGTGTTCGGCGCTGGTGCTGACCATGGACCTGCAGATCCTGGGGCAGCGGCACAAGGACATCAAGAACGGGCTGGCGACGCCGCCCAAGTTCACGCCCTACTCGATCTGGCAGATGATGCAGCACCCGCTGTGGTGCCTGCGCATGCTGGGGACCAAGCGGCATACATTCCGCAATATCGTGGGGCATGTGAGCGGTGATCACGACCTGGCGTCGCTGTCATCGTGGACGGCGTCGCAGTTCGACCCGACGCTCAACTGGGGTGACGTGCGCTGGATCAAGGAGCGGTTCGGCGGTCCGGTCATCGTCAAGGGCGTGCTCGATGCCGACGACGCGCAGGCGGCGGTCGACAATGGCGCCGATGCGGTGGTGGTTTCCAATCACGGCGGGCGGCAGCTGGACGGGGCGCCCTCGACCATTCGCGTGCTGCCCGAAATCGTCGACCGGGTGGGGCACAGGACCGAAGTCTATCTCGATAGCGGCATCCGCACGGGACAGGACGTGATCAAGGCGCTGGCCTATGGCGCCAAATCGACCTTCATCGGTCGCCCGATGCTCTATGGGCTGGGGGCCGGTGGCGAGGCGGGCGTGACGCGCGTGCTGGAGATCCTGCGCAAGGAAATCGACACGACGATGGCGCTGTGCGGGGAGCGCGACATCCGCAATGTGGGCCTGCACACCATTTACTCCAACGATATTCCGCCCCGGAATGCGCCCAGGCGCGGCTAGAGCTCGTAATCGGGCACTTCTGCCGATGCGGCCGGCGTCAGCTGGGCGAAGATGCTGGTGGCGAGTGCCTGGAGCGCTTCGGGGGACTGCGACCCGACAATGGTGCAGGTGATGGTGGCATTGGCCCAGTAGAGCGCGTTGTCGCCGCCGAAGCTCACCGCCTCGAGTTCGGGTCCATCGACGCCATTGGACGGGGTGACATAGAGCGTCAGGCGCTGGCCGGCGGCATCCTCGTACATGAGCTGGGCGGCGCGACCGCCGGGAATGGCGGGGGCAGGCAGGAGGCGGCCGCCCAGGAAGCTGAGGCCCGCAGGCGAGAGGTCGGGCATGGCCAGGCCCGTGCCCAGCCGATTGGAAAGCCAGGTCGAGAGATGTTCGGTTTCGCCGCCCGGGACTTCGACGGCGTGCCGGTTTTCCGCGACGTATACGGTGTGGGCGCTGACGGCGTCGGCGATGAGGCGATTGTAGAGGGCGGGCTCGTCGGGGGCGGGGCGATTGAGCCAGCCGGTGACGATGCCGATGCCGAGGAAGACGGCCAGGACCGCCGCCTGGCGCAGACCCGACCAGCGGCGCCGCGCGCGCAGGAGCGCCAGGCGATGGGGATCGAGCCGCTTGGGAACGGGTTCCGCCCCGGCCGGCGCATGCAGGGTGCGGATGGCGTCGGACTGGCGCTGGAGCACGGCGACTTCGGCCATGGCGGCCGGATCGGCCTCGACGGCGTCGCGCCGGGGCTGGTCGAGCTGCCCGTCGACATAGGCCATGATGGTGTCGCGATCGATGCCGCTCATTTGACGGTCCTCAGATGCGGTTCGGCCGGCGTGCCGGTGAGCGTGCGCAGGGCCGAACGGGCGCGGCCGAGGCGGCTCATCAACGTGCCCTGGGGAATGTCGAGGATGCGGGCGGCGTCGGCATAGGCGAGGCCTTCGAGGGTAACCAGCAGCAGGGCTTCCTTCTGTTCGAGGGGCAGGGTGTCGATGGCGCGGGCCAGTTCGGCGAGGGCCAGGTGGCCGGGTTGTGGCGCCGGAGTCGCCGGTTCGGGCACGGCGTCGAGATCAAGCGGCGTGCCGTGGCGGCGCTGGGCGCGCAGGCCGTTGCGGTGGAGATTGGTGAGGATGGTGTAGAGCCAGGGGCGCAGGGGGCCGCGCGGCTGGAACAGGCCGCGGCGGGCGATGGCGCGCTCGAGGCAATCCTGCACCAGGTCGTCGGCGCGGTCGACGTCCCGGGTGAGCGCACGGGCGTAGCGGCGCAGGGCCGGAACGCATTCCTGCAGCTCATCGAGAAAATCGACCACGCCGACCAGTCCTCGCGGTGGAACTCAGTTACTCGATGGCAAGATGCCAGACGCCGCCGACGCCGTCACCCTTGGTGTCGCCCGCCGCCATGTCCTCGTACCAGTAGTAGAGCGGCCAGCCCTTGTAGGCCCACATCTTGGAGCCGTCGTCGCGGGTGACGACGGTGAAGTCGCCATCGTCGGTGGCGGCGGCATCGGCCATCAGCGGCGGCCACTTGACGGCGCAATCGCCGTTGCAGACGCTCTTGCCGTCGCCCTTGGTATCCTTGTCGAAGGTGTAAAGGGTCATGCCATTGGTATCGGTCAGAACCATCTTGCCGCCGATATCGGTCGACTTGACGGCGCCGCCCAGATAGTCGGCGGCGAAGGCGGGGGCGACGATGAACGCGAGCGCGGCGGCGCCGGCGAGAAGCGAACGGAACTGCATGGGAAACGTCCTCCTGTTGCAAGGCCAGTGAGCGGCCTTCCCCTGCATCAACACCGGGCAGGGCGGTTTAATCCCGCGACGCCGAAAAAACCTCGTGGCCGGAAATTTGCATTGGCGCATAACAACATGCTGGACAGGTGGCATCCGGATTGCTTTGTTAGCCGTGACCGGTGCGTCGCTTGGGAGAGGGCGCTTTTCGGTCCGGCGGGAGACGCCGCAAGGGAGGGATTTTCATGAAGAGACGCGAATTTTTCAAACAGGCTTCGGTTGCGACCATCGGCGCAGCAGCTGCTGCAACACTGGCCACGCCCGCAATTGCACAGGGCAACATCACCTGGCGCATGGTGACGACCTGGCCGAAGAACTTTCCGGGCCTGGGCGTGGGCGCCCAGAACCTGGCCGACCGCATCACCCGCGCCTCGGGTGGCAGGCTGACCGTGCAGCTGTTCGCTGCCGGCGAAATGGTGCCGGGCCTGCAGGCGCTGGATGCCGTGATCGACGGTTCTGCCGAAATGAGCCACGGCACGCCCTATTACTGGCAGAACAAGAGCCAGGGGCTGAGCTTCTTCACCGGCGTGCCGTTCGGCATGACCAGCCGCGAACTCACCGCCTGGGTGCGCTATCTGGGCGGCCAGGAGCTGTGGGACAAGATCTACGACCAGTTCGGCCTGCAGGGCTTCCTTTCGGGCGATACCGGCACCCAGGCCGGTGGCTGGTTCCGCAATGAGCTGACCGGCGTCGCCGATATCCAGGGCCTTCGCTTCCGCACGCCGGGTCTCGGCGGACAGGTCTGGGCCAAGCTCGGCGCCTCTGTGACCAATCTGGCCGCCGGCGAAATCTTCGCCGCGCTGCAGTCGGGTACGCTCGATGCCGCCGAATTCGTCGGGCCCTATAACGACCTGGCGCTCGGCTTCTACCAGATCGCCAAGAACTACTACTTCCCAAGCTTCGTCGAGCCGGGCCTGGCCACCGAAATCGTGGTGGACAAGGCCAAGTTCCAGGAGCTGCCGGAAGACCTGCAGGAAATCGTCCGCATGTGTGCCCAGGCTTCGTATGACGACGTGGCGTCGGACATGTATGCCAACGATCCGCGCGCGCTCAATGCGCTTGTCAGCGAACATGGCGTGCAGATCCGCCAGTTCCCAGAGGAAATCCTCGAGGCTGGCGCCAAGGCTTCGATGGAACTGATCCAGGAAATCCGCGACGGCGGCGACGCCAATACCAAGGAAGTGGCCGAGAGCTTCGTCTCCGCCTTCAACCTGCTGCGCCAGCGCACGGAAGGCACCGACATGCCGTTCCTGGCCGCGCGCGAAAAGTACATCAAGTACGAATAAGCGAACTATCGACCGCACGAAGAAGCCCGGGCTGAGGCCCGGGCTTTTTGTTTTCATTCTCTGCTACCGTTCGGCTGGCTGCCATTCGAGCGTAGCTCTCATGGCCTTCTCGACTTATGCGGCTCCACTGGAGCCGCATATTCGCTGCGCGAACCGTCTTCGAAGTCAGTAAAGCACGCCGGGCAGCCAGGTGATCAACTGCGGGAAGAAGAACAGCGTGATCAGGGCGACGATCTGCAGGATCACGAAGGGCACGACGCCCTTGTAGATCATGCCCGTGGTAATGCGCGAAGGGGCAACGCCGCGCAGATAGAACAGGGCGAAGCCGAATGGCGGGGTCAGGAAGCTGGTCTGAAGGTTCACCCCCACCATCACCCCAAGCCAGATCGGATTGACATCGAGCGCCAGGAGCACCGGGGCCGTTATCGGGATGACGATGAAGATGATTTCAAAGGTGTCGAGGATGAAGCCCAGCAGAAACATCACCAGCATCACGATGATGATGGCTCCAACGGCGCCGCCCGGCATGGACGACAGGAATTCGTGCACCAGGTTATCGCCGCCCATCATGCGGAAGACGATGGAGAACACCGCCGCGCCGAAAAGGATGATGAACACCATGGAGGTGATGGTGGCGGTGGAGATGACGGCCTGGCGGAGAATACCCAGGGTGAGCTTGCCACGCAGCAGCGAGAGCAGCAGCGCGCCAACCGAGCCGACCGAGGCAGCCTCGGTTGGGGTGGCGATGCCGGCCAGGATGGAGCCGAGCACGGCAATGATGAGGAGTAGTGGCGGAATAAGCGCCACGACCACCTCACGCCAGAGCGATGCCTTTTCGGTTTCGGGCACCGGCGTTGCTGGCGCAGACTTGGGGTCGAGCCAGGCCTTGACGATGACGAAGATCGCGTAGAGCGAAACCAGCAGCAGGCCAGGAATGATGGCACCTGCAAACAGGGCGCCGACCGAAACGGGTTCGGGGGCAAAGTTGCCCTTTTCCATCTGCACCTGGGCATTGATGCCCGAGAGCATGTCGCCCATGAAAATCAGCACCGTGGAAGGCGGTATGATCTGACCCAGGGTGCCCGAAGCGCAGATGACGCCGGTCGCAAGCTTGGGATCGTAGCCGGCACGCAGCATGGCAGGCAGCGAAATCAGGCCCATGGTAACGACGGTGGCGCCGACCACGCCGGTGGAGGCGGCGAGCAACGCACCGACGACAATCACCGACAAGGCAAGTCCGCCCCGCAAATTGCCGAACAGCTTGCCCATGGTGAGCAGAAGTTGCTCGGCAATTCCCGAGCGTTCGAGCATTACGCCCATGAACACGAACAGCGGCACCGCCACCAGGACTTCGTTGGTCATGAGGCCGATATAGCGCCCGGCCAGCGAGCCATAGTTGGAGGGGTCATAGACGCCCAGCCACCATCCGACGAGGCCAAAGAGAATGGCCGTGCCGGCCAGCGAAAAGGCGACCGGGAAACCGAGCATGAGGACGCCGATGACGCCCACGAACATCAGGGCGGCGAGAATCTCGCCGATAAGGACGGGATCCATCAGTGCGCTTCCCTTGCGTCGTCTGTCTTATAGCGGAGGTCTGGCGGCAGGAGTTCCTCGCGGTTGGCGAGAACCAGAATGGCGCGTGCTGCCATGGCTATGCCCTGAAGGCCGACCAGCACGGCAAAGGCGATTATGAAGCCCTTGAGGATGAACAGCCCCGGCATGCCCCCGATATTCGAGGAGCCCTCGTAAAAGCCCCAGGAGCGCGCCACCGCCGGATAGCAGTAGCGAATGACGACATACATGAAAGGGAGAAGGAACACGACCACGCCGAAGAGATCGGCCATGGCTTTGCGCCTGACCGAAGACGGGCGGTAGAAAATGTCGACACGAACATGATCGTCACGCAGGAGCGCGAAACCGGCGACGCCCGTGAACATGGCGCCTCCGACCCAGACATAGAGATCCTGTACCCAAAGCGTCGAGGTGTTGAAGAAGTAGCGCTGCACCACGACGGTGAAGCAGACCAGAACACAGGCCAATGCCAGCCAAGACAAGATCTGGCCCACAAGCCAGTTGATAGCGCTGATACCTTTGACCAGCGCGGCTAAACCCTGCACGGATCGCCTCCCCTCATGCTTGCAGCGCTCCCCGGCGCCGCTTTCTCCCTTGAAAAGATTGACCATCATCCTTCCGGCCGGTCAACACGATATCGTCCGGCGATGACCACGCTCACCCTCGTTGTTAATTGACAAATATAATTGTCAATTCTAGCCTTGGGCCATGACTGCATCCGAACCGACCCGCCTGATCGATGATGCCGCGCGCGCCATGATGGTGCTCTCGCCGATCAAGCGACGCTTGCTGGATGCCTTGCGCGAGCCAGGCTCGGCCAGCAGCCTGGCCAAGCGTCTCGACATGTCCCGCCAGCAGCTGGGCTACCACCTGCGGGCCCTCGAAGCCGCCGGACTGGTGCGACTGGTGGAGGAGCGCAAGCGCCGCGGTTTCGTCGAGCGGGTGCTCGTCGCATCGGCGGATGCCTTCGTGCTCGACCCGGCGCTGCTGGGCCGCAAAGAGGTGGACGCCCAGGACCGGTACGCCGCGGAACACCTGGTTGCTGTGGCAGGCGACATCGTGCGCGAGGTGACCCGCATGCGGGGCGCGGCCGAGGCAGCTGGCGCGCGGCTGCTGACGCTGACAATAGAGGCCGATGTCGGCTTTGAGCAGCCACACGATTTCGAGGATTTCGCTGCCGCACTCAGCGAGGCGGTCGCGGCCGTGGCGGCACGATATCCGCAAGGCGCCGGAAGGCGCCGCTATCACCTGACGGCCGCAGCGCATCCGGCCGTCGCCGACAGCAAAACCAAGCCGATCAATTGAGGAGAGTGCCATGAGCGAGACGCCGGACACGAGACAGGTCGTGGTCGATATCACCATTGCCGCGCCCATCGAGAGCGTCTGGGAGGCACTGCGGGATCCCAAACTGATCGAAACCTGGTTCGGGTGGGACGCGCCGAGCCTTGCCGAGGAGATCAAATTCATCTTCCTCGACCATGCGGAAGCGGACGCGGCGCGGCGCGTGGTGCAGTTCGGCGAATGGGAAGGCTCGAGCGATGCCATAGAGCTGACGGAAGAGGCCGGCGGGACACGGTTGCGGATGATACGATCGGGCGGCGCACCGCTCGACTGGGACGGGGTCTACGAGGATATCCGCGAAGGCTGGGTCAATTTTTTCCAGCAATTGCGGCTGGCGCTGGAACTGCATGAGGGCGAGGAGCGGCGCACGATCTATCTCTCGGGGGCCGCCAAGCCCGGTGTGGGCGAACCCAGCGCAGAGCTCGGACTGGATGGGCCGGTGGCGTACACGGCCGGGCGCCCGTACACGGCGGCGCTGTCGACGGGGAACAATGCGCGGGGACTGGTCTGGTACACGACGCATTTCCAGACGGCGCTGGTGGTGGAGCAGTTCGGCAATGGGCTGATCGTGGTCAGCGACATGGGTGTTTCACCCAAGCGGCCGAACGGCGGTGGGTCGGTGCTGATTACGACCTATGGGCTTTCGGCGGGTGAGTTCGATGCGCTGGAAGCGCAGTGGAAGGGCTGGTGGGACGAGCGGTATGAGACGGCAACCCCCTCCTAGCTATGCTACGGCCCTTTGGGCCTAGCGCCGCTACCTCCCCCTGCAGAAGGGGGAGGGGGATCCAGCCTATGGTGTTCGAAGGCTACCCCACACGCGGCGCCGCTCTCGGGCCTGACCCGAGGGCCACTATCGGGGTGCACCGAACCGGCATTGGGGCTTGCTGAGAGGCCCTCGGGTCCAGCCCGAGGGCGGCACGGTGTTATCTGGAGCGCCGTATCCGGCCGTCGC
Source organism: Devosia lucknowensis (assembly GCF_900177655.1). Classification (NCBI taxonomy): domain Bacteria; kingdom Pseudomonadati; phylum Pseudomonadota; class Alphaproteobacteria; order Hyphomicrobiales; family Devosiaceae; genus Devosia; species Devosia lucknowensis. The sequence continues at coordinate 2,488,168 of NZ_FXWK01000001.1, read as the reverse complement.
ATGGCTGAGGGCTTTCGGGCGGGGTTGCTCGAATGGGCTGGGGATGCTTTAGGAGCGGCTGATTTTTACCGCATGGCCGGGCCCCCACCCTGCCTCCCCCTGAAGAAGGGGGAGGGGCGAAGGACCGGTCGTTCAGCAGGCACTACGTTTCATGATCCGTCTCGAATCCATTTCCAAGCAGAACGGCAAGCAGATCGTCTTCATCGAGGCGAGCGCCGCGCTGCAGAAGGGCGAGAAGATCGGGCTGGTGGGGCCGAACGGGGCGGGCAAGACCACGCTGTTTCGCATGATCACCGGCGAGGAAAAGCCCGATGAAGGCCAGGTGTCGGTCGATCGTGGGGTGTCGATCGGCTATTTCAGCCAAGATGTGGGCGACATGGAGGGCAGGCCCGTCGTCGCCGAGGTGATGAACGGGGCGGGGCCGGTGAGCGAGCTGATGGCCGAGATGGCCGTGCTCGAAGCCGACATGGCCGACCCCGACAAGGCCAACCAGATGGACGCCATCATCGAGCGCTATGGCGAGGTGCAGGGCCGGTTCCAGGAGCTCGACGGCTATTCGCTGGATGGGCGCGCCCGCGAAGTGCTCGATGGCCTCGGGTTTTCGCCCGAAATGATGGATGGCGACGTGGGTGCGCTCTCGGGCGGATGGAAGATGCGCGTGGCGCTGGCGCGCATCCTCCTGATGAAGCCCGACGTGCTGCTGCTCGACGAACCGAGCAACCATCTCGACCTCGAAAGCCTGATCTGGCTGGAAAACTTTCTAAAGACCTATACCGGCGCGCTGCTGATGACCTCGCATGACCGCGAGTTCATGAACCGGATCGTCAACAAGATCCTCGAGATCGATGCGGGCACGCTGACGAGCTATACCGGCGATTATGAATTCTACCAGGGCCAGCGCGAGATTTCCGACCGCAACCAGCAGGCGCAATTCGAGCGCCAGCAGGCCATGCTGGCCAAGGAAATCGCCTTTATCGAGCGGTTCAAGGCGCGCGCCAGCCACGCGGCGCAGGTGCAGAGCCGGGTCAAGAAGCTCGACAAGATCGACCGGGTGGAGCCGCCCAAGCGGCGGCAGACGGTGGTGTTCGAATTTCGCCCGGCGCCGCGCTCGGGCGAGGACATCGTGCGGATCGAGGGCGTCAGGAAGGCCTATGGCAGCCGCACGATCTATGACGGGCTGGACTTTCACGTACGGCGGCGCGAGCGCTGGTGCATCCTGGGCGTCAACGGCGCGGGCAAATCGACGCTGCTCAAGCTGGTGGCCGGAACCTCGGAGCCCGATGCCGGCGCGGTCAGCCGCGGGCCCAGCGTCAAGATGGGGTATTTCGCCCAGCACGCCATGGACGTGATCGACGGCGACCTGACGATCTTCCAAATGCTGGAAAGCACGTTCCCGCAGGCCGGGCAGGCGCCGATCCGGGCGCTGGCGGGCGCCTTCGGCTTTTCGGGCGACGATATCGAGAAGAAGTGCCGGGTGCTGTCGGGCGGCGAGAAGGCGCGCCTCGCCATGGCGCTGATCCTCTTCGATCCGCCGAACTTCCTGGTGCTCGACGAGCCGACCAACCACCTCGACATCCAGACCAAGCAGATGCTGATCGAGGCGCTCTCGAATTTCGAGGGGACCATGCTGTTCGTCAGCCACGACCGGCATTTCCTCGCCGCGCTCTCCAACCGCGTGCTGGAACTGACGCCGGAGGGCGTGCATGCCTATGGCGGGGGCTATACGGAATATGTGCAGGCGACGGGGCAGGAAGCGCCAGGGCTGCGGAGCTGAGATTTCCGGGCGAATTGGCGCTTGCCTTGACTCCACCACGATTGGGGTAGATGATCACCCTACGTTTTCTGCCCCTGTTGGCGACCTGATCCTTCCGGCATAGCCGGTTGCATGGCTTTCCTTCCGAACCTGCGAACGTATAGACCCCTGATGCATGATGCGCAGGGGAAACCTGCTCGTTTGCCATTGCTTCGAGCCGAGATCAGTCCCGGAGACGCCTTCAAGGCGTCGGTACCGTCGGAAGGAGCAGACCATGTCGCACCGTTACACAGCCGGCCAGATGCTGGAACTGCGCTCCGCACCGCGCCTCAGCAACCGTCCGTCGGGGCCGTGCGAGGTCATCACCTGCCTTCCGCATGAACGCGGGCCGGTGCTGTACCGGGTCAAATCGCTGGGCGAAAACATCGAGCGGGTGGTGGAAGAGGGCGACCTTGCCCCCAGTTCCGCCACCAAAACGGCGCTGGCCGAAAACGAAACCGCCTTCACCATCGCCATCAGCAAGCGCTAGCAGCCGGCTTCGTCACGCGTCAGCGCTGGCAGGCAGGTTGGCTGGAAATCGCTGGCAATCATCATCGTTACCGGGAGATCGGGGCGCCCAATGTGGCGCGGATCATCCCCTGGCGCGCCTTGCGCCGAAGACCGGCCGGAGTGCCGGCAGAAAGACCATAACACAATGAATTTCGATATCTTGAGCGCGCCCGGGGAATTGTTCCTGGGCAGCGACGTCACCACCGCACAGGCTTTGGGCGGCCGTCATTTCGGGACTGCTGCACGCGCGGTGCGCTTTGCCATGGAGCAGGCCGCGCCGGTGAGCCTGAGGGGCGCATCGCTGCGAATCGGCGCAGCGGATTTCGGTCCGGGCCAGATCCGGCGGATGCATGCGCGCCTCGAGGCGCTCGGCCAGGCCAGGCGGCCCGGCCGAAGAGCCTGAAACGCTAGCGAGCGCCGCCGGGGCGACTGCCGAAGGTGCGCTCGGGGCGCTTGGGCGCGGCGATCAGGCCTTCGCGGATCGCCTGCTTGCGCGCCGCCTTGCGGCTGCGCCGCACGGCTTCGGCCTTGCGCCGGACACGTTCTTCAGAGGGTTTTTCGAAATACTTCCGGAGTTTCATCTCCCGGAACACGCCTTCGCGCTGGAGGCGCTTCTTGAGGACCCGAAGGGCCTGATCGACATTGTTGTCGCGTACCTGAACCTGCAAAAACTTTCCTAACATAGTGCGTTCCGGGCCCCATAGCCCGGACGGAAGCAACGCTGCCGCTGCCCGGGGAGGGTGTAGCAGCTTTGGCCGCCGAGACCAAATCCCCGGCGTGCATAAAGAGGCCGATGGTGACAAGTGATCCGAAAGTGCTATGCAGCGGCCAGCGCAGCACTCGGGAGGGACGCATGTTCGTAGTTGGGGGCGAAAGCCTGATTGACCTGGTGCCGGTTTCGGCCGCTGCGGATGCCGAGCGCGTGGCGCTGGCGGGTGGATCACCCTTCAACTGCGCGATCGCCCTCTCCAAGCTGGGAAACGCGACGGGTTTTCTCTGCCCGATCAGCCAGGACCAGTATGGCGACCTGCTGCTCAAGCCGCTGGCGGAGGCGGGCGTCGCGGTGTTGCTCAAAGACCGCGTGCCGGAGCCGACCACCAAGGCGATCGTGACCTTTAACGAGAAGATGCAGGCATCCTACGTCTTCGAGCGGCATGCCGACCGCGCGTTCACCCGCGAGGGCCTGATCGCGGCGCTGCCGGAGCGGATCGCGCTTTACCAGATCGGCGGCTTCTCCCCGATCCGCGCCGACGACGCCGCCATCTGGACCGACGTGGTCGCGGCAGCAGTCGAGCGGGGCGCAACGATCTCGATCGACATCAATGTGCGCGACAAACTGATCGACGACGAGGCGGGCTATCGCAGCCGGCTCTCGGCTTTCCTCGATACAGCCCATGTGGTCAAGCTCTCGGAAGAGGACCACGACTGGCTCAAGCCAGGGACCAGCATCGAGGCGCATGCGGCAGAACTGCTGGCGCGGCCGCGGTGTGAACTGGTGGTGGTGACGCTGGGCGAGCACGGAAGCCGTGCCTTTACCGCAGCCGGGGAAGCCGTGGCGCCGATCTACGCGCCGCCGGTCTTCGGGGACACGGTGGGGGCAGGCGACAGCCTCATGGCGGGCATACTGACATGGCTGGCCGAAGCCGGGGCGCTGAAGCCGGGCGGGCTCGCTGCGCTGGACGCCGAGGCGCTGGCCGAGATGCTGCGGTTCGGCGCCGTGGTGGCCGGGATCAATTGCGGGCGCAAGGGATGCCAGCCGCCGAGCCGGGGCGAAGTCGATGCGGTGCTCGCAGCCTAAAGCTAACATTTCCGTTAGTTGCCAGCGCGATGCCGCTCTGCTCTCTATCCCGTGATAGCGTCTTGGGGTGTTCGTCATGCGGCGGAGATGGATTGTTCTGGGTGTCGTGGTGGTTCTGGGCGCGGCGACCGCGGCCTATTTCCTCAAGCCGGTGACGGGGCCGGCGCGCGACCTGACCCTTGTCGGGGATGTGGCGCGCGGTGACTACCTGATCCGCCTGGGCGGATGCGTCGCCTGCCACACCAATGCTGCTGCCGGCGGTGCGGAACTGGCCGGCGGCGTCGGCCTCGAAACCGCATTTGGTACGTTCGTTCCGCCCAATATCACCTCGGACCCGGATGTCGGCATCGGCCGGTGGACGGTGCAGCAGTTCTCCGATGCCATGAGCAATGGCATGGGACCGCAGGGGCACCTCTATCCAACCTTCCCCTATGAAAACTACACGCTGATGAGCGACCAGGAGATCGTCGATCTCTATGCCGCACTGATGGCGACGGAACCGGTTTCGACGCCGGCGGGCGAAAGCCAGGTGCCGTTCCCGTTCAACATCCGGCTGGCGATGGCCGGCTGGCAGAACCTGTTCTTCCGCCCGGCGCGCTTCAGCCCCGAGGAGGGACAGAGCGAGCAGTACAATCGCGGCAAGTATCTCGCTTATGGCCCGGCCCATTGTGTGGCCTGCCACACGCCCCGCAACGCGCTGGGGGCGCTCGAATGGGACAAGGCCCTCACCGGCTCGCCCGGCGGAACCGGCGGTCGGGCTCCGGCGCTGACGGCCGCGGCGCTTACCGAAGAAGGTTACGATGTGCCAACGCTGGTGCAGACGCTCAAGGACGGGTTTACCCCGGGCTTCGACGTGCTGGGCGGTTCGATGGGCGAAGTGATCGCCGATTCCACCTCGCATTGGACGGACGAAGACCTGACGGCGCTGGCGACGTATTTGCTGACCGAGTGAGCGCTGTCGTCAGGCTTCCGCGCGGATGGAAAGCGCTTCTGACAGCGTCATTTCGGTGTGGTGTTCCCAGGCTTCGTTGGAGTCGGGGAAGTCGATGCGGAAGTGACCGCCGCGGCTCTCGGTGCGTTTCAGGGCCGCCGCGGCGACGAGCGTGGCCGAGGTGGTCATGTTGAGATAGGCGCTTGTGACCCGTTCGGCCGTGGCCTCGAGACGGGCGATCTCGCGAAGGGCGGTGCGCAGGCCTGCGGCGTCGCGCTCGACGCCGACAAGATCGGTCATGACCCGGCGCAGGTCCTGCACGGCGGGGGTGTTGCGAAGCACTTCCTCGGCCCGGGCGCCCTCGGCCTCATCCCACTCGATGCCCTTGAAGGGCGTGAGTTCGCGCTGCGGTTCGAGACCGCCGATATCCTCTGCGATCCGCGCGCCATAGACCACGGCCTCGAGCAGGGAATTGGATGCCAGGCGATTGGCGCCATGCAGGCCCGTGCAGCTTGCTTCGCCACAAACCCATAGGCCCGGCAGTGACGAGCGCCCACGTTCGTCGACCTTGACGCCGCCCATGTGGAAATGGGCAGCGGGCGTCACCGGGATCATGCCGTTGACCGGGTCGATGCCGGCGTCGCGGCAATATTTCGAGACGGTGGGGAAACGGGTGAGGATATCGGCTCCCAGCGCCTGACGCGTATCGAGAAAGACCTGCCGTCCGGCCTGGATCTGCCGGAAATTGGCGCGGGCGACGACATCGCGCGGGGCCAGCTCGGCATCGGGATGAATGGCGGGCATGAAGCGCTCGCCCAGATCGTTGACGAGAATGGCGCCTTCGCCGCGCAGCGCTTCGGTGGCGAGCGGGGCCGGATCGGCACCCGTGGCGATGGCGGTGGGGTGGAACTGCACGAATTCGGGGTCGGCAATGATGGCCCCTGCGCGCGCCGCCATGCCCAGGGCGTGGCCACGCACGCCGGGCGGATTGGTGGTGACCGCATAAAGGCCGCCCAGGCCACCGGCGGCGAGAACGGTGGCGCGCGCGCGAATGAAGATGGGTTCGGAATAGCGATCGCCAAGGCGCCGTCCATAGATGCCGACGATGCGGCCGTTGTCGCGCGCGAGGCTGAGGGCCGTGATGCCTTCAACGACGCGGATCGAGGGCGTCTTGCGCACCTGGGCGATGATGGCCTGCATGATGGCCCAGCCGGCGCGATCACCTTCGACCTTGACGATGCGGTTGGCGGAGTGGGCCGCCTCGCGCCCGAGCTCGAAATTGCCGAAATCGTCCCGATCGAAAGGGGTGCCCCAGCGGGCGAGGTCTTCGATGCGCGCTACGGCTTCTGCCGTGACGCTTTCGGCGATGCCATGATCGACGATGCCGGCGCCGGCCATTTCGGTGTCCTGCGCATGAGCATGAGGGCTGTCACCTTCACCCATGGCCGCAGCGACCCCGCCCTGCGCCCAGGCGGAGGAGGCGCCGGTGCCGAGCGGCTTGGGCGAGAGCACGGTGACCGGACGCGGCGCGAGCTTGAGCGCAGTGAAGAGGCCTGCGAGACCAGCACCGACGATGAGGGCGCCGTCGGCGTTGAGGGTGTTGTCGAAGGTTGTCACGAGCTCCTCCCCAGGATGGCAAGGGGCTTAGCTTGTGCGGGCAGTGGGGGCAAGGAGAGGTTTCACCCCCGCTGGGCAGCCACCGGACTTGATCCGAGGGTCATTTGCAATCTGGTGGGTGCTGCGCGTGGTCCTCGGGTCGAGCCCGAGGACGGATCGGTGGTGGTGTTGGGTGCACCCCCACCCGGCCTCCCCCTTAAGGAGGGGGAGGAGGAGGAAGGTCAGGCCTTATGAAGGAGGTGGAGATTTCAGGCCGAGTAGGCCTTCACGTTCTGCCGCTGTTCGCCCAGACCCTGGATGCCCAGATGCATGACATTGCCGGGTTTGAGCCAGACGGGCTCGGGGCGGACACCCATGCCGACGCCGGGGGGCGTGCCTGTGGTGATGACGTCGCCGGGCTGGAGGCTCATGAAGTGGGAGACGTAGGAAACGATCTTGGCGATGCCGAAGATCATCGTCGTGGTCGAGCCATCCTGATAGCGCTTGCCATCGACTTCGAGCCACATCTTGAGGTTCTGCGGATCGGGAACTTCGTCGCGGGTGACGAGCCAGGGACCGATGGGCCCGAAGGTGTCGGCGCCCTTGCCCTTGTCCCAGGTGCCGCCGCGCTCGGTCTGGAAGTGCCGTTCGGAGACGTCGTTGCAGACGCAGTAGCCGGCGACATGGTCGAGCGCGTCGGCCTCCTCGACGTAGCGGGCCTCCTTACCGATGACCACGGCCAGCTCGACCTCCCAGTCGGGCTTGATGGCGTATTTTGGGATGATCACGTCGTCATTGGGGCCGATGATGGCGCTGGTGGCCTTCATGAAGATGATCGGCTCCTCGGGGATCTTGGCGCCGGTTTCGGCAGCGTGATCGGCGTAGTTGAGGCCGATGCAGATGAACTTGCCGACATTGCCCACGCAGGGTCCGATCCGCTCGGACGCCGAAAGCTGTGGCAGGGTGTCGATGTCTGTCGCTGCTATCCTGGCCAGGCCCTCGGGCAGCAGGGTCGCCCCGGCGATATCCGGCACGACGCCGGAGAGATCACGGATCGTGCCGTCGGCGGCAAAGATTGCGGGCTTTTCAGCGCCCTTGGCGCCAACGCGAAGCAGTTTCATTGTGGTCTCTCCGAGAATTCAGCAGACGTGGGGCGGATGACGCCCTTCTTGAGGATGATATTGCCATAGAGGCGGGTTTCGCCGGTCTGGATGACGGCGGCGGCCTTGCGGGCGCGGTCGTAGAAGGCGAAGCGCTCGATCTTGGAATAGTGCTTTTCGGGTTCGTGGCGGGCGATGATGGCTTCAAACTCGTCGTCGATGGGCTGGCGCGCAGCCGGCTCGCCGACCACCTGCATGCCGATGGCGGTTTCATCGACGAACTGATCGAGTGGGAGCAGCGTCAGGACGGCATCGAGCATGGCCGTGGCTGTGATGCCATCGGCGCGGATCACCAGCGGACCCAGGAACTCGGCCGGAAAATTGGCATCGGCGATGACCAGTTCGTCGCCGTGTCCCATGGCGCGCAGGGTCGAGAGCAGCTCAGGCCCCAGTAGGGCGGGAATGTTTTTCAGCATGATCCGTTTCTCGCTAGCCGAAGGGAAAGTCGTTGTCCTCGGCGGTGAAATCGTGGCCGTCGGCGAACAGCGACGGATGGGCCTGGGCGAAGGCGAAGAGTTCGACCATGACCGCATCGATATGGGCCCGGATCGCCGTCATGGCCTGTTGGGTGTCGCGCGCAAGGATGCCATCGAAGATGGCCTGATGCTCGGCGATGGTATGGTTGAGACGGCGTGGCGTGATGATCAGGCGCCGGGCGCGGTCGAGATTGGCGCGAGCCTTGTCGATGATCGACTTGACCTTGGTCATGCGCAGGGAGCGGAAGATGATGTCGTGGAAATCGACGTCGATCTGGTGGAAGGTTTCGGCGTCGTCGCGGGCCGCTGCATCGCGCTGGGCGGCCATGTTGGCATGCAGGGCTTCGATGGCGTCGGCATCGTGCCGGCCGATGAGCACGCGGAGCGCCTCGCTCTCGAGACCCTTGCGAATGAGCATGTATTCGCGGACGTCGGCGATCTTGACCCGGGAGACGATGGAGCCGCGCTGGGGCAGAATATCGACCAAGCCCTCATCGGCCAGCCGCGCCAGCGCCTCGCTGACGGGGAAACGGGAGACCCCGAGCTGGGCGCAGATGGCCGTCTTGTCGAGCACGGTGCCGGGGGGCAGCGCCAGCGTCACGATGGCATGGCGCAGCGCATTGGTGACATCGACCGTGACGGTGCCGCGCGAGAAATCGCCTGCTGCGCCTAGAAATTGATAAGGACCGACTTCCGTTTTCATGCTAACATGTTAGTTAGTCGAGCGCTGAATGACAATGCCGGTCCCTCCGATTGCGGGCGCAATCTGCGGGGAATTTCCAAAGGCGTAAAGCACCCTTACCTGACCCAAGGCCCTGAGCGATGAATGACATCCTGACCCCGCCGCAAGGCAAGACGCTGGTTCTGAATGCAGCCGACAATATCGCCGTGGCGCTGGCCAATCTCGACGTCGGAACGGAAACCGCGCAGGGCGTTTCCATCGTGCGCCGCGTGCCGCGCGGGCACAAGTTCGCGACGCGACCGATCGGGGCGGGCGAGGCGGTGGTCAAGTTCGGGCAGATCATCGGCTTTGCGAGCGAGGCAATCGTTCCGGGCGACTGGGTGCACGAGCACAATTGCGGCATGGGCGGACCCGACGGCACGCTGACGCATGACTATGCCTTTGCCGAAGGCGCGGTGCCGGTGGATTTCCTGCCGCCGGCGCAACGAGCGACGTTCCAGGGCTACAAGCGGGCGAACGGCACGGTCGGGACGCGCAATTACATCGGCATCCTGACCTCGGTGAACTGCTCGGCGACGGTGGCCAAGTTCGTGGCCGATGCGGTCAATCGCTCGGGCCTGCTCGAGGATTATCCGGAGATCGACGGTGTCGTGCCCTTCGTTCACGGCACGGGTTGCGGCATGGAAAGCCGGGGCGAAGGCTTCGATATTCTGAAGCGCACGCAGTGGGGCTATACGTCCAACCCCAATCTGGGCGCGGCGCTGCTGGTGGGCCTGGGATGCGAAGTGTTCCAGATCGGCCGGATGAAGGAGCTCTACGGCATCGAGGAGGGCGAGACCTTCCAGACCATGACGATCCAGGAGCGCGGCGGCACGCGCAGGATGATCGAGTGGGGTGTCGAGAAGGTCAAGGAGATGCTGCCGATCGCGGCTGCGGCACGGCGCGAGACGGTGGATGCCAGCCACCTGACGCTGGCCCTGCAATGCGGGGGATCGGACGGCTATTCGGGCATTACCGCCAACCCGGCGCTCGGCGTTGCGGCGGATATCCTGGTGCGCAATGGCGGTACGGCCATTCTTTCGGAGACGCCGGAAATCTATGGGGCGGAGCATCTGCTGACGCGGCGCGCCGCATCGCGCGACGTGGGCGAGAAGCTGATCGAGCGCATCCACTGGTGGGAAGACTACACGCGGCGTAACAGGGGCGAGATGAACAACAATCCCTCGCCCGGCAACAAGCTGGGTGGGCTGACGACCATCCTCGAGAAGTCGCTCGGTGCGGCGGCCAAGGGTGGCACGACGCCACTGACGGCGGTCTACGAATATGCCGAGAAGGTCACGGAAAAGGGGTTCGTGTTCATGGATACGCCCGGCTTCGACCCGGTGTCGGCGACAGGGCAGGTGGCCGGTGGCGCCAATATCCTGGCCTTCACTACCGGGCGCGGCTCGGCCTATGGCTGCAAGCCGGTGCCCTCGATCAAGCTCGCCACCAATTCGGACATGTATCAGCGCATGACCGAGGACATGGACATCAATTGCGGCGATATCGTCGAGGGTGTGAGCATCGAGGCCAAGGGGCAGGAGATTTTCGATCTCATGCTGCGCGTGGCTTCGGGCGAGGAAACCAAGTCGGAAGCGCTGGGCTATGGCGACAACGAGTTCGTGCCCTGGCAGGTCGGGGCGGTGATGTAGGACCCGGTGCTTGCTAAGGCTGTTCATCCACAAACCGCACCTTGCCGATGTGGGGCAGGTTGCGGTTGCGCTGGGCGTAGTCGATGCCGTAGCCGACGACGAATTCGTCGGGAATGTCGAAGCCGATCCATTTTGCTGGGACTTCGGCCTCGCGGCGGCTGGGCTTGTTGAGGAGGGCGCAGACTTCCATGCGGCGCGGATGACGCGTCTCGAGGATTTCGAGCACGTGCTTGAGCGTATGCCCGGTGTCGATGATGTCCTCGACCACGAGGACGTCGCGGCCGGCGATCTCGCCGCGCAGGTCCTTGAGGATGCGCACCTCGCGCGAGGATTCCATCGCATCGCCATAGGACGAGGCTTCGAGGAAATCCACTTCCACCGGCAGATCGATCTCCCGCACGAGGTCGGCGATGAAGATGAAGGAGCCTCGCAGCAGGCCGACGACGACGAGCTTGTCGGTATCGCTGAAGGTCTGGGTGATCTCGGCGGCGAGCGCCTCGACGCGGGCGGCAATCGCCTTGGCGGAGATCAGCTGGTCGACGACGTAGGGGGCTTGGGGCATGGAGACTCGGCCGGGAGAATTGCGGCTGCTGTTGAAGCACCGGGCGAGCGAATGGACAAGAGGAACTTCGCGAAGCGGGCACCGTTGGCAGGAGCACGCAGACAGGAGCTCAGCCCATGCTCGACGCCATTCACACCTGGGAGCGGCCAATAACGGTTCGCAGCGCGGATGAACTCCTCGTCATCCGCACGCCTACGCAGGCGCGCAATTTCCTTCTGATGGACTGGCCGGGCGATCGCACCGACAAGCACAAGATCGCCAGCGAGCTCTGCCTTGCGGCCATGGAAGGCGCGAGCGTCGAGACGGCGTGGGTGGCGTTCATGGACGCGGCGCTGGAGGCAGGGTTGTTCGTGGAGTGAGGTGAAGACCCCATCAAATCAAACAACCCCCACCCGACCTCCCCCTATAGAAGGGGGAGGGGCGCATCGCGTTTAACTGCAGATGTTTGGCACGCACCGGTCGCTCCTCCCCCTGTTTCAGGGGGAGGTTGGGTGGGGGTGCGCCGGCCTATCGAGGAAGCGCTGTCTTGCCCATGAGGTCGAAGTCGATGGAGCGGGCGGCCTGGCGGCCTTCGCGGATGGCCCAGACGACGAGCGACTGGCCGCGGCGCATGTCACCGGCGGCATAGACCTTGGGAACCGAGGTCTTGTAGCTCAGGGTATCGGCAAACAGATTGCCACGCTTGTCATACTGGCCACCGAGCTCATTGAGCATGCCTTCCTGAACCGGACCGGCAAAGCCGATGGCGAGCAGGACGATATCGGCCTTGATGATGAATTCGGTGCCCGGAATGGCCTGACGCTTGCGATCGACGCGGGCGCATTCGACGCCCGTCACGTGACCCTTGGCATCGCCCACGATCTTCATCGTGCCCGCGGAGAATTCGCGGATGGCGCCTTCGGCCTGGGAGGACGAGGTGCGCATCTTGACCGCCCAGTTGGGCCAGTTGGTCAGCTTGTTCTCGAGCTCGGGCGGCATGGGGCGCACGTCGAGCTGGGTGACGGCGATGGCGCCCTGGCGGAAGCTGGTGCCCACGCAGTCTGACGCGGTATCACCGCCGCCCACGACCACGACATGCTTGCCAGCGGCCGAGAGCTGGAATTCGCCCGAGACGTCCTCGCCGCCGACACGGCGGTTCTGTTGCACGAGGAACGGCATGGCAAAATGCACGCCCGCAAACTGCTTGCCTTCAACATCGACATCGCGCGGCTTTTCGGCGCCGCCGGCGAGCAACACGGCATCGTGGTCGCGCTGCAGGTCGGAGAGCGGCTTGGTGACGCCGACATTGACGCCATAGTGGAAGGTTACGCCTTCGGCTTCCATCTGCTCGACGCGGAAGTCGATGTGTTCCTTTTCCATCTTGAAGTCAGGAATGCCGTAGCGCATCAGGCCGCCGGCCTTGGGCTCGCGTTCATAAAGGTGCACATCGTGTCCGGCACGGGCCAGCTGCTGGGCGGCGGCGAGGCCGGCAGGGCCCGAGCCCACCACGGCAACGCGCTTGCCGGTCTTGACCGCGGGAATCTGCGGCTTGATCCAGCCAGACTTGATGGCGCGATCGGCAATGGCCTGCTCGACGGTCTTGATGGCGACCGGCACGTCCTCGAGGTTGAGCGTGCAGGCTTCCTCGCAGGGAGCGGGGCAGATGCGGCCGGTGAATTCGGGGAAATTGTTGGTGGAATGAAGGTTGCGGGCAGCCTCCTCCCAGTCGCCATTGTAGACGAGGTCGTTCCAGTCCGGGATCTGGTTGTGAACCGGGCAGCCGGTATCGCCGTGACAGAACGGGATGCCGCAATCCATGCAGCGTGCGGCCTGATCCACCACGCGCCCTTCGGAGAGGGGGATGGTGAATTCACCGAAGTGACGGATGCGGTCGGAAGCCGGCTCGTAGCGCGGTTCCTCACGTTCGATTTCGAGAAAGCCTGTGACCTTACCCATGCTTGTCTCCCCTAAGTCGCGCAATGCGCGGAATTGATCTCAACTGAGAGAGCGGGTCCTGTTGCCCCGCCCCCTCCCGGCCTCCCCCGCCAGCGGGGAGGAGAAGAAGGGCCTACTCAGCCGCCACATGCGGGTTGGAGGCGCGCTTCTTTTCCATCTCCTGGATGGCGCGGCGATATTCGAGCGGCATGACCTTTACGAATTTCGGACGCATCTCGGCCCAGTTCTCCAGGATATGCTTGGCGCGGGTCGACCCCGTGTAGTGCAGGTGGTTGGAGATGAGCTGGTGCAGGCGTTCGTCGTCATGCTTGGTCATGTCGCCGGAAATGTCGACGCGACCATGCCATTCGAGGTCATTGCCGTGGTGGTGGAGCTTGCGCATGAGGTCTTCTTCCTCCTGCACCGGTTCCAGATCGACCATGGCGAGGTTGCAGCGCGAACGGAAGCTTTCGTCCTCGTCGAGCACGTAGGCGACGCCGCCGGACATGCCCGCCGCGAAGTTGCGGCCGGTCTTGCCGATGACGACGACGAGGCCGCCGGTCATGTATTCGCAGCCGTGATCACCCGTGCCCTCGACGACGGCGATGGCACCGGAATTGCGAACGGCGAAGCGTTCGCCGGCCACGCCGCGGGCATAGAGCTCACCGGCGGTAGCGCCATAGAGCACGGTGTTGCCGACGATGATCGAGTTTTCCGGGACGATGCCGACCTTGTCCGAGGGGCGCACGACGATGCGGCCACCCGAAAGACCCTTGCCGACATAGTCATTGGCGTCGCCGATCATGTCGATCGAAATGCCCTTGGCAAGGAAGGCGCCAAAGGCCTGACCCGCCGTGCCGCGCAGGGTGATCGAGACGGTGTCCTCCGGAAGCCCGGCATGCCCATACTTGCGGGCCAGGGCGCCTGAAAGCATGGCACCGGCCGAGCGGTCGCGGCTGCGGATAGGCAGATCGATCTGTACGGCCTTGCCGTGTTCGAGCGCCGGCGCGGCCAGTTCGACCAGCTTGCGATCGAGCACGGATTCGAGATGGTGGTTCTGCGTCTCGGAGTGGAACAGCGTGTCGCCGCCCAACGGTTCGGGCTTGTAGAAGACCTTGGCGAGGTCGAGCCCGAAGCTCTTCCAGTGGTCCTCGGCGCGGCGCTGGTCGAGCAGGTCGGAGCGGCCGACCAGTTCGTTGAGGGTGCGCGCACCCAGCCCGGCCAGAAGGCCACGCAGCTCTTCGGCGACGAAGAAGAAGTAGTTGATGACGTGCTCGGGGGTGCCCTTGAAGCGCTTGCGCAGCACCGGGTCCTGGGTGGCGACGCCAACCGGGCAGGTGTTGAGATGGCACTTGCGCATCATGATACAGCCGGCCGCGATCAGCGGGGCAGTGGAGAAGCCGAACTCGTCGGCACCGAGCAGAGCCCCGATCAGCACGTCGCGGCCGGTCTTGAGACCGCCATCGACCTGCAGGCGGACGCGGCTGCGCAGGCGGTTGAGCACCAGGGTCTGGTGGGTTTCGGCCAGGCCGATTTCCCACGGTCCGCCGGCATGCTTGAGCGAGGTCAGCGGCGAAGCGCCGGTGCCGCCATCATAGCCCGAGATCACGATATGGTCGGCGCGCGCCTTGGCGACGCCGGCTGCAACCGTGCCAACGCCCACTTCGGACACGAGCTTGACCGAGATATCGGCGGCCTCGTTGACGTTCTTGAGGTCGTAGATCAGCTGGGCCAGATCTTCGATCGAATAGATATCGTGATGCGGCGGGGGGGAGATAAGGCCCACGCCTGGCGTTGAGTGACGGGTCTTGGCGACGATCCAGTCGACCTTGTGGCCGGGCAGCTGACCACCCTCGCCGGGCTTGGCGCCCTGCGCGACCTTGATCTGGATCTGGTCGGAATTGACCAGGTATTCGGTGGTGACGCCGAAGCGGCCGGAGGCGACCTGCTTGATGGCCGAGCGCAGCGGGTTGCTGGACCCGTCCGGCAGCGGCTTGTAGCGATCGGGCTCCTCGCCGCCTTCGCCGGTGTTCGACTTGCCGCCGATGCGGTTCATGGCGACGGCCAGCGTCGTGTGGGCCTCGCGGCTGATGGAGCCGAAGGACATGGCGCCAGTGACGAAGCGCCGGACGATGTCGGCAGCGCTCTCGACGTCATCGAGGGCGACGGCGGGGCCGACGGGCTTGATGTCGAACAGGTGGCGGATCGAGAGATAGCCGTTTTCGCCGGCATTCACGCGGGCAGCGAAGCTGTCGTAGCGTTCCTGAGCGGTCTCGGGACTTTCCTCGGCGGTGCGCACCGCATGCTGCAGATCGGCGACCACGTCGGGCGACCAGGCATGCTTTTCGCCGCGGATGCGATAGGCATATTCGCCGCCGACATCGAGCGCCTTGCGCAAGACGACATCGTCGCCAAAGGCGTCGGCGTGGCGGCGGACGGTTTCTTCGGCGACTTCGGTGAGGCCAACGCCTTCGATGGACGTCGCCGTGCCGAAGAAAAACTTCTTCACGAAATCGGTGTTGAGGCCGATGGCGTCGAAGATCTGGGCGCCGCAATAGGACTGGTAGGTGGAAATGCCCATCTTGGACATGACCTTGAGGAGACCCTTACCGACCGACTTGATGTAGCGGTAGACGACTTCGTCGGCCGACACCTCGGGCGGATATTCGCCTTCGGCGTGGAGCGCAGCGAGTGCCTCGAAGGCCAGGTAGGGATTGATCGCCTCGGCGCCGTAGCCGGCCAGCATGGCGAAATGGTGCATTTCGCGGGCTTCGCCGGTTTCCACCACAAGACCCGAGGAGGTGCGGAGGCCCTTGCGGATCAGGTGGTGATGGACGGCGGCGGTGGCGAGCAGCGCCGGAATGGCGATGCGGTCGGCCGCGACCAGCCGGTCGCTGAGGATAATGATGTTGTATTCGCCGGCAATGGCGGCTTCGGCCTGCTGGCTGATGCTATCGAGCGCGGCTTCCATGCCGGCCGCACCCGCGGCGGCAGGATAGGTGATGTCGATGGTGATGGTCTTGAACTGGTTGTCGGCCATGTCACCGATGCCGCGGATCTTTTCGAGATCCTCGTTGGTGAGAATGGGCTGACGCACTTCGAGCCGCTTTTCGCGCGAAGAGCCTTCCAGATCGAGAATGTTCGGACGCGGGCCGATGAAGCTGACCAGCGACATCACCGATTCCTCGCGGATCGGATCGATGGGCGGGTTGGTGACCTGCGCGAAGTTCTGCTTGAAATAGGTGTAGAGAAGCTTCGACTTGTTGGAGAGCGCCGAAATGGGCGTGTCCGTGCCCATCGAGCCGACGGCTTCCTGGCCTGTTGTGGCCATCGGCGCCATCAGGAGCTTGATGTCTTCCTGGGTGTAACCGAAGGCCTGCATGCGATCGAGCAGCGATTCCGAGCTCTTGGGCGCCTGCGGCTCGGTGGCCGGGAGGTCCTCGAGCACGATCTGCGAGCGGGCCAGCCATTCGGCATAGGGGTTCTTGGTCGCGAGCGCCTTCTTCACTTCCTCGTCGGAAATGATGCGGCCTTCCTCGAGATCGATCAGCAGCATGCGGCCGGGCTGGAGGCGCCAGCGCTCGACGATGTCCTCGTCCGGAATGTCGAGCACGCCGGATTCGGATGCGAGAACGACATGGCCTTCCTTGGTGACGAGGTAGCGCGCGGGCCGGAGGCCGTTACGGTCGAGCGTGGCGACGACATAGCGGCCGTCGGAGAGCGACATGGCGGCGGGGCCGTCCCATGGTTCCATGAGCGCGGCATGGTATTCGTAGAAGGCGCGGCGCTCTTCATCCATGAGCGGGTTGCCGGCCCACGCCTCGGGGATCAGCATCATGGCCGCATGGGGCAGCGAATAGCCGCCACGCACCAGGAATTCGAGCGCGTTGTCGAAGCAGGCGGTGTCGGACTGGCCTTCATAGGAGATCGGCCAGATCTTGGTGATGTCGTCGCCGAACTTGGGCGAGGAGACCGAGGCCTGGCGGGCCGCCATCCAGTTGACGTTGCCGCGGATGGTGTTGATCTCACCATTGTGGGTGGTCATGCGATAGGGGTGGGCCAGCTTCCAGGACGGGAAGGTGTTGGTCGAGAAGCGCTGGTGCACGAGGGCGATGGCGCTCTCGAAATCCGGGTCGCTGAGGTCGGGATAGAAGGCTCCTAGCTGGTAGGCCAGGAACATGCCCTTGTAGACCAGCGTGCGGGCCGACATCGAGACGACATAGAAGCCGTTGTCGCTGTCGCTCTCGGGCACTTCCTTGTAGACGGTGTTGGAAATGACCTTGCGCACGATGAGCAGCTTGCGCTCGAATTCGTCGAGGCTGAGGCCCTCAGGGCGTGCGATGACCATCTGCTCGATGATCGGCTGGGTGGCGATGACGCCCTCGGACAGCTTGGAATTGTCGAAGGGAACGACGCGTTCGCCCAGAAGCGTCAGGCCTTCCTGCGCAAGGCAGCGGCGCACCACTTCGGCGCAGCGGTCGCGCAGCGCGATGATGTTGGGGTAGAAAACCATCGCCACTGCGTAGGCGTGCTTTTCGGGCAGGGCGAAGGGCAAGACCTTGCCGAAGAAGGCATGGGGGGTCTGCACCAGGATGCCGGCGCCGTCGCCCATCAGCGGGTCGGCACCCACGGCGCCGCGGTGTTCGAGATTCTCGAGAATTTCGAGACCCTTCTCGACCACTTCGTGGCTGGGCTTGTTCTTGATATTGGCGATCATGCCGATGCCGCAGGCATCGTGCTCGTGCGCGGGATCATAAAGACCCTGGGCGCGCGGGCGGCCCTCGACGCGGACGCGATCATCTGCGCTGACGCGGACGCCGTCGAGAATCAGGGTTTTGCGGTTGGCTTTTTCCGTCTGGGCGGGAATTCCGGTCCGTACGTTTGCCATGGCTCAACCTCGTTCTGTTCGCGCCCGCATGGGGCTCAATGGTTCGTCTTGCGCATCCTGATGGTGCCGGGGGGCCGGCCGGGCGGATGCATGTGGTCCTCTCGGGCGCAGTGCTCAGCCGGGTCGTACTACACAGTACGGCTCGCATTCGCAAATGCATCCATGCTTGGGGAGCGGCACTGCATCCAAATGGCCGCTCATAATTCGGGTGGTACCCACCCCGCCTATCCGTTTCCGCTCACCTGAAGCGGGCCAGCCGGACCAGCGTGCGCGCTGGCCGCGGAGAGCGGGGCGACGCGTCAGATAGGACAGATATGCTGCCCTAACCGCTTCACATTTGCATAATTCAAAACTGCGGGCAAGCAGTTTTGCCGCCATTCCGACACAAAAAATAGGAATTGGCGCGAAAAGCGATAGGAGATGATAGGAGATGGCGCGGGAAAGTCAAAGGGGCGCCCGGATGGACGCCCCGAAACTGGACCGGATGGTCAAAAGTCCTATTCCAGATGCGATTTGATGAACCACAGGTCCTTGTCGAGCTCGCGGGAAAAGGCAGTCAGGATATCGGCGCTGTCGGCGTCGCCGGCTTCGTCCGTGGCGTCGATGTCTTCGCGCACCTGATTGGCCAGCTTGGCGAAGCGCTCGGCAAGGGCGGCGAGATGATCGGGCACCTTCTTGATCTCGGTCGGATAGGCGTCGAGCGAGGTGGCCTTAGCAACGACCTGGCTGGTGCCAAGCGGCGTGCCGTCAAGCTGGGCAATGCGTTCGGCGACGATATCGACGTGATCGTCGACCGCGGCGCGCATCGGATCGAGCATTTCATGGACGCCGATGAAATTGGGGCCCTTGAGGTTCCAGTGGGCCTGCTTGATGGCGAGCGCGAGGTCGATGCTGTCGGCGAGGCGGGCATTGAGAATGTCGATGACGGCCGACTTGGCATTGGACTTGAGGTCGATAGACGGGGTCTTCATGGGAAGTGTCCTGACGCTGGGGTTGAGGAATGGCGGCCTTGCCGCGTGCTTCTTCAACTGATGGCGATTGGGAGTCGTTCCGCTTGTGACATGCGTTGGGGGCGAATCCGACGCGCTCAAAGCAAAGGCGCGGCCCTTGTGGACCGCGCCTTGTCATTTCAAAGTCTGAGCATGCCATTCGAGCGCAGCTCTCATGGCCCAGCCGCATAAAATCGCTCCACCGGAGCGATTTTGCGCTTAGCGCCGGCTCCTGGTTAGTTCACCGACTTGTCCTCGATCGTCGGGGTGCCGCCGTTGATCTGGATCGTGCGCGGCTTCTTGCTTTCGGGCAGTTCGCGCTTGAGTTCGAGATGCAGCAGGCCGTTTTCGAGATTGGCGCCCTGGACCTCGACATAGTCAGCCAGCTGGAAGCGCAGCTCGAAGGCGCGCTCGGCAATGCCGCGATGGAGGAATTCGCGCTTGGCATCAGCGCTCTCGGCGGGCTTGGCGCCCTTGACCACGAGGCTGTTTTCCTTGGTCTCGATGGCGATGTCGCCGTTGGAGAACCCGGCTACGGCGATGGAGATGCGATAAGCATCGTCGCCGGTGCGCTCGATATTGTAGGGCGGGTAGGTCTTGGTCTCCTGCGCGCCGAGGGTGTCGAGGCGGTTGAAGACGCGGTCGAAACCGACGGTGGAGCGATAAAAGGGCGAGAAATCAAAGGTCTGCATTTGTCACATTCTCCAAGATGAGCAACGTGGTTGATGTCGACCGGTGCCTGCGAGACATTCCCAAAAGCGTGGCGAATGTCGAGCTGTCAGGGCCGGTGTCCCCGCTTCCTTGCGGCGGACCAAACAGATGTAGGTGACACCAAACCGGGTTCAAGAGGGCGGACAATCGCGTTCATGAACCGATTATGAACAACCGGGTCCATCCTGGTTCAGGTGGGGCGGCGTAGAAGGGGGCATGTGGACGCGGCCGGAATGATCCGGTTCGGGAGTTCACAGCCCCTGACGGTTCCTTCAACCCGCCCCCCGCATGGAACCGCGCAGACATGGAAGCCAGCAGCCTTCACCGGCTGCTGGCTTTTCTTTACCGCTCAGCCCTGATTATGGTCGCACCAGCCAAATATGCGAGGCCGCGACTTGAACGCCCAGATCGACCCCAATGGACCCAAGCTGGTCTCCATTCCGAGCAACCCGGTGCCCGAGGGGGCGCGGGTCGGGTATTTCACCACGTCGGACAAGGTGCGGCTGCGCTATGCGCGGTGGCTGAAATCGGAAGGGCCACAGCGCGGCACGGTGTGTCTCGTGCACGGGCGGACCGAATATATCGAGAAGTATTTCGAGACCATCGCCGACTTTCGCCGCCGCGGCTTTGCCGTCGCCACCTTCGACTGGCGCGGGCAGGGCGGTTCGGACCGGCTGATCGGCGACAGGACGGTGGGTTATGTCGACCGGTTCGACGACTATTGGACCGATCTGCGGAGTTTCCACGCCGAAATCCTGCTGCCCGACTGTCCGGGGCCGTTCTACCTCGTGGGGCATTCCATGGGTGGGCTGGCCAGCCTGTTCGCCGCAGCGCGAGACCGGATGATGTTCGACCGGGTGTTCCTGAGCGCCCCGATGGTGGGGCTTCATGGCATGGACGAGAGCCTGGGGCGGATGGCCGCCATCGCGGAAACCGCGAGCTTCGTGGGGCTGGGGCGCTTACCGCTTAAACGCCGCGTGGACAGGCGGCCCGACGAGGCCATGTATCCGGACAATCCGCTGACCTCGGACATGCTGCGCTACAAGCGCATGGTGGACACGGTGCGGGCCGACGACAGCCTTTACCTCGGGTCGCCCAGTTTCCGGTGGCTGGCCGCGTCGATGCGCGCGATGCTCGAAACACGGCACGAACGTTTTCCGGGCGAAATCCGGATTCCACTTCTGATCCTGGCCGCGGCGCGCGAGCGGATCGTGTCGACCCCCGCCATCGAGCAACTGGGCCTGAGGCTGCGCACCGGGCGCCACATGATGATTGCCGGGGCGCGGCACGAAATGTTCATGGAAAACGACAGCGTGCGCGGTCAGGTGCTCGCGGCATTCGATGCCTTCATTACCCAGCAAAGCAGCTGAAGCGGTAATCGAGGCCGCTTGCGTGGTGCTAAGCCTTTGGTAAGCACAAGCCCCTAGGGTTCCGCCCAGGCCAGGATGGCCGGGGGGGAGCCTGAAGGCAGTGAAGCGACTAATCGACCAGTTCCGTCGCGACGGCGGCGGAAATGTTGCCATTATCGTCGCCCTGCTGATCCTGCCCATGCTGGTCCTGGCGGGTGGCGCTACCGATCTGGCGCGCTACGAGGCGCATCGAGCGCAGCTGCAGGACGGCGTCGACCGCGCGGTGCTCGCGGCAGCGTCGCTCCGGCAGACGGTGCCCGTCGAGACCACTGTCCAGGATTATCTCAAAAGTCTGGCGTTCATCGAGGATGTCGACCTCGACTACGACTATACCGTCTCGCTCAACGTGCGAACGATCAAGGTCAAGGCGAGCTACGACATGACGGCGGGCTTCCTGCCGCTGATAGGGATCCACACCCTGCCAATGGTGGTCGCCGCGACCGCGCAGGAAAAGCGCAGCAACGTCGAAATCTCACTCATGCTGGACGTGTCGGGCTCGATGCGTTTCCGGGAACCGGCCAGCGCGCCGACCCGCATCAGCCTGCTGCGCCCGGCCGCCAAGACCTTTGTCGACACCATCCTGACAACAGAAAACCAGCCGACCACGACAATCAGTATCGTGCCCTATGCCGGCTCGGTGAATATCGGTTCGACGATTTTCGACGGGATCGGCATCGCCCGCCGGCACAACCATTCATCGTGCATGGAATTCGCCACCACCGACTACGGGGTCGGGTTGATCCCCTTCAACCAGCGTGGCCAGGTGCCGCATTTCACGCAGAACCATGCCACGACCAACGAAGCGGGCCTCGACTGGGGCTGGTGTCCGAGCGAAGCGACGGCGATCAGCGTGATGTCGAACAACCCGACGGTGCTCAAGAACAAGATCGACACGATGCGCATGGCCGACGGTACGGGCAGTGCCATTGCCATGAACTGGGGCATGATGCTGCTCGAACCGGCGCTGCGGCCCTATATCGCCCAGGCTGCTGCAGCGGGGATGGTGCCCAACCAGTTCGCGAACCGTCCGGCACCGTTCAACGATCCCAATACGCTCAAGGTCATCGTGCTGATGACAGACGGTGAGATCACCTATCAGCGGCGTCCGAACCAGTACGATTATCCGCGTAATCCGGAAGGCGATCGCGGCAACTACACCTGGTACGACGCGGGCGTGGCCAATAATCACCTGCAAGCGGTTTGCACGCGCGCCAAGAATAACGGGGTGCTCGTCTTCACCATCGGCTTCCAGCTCAACGACGCCAACCAGGCGCAGCGGGACATGAAGACCAAGCTGCGCAACTGTGCCTCGAGCGCCAGCCACTACTACGACGTGGCAGGCCTCGACATTGCGGGCGCCTTCAACTCCATCGCGACGGCCATCCAGAAAGTGAAACTGACGCAATGAGGTGGACGAGGCGCATCCTCTGCCGGCTGATCGGCGACCGCGCGGGCGCGGCTGCCATCGAATTCGCGCTGGTGGTGCCGATGCTGCTGGTTCTGGTCAGCTCGACGCTCGAGGCGGGCTGGATCATGGTGCAGACCATCATGCTCGACCGCGCGCTCGACCAGACTGTTCGCGAGTTGCGCGTCGGCAGTTTCGCCAACCCGACGCAACAGGCCATGCGGCAGCGGGTCTGCGCCAAGGCGATGGTTCTGCACAATTGCGAGCAGGCCATGGCGCTCGAGCTGTTCCCGATTACGCCGCAGGGGACGGGCTATCCGGCCGACACCACGCGCTGCGTCAATCGAAACAGCCCGATCGCGCCGACATTGCGATTTACCAATGGCGGCCGGGACCACATCATGTTCGTGCGTGCCTGCTATGTGGTGTCGCCGCTCACCCCGGGCCTCGGCCTGGGCCTGGCATTGCCCAAGGACGCGTCCGGCGCCATGCGGATCATCGCCAAGTCCGGCTTCATGAACGAGCCAACGTGATGGCCCGGCGACGCGGATTTCTCAAAAACGAGAAGGGCGCCTCCATCGTGGAGTTCGCCCTGCTGGTGCCGGTGCTGCTGCTGCTGCTGATCGGGACCGTGACCCTGTTCGACCTGTTCCGGACGCTGCAGAGCGTGGAGAAGGCGACGTTCACCGTTGGCGATATGCTGTCGCGCCAGCCCGCACTGACCCAGGCCAGGCTCGACGCCATGATGACGCTGACCCGCCAGATGGTGCCCACTGCCAATGACGGTGGGATCCGGGTGTCCAGCATTGCCAAGCAAGGCGGACGCATGGTGCTGCAGTGGACCCAGAACTCGGGCACCAATGTACCGACGACGCCGCTGCCGATGTCGGTCCTGCCCGATGTGGCCGAGGGCGACTCGGTGCTCCTGACCGAAAGCTTCGTGCCGCACCGGGCGTTCATGGACCTGTTCGGGTTCGACGTCATCACGTTCGGCGCGCAGGCTGCGCATCGGCCGCGCTTCGTTTCCAAGATTTCGTTCAACTAGGCCGCGTTGACGAGGTTCAACGCCTTGTCGAGAAGCTCGGGGGTCGCCGCCGCCACGACGTTGCCGCCGCCGGTCGGCTCGGAGCCGTCCCAGCAGGAAATGGCGCCGCCGGCTTCGCGGATGATCGGCACCAGGGCCGCGATATCATAGGTGTTGAGGTAGGGCTCGATCACCAGGTCGGCGTGGCCTGCGGCAAGAAGGGCATAGCCGTAGCAATCCATGCCGAAGCGCTGCAGGCGCGTCGCGCCTTCGATGGCCAGCCACTTGTTCCAGATCGGGCCCTTGAACAGGTTGGGCGTGGTGGTGAAGACCCGCGCCGGAGCCAGATCGGTCTGGCCGCTGGTGCGATTGGTTTGGGTCACTCCGCCCCGGCGATAGGTCGAGCGTCCGGGGACCGCGAGGAACTCCTCGCCGATAAAGGGCTGGCTCATGAGGCCGGCCACGGCGACGCCGTCGACGGCGAACCCGATCAGCGTGCCCCAGACCGGTGCGCCCGAGATGAAGGCGCGGGTGCCGTCGACCGGATCGATGATCCAGCTATAGCGGCCAGAGCCGGTGGTGCCCCATTCTTCGCCGATGACGGCATGATCAGGGAAGGCCTCGGCGATCACTGCGCGGATGGCGGTTTCAGCGCCCTTGTCTGCTTCGGTGACCGGATCGAAGCCGGTTTCGAGCTTGTTGTCGATGCTGAGCGGCGTGCGGAAGAGCGGCATGGTCATGCGCGCTGCCGCCTCTCCAGCTGCCCGCAGCGTGGTCTCGATCCGGGAAAAATCGATATCGGAGGCGCTCATCGGTGTTCTTTCGGCCAGAGGTGATAGCAAGGCATTGAATTGCCGGGAGATAATGGAAAATGACGGGCAAATGAAGCGCGGAATAATGGCCCGTTGCTGCCCGATTGCTTGCGTCGCGCTGATTCATTTTTGCAACAAGGCCGTTTGATCTGCTGTGGACGGGCCGCTTGCCGCTTGTGGCGCGGGAAAAATACCGTCATTTCGGAAGGGCATGGTGTGTCACCGGGCATTCAGGCATGAGGCCGCCGGGCCCGCGTGACCATCGTTCCTCCCTTGACTGGGGCCGTCTTTGGGGGCGGCCCCTTTTTGTTGCGGGACTATTCGGCGGCCAGTTGTTCGGGGGCGCCGATGGTGCCGGCGAGGGCCACGAGGTCGAGACCGATCAGGGTCAGGATCAGGCGCTCCATGAGGCCCCTGACAATCTCGAAGCCGGCATTCTTCTCCAGCGTGACCTCGTTCATGTAGAGGTGACGGCTGACCTCGATCTGCAGGGCATGCACGCCATGCTGCGGCCGGCCGTAGGCACGCGTGCAGAAGCCGCCCGCATAGGGGCGATTGCGCGCGACGCGCAGGCCGGCGGAGGTGAAGACGGTTTCCACCAAATCGACCAGGGCCGGGGCACAGGTGGTGCCATAGCGGTCGCCCAGAACGATGTCGGGCGTCGCGCGTTCGCCATGACGCCCGAGCCGGGGCATGGAATGACAATCGATGAGCACGGCGAGGCCGAAGCCGGCCATGGATTCGCTCAGAAGCTTCTGCAGTGCGGCATGGTAGGGGTGATAGATGCCCTCGATGCGCATGCGCGCATCATCCAGCGTCAGGCGCTCGCGGTAGATCGGCTTGTTCTCGGCCACGACGCGCGCCAGCGTGCCCAGGCCGGCCGCGACGCGGGGCGAGGTGGTATTGAAGCGATCGGACAGCGGCTCGACGAACATGGTGGGATCGAGCTCCCAGGGTTCGCGGTTGACGTCGAGATAGGCGCGGGGAAAATGGGCTCGCAGCAGCGGCGCACCCAGATGCGGCGCACGCGCGAAGAGCTCGTCGACGAAGGCGTCCTCGGACTGGCGGATCGAAAGATGATCGAGCCGAGTCATGGCCAGGAACCGCTCGGGGTAGACGCGGCCGGAATGAGGCGAGTTGAAAACGACGGGGGCGACAAGCCGCCGGGGTCGTATGGTTTCGAATGCCGGTTGATCCCAATAGTCGGACCGCACTCAGATCCCCCAAACAGGCGGCTGCCCGCCATTTGTGATTGTTGACGCAAGTGTTGCGCATCGACCCGGGAGCCGCGAAGCAGTTCGGCGCCGATGCCCAAGTGTGGCGCGCGGCGAAAGGATTGTCCAGTTTGTCACTTTTTTGGCGAACAGCGCGGAAAACCGGGCCGCGGCCGGCAGCTAAGTGTTGCGTCACGCGCGGCTTGGCATAAACATCGCTCCAAAGCCCCGACTCACTTGCCGAAACGGCCAAGGACCAGATGATGAAGCGAATCCTGCTCGCCGAAGACGACAACGACATGCGTCAGTTCCTGACGCGAGCACTCAAGAATGCCGGTTATGAGGTCGTGTCTTTCGACAATGGGCTTTCGGCCTATGAGCGGCTGCGCGAGGAGCCGTTCTCGCTGCTGCTGAGCGATATCGTGATGCCTGAAATGGACGGGATCGAACTGGCGCGCCGCGCGACCGAACTCGATCCCGATCTCAAGGTGATGTTCATCACCGGTTTTGCCGCGGTGGCCCTCAACCCGGACAGTGACGCGCCCAAGGATGCGTCCGTCCTGTCCAAGCCCTTCCACCTCAAGGATCTCGTCAACGAGGTGGAGCGCCTGCTGGCGGCCTGATTCCGGCCGCGACGCCGGGATAATTGGGACGAAGTTTTCCACAAACTGATGACGCGGAGCGATTTGTCCCCAAGGCGTCGTCAAAGGGTCTTGACCCCCCAATGGGTTTTATGGTCTATCCGCGCCACCGGAACGGCGCAGCCAGTCCGGCCCGGAGAGATGGGCGTATAGCTCAGCGGGAGAGCACTACGTTGACATCGTAGGGGTCACAAGTTCGATCCTTGTTACGCCCACCATCTCTTTCCGGTTCGTCAGTGTCCCTCGCGGGATAGTGGCGACGTGGGAGTATAGCTCAGCGGGAGAGCATTCGCTTCACACGCGAAGGGTCACAAGTTCAATCCTTGTTACTCCCACCATCTTTCTTCAAGTGATAACGGTCTGCACCCGGCGTTCTTCTGCGCTCCGGTGCTCACGTACGTCAGTACGCTCCGCTCCTGTGCTCGAAGAGCCACCGGCCTCGACCCGTTCTGACTTGAAGCACCGCTACGCGAGCGGGCGTCCAACGTGGCATCGCCCTCTCTGGAGCCTTCTGTGCAGATGGCGCCGGAAGAAGATTGAGTCCCTTTCACCACATCGTCTGCTTTGCCCGCTCGGGCCAAGCCTTGTCGTAGCTTTCGCCGCCGACCTGGTTTTGGGTCATCGACGCGAGGATTTCGCCGGGCGTGGGGAGGGTCGCCGGGTCGACATGGCGCTCGGGGTTCCAGAGTTCGGAGCGGATGATGGCGCGGGCGCACTGGAAATAGAGTTCGTCGATGGCCAGCACGATGACCGAGCGCGGCGCCTTTTCCTCGACCGCGAAACTGTCGAGCAGCGCCGGATCGACCGAGAGATGGGCGCGGCCGTTGACCCGCATGGTCGTGCCCGAGCCGGGAATGAGGAACAGGAAGGCGCAGCGCGGATCGCGGACGATGTTGCGCAGGCTGTCGATGCGATTGTTGCCGCGCCGGTCAGGCATCATCAGGGTGTGGTCGTCGTGAATGCGCACGAAGCCTGCCCTGTCGCCGCGGGGCGAGCAGTCGATACCCTCCGGACCGACGGTCGCGAGCGCTGCGAAGGGGCTGGCCTGGATCAATTGCCGGTAGTGCGGGGTGATGGCATGGGCGACCTTGGTGGTGGAGGCCGGCGCCGGGGCAGGAAGGTAGAGCGCTTCGAGCTGGTCTATCGAGGTGATCGTGGTCATGGGGCCGATGAGCGGTTCGGGGGAACGTGAAGAACACGCGCTGGATTGGGGTGTAACTGAACCTATATCTCGTGCGAATGATAGCCCGACAAAGGAGTGATACCATGGACACCCATGCTTTCCCCGTGACCCGGACGGATGCCGAGTGGCGGCAGCGGCTGAGCGAAGAACAGTATTACATCATGCGCCAGCACGGCACCGAGCGGCCGGGCAGCTGCGCGTTGCTGCACGAAGAGCGCCAGGGCACTTTCTCCTGCGCCGGTTGTGACACCCCGCTTTTCGCCTCGACGCTGAAGTTCGAAAGCGGCACCGGCTGGCCCAGCTTCAACGACCCGATCCCGGGTTCGGTGGAGACCACGACCGACCGCTCGCATGGCATGGTGCGCACGGAAGTGCATTGCGCGACCTGCGGCAGTCATCTGGGGCATGTCTTCCCCGATGGCCCGCCGCCCACCGGGCTGCGCTATTGCATCAACGGCGTGGCGCTGAATTTCATGCCGACTGAATGATGAAGGCCCCGGATGACGATCCGGGGCTTTTTCTTCTCCCCGAGGGGAGACGGTGGCGCGTAGCGCCGGATGAGGGGGATGTTTTCACGCGTGTGGAGACATCCCCCTCACCCGTCTCGGGCTGCGCCCGATCCACCCTCTCCCCGAGGGGGAGAGGAACAGGAGGCTCCGCGTTTGCTCTAAGTCCCCCTCGGCTTTGCCCGGTTGGTCGCGGGCGCCGCTATCGGATCGTCGGGCCAGGGGTGGCGGGGATAGCGGCCCTTGAGGTCCTTCTGCACATCCTTCCAGCTGCCGCGCCAGAAGCCGGGCAGATCGCGCGTGGTCTGGATCGGCCGATGGGCAGGCGAGAGCAGGACGAGCAGCAACGGAACCTTGCCGTTGGCGACTGCGGGGTGGCGGTCGAGACCGAAAAGTTCCTGCACGCGGATTTCGAGGGCCGGTCCGTTTTCAGCGCCATAGTCGATGGGCAGATGGCTGCCCGAGGGCGCGGAAAAGTGGCTGGGCAGCAGCTTTTCGATCTCTTGGCGTTTGGCCCAGGGCAGCAGTGTGTCGAGCGCGGCGCCAAGATGCTCGGCACTGAGGGATGCAAGGCGCGTCTCTCCCAGAACATGTGGCACAAGCCAGGCGGGATCGCCCGCAAGAGCTGCGTCCGAAAGGTTCGGCCAGTCGGCGCCGAGCGTCTGATGGAGGAATGTGGCCCGGGCGCGCAGGGCCTTCTGGTCCCGGCTCCAGGGCAGGGTTTCCGGGTTTTTGAGGGCGGCCGTCGCAAGAAGTTCGGCAGCGGCCTCGAAATCGGTGACGGCCGCCGTTTCGTCGGTGAGGCGAAGGGCATCGAGCCGACGCTGGCGGCGCGCGCGCACCGAGGCAGTTGCGCTATCGAAGCCGAGGGTTGTCTCGCTGACAATGTGACCGGCGAACAGCGTTTCGATGTCTGACGGCTCGAGCGCGGCGGCCGACCGTATCCGGCCGTGGGCAGCGCTGCCGGTCAAGTCAGCGACGACGAGGAATGGTGCACCGGCCAGGGTGTGCGTTTCATCAAGCTGGGCCTGCCGGCCATTGGCCAGGCGAAACCGGCCGCGTGGCCCGGCGGGTTGGGCGACACGATCGGGGAAGGCCCGGGCGAGGTGGTGTCCAGGCGGGAGGTCTGAGCCGCTCGAACCGCCAGCCAGCCGGGCCCAGCGGCCGGCAAGGGCCCGCGCGTCTTCCGCGCGGCGGGAGCGATCGGCTCGGAAACGCTCGAGGCGCCGGCCAAGGTCGGTGTCATCACCACCGAGGCCGCGTTCACCGATGAGCACCGCGAGGTCCGCAGCGGTGCGGGCATCGCCATCCCCGGCACCCGCCATGACCATGTGTGCGAGGCGTGGGTGAAGCGGCAGGCGGGCGAGCGCCTTTCCCGCAGGGGTAAGCAGACCGGATGCGTCGATGGCGTCAAGCCGGGTCAGCAGCGCTCTCGCTTCGGTCCATGCAGGCCGTGGTGGCTTATCGAGGAAGCGCAGGGCCTTGGGATCGGTGACGCCCCAGGCGGCCAGATCGAGCACGAGACCGGAGAGATCGGCAGCAAGGACTTCAGGCGTCTCGAACGGTTCGAGCGCCGCCGTCTGGCCACCGTTCCACAACCGGATGCAGACGCCCGGTGCGGTGCGACCGGCGCGGCCACGACGCTGGTCGGCGCCGGCGCGCGACACGCGGCGAGTGGCCAGGGTCGTCATGCCGGTCGCCGGCTCATAGACCGGGACGCGACGGAAGCCGCTATCGATGACGATACGGACGCCTTCGATGGTGAGGGACGTCTCGGCGATCGAGGTGGCAAGGACGATCTTGCGGCGACCCGGGGGAGCGGGCTGGATGGCGCGGTCCTGCTCGGCGGGGCTCAGCTGCCCGTAAAGTGGCGCAAGGTCGGTATCGGGTGGCAGGCGGCTTGCAAGACGTTCGGCGACCCTCACGATCTCGGCCTGACCAGGCAGGAAGACGAGAGCGGAACCCTCATGCTCACGCAAGGCAGTCAGTGTCGCGGCCGCCACCTGATCCTCGAGACGCAGCAGCGGATCGGGTTCGGCATAGGTCGTCTCGACCGGAAAGGTACGACCCGGACTGTCGATGACCGGCGCCTGGTCGAGCAGGCCCGCAACCGCCGCCCCGTCAATGGTGGCGGACATGACCAGGACCCTCAGGTCGGGCCGAAGGGCGCGGGCATCTATCGTGAGGGCGAGACCCAGATCGGCATCGAGGCTGCGTTCGTGAAATTCGTCGAAGATGACGGCGGCAATGCCCGTGAGTTCGGGGTCATCGAGCAGCATGCGGGTAAAGACGCCTTCGGTGACCACCTCGATGCGGGTGCGTGCCGACACCCGGCTTTCCATGCGTACGCGATAGCCCACGGTCTGACCAACGTCTTCGCCGAGGAGACGAGACATCTGTCGCGCGGCGGCGCGGGCGGCCAGGCGGCGCGGCTCGAGCATGACGATGCGCCCGTCGCCGCGCCATGGGGCGTTGAGCAAGGCGAGAGGCGCGCGCGTCGTCTTGCCGGCGCCGGGCTGGGCGACGAGAACCGCCGACGTGCCATCGGTTAACGCCGCCAGAAGAGCGGGCAGGGCGGCATCGATGGGAAGGGGTGGCAACTGCGCGGGCATAGGGTGGCGATAGCCCTTGTTCGTGCCATCAGGCAAGAGGCGAGGCGAAAGCGCCTTATCGCCTTGTTCACCTGAGGCGTACTTAGGAGTTCTCCCAGTGAGGCGGAGTGGCTAGAGTGTGCGAACCCCAGCACAGGCCCGGAGCGGCGCATGCAACTGACCCGTATCGCCAATGACCAGATCACTGTCGATGTGGCAGCGCTCGGCGCAGAAATGCAGTCGATCCAGACCCGGGATGGCCGCCACTGGCTCTGGCATGGCGACGCGACCTACTGGACCGGGCGATCGCCAATCCTGTTTCCGATCGTGGGCAAGGCGCCCAACGACACGGTTAGCGTCGGAGGCGAGCGCTTCCAGATGAGCCAGCACGGCTTCGCGCGGCGCAGCAATTTCGATCTGGTCGTGGAGGAAAGCGATCGGTGCGTCTACCGGTTGACGGCTTCGGAAGCCAGCAAGGCGATGTATCCGTTCGACTTTCAGCTCGATATCGAGCATCGGGTCGAGGGCCGTGCCGTGGTGGTGAGTGCCGAAGTGCATAACCGCGACCATCGCATCATGCCGTTCGGCATCGGCTTTCACCCGGCCTTTGCATGGCCTCTCCCGGGTGCGGGGGGGCAAAGGCATTCGGTGGAGCTGGAGAACGGCGCCGAGCCGGCGCTGTACAGGCTCTCGGGCGGGCTGGTCCATCCCGAAGCGTTACCCTCGCCCTTTACCCACGGGCGTCTGGAGCTCAGCCACGACCTCTTTGCCCAGGACGCCATGCTGTTTCCCGACGGCGCGGGAGCGGGCCTGCGCTACGGGCCGGACAAGGGACCGAGCGTGCATTTCACCTGGGACAACCTGCCCAATTTCGCGCTGTGGTCGAAGTCCGTCGCGGGTTTTGTCTGCCTCGAGCCCTGGCATGGCACGGCGGCCGAAGTGGGTGGATCGGACGATCTGGCTGAACGGCCCTATTCCGAACTGCTCGGGCCGGGCGCCGTGAGCCGGTATGGTTTCCGGGCGGAATTGCGCGGATAGATCCGGATTTGCTCGCCCATCGCGTGCAGATGGTGTGGCGGGCTTACTCCGCGGCGCCACGTTCGGGCGCGAGGATGTCGGGGCCAGCCGGGTCTCCCGGCGCGGTTTCGGCGCCAAGATCGGGGAAGGCGGCGATGCGCTGGCCGCGGAAATCGGTGCGCAACACGATGAGACCGCGCTCCTCAAACCATGTCAGAAGTCGCCGGGCGCGGCTCGCCGAGTGGGTGCCGTACAGCCGCGCCAGGGTGGCGTCGGAGGGGCAGGACGCCCCGGTCAGCGCGGCCTGGGCGAGGACAAGGAAGACGCCCTGGACGTCATCGGTCAGCGTTTCGGACAGGGTCAGCGCCTGCTGCCAGCCGTCGGACGCTGCGGTTTCTTCGTCGGGCGCGACGCGCGCCACGGCAAGCAGCCGCTTGAAGGCGGGCAAGGCCGGGGGTTCTCCGGGCACCCGGCGGATGCGGCAGCGCACCAGGAAATCCTGGTAAAGCTGGGCTGTGTTGCGGAAGCCGGCATCGGGATCGCTCATCAGTTCGGCCATGACCGTGCGGATGGTTTCCTCGCGCTCGGCTTCGTCGATTTCCGGGAACAGCGTCGTCGGCTCAGGTTCGCGTTCGGCCCGCGCGCGGGCCACCTGAGCCAGGAGTTCATTGGTGGACGGGGGCGGGGGCGGCGGTGGGCGGCGCACGACGGGGCGCGTCAGCTCTTTCGGATCCTGGGTAAAGATGAGGTCGGCGGCATCGGCCGGAGCATCGGGGAGCGGGGTCAGCTTTGGGCTCGTCGAGCGGGCCGAGGTTTCGACCGCGCCGATGGTTATAGGCAGCGGACGGCGCGAAATGGCCGGGCCGAGGGCGACGAAATGGCCGCGAGCGAGATCGCGGAACTGTTCCGCCTGGCGACGATCCATGCCTAGGAGATCAGCGGCGCGCGCCATATCAATGTCAAGAAAAGTGCGTCCCATCAAGAAGTTAGAAGCTTCCGCCGCCACGTTCTTGGCCAGCTTGGCGAGGCGCTGGGTGGCGATGACGCCGGCGAGACCGCGCTTGCGGCCGCGGCACATGAGATTGGTCATGGCGCCGAGCGAGAGCTTGCGGGCCTCGTCGGACACTTCGCCGGCCGCGGCGGGCGCGAAGAGCTGGGCTTCGTCGACGACCACCAGAACCGGGTACCAGTAGTCGCGATCGGCATCGAACATGCCGCCGAGAAAGGCCGCGGCGGCGCGCATTTGTTGTTCTACATCAAGGCCTTCGAGGTTGAGGACGACCGATACGCGATGCTGGCGAACGCGCGCGGCGATGCGCGTGAGTTCGGCTTCGGTGCGGGTGGCATCGACGACGAGGTGGCCGAACTTGTCGGCAAGGGTCACGAAATCGCCCTCGGGATCGACGACGCATTGCTGCACCCACGGCGCGGACTGCTCAAGCAGGCGGCGCAGCAGGTGCGACTTGCCGGAGCCGGAATTTCCCTGCACCAACAAGCGCGTAGCCAGCAATTCCTCGAGATCCATATGGGCAGCGCCGTCCGTGCGGCTTTGTCCCATGTCGATGGCAACCTGCATCATTTCTCCGGCTGGATGCGTCACGTTTCCAGCGGAAGTCTGACGCACGAGGGCAATTTGCTAGCAGACTGTTAGCACGAAGCGTCACCGATTCGGATGCGATGCGGACACGCGGTCCACAAATTGATCATCCGGGCTTGCGCGCGACGATGAAGACGGCGGCGCCGGCCTTGGGCTGCCAGTCCTGTTCGATTGTGAAGCCGGCGCGGACCAGGTCGCTGCGCAATTCGGCGTGGCTCATGAACCCGATCTGGGGAAGCTTGCCCAATGCCCTCCCGATGGCCGCGACCGGGGTGAGGAGCTTGAGCGGCCCGCCGAGGCAGGCGGTGCTCGAGACGAACCGGCCGCCGGGCTTGAGCATGTCAAAGACGCGGGACAGGACGGCGTGACGGTCGCGCAGCAGATGGAGGATGGAGAGCCCGAGCACCACGTCATAGCTGGTGGCCGGGATCGTCATGGCGGTGATGTCGCCCTGTTCGAAGGTAACATTGGTGATGCCCGATGCATTGGCCTTGTCGCGGGCGATCTCGACCATCCGCGCTGAAAAGTCCACGCCGCGGACCGAGCGGACGTAGGGGGCGTGGGTGAGGGCGGTGCTGCCGGTGCCGCAGCCGAATTCGAAGATATCCATATCGGGCCCGAGCAGAGCGCGCGTGCGCTGGAGCTTGGTGCGATAGGCCGTTTCATCGGCAATGGGCTGGGCGGCATAGCGGTCCGCCAGACGGTCCCAGAACGCACTCATCTCAGCCATTTCGGCAGTCTCCTCGCAAGCAATGGATGGAGATTAGCGTCCCGCATATCGGAACGAAATTGAAGAAATTGGCAGGATCGTTATGCTTATATGCATAAAGGAGGGGACGCATGACGCCGGACTGGAACCAATTGCGGGCGCTGCTGGTGACGGTAGAAGCCGGATCGTTGTCGGCGGCGGCCAAGCGGCTC
The DNA here is from genome assembly GCF_900177655.1 of Devosia lucknowensis. Taxonomy (NCBI): domain Bacteria; kingdom Pseudomonadati; phylum Pseudomonadota; class Alphaproteobacteria; order Hyphomicrobiales; family Devosiaceae; genus Devosia; species Devosia lucknowensis. The sequence continues at coordinate 2,454,148 of NZ_FXWK01000001.1, read as the reverse complement.
AATCTCACTCAGCCGACGCTGGGCCGGCAGGTGGCGGCACTGGAGGACACGCTCGGGCTCGTGCTGTTCGAGCGCGTCGGGCGACGTCTGGTGCTGACCGAGGCCGGACGGCAGCTGGTGGAACATCTCAAGACGATGGGCGAGGCGGCGGAGCGCGTCGCGCTGACCGCGACCGGGCAATCGCAGGCCATCGAGGGAACGGTGCGGCTCACGGTGGCCGATATCTATGCGGGATATGTGCTGCCGCCGATGCTGGAGCGGATCCGCCGGGAGGCGCCCGCCATCCGGATCGAAGTCCTGGCGACCGGGTCGATCAGCGATCTCCTGCGGCGCGAGGCGGATATCGCCATCCGCCATGTCCGGCCCGAACAGGACGGGCTGATTGCCCGGCGCTGCCGGGACACGTCCGGGCAGGTCTATGCGACGCCGGACCTGCTGGAGCGGATGGGGCACCCGAAAACCGGGCAGGACCTGGCGCGCGGTGACTTCATCGGGGCGCTGGAGGGCAATGCAGACTTCATCGTCGTAATGCGCGCGCGCGGGGTGCCGCTGACGGACGCCAATTTTCGTCTGGCAACGCAAAGCGGCCTGACGGGCTGGGAATGGGTGCGGCGCGGCATGGGTCTCGGCGGCATGGTGGAGGCGGTCGGGCGCGTGACCCCCGATGTGGTTGAGGCCCTTCCGGGGCTCGAGCCGATCCCTGTGCCGGTATGGCTGGTGACGCATCGGGAGCTCCATACCAGCCGGCGGATCCGGCTGGTCTTCGACCTCCTCGCCGAGGCGCTTTCGTGAGGAAGGGACGCGCTTTGGGCATATGTCACCACGGAGCCGGGCGGTGGGGCATTGCGCGGGTGGAAGATGGATTGCCGGGACGAGCCCGGCAATGACGCAGGAGGGGAGAGGCTCAGCTACCGTAATTCGACACCTATCCACGGATCCGCCCTTGGGGGTGATGCAAGGGCGGAGCGGTGGCGGTTGTCGGCGGGGGCTAGAGATCGCGCAGCAGGAGGGCGGGTCTGGTCGAGACGGCGCGCCAGATGGTCATGGCGCCCAGGGTGGCGGTGATGGCGATGGCGATGGCCAGCACCACGAAGACGATATCGAGCTGAACCGTGAACTCGACGGCCAGCATGAGGCCGCTGACGACGCGGCCGAGGCCGAGCCCAATCGCCAGCGCCGGGATTGCGGCGAGCAGCGCCAGGATCAGATATTGCAGGGCGGCGGTGGCGATAAGTTCGGAGCGGGTGGCGCCCAGCACCTTGGTGATGACCGCATCGGCCTCGCGCTGGCGGCGACCGGTAGCGAGGCTGCCTATGAGCACGAGCAGGCCGTTGCCGACGGCAAGGCTACCCACCAGGCTTGCCGCGAAGGACAGCTGGCCCAGCGCATCGGTGACTTGCTTGAGCGTGTCGCCCACTGAGATGAAGCGGATGTCGGGAAGCTCGGACGCCAGCAGCCGCCCGACGGCTTCCTCGTCGCCGGGAAGGGCCGTGACGGCCGCAAAGAGCGTGGTGGGATAGTTGTCGAGTACGCCGGGCGAGAAGGTGGCGAGGAAGTCGATGCCGCCTTGCCATGAGTAGTCGCGGAAACTGGCGACGGTGACTGTCACCGGCTCGCCGAAGATGGAAAAGGTCAGCGTGTCGCCAAGATCGACGCCGAGCCCGTTGCGGAGGCTCTGATGGAGGCTGACAAGACCGGGGCCGGCATAGTCCTCCGGCCACCATTCGCCCGCCGTGACCCGAGACGATGCGGGCAGCTGGGCGCGGAAGGTGAGCGGGACTTCTCCGGCGAGCAGGAAGGTCGCCTCGGGGCCGCGAGTGACGAGGTCCGCGGCGGGCGTGCCTTTCACATCGGCCAGCGTCCCGCGCAGCATGGGGGTCGAGACGAAGCGGCTGATGCCGTTGCCGCGGGCGGTCAGTTCGTCGAGCTGGACGACCTCGTCGGGGAAGAGGTCCGAGCCGACCAGGGTGGGGGCATCAAAGGCCGAGGCACCGAGGAATTCCTGCTGCAGGTTGGCCTGCATGACGAGGACGATGATCAGCATCGAAAGCGCCATCCCGGCCGAGACCGCGACAGTGGCCGCATTCTGACCGGCGCCTGCAATGTTGTGGATGGCATGGCGCCAGATGCGCGGCCCGGCTTCGGGGAGACGCCGGAGGCCGGCCTGGGCCAGGCGGATGAAGACCTGGAAGAGAATGGCGCCGAGCGCACTGGCCATGCCGAAGGCGAGAACCAATGCGGGATCGTCGGTCATCAGCCAGGCAAGGAAGAAGAAGGCCAGGATGGCGGCCAGCAGGGGCAGGACCTGCCAGGAGAGCAAAAGCGCAGGCCAATCGACCGGCGGCGCATCGAGACCCTTGGAGCGAAACAGCAGGACCGGCCGAATGGTCTGGGCTTGTTGCAGGGGCAGGTAGGCGAAGGCGAAGGCGGTGACAAGGCCGGTGCCCGCAGCCACCAGCAGAGGCTGAAGATGGATGGCAGGCGCCAGGGGGATGCCGACCGCTGCGCCGATGGAAGGCAGGATGAACCAGGCTACGCTGGCGCCGGCGACGAGGCCGATGCCCACGCCGACAAGGGCGAGGGCCGCGACCTGGGCCAGGAAGTGGATGAAAACGCGCGAGCGCCCTGCGCCGATGGAGCGCAAGACGGCAATGACGCTGGAGCGTTCGGCGATATAGGCGCGCATGCCGGTCCAGACGCTGACGCCGCCGATCAGCAGGGAGCCAAGGCCGACAATGACCAGGAAGCGCATGAACAGATCGTAGTAGCGCACCATCTGGCCCAGGCTGTCGCGCGCGGTGCGGAAGGTCCAGCCGCTGTCGGGGATGGTGTCGACCGCGGCCTGCAGCCCGGCGTCAACGTCGCGATCGGCAAGGAGAATCTTGTAGCGATACCAGGTGCCAAGACCGGGCAGAGGCGAAGTGCGGTCGCTGACGACGCCGAAGCCGTCGATGGAAATCAGCACGGGCATGCCCAGACGGAAGCCACGCACCGGGCCGTCGGGCAACTGGCCGAGCGTGCCGCGCACCACGAATTCGGTGCCGCCCAGGCCGAAGCTGTCGCCGATGGAGAGACCCAACTGGTCGAGCATGATGCCGTCCACGAGGGCGCCGGGGCGCTCTTCGGCATCGAGCGCCAGCAGATCGGCGAGGCTACGGTCGCCCTGGAGCTGGGGGCTGCGCACGCTGCCGAGCAGCGGATAGTTGCGCCCCACGGCGCTGACATCGGCGAAGGCCTCGTCCTCGAAGGTTTCAGCGCGCAGATTGGTGTCGACAGTCAGGACGACCTCGCCCAATACCTGCATGGCGGCCAGTTCATCCGGCGTCGCGAGGCGGTCGGCGCGCGACAGTTCGATATCGCCGCCCATGATTTCGGCTGCGCCGACTTCGACGGCCCGGGTGATGCTGGTGCCCACGGAGTTGACGCCGGCTATGAGGGCCGTGCCGACGGCAAGGCAGACGACGAGGAGCAGGAAGCGCCTCAGGTCGCCGCGCATGTCGAGCAGGCCGATGCGGGTGGCAGCCCAGAGCGAACGCATCAGCTCTCCACCGATGCGATCTTGCTGGTGGTTTCGGTGAACTGGCCCTGGGTCATGGTGTAGACGCGGTCCGCGCGCGCGGCGAGCGCCGGATCGTGGGTGATCAGCACGACTGCGGTATTGTTGCGCCGCGCCAGATCGAACATCAGGTTGACGACGATGGCACCGGTCTTCTGGTCCAGATTGCCGGTAGGCTCGTCGGCAAGCAGCAGGGGCAGGTTGGCGACAGTGGCGCGCGCGAGGCCGACGCGCTGCTGTTCGCCGCCCGACAGGGCGGTGGGCCGGTGATCGAGGCGATCGCCGAGGCCAACCGCGGCAAGGGCGGCAGCGGCCTTCTCGCGGATGGCGGCCATGGACAGATCCGGTTCGGCAATTTCGAGCGCCAGCCCGACATTGTCGAGAGCGGTCAGCGATGGAATGAGATGGAAGGACTGGAAGACGATGCCGAGCGTGTGACGGCGAAAGCGGGCCAGCTCATCCTCGTTCATGGCATTGAGATTGCTGCCATTGACGTTGACCGTGCCGCCGGTTGCCTTTTCGAGCCCGGCGAGGAGCATCAGCAAGGATGTCTTGCCGCTGCCCGACGGACCAACGATGGCAACGACTTCGGCGGGTTGGACACGCAGCGAGACCTTGCGCAGGATGTGGAGCGGACGCCCGGCAATCTGCAGGGAATAATCCACATCTCGCGCATCGATGATCGGCCCGGAAGTCATGAGCGCTGGTCCCCCCGCAAACCCCTCTATGGGGCACTATGCGTCCAAGGAGGTTCCTTATCCGTTAGTGGGTGCTCGATTCGTAACAATGCCGTCAATTGCTGGATATTTTTACTGGTGCCCGTAACCTGTTACTGGCAGAACTAGCCTGCGGGCGCGCTTTGATGGGGGAATACGTGAGGAAATTGCTGCGTGCGACCATGGTCGCTTTGGCGCTGTCGGGATCTGTTCTGGCTCCGGTGGCGAGCCATGCGGCAGGGGAGATCGACCTGCTCGATTCCTATATCGGTGACTGGCGCGGCGAAGGCGCACTGGTGGGCGGAGACCAGCCGGAGCCCTTCCGCTGCCGTCTCGGCGTGTCGCAGGGCAATCTCAACAAGATCAATTATACCGGCCGCTGTACGCTCGTGAACGCGACGCTCTCGATCAGCGGTACCATTGCCTATAACGAGGCCGAGCGGCGCTACGAGGCCGCGATGAGTTCGAATGCCGGCTATACGGGCCTGGCAATCGGTCGCCAGAGCGGGGGCAATATCAGCTTCGACCTGCGCGAACAGGCCAAGGATCGCGCCGGCAGCGACGTGCGCATCGGCGCGCGCATCCTGCTGGTCGGCGAGAGCATCACGGTGGACTTCGAAGTGGAGTTCAACAATTCGGGCGACGTGCTGACCGCGAGCGTGCCGTTCAGCCGCTGATTTTACCGGGAGCCGCCCATGCACAGAGGATCCTGCCTTTGCGGGGCGGTTTCATATTCGCTCGAGGGTCCGTTGCCGGAAGCGACGGCTTGCCATTGCAGCCTATGCCGCAAGGCCAGCGGCAATTACGAGGCCGGAGTCGACGTTCTCAAGACTGACGTGACGATCCACGGTGCGGAGGCAGTGCGCTGGTACCACTCATCGGATCAGGCGCGCCGCGGCTTTTGCGCGACCTGCGGGGCTCCGCTGTTTTTCGATTTTATTGGCGGAGAGCGGATCGGCCTCAATCTCGGAGCGTTCGATGGCCCGACCGGGATCAAGGTGACCGAGCATATCTTTGTCGCGGACAAGGGTGACTATTACGACATCTGCGACGGGCACCCGCAGTATCGAACGGTGCCGGGGGCGTAGGGCCCGAAGAATCCCACCTCGTTCAATGGCGCGGGCCGTGCTCGGGCGGCGCGGCAGTTTTGTGCGTTCGGATATCACGCGGGAGCAGCCCCACCTGGCCTCCCCCTGAAAAGGGGGAGGAGCCGCGCGGTGATCGGGGCGGGTATCCGCTGAAAACCCTAGAGCTTGACCAGCGTCTTCACATCAACGGGCAGGCCGGTCGCAAAACTCTTGTTGGCGGCGATGCCGGTGAGGATCGAAAGGGCGCCGTCGCGGTGGTTGGCGCCGTAGCCGGGACGCGGGGTGGCGTTGCCGAAGATTTCCTCGAGCATGATCTTGTCGCCGCCGCCGTGACCGCCTTCGCCATGCTTGACCGGGACCACGCGCGGCTCGCCGTGAAGCGGGAAATGGTAGAGTTTTACGCCCTTGGCGGCGCCCTCGGTTTCCGATCCGGCGCCGGCATTGATGTAGCTGTTTTCATGCACGGTGAGCTCGAGGCGACCGCCCGTGCCGTTGATGGCGACGTTGAACCCTTCCCAAGGCGCGTAGGCATAGAGCGAATAGGTCATCACCGCCTTGTTGCGGTAGCGCACGAGGACATTCATCGTGTCCTCGATGGAAATGCCATCGCCGAAGACGTTCTGGTCGCGCTGGTAGCCGTCTTCCTTTTCGCCGTCCCAGTAGAGGCCTTTCTGGACCGGGTTGTCGGTGAGATCGATGGCGAATGGATCGTCCTTGGCCGCCGCGACGCCGGTGGTGCGGGTATAGGGCGTAAAGACGCCCCGCTCCTCGGCATTGGCGCGGCCGTAGAACTTGAGGTCGCCCATGCCGAAGACGGTCTCGGGCTCGGTGCCGAGCCAGAAATTGACGAGGTCGAAATGGTGGGTGGACTTGTGGACCATGAGGCCGCCTGAATTGCGCTTGTCGCGGTGCCAGCGGCGGAAGTAGTCGGCGCCGTGGCGGGTATCGAGCAGCCATTCGAAATGGACGGACGTGACCTTACCGATGGCGCCTTCGGCGATCAGCTCGCGCAAGGCGGAATTGTGGGGGGCGTAGCGGTAGTTGAAGGTGACGCGGACCTGCTTGCCCGAGCGTTCGACGGCATCGAGGATGGCGCGGCACTTTTCGGGGTCGGTGGTCATCGGCTTTTCGGTGATGACGTCGCAGCCCGCTTCGAGCGCCGCGATAATGTAGTGATGGTGGGTGCGATCGATGGAGGTGACGATGACCGTGTCCGGCTTCTGCTCGGAGATCATGGTGGCAAAATCGGCAGCCTTGTAGGTGGGCACAGCCTTGCCCGAGAGTTCGCGCTCGATCACGCCATTGGTGAAGTCCATGCGCACCTGATTGGTGTCGCACAGGGCCACCAGCCGCGACTGTTCGCGATGCGGGCCCAGGATCGCCTCATAGAACATGCGGGCGCGACCCCCGGTCCCCACGAGCGCGTAGGTCTTGGTCATTGGCTTGTCTCCGGTCTCTCTGCGTGTTCCGTCCAGCGACCCGCGATGGAGTCGCGGAATTCATCTACCATACAAGATTGAGGAGTTGTACTGTTTGTTTGAGGCATCCGCGGCCGGACGAGGGCAGATAACTGTGGAAGACAGCAAACAGAGCGCGCAGCACTCGATCGGTTCGCTTCATGGTTCCGCGATGAACAGTGGCGGGAGCGGCACGAGGATGAGCGAAACGCTGGAAGGGACCATCGCCTTCCGCGTGGTGGTGGCGCTGCGCGACGATATCGTGAGCATGGCGCTCAAACCCGGCGACGTGATTTCGGAAAGCGATATCGCGGGGCGCTATGGCGTATCCCGCCAGCCGGTGCGCGAGGCGTTCATTCGGCTGGCGCAGCAGGGGCTGCTGCTGATCCGCCCGAAGCGCGCGACGGTAGTCAAGAAGATTTCGCCCGACGGGGTGCGCCAGAGCCGCTTCATCCGCGAGAGCATCGAGGTGGAAATCATCCGCCGGGTTGCCGCCAATCCAGGCCCTGACGTCAAGGATGTGCTCGAGCGGCTGATCGCCGACCAGGAGGCAGCGTCGGCCGCCAATGACAGCCGGCGCTTCCACAAGCAGGACGAACTGTTCCACCGCACGCTCGCCCGGCTGGCCGGGGTTGAATATGCCTGGCAGCTGATCGACGACCACAAGATGCAGCTCGACCGCGTGCGCTACCTGACGCTGGGTGTGTCCTCGAGCCAGCGCGCCATCGCCGAACACAAGCTGATCGCCGAGGCCGTGAGCCAGGGCGACACGGCGGGGGCGGAAGCGGCGATGCGCGCGCATCTGGGCCGGGCAGAAATGCTGCTCAGCCAGACGATCGAGGATTACCCCGACTTTTTCGAATAGGAGCGGGGCGCGACAAAGCAACGGGGGAGTGCGTCGCGACGGCCTTGTTCTCCTGCGGCGGCGCCAATAGGTTGCGCGAAACGGCAGGAGAGACGGCATGAAGACGCGGCGACTGGGCAAGACGGGTTTTGAGGTCAGCGAGATCGGCCTGGGCTGCTGGCAGCTGGGCGGCGATTTCGGCCCCGTCGGTGACGAGACGGCCGATGCCATCCTCACCCATGCGCTAAGTGCCGGGATCAGCTTCTGGGACACGGCCGACGTCTATGGCGGGGGGCTCAGCGAAAGCCGTATCGGCGGCCATGCCAAGGGGCCAAACGTGGTGGTGGCGACCAAGCTCGGTCGCTCAGCCGCGCTTTATCCCAACAAATACACCAAGCAGGCAGTGCGTGAGAGCCTCGCGGCATCGGCCAAGCGGCTGGGCGTGGCGTCGCTGGATCTGGCGCAGCTCCACTGCGTGCCGCCGGAAGTCTTGCGCGAAGGCGCCATTTTCGGGTGGATGGACGAGCTCCAGGCCGAGGGCCTGGTCAAGAACTGGGGTGCCAGCGTCGAGACCATCGAGGAAGGAATGATCTGCCTCGAGCAGCCGGGTTGCGCGACGCTGCAGATCATCTTCAACCTGCTGCGCCAGGATGCGGCGGAAAAACTGTTGCCCAAGGCCGCAGAAAAGGATGTCGGCATCATCGTGCGGCTGCCGCTGGCCAGCGGATTGCTGAGCGGCAAGTATGACAAGGACACCCGGTTCGCCGATAGCGATCACCGCAGCTACAATCGCGATGGGGCGGCCTTCTCGGTGGGCGAAACATTTTCCGGCATTCCCTTCGAGCGTGGCATCGAACTGGTACAGACGCTGAAAGGCTTTGCCCCCGAGGGCCTGCCGATGAGCCAATTCGCGCTGCGCTGGATCCTCGATCACCCGCAGGTGTCGACGGTGATCGCCGGTGTTTCCAAGCCGGAGCAGATCGCCGACAACGTCGCCGCGAGCGAGCGCAAGAGCCTGTTCCCGGCACTGATGAAGCAACTGGGCGAATGGTACGAAAAGAACGTGAAGCCGGAAATCCGCGGCGGGGTTTGAGGCGGGGTCACCCCCTCCCCAGCTGTGTTACGGCTGACGCCTAGCTGCGCTACCCTCCCCGCAAGGGAGAGGGTGGGGTAGGGAAATCAGCCGGTTTTGCGAGCGGGTTTTTCCTGGGGGGCAGGCGCTGCGGATTGCTTAGCCTTCTGCGCCTTCACATAGGCCTTGAGCACATCCTGCATGCGGGTGATATGGCCCTTGCCCTGGCTCTTGAAGAAGAAGAAGACTTCGGCGTCGAGCTTGAGGTGGACGGAGGTTTTCTGGTCCGTGTCGAAAAGGGCGGCGTTTTCCCAGAAGCTGTCGGGGAGGTCAGGCCCTTCGGGGGCGTTGGGGTCGTAGAAATAGTCACCCCGGTCACGCATTTCGCGCAACTCAGCCAGGGTATAGCGCTTGATGTTTTCCTCGGTCATCACGACCACCTCTCCAAGCCGATATCAGGCGGATGACGTCACCTCGACGCGTATGCACCACAACAAAGCAATCCTGGTCAACATAGCCAGTCGCACGGAACCGTTGTTCGCCATAGTCGCGGCGCAAGTCCGGCTCCAACACCATCGGGCCATCGAAAACGAAAACAGCGAGTCTGAAATCAACTCTATGTTTCGCAATATTCGAAAGGCGCTTCGTTTCATCCCATTCGAAATCCATGTGCCCCCCAACACATCGATCCAGTCCGTGTACACGAAAAGTGTACACTTTGTCAATCTGACGTGTGGTACTAGCCGTTCGGGTCCGGCACACCTAGGTTAGGGGCTCGACCAAAAAGAAGACGAGTCAAGAAATGTCCCACCCCGCTTTCGAGCTTGTTCGCGACGAGCATATTGCCGAGATCAATTCCCAGGCGCTGCTCTACAAGCACATCAAGACCGGGGCGGAGGTGTTGAGCCTCGTCAACGACGATGAGAACAAGGTCTTCGGGATCACGTTCAAGACGCCGCCGGAGGACTCCACCGGCATCGCGCATATCCTCGAACACTCGGTGCTGTGCGGATCACGCAAGTATCCGGTCAAGAAGCCCTTCGTGGAATTGCTCAAGGGGTCGATGCATACCTTCCTCAATGCCATGACCTATCCGGACAAGACGGCCTATCCGGTGGCGAGCCAGAACCTCAAGGACTTCTATAACCTGGTCGACGTCTACCTCGATGCGGTGTTGTTTCCGCTGATTTCGGAAGACACGTTCGAACAGGAGGGGTGGCATTACGAGCTGGAAAGTCCCGATGCGCCGCTGGTCTACAAGGGTGTCGTGTTCAACGAGATGAAGGGTGTTTATTCCTCGCCGGATTCGGTGATGCATACCCAGACGCAGAACGCGCTCTATCCGGATACGACCTATGGCAAGAGTTCGGGCGGCGATCCCAAGGCGATCCCCGATCTCACCTATGCGCAGTTCAAGCGCTTCCACGAAACCTACTATCACCCATCCAACGCCCGCGTGGTGTTCTCGGGGGACGATGCGCCGGAGCGGCGGCTCGATATCCTCGACGACTATTTCAACCAATTCGAGCGCATCGATCCCAAGTCGGAGGTCAAGCTGCAGCCGCGCTGGAACGCGCCGCGCACGGTCAAGGGCACTTATGCGGGCACGGTGGATCCGGAGAAGCGGCGGGACGGCATGGTGTCCGTCAACTGGATGCTCGATCCGCCCGAAACGCGCGAGGAAACACTCAGCTTCGGGCTCCTGAGCTACCTGCTGGCCGGGAACTCCGCCGCTCCGCTGCGCAAGAAGCTTACCGAAAGCGGACTGGGAGAAGGCATGATCGGCGGTGGGATTTCGACCCACCTGCGCCAGCCGATGGGCGGCTTCGGGCTCAAGGGTGTCGATCCCGATGATGCCGACAAGGTCGAAGCGCTGGTGCTCGACACGCTGGCGGAAATCGCCGACGCCGGATTTTCCGAAGAACAGCGTGCGGCGGCGATCAATACATTCGAATTCAATCTGCGCGAGCAGAATACCGGCTCTTATCCGCGCGGCATGACCTATATGTTCACCGCGCTTGGCGGGTGGCTGCATGGTGGAGACCCGCTTGAGCCTCTGGCCTTCGAAAGTGCATTGCAGAGCCTCAAGGACAAGGCAGCCAAGGGTCATTTCGAAGCAGAAATCCGGCGGCTGTTTCTCGACAATACGCACCGCCTGACCTCGACCCTCGAAGCCGATCCGGAACAGGGTGCGCGCGAAGCCAGAACCGAAGCCGACAAGCTCGCGGACGTGCGGGCGGGCCTCGACGAGAATGCGATCAAGGACGTGGTGGCGCGGACCGAACGGCTCAAGGCATTGCAGGAAAGCGTCGATCGTCCCGAGGACCTCGCCAAGATCCCGACGCTGACGCTTGATGATCTCGACCGCGACATCCGCACCATTCCCAGCCAGGAAAGCCGCATTGCCGGTGTGCGGATGCTGTCGCACGACCTGCCGACGCTGGGCATTCTCTACCTCGATCTCGGCTTCGACCTCCACGTTCTCGAGAAGGACCTGCTGCCCTACCTGCCGCTGTTCGGAAGAGCGCTGCTGCAGACGGGGACCAGCAAGGAAGACTTCGTATCGCTGACGCAGCGGATCGGCCGCACGACGGGGGGCATGGCGCAACATCGCGGCCTGGCTACGCGGACCGACGGAGAGGGCACTGCAGCCTGGTTTTTCCTGTCGGGCAAGTGTGTGCCCGACACGTTCGGCGACATGCTGACGATCATGCGCGACGTGCTGGTGGACGCGCAGCTTTCCAATCGCGACCGTTTCCGGCAGATGGCGCTGGAGGAGAAGGCGGGGTTCGAGGCGCGGCTCGTGCCATCGGGCAACGCCTTCGCCGATATGCGCATCAAATCCGGCCTGACCGAAGCAGGCTGGATTTCCGAACAGATGAGCGGGGTCACCTATCTGGGGTTCCTCAAGGACCTGATCAAGCGCATCGACAGCGACTGGAATGGCGTCGAAGCCACGCTCAGGCGCATCCGCGACCTGCTGATCAATCGCGAGCGGATGATCGTCAATCTTACCGCGGAGGCGTCGCTGTGGCCGGAAGCCAATGCGGCGCTGGAACAGCTGGTCACCCGGCTGCCGGACGGCAGGACCATGGACGCGGACTGGAGCGTGGACTTCACGCCGCGCAATGAAGGTCTCGTGATCCCGGCGCAGGTCAATTATGTGGGCAAGGGCGCCAATCTCAAGGCGATGGGCGTCGACTTGTCCGCAGCTTCCGCAGTGGCATTGCGGCTCCTGAACACCACCTATCTCTGGGACAAGGTGCGCGTGCAGGGTGGGGCCTATGGCGGATCAAGCCGGTTCGACTTGAGTTCAGGCAATTTTGCCTTCCTGAGCTATCGCGATCCGAACCTGTTGAAGACGCTGGATGCCTATGACGGTGCGGCCAAGGCGCTGCGGGCAGAGATCGGCGAAACCGACCTCGTGCGTTCGGTGATCGGGGTGGTGGGTGATCTCGACCGGCCCGAATTCCCCGATGCAAAGGGCTATTCCGCCATGTGGCGCATTCTCAACGGCACAAGCGATGCGGTGCGCCAGCAGCGGCGCGACGAGATCCTCGCCACCAGCCGCGCCGATTTTCTGGCTTTGGCCGACGCCATCGACCTCGTTGCTGCCAAGGGCCATGTCGTGGTGCTGGGCGGAGAAGCGGCCATCAATGCAGCCAATGAAAAGCACCCGGGACTGCTCGAGGTCAGCAAGGTCGTCTGAGGCCGAAGCGGACCTATCAGCCAGCGGAACGCGGATGATCGCAGCGGCGTTTGCCTGAGGAAAGGACGCCCGCGATCATGACCGACACACAAGAGGGAACCCTCGGCAAGCTTGTTCGGAAGGTCGAGGAGCGCGCCGATGCCGGTGAAAAGGTGTCCATCGGCCTGATCCGCGAAATTGCAGGGCAACGTGCAGCAGGACCCATGCTGCTATTGCCGGCGCTGATCGTCGTTTCGCCGCTGAGCATCATTCCGGGCCTGCCGACCATGGTCGGGCTCAACACCGTTCTGGTCGCTGCGCAGGTTGCGTTGGGCCGGGAGCAGGTGTGGCTGCCCAAATGGCTCACCGAGCGGTGCATTTCGGCCAAGCATGCCAAAAAGCTGCTGAAATTTCTTGGGCCCGTGAGCCGGGTGGCCGACGGCGTCGTCAAACCCAGGGCCAGCTTTCTGACCGGGGCGCTGATGCGGCGCACCGGTGCCGTGGTCTGCATCCTCGTGGGCTGCATCATGCCGCTGCTCGAATTCATCCCGTTCACCTCCACCTGGGCGGCGACGGTCATCGCGATCTATGCGTTGAGCATCACGGCGCGAGACGGGCTGCTTGCAGTCGCTTGGGCCGGGCTCGTCGCCGGGCTTGTGACGCTGGCCTGGACGTTTCTCGGCTAGCTTGCGAGGACTCCCGCCATCCAGGGCAGGCTGGCATCCATGCGGTAATCGATTCCGGAGTGATTGTCGGGGAACTCCTCGTAGCGGTGGGCGATGCCCTGGCGGTCGAGGTCCTTGTGGACCCGGCGGGTGCCGTAGAGGATGGCGTATTGGTCCTCGGTACCGCAATCGAGGAAGAAACCCTTGAGCTTGCCGATGTTGTGGGCGTGCGTCCTGACCATGACAGCCGGATCCCAGGCCAGCCAGTTGTTCCAGCGGTCCTCGATCACCTCGCAGGTATCGGATGTGACCGGCAGGCGCAGGCCGAGATAGTCGTCCGGCGCCGGATCGAAGCTGGCGGCCTGGCAGAGGAACATCAGGATATGGGTGTCCTTGCCATCGAGCTTGGGCTTGGCCTCGAAGGCTTTCATCCACTTCTCGATGGAGTTGTCGTGCTTTGCCAGTGCCCGTAGAACGTCGGGGAAACCGGCGAGGTAGAGGTTTTCAAAGCCCGCATCGCCCGAATGGCTGGCGGCGGCCGACCAGACGTCGGGACGGCGCATGGCGTGGACGAGAGCACCGAAGCCGCCCGAGGATTTGCCGAAGACGCCGCGCTTGCCCGCGCCGCCGCAGCCGAACCTGCTTTCGACGGCCGGGAGCACTTCATCGATGAGGAAGTCCTCGTAGTTTCCGAGGACGGGTGAATTGACATACTGGTTGCCGCCGAGGCGCGAGAAGCAATCGGGGAAGGCGACGGCCACAGGCGCCATCCTGCCCTCGCCGATCAGGCGATCGAGGCGCTCGGGGACGTTTTCGACGAAGCTTTTCCAGGCCGTATGCGCGGGTCCGCCAGCGGTGTAGCCGACGAGATCGACAAGGAGCGGCAGGTCGCGGCCATCGTGGCCGTGGGGTACGTAGACATCGACGAGGCGCGTTGTCGGATCGCCCAGCATGTTGCCGGCAAGAGTCTTGCTGTCGAGGGTGAGGCGATGGACGGTGCCGGCAGGGTGGGTGGTCTTGCGCATGTTGGTTCCTCTCTTGCCAGGTTTTGACGCACCCACATGGCATTCGCAAGGCGTGAACCGGAGTCTGGCGAGAGTCGTTGTGGCCACATGAACAAGCCGATCCTCAACCGCGATCTCTATGTCCCCGCGATCGATGCGTGGATCGACCCGAATACGCCCAAGCCGCGCGCCATCATCACCCACGGCCATGCCGACCACGCCCGCAGCGGGCATGGGGCGGTGCTGGCGACGCCGGAAACCGTCGCTATCATGAAGGTGCGCTACGGCGAAGATTGCGCTGGCTCGTTCCAGGCTCTGCCGATGGGTGAACGGCTGGTGATGGACAATGCCGTGGTGAGCCTCCATCCGGCCGGGCATATCCTGGGTTCGGCACAGGTGCTGATCGAGGCGGCGGGGCAGCGGGCGCTGGTGACGGGCGACTACAAGCGCCTGCCGGACCGGACGGCGGAGCCGTTCGAGGCGGTGGAGTGCGACCTCCTGGTGACCGAAGCGACGTTCGGGCTACCGGTGTTCCAGCACCCCGATCCCAAGGACGAGATCGCGCGACTGCTGAAATCGGTGTCGGACCAGCCCGAGCGGTGCCACCTCATCGGGTGTTATGCCCTTGGCAAGGCGCAAAGGGTGATTGCGCTGTTGCGCGACGCGGGGTGGGACAAGCCGATCTACCTCCATGGCGCGATGATCCGGCTCTGCGCGCTCTACGAGGAGCTGGGCGTGCCATTGGGTGAACTGATCTCCGCGACCGGCATGCCGAAGGCGGCGATGGCCGGCCAGATCGTCATCGCTCCGCCCTCGGCGATCAGGGACCGGTGGAGCCGGCGGTTTCCCGACCCTGTAGTGTGCCAGGCATCGGGCTGGATGAGCATCAAGCAGCGGGCCCGACAGGCGCTGGTGGAATTGCCGCTGGTGATTTCCGACCATTGCGACTGGCGCGAACTCAACCAGTCGATCCTCGAAAGCAGGGCAGGGACCGTCTGGGTCACGCATGGGCGGGAGGATGCGCTGGTGTATTGGTGCCGGCAGCAGGGGCTCGAGGCGGAGCCGCTGGCGCTGCCTGGGCTCGACGACGATGGCGGGGAGGGGGGCGAATGAAGCGGTTTGCGGACCTTCTCGAACTTTTGGCCCTGACGCCGTCGCGGACGCGAAAGATTGCAGCGCTGGCGCAGTATTTCGCCGAAGTGCCCGACCCGGACAGGGGGCTGGCGCTGGCGGTGCTGACGGGCGAACTCGATATCCGCAACGTCAAGCCAGCCCTGCTCAAGGAGACGGTGCTGGCGCAAGTGGACGAAACCCTCTTCGCACTGAGCTACGACTATGTGGGGGACCTGGGCGAAACGATCGCCCTGATCTGGCCGCATCACGGCGAGGGGGAATTGCCGCGCCTGAGCGAGGTGGTGTCGATTTTGAACACGACCAGCAAGGCCGAACTGCCGCGGGTGATCGGCGATATGCTGACGCAGGCGGCGATCCATGAACGTTGGGCGCTGATCAAGCTGGCGACCGGGGCGCTGCGTATCGGGGTCTCGGCGCGCCTCGCCAAGACGGCGCTGGCCGAAATGAGCGGCGTCGAGCTGCAGGCCATCGAGGAAGTGTGGCACGGGATCAAGCCGCCCTATGCGGAGCTTTTCGCGTGGCTCGAGGGCAAGGCGGCGCGGCCTGATATCGACCACACGGCGCGGTTTCACCCGCTCATGCTTTCGACGCCGATCGACGAGGCGGATTTCGAGAAGCTCGATCCCAAAGAGTTTTCGGCGGAGTGGAAATGGGACGGCATTCGCGTGCAGTTGGTGCTGGGCAAGGACGGTGCGTCACTGTTTTCGCGCACCGGTGACGATATTGTGGGCAGCTTTCCCGACGTGGTGGAAGCGGCGATGGGACGGGCGGTGCTCGATGGCGAATTGCTGGTCGGGCACGACTTCGATGCGCGCAGTTTCAATGACCTGCAGCAGCGCCTCAACCGCAAGGTCGCCCAAGGCAAGCAGATGGCCGAACTGCCCGGCTTCGTGCGGGTCTATGACATACTGTTCGATGGCGACGAGGATATCAGGGCGCTGACCTGGGAGGCTCGGCGGGCGCGGCTCGAGGCGTGGTTTGCCAAGAACCCGCAGACGCGCATGGATCTCTCGGACATCCTGCCCTTCAAGGACTGGGACGATCTGGCACGGCTGCGGCGGATGGGCGCCGACGAGCATGGTCATGAGGGCGTGATGATCAAACTTAGGACCTCGCCCTACGTGCCGGGACGTCCCAAGGGGTTCTGGTTCAAATGGAAGCGCGACCCCAACGTGGTGGACGCAGTGCTGATGTATGCGCAGCGCGGACACGGCAAGCGCAGTTCGTTCTATTCGGACTACACATTCGGCGTCTGGAAGGGCAATGAGATCGTGCCGATCGGCAAGGCCTATTTCGGGTTCACCGATGAGGAGCTCAAGCAGCTCGACCGCTGGATCCGCGCTAATACGATCCAGGCGTTCGGGCCGGTTCGCGAGGTCAAGAAGGAACTCGTGTTCGAGGTGGCGTTCGACTCGGCGCAAAAGAGCGGGCGGCACAAGTCCGGGGTGGCACTGCGGTTCCCGCGCATCAACCGGATACGATGGGACAAGCCGGCAGGCGAGGCCGCCCGGATCGAGGATATGGACGCGTTTGTGGGGTAGGCAACCCCACCCTGGCTTCCCCTGAACGGGGCGGGCGTATCGGCGAAAATGGAGAAAGCGATGTCATCGCGAAGCAATCATGCGCGGCTGGTTGCGCTGGAAAAGCAGATGGAAGAGGCGGCAGCCAATTTCGACTTCGAGAAGGCCGCGGCGTTGCGGGACGAAATCGCGCGGTGGAAGGGCGAGGATGCGGAGGCAACGGTGATCCTCGATGACGAGGGGAAGCCGGTGGAGGTGTCGGTGGGACAGGCGCCGCCGGGGCAGATCGGGTTGGGATCGAATGCGCCGCTCAGGCAACCGCCGAAAGACTGGGTAAAGCCGAAAAAGCCGCCGTCGCTGACGAAGAACCACAAGGGGCGCCGGGAGCGCTAATAGTGATGCCGACACTGCGCGATTTCCAGGCGATCGTCTGCCACCCGATAAACCAGCCGGTGTTCTTCAGAAATGCGGCGAGACCACCAGCCAGAGAACTCATGTTTCAATGCTTCCGGCTTGCCGCTGCCTTCACGAGGCGTACGCTGACATTCCCTGATAAGTGCATTCACTTTCCTGAGCATCTGCTTGTCGGTCGCTTGCCAATATAGGTAGTCTTCCCACCCCTTGGTCATAAAGGCGACAATCATTCTTCAAGCAGCTCGCGGGCTTTGCCTCCTCCGGCATTTGCTTCCCTGATCGCATCTCTTAGTCGCACTGCATTCGCTGGACTGCTCAGGAGATAAGCCGTTTCGTCCCACTCCCCGGCTTGCTCAAGAGGGATCACCAGTACCGGCTTTTTACCGCCGGTCCTGGTTACGATCAGTGGCTCGCCGCTATTGGTAACATGTTCGACGTCGGCTGCGATATTTTTGCGAAAATCAGAGATGGACTTTGCGCGCATGCGGGTTCTCCTTGTGAAAAATGTACAAAATTACGTACAAAAATTCAACCCGTCTTTTTCAGCCTTTCCTCGGCGAGGTGCTTGATTTCGCGCAGTTCGCTGATGGTGGTCTCGAGGTCGTCGCGCTGGCGTTCAAGCAGGGCAATGCGCTCGTCGACCTTTCCGGCGAGCAGGCTGACCTGCTGGGACCGGTCGGCATCGTAAAGGCTGAGGTAGTCTGAGATGTCGCGCAGGGTGAAGCCCAGGCGTTTTCCGCGCAGGATCAGGATCAGGCGGGCGCGGTCGCGCTTGCGGAAGATCCGGGTGGCGCCCACGCGCTCGGGAGCGAGCAGGCCCTTGGATTCGTAGAAGCGGATGGCGCGCGTGGAAATGCCGAACTCGCTGGCGAGATCGGCGATGGAGAAAAGGTCGCGCGTGTCGGCGTCTTGGCGGCTCAATTCGGCCTCGTATGGGTTTGCGCGTATTCCTCGCGCAGTTCCTTCTTGGAAAGCTTGCCGATCAAGGTCTTGGGCAGGGCGTCCTTGAAGATCACCTGCCTGGGCATTTCGATCTTGTTAAGCTTGTCGGTGAGGAACGACTTGAGTTCGGCTTCGGTGGCGCTCTTGCCGGCCTTGAGCTTGACGTAGGCCACCGGCGCCTCGCCGCGATATTCGTCGGGCACGCCGATGACATTGACCTCCTCGACGGCATCGTGGGTCATCATCGCTTCCTCGATGGTGCGCGGATAGACGTTGAAGCCCGAGCAGATGATGAGGTCCTTGATACGGTCCACGAGGAAGACATAGCCGTCCTCGTCCATGTGGCCGACGTCGCCGGTGCGTAGCCAGCCATCCATGAAGGCGTCGCGGCTCGCCTCGGGATTTTCATAGTAGCCGGGCATGACCTGCGGCCCCTTGACCTGGAGCTCGCCATTTTCACCGATGCCCACGACCTGCCCGGTGTCGACATCGACGAAGCGAATATCGGTGCCCGGCAACGGCAGGCCGATGGACATTGCCTTGGAGGGCTTGCGCAAGGCAGCGCAGCAGACGACCGGCGAGGCTTCAGTCAGACCATAGCCTTCGGCAAGGAGCGCTTTGGATTTCCCGGCGAAGGCGCCGCGAACTTCGTCAGGCAGGGCAGCGCCGCCCGAAATGGCCACTTCGAGGCTCGCGAGGTGTTCGGCCGTCGCGGAATCGGCGCGCGCGATGGCGTTGAGCAGCGTCGGCACGGCAGGCAGCACGTTGGCCTTGGTACGGGTCAGGAGGTTCAGCAGTGCCTTGAGCTCGAAGCGCGGCAGCATGACGACGCGCGTTCCGTTGCTGAGCGGCACGTTCATGCAGACGGTCATGGCAAAGATATGAAAGAATGGCAGGACGGCGACGACAGTGGAGCGCGGCAGAAAGAGCCCATCACCCCATTTGTCGATCTGGCTCATATTGGCCGAAATATTGGCGTGGGTGAGCAGGGCGCCCTTGGGGATGCCGGTGGTGCCGCCGGTATATTGCTGGACGGCAATGTCCGCCGTGGGGTCGATGGTGACAGGGGAGGGCGTGTCCTTGCGCGACAGCATCGCCTCGAACCCGGTGATGGCGGCGGCGTGAGCGGATTGGCCCAGCTTGGCGAGATCCTTGCGCTTGGCCACCGAGAAGAGGATCTTCTTGACCAGCGGCAGGGCGTTGGGGAAGTGCGCCACGATCAGCTTCTTGACGTGGCCGGCCTTGAGCAGGGCCTCTCCTTTTTCGAAAATCTGCTGAAGATCGAGGGTGACCATGACGTCGGCGCCTGCATTGGCGGTGATGTGGCCCAGTTCGGAAACGGTGTAGAGCGGATTGCAATTGACGACGGTGCCACCGGCGCGCAGCACGCCGAAATAGGCAATCGGGTAGAACGGGGTATTGGGCAGCATCAAGGCGACGCGCGTGCCCTTGGTGACGCCGAACTGGGACTGCAGTGCGCCGGCAAAGGCAACGATCTTCTCGGCCAGTTCGCCAAATGTCGTCGTGCCGCCCAGAAAGTCGAGCGCAACGGCGCCCGGATCCCTGGCACAGGCGGCGAGCACCTGCTCATGCACTGGCGTTGTGTCTATGGCGTCGTCCCACTTGATCCCTTCGGGATAGCTGGCGATCCATGGGCGAAGTCCGTCAGTAGCAGGCGTGTCCATGTGCATTCTCCTCCAAGTGCCCTGGGCGGGCAGGTGGTTTCCCTTGCGATGCTGGCGGGTCTTGTCGAACCGGGCGGATAGTCCCTGTCGCTCCGCATCGTGAGGAAAATATCACATGGCTTTACGTTAGCGTCAATTTGCTAGCGCAGCGGCGTGGTGGAACCGCAACGCGTCCGGGAGGTTCAATGACAGGTGGACCTATTGGGTCGCGTGTTGACGTATACGTAAACTGCGGTAAACTGGTCACTGCACATTCCGGGGCCGCACGCTATGGTGCCTCCGGGCAGGAGAGGCCGGGCCGATTCCAGACGGAAACGATCCGGCATTTGAAGAATGACGGGCACGGGCCCCTGGTTGCGGCTGGTGTCCTGTCCGAGGAGGATGAGGGCGATGATCCTGTTGCTGGTCGTAATCAGTCTTGTTGCGTTTGCCACCCTGGCCATGCGGGAAAGCCCGATGTGGCAGTGGGGTGCGGCGCTCGCAGCCATCGGCCTGTTGTCAGGGCTGGATTTCACGCAGACGGGGGCAGTCTACTCGCTCGGCTGGTTTGCCTGGGTGCTGGTGATCCTGGGCGTCGCCCTGCTGCTGCTTTCGGTCAAGCCGATCCGCATGGCGGTGCTGACCACGCCAGTCTATGGCGCAGTCAAATCCATTCTTCCCAAGGTCAGTCGCACCGAACAGGAGGCTCTGGACGCCGGCACGGTGGGCTGGGACGCGGAACTGTTTTCCGGGCGCCCGGACTGGGGCAAGCTGACCAAGATCCGACCGCTGACCCTGACGCCCGAAGAGCAGGCCTTCCTCGATGGACCCGCGGAACAAGCTGCGCGGATGATCGACGACTGGGATATCCGCCACAACCGGGCCGATCTCAGCCCCGAACTCTGGCAGTTCCTCAAGGAAAAGGGCTTCCTCGGCATGCTCATCGCCAAGGAGCATGGCGGGCTCGGCTTTTCGGCGCAGGCCCAGTCGATGATCGTTTCCAAGATCGCCAGCCGGTCGGTGGCGGCGGGCATCACCGTGATGGTGCCCAACTCCCTGGGACCGGGCGAACTGCTCGAGAAATACGGCACGCCAGAGCAGAAGCAGAAGTATCTTCACCGGCTGGCCAATGGCCAGGACGTGCCGTGTTTCGCGCTGACCGGCGTGCATTCGGGCTCCGACGCCGGCGGCATGCGAGACATCGGCATCGTCACCAAGGGCATGTATCAGGGCGAGGAAGTGCTGGGCGTGCGCCTGAGCTTCGACAAGCGCTATATCACGCTGGCGCCGATCGCCACGCTGGTGGGCCTTGCCTTCATTCTCAAGGATCCCGACAACCTGCTCGGCCGAGGCCAGGACATCGGCATCACGCTGGCGCTGATCCCGCGCGACCATCCGGGTCTCGATATCGGCCGCCGGCATTATCCGGCGCAGCAGGCGTTCATGAACGGTCCGGTGCGCGGCACCGACATGTTCGTGCCGATGGATTTCCTGATCGGCGGGCCCGCCTATGCCGGCCAGGGCTGGCGCATGCTGATGGAGTGCCTGGCGACCGGTCGCGCGATCTCGCTGCCGGCGATCGGAACGACCTCGATCAAGCAGACGCTGCGCGTGACCTCGGCCTATGCGCGCGTACGCCGCCAGTTCGGCATCCCCGTGGGCATCATGGAAGGCGTGGCCGAGCCGCTGGGCGAGATGATCAAGCGTGCCTACATGTTCGAGGCGACCCGCCGGCTGACCGCATCGATGGTCGACGAGGGGCAACGCCCCGCAGTGATCGCGGGCCTGCTCAAATACACGACGACGGAAGCCATGCGCGACAGCATGGACGATGCCTTCGATATCCAGGGCGGCCGCGCCATCCAGGACGGGCCGGCCAATTACCTGTTCGGCGCCTACCAGTCGATGCCGGTGGCGATCACGGTCGAAGGCGCCAACATCCTCACGCGGACGCTGATGACCTTCGCGCAGGGTGTGCTGCGTGCGCACCCCTATCTGCTCAGGGAAGTCCAGGCGGCGCAGAACAAGGATCGCAAGGCCGGGCTCGACGCCTTCGACAGCGCCTTTGGCGGGCATACCAAGTTCATGCTGCGCAATATCGTGGCGAGTTTCCTCCATGGCGTCAGTAACGGGGCGTTCGCCTCGTCGCCGAACCAGGGCGCCATGGCGCGGTGGTATCGCCGGTTGCATCGCTACAGCCAGGATTTCGCCCTCGTGGCGGACTGGACCACGGTGGTGCTGGGCGGTGCGCTCAAGCGCAAGCAGAAGCTTTCGGGACGCCTTGCCGACATCCTGGGCGATCTCTACCTGATGTCGGCCACGCTCAAGCGTTATGAGGAAGAGGGTTCGATCGCGGAGGATCGCGAGCTGGTCGAGGCCATCATGCGCGACCGGATCGCCTCGCTCGAGGCCAAGTTCGACGAGGTGTTCGCGAACTTCCCCAATCCCGTCTTCGCCAACGCCATGCGGTTCCTCTGCTTCCCGCTGGGGCGCCACGCAAAGCGGGCTTCGGACCGCGTCAACTATCGGTTCGTGCGCGCCGTGCTGCGGCCGGGTGCGTTCCGCGACCGGTTGACCACAGGCATCTATGTGTCCAACGATCCGCAGGACATTACCGGTGTTCTGGAAGATGCGTTCATCAAGGTGACGGAAGCGGAAGAAATCGAAGCCAAGTTCGTCAAGGCTTCGCGCAAGGGCGTCATCGAGAGGCGGCTCGACCGGGATGCCATCGACGATGCGGTTGCAGCGGGCGTGCTGAACGGTAACGAGGCCGGGATCATGCGCGCTGCCGACGACGCCACGAACAAGGCGGTCAATGTCGACGATTTCGAGCCCGATGCGTTCAGGAAAGTGCCCGAGCGACAGGCAGCGGAATAAAGAGGCCCTGGGTCAGGCCCGAGGGCGGAGCGGTGGGTGTTGTGGCACCCGGAAACTACAATCGGCCGAGAAGCCGGGTTCGAGGAAACAGCATGATCGCCGCACAGGCTACCGAAACGAAACACTGGAGCTTCCATACCGATCTCGAAAAGATCGGCTGGCTGACCATCAACACACCCGGGGCGTCGGTGAACACGCTGAGCCGGGAAGCCATCATGGAGCTCGAGACGCTGGTTTCGCGGTTCGAGGACCTGGCCAATTCCGACGAGCTGGCCGGTGTGGTGCTGCTTTCGGGCAAGGATAGCGGGTTCATCGCCGGCGCCGATGTCAGCGAGTTCGATGCGATGAGCGATTTCTCGGTGCTGCCGGAAGCGCTGCGGCGGACGCATACGCTGTTCGCGCGGATCGAAGCGCTCAAGGTGCCCGTCGTGGCCGGTATCCATGGGTTCTGCCTGGGCGGCGGGCTCGAGCTGGCGCTGGCCTGCCACTATCGCATCGCCGTCAACGACGACAAGACACGGATCGGGTTTCCGGAAGTCAATCTTGGCATCTTCCCGGGCTTCGGCGGCACGGGCCGCTCGATCCGCCAGGCCGGGCCGGTGGATGCCATGCAGATCATGCTGACCGGCAAGATGCTGCGCGCCGGCGCGGCGCGGGGGCTCAACCTCGTGGACAAGCTGGTGCGCCATCGCGACATGCTGCGCTGGGAAGGCCGCAAGGCGGTGCTGGCGCGCAAAAAGGCCAGCGAAGCGCCCGCGCTCAAGAAGGCCGCAGCCCTGCCGCTGGTGCGCGAGGCCGTCGCAAACCAGATGCGCAAGCAGGCCGGCAAGAAGGCGCGCAAGGAGCATTACCCGGCGCCGTACGCGCTGATCGACCTGTTCGAAAAGCACGGCAATGACTGGCGGGCGATGATCCGGGGCGAAATCGATGCTTTCGTGCCGCTGATGGGTTCGCCGACCGCCACCAACTTGCGACGCGTTTTCTTCCTCAGCGAGGGGCTCAAGAAACAGGGCCTCAAGGGCGCGAAATTTTCGCGGGTGCACGTGATCGGCGGTGGCGTGATGGGCGGCGATATCGCCGCATGGTGCGCCTATCGCGGCATGAGCGTGACGCTGCAGGATCTCGACATGGAGCGCATCAAGCCGGCGCTCGATCGCGCGAAGAAGCTGTTTCAGAAGCGCTACAAGAAGAAGCGCGAGGTCGATGCGGCAATGCTGCGCCTGACTGCCGACCCGCAGGGGACAGGCGTGCCGCGCGCCGATGTGATCATCGAGGCGGTGGTCGAAAAGCTCGAGGTCAAGCAGTCGATCTTCAAGGGCATCGAGGACAAGCTCAAGCCGGGGGCGATCCTGGCGACGAATACGTCCTCGATCGAACTCGAGCGCATCGCCGAAGTTCTGAGGGACCCGGCGCGGCTGATCGGGCTGCATTTCTTCAACCCGGTGGCGCAGTTGCCGCTGGTCGAGGTTATCCGGTCGACCTTCAACACCGATGCCGAGATCGGCAAGGGCGCGAGCTTTGCGCTGGCCATCGGCAAGTCGCCGGTGGTGGTGAAGTCGGCGCCGGGCTTCCTCGTCAACCGCGTGCTGATGCCCTACATGCTGGGCGCGGTGGAGCGGGTCGAGCGGGGCGAGAGCAAGGAACTCCTCGATGCCGCGGCCGTGGCCTTCGGCATGCCCATGGGGCCGATCGAACTCATGGATACGGTGGGTCTCGACGTCGGCAAGTCGGTGGCGACCGAACTGGGTCATGCGGTTCCAGCAGAGAGCCGGTTTGCGCGACTGATCGCCGAGGGCAAGCTCGGTCGCAAGACGGGCGAGGGCTTCTACAAGTGGGAAAACGGCAAGGCCGTGAAGGGCGAAACGCCCGCTCACGCCGATCTGGCCGCGCTTGGGCGCGAACTGGTCAAGCCGATGGTCGACATGACCGAAGTGGTGGTTGCCGAAGGCGTCGTCGCCGCGCCGGAACTGGCCGATATCGGCGTTATCATGGGCACTGGATTTGCCCCCTTCCTCGGCGGGCCGATGAAGGCCCGCGCCGATGGCCGCGCGTAAGGAGAGACAAGAATGAATGAACTCAAGCGCGTTGCCATTGTCGGATCCGCCCGCATTCCCTTTGCACGCGGCGGAACGGCCTATTCGGACGAAACCAACCTTTCGATGCTGTCTGCCGCTCTGGGCGGGATCGTCGACAAGTATGGGTTGAAGGGCGAGAAAGTGGACGAGGTGATCGCGGGCGCGGTGATCAACCATTCACGCGACTTCAATATCGCCCGCGAAGCTTTGCTCGATGCCGGGTTCAATCCGCGCACGCCGGGCACAACGCTGCAGATCGCCTGCGGCACGAGCCTGCAGGCAGCACTGGTGCTCGCCGGCAAGATCGCATCAGGTCAAATCGACAGCGGCATTGCCGCGGGCGCCGACAGCGTCAGCGACAGCCCGATCGTGTTCGGCCCAAAATTCCAGCATCGGCTGCTCAACGCCAATGCCGCCAAGACCACAGGCGACAAGGTCAAGGCTTTCACCAAGGGTTTCTCGTTCGGTGAACTGACGCCGGTTGCGCCCTCGGTCAACGAGCCGCGCACTGGTCTATCGATGGGGCAGCATTGCGAGTTGATGGCCCGGGAATGGCACATCACCCGTCAGGAGCAGGATGCACTCGCCGTAGCCAGCCACCGCAACGCGGCCGCGGCCTATGACGAGGGGTTCCACGACGACCTCCTGGTGCAGTGCGCCGGTCTCGTCCGCGACAACAACGTGCGCAGCGACGCCAACATGGAAAAGATGGCGACGCTGAAGCCGGCCTTCGACAAGAAGAGCGGGCATGGCACTCTTACGGCGGGTAATTCCACGCCGCTCACCGACGGGGCCTCGGCCGTGCTTCTCGCCAGCGAGGAGTGGGCACGGGCGCGCGGGCTGCCGATCCTTGCCTATCTCACGACTGGCCGGGTGGCCGGCAACGACTTCGCCCATGGCGAGGGGTTGCTGATGGCACCGACCATTGCCGTCAGCGAGATGCTGCAGAAGGCCGGCCTCGGCTTTGCCGATATCGACTATTTCGAACTGCACGAGGCTTTCGCCGCCCAGGTTCTGTGTACGCTCAAGGCCTGGAAGGATCCCCGCTATTGCAAGGATGTGCTCGGTCGTGACGCCGTTCTGGGCGACATCGATCCGGCCAAGATCAACGTCAAGGGATCGAGCCTTGCCTATGGCCACCCATTCGCCGCGACCGGGGCGCGTATCCTGGGCCTCACGGCAAAGCTGCTGTCCGGGCAGGCGAACAAGCGGGCGCTGATCTCGGTCTGCACCGCCGGCGGCATGGGTGTGGCGGCCCTGGTGGAAAGTGCAGCATGAGCGACAATGTCGTAAAATTCCGGCGGCCGGAAAAGAAGCCGGAGCCCAAACCGCCGCGCCAGCGCGGTCCAATGCCGCGCTGGGTGCCGTTCGCGGTGCTGTTCGCCATCGCGATCGTCATATTTTTTGTGCAAGGCGGGGCCGGGGGCGCCTAGGGTAATCGCGGCAGCCAGTAGGACGCTTTAGCGTCTTTGCACTGGACACAGCGAATTGGAGAGCATCTGAATCCTCAATCTCCGCAACTCGTAGAATTAAGTGCCTTATGGTGGGGCCATTTGAGGATGTTCACAATGGGCGATCAGATGACGCTTAGGTCAATCTTTTGCTTGTCAGTAGACGGAATTGCGTAATACCGTCCAGCATTCTTGACCGGCGGGTAAAACCCGGCGGCGAATGAAAAGAGCTGCTCGCCTGCAATGGCAGCCTGTCAGAGAAACACGAGAATTCCACAAGGAGATGGGACGAGAATGAAGTTCACCACAGCCTTCAAGGCGGTTGCGGCCGCCGGCGCCATGGCGCTGATGATGAGCACAGCGGCCTCCGCGGTCACGCTGCAGCTGCACAATGGTGGCGATCCGGGTACCCTCGATCCGCACAAGGCTTCGGGCGACTGGGAAAACCGCGTCATCGGTGACTACATCGAGGGTCTGCTGACCGAGAACGCCAAGGCCGAGGCCATTCCGGGCCAGGCCGAGAGCTGGGAAATCTCGGAAGACGGCACCGTCTATACCTTCAAGCTGCGCGACGGCATCCAGTGGTCGGATGGCGAACCCGTGACCGCAGAAGACTTCGTCTTCGCGTTCCAGCGCCTGTTCAACCCGGCCACCGCCGCCGACTACGCCTATCTCCAGTTCCCGATCAAGAACTCGGAAGCCATCAACTCGGGCGAGATCACCGATCTCAACGAGCTCGGCGTCAAGGCCATCGACGACAAGACGCTCGAAATCACCCTCGAAGCGCCGACCCCGTTCTTCCTCGACGCGCTGACCCACTACACCGCCTATCCGGTGCCGAAGCACCTGGTGGACGAAGTGGGCGACGAGTGGACCAAGGTCGAGAACATCATCGGCAACGGCCCCTACCTGATCAAGGAATGGCTGCCGGGCTCGTATGTCCGTTCGGAAAAGAACCCGGACTACTACGATGCTGCCAACGTGCAGATCGATGAAGTCTACTACCACGTTCTCGAAGATCAGGCCGCTGCGCTCAACCGCTACCGCGCCGGTGAATTCGACATCCTGACCGACTTCCCCGCCGACCAGTACCAGTGGCTGCAGGACAACCTGCCGGGCGAAGCCCATGTGGTTCCGTTCCTGGGCGTCTACTACTACGTGATGAACCAGGAAGAAGGCCAGCCGCTGGCCGACGTCCGCATCCGTGAAGCCCTCTCGACCACGATCGTTCGCGACGTGATCGGCCCCGATATCCTGGGCACCGGCGAACTGCCGGCCTATGGCTGGGTCCCGCCGGGCACCAACAACTATGTCGCCGAGGCCGATGCCTACATGCCGGAATGGGCTGCAACGCCCTATGAAGAGCGTGTCGAGCATGCCAAGGAACTGATGACCGAAGCCGGTTACGGCCCGGACAAGCCGCTGACCCTGCAGCTGCGCTACAACACCAACGACAACCACCAGCGCATCGCCGTGGCGATCGCCGCCATGTGGGAGCCGCTCGGTGTGAAGGTCGAGCTGTTCAATGCCGAAACCGCCGTGCACTACGACGCACTGCGCGCCGGTGACTTCCAGGTCGGCCGCGCCGGCTGGCTGCTCGACTACTCGGATCCGTCCAACACCCTCGACCTGCTCAAGACCGGTACCAACCAGGCCGGTACGATGAACTGGGGCAACAACTACGGCCGTTATTCCAACGAGGAATTCGACAGCCTGCTGACCCAGGCCTCGACCGAGCTCGATCTCGACGCCCGTGCCCAGCTGCTGGCCCAGGCCGAGAAGATCGCGATGGACGAATTCGCCGCGATCCCGATCTACTGGTACGTGTCCAAGGACGTCGTATCGCCCAAGATTTCGGGCTTCGAGGAAAACGCGAAGAATATCTTCCGCACCCGCTGGCTCTCGAAGTCGGAATAACAGGAAGATCGAAGACGATCGTGGGGGCCCCGGCCCCCACGGTTCTTTTTCGGCCAAGGCGCCCTGCGGCAGATCCGCACCTGGCGATCCGGCCAAGGAGTTCTTGAAACATGCTGGCTTATGCCTTTCGGCGCGTGCTTTCGGCCATTCCGATTGCATTGATCGCCGTGACGATCTGTTTTTTCATCCTGCGCCTGGCGCCGGGTGGTCCCTTTGATGGCGAACGCGCCCTGCCGCCCACCGTGCTGGCCAACCTGCGCGCCCATTACAATCTCGACCAGCCCCTGGTCATGCAGTACTTCATTTACGTCGGACGACTGTTGCAGGGCGATCTCGGCCCCTCGATGGTGATCGACGGCTTCAACGTGTCCGACCTCATCCGGATCGGCTTCCCGTTCACCCTCACCATGGCGATGTTTGCCTTCGTCATCGCCACCGCCATCGGCATCCTGGCCGGCATGATTGCCGCCGTGAACCAGAACAAGTGGCCTGACTACGTGCTGGTGCTGGCCGTTATGCTGGGCGTCGTGGTGCCCAACTTCCTGATGGCAGCGCTGCTGCAACTCTGGTTCGGCGTTTACCTGCGCTGGCTGCCGGCAGGTGGATGGGTCAACGGCTCGCTCTGGCACCTCGTGCTTCCCGTCACCGTGCTGGCCTGGCCGCATGCAGCGCGCATCAGCCGCCTCATGCGCGGCTCGATGATCGAGGTGCTGGGCAGCAACTATGTCCGCACCGCCCGGTCCAAGGGGCTCGGAGAGCGGATCGTGCTCGCGCGACACGCCATCAAGGCCGCGCTGTTGCCGGTCGTTTCCTATCTCGGACCTGGCCTTTCGTACCTGCTGACCGGATCGCTCGCGGTCGAGCAGATCTTCGGGCTCCCGGGCATCGGCAAGTATTTCGTGCAGGCCGCCCTCAACCGCGACTATGGCATCGTGCTCGGCACGACCATCCTCTACATGTTCATCATTCTCGCTCTCAATCTGATCGTTGACCTCATCTATGCCTGGCTCGATCCCAAGGTGAGGTACCGCTGATGCCCGGCATTACTGGCAAGGATCAGGTTCTCACGACCTACGCCAACAAGCTCGAAAAGCTCGACCCCGTCAAAGGCCGCTCGCTGACCCAGGACGCCATGCGGCGCCTCGTGCGCAACAAGGCAGCCGTGGCCTCGATCGGCGTGATCGTGCTCATCGTGCTCGTCGCCTTCATCGGCCCCTATTTCGTGCCGTGGGGTTTTTCGGAGGTGGATTGGTCCAACATCCGCAAGCCGCCGAATTTCGAAGCGGGCCACTATTTCGGCACTGACCAGAACGGCCGTGACATGCTGGCGCGCGTGCTGCAAGGCACGCAGATGAGCCTGACGGTGGCGCTGGTGGCGACCGTGGTGTCGGTCACGATCGGCGTGATCTATGGCGCGGTGGCCGGCTATTTCGGCGGCCGTGTCGACGCAGTGATGATGCGCATCGTCGACGTGATGTATGCGCTGCCCTACATCCTCTTCGTCATCATCCTGATGGTGATGTTCGGCCGCAATCCAGTGCTGCTGTTCGTGGGCATCGGCGCCATCGAATGGCTGACCATGGCGCGTATCGTGCGTGGGCAGACCCTCTCCATCAAGGAGAAGGAGTTTGTCGAGGCGGCCCGTGCGAGCGGCGCCAGCTCCTGGACCATCATCTTCAAGCATATCGTGCCGAACCTGACCGGCCCGGTGGTGATCTACGCGACGCTGACGATCCCCGAGATCATCATCGCCGAGAGCTTCCTCTCCTACCTCGGCCTCGGCGTGCAGGAACCGCAGACCTCGCTCGGTACGCTGATTTCGGCCGGTGCACCGGTGGCGGAAGTGCTGCCCTGGATGCTGCTGGCTCCGGCCGCCGTGCTGATCACGCTGCTGCTGGCGCTGACCTATATCGGCGATGGCCTGCGTGACGCCCTCGACCCCAAGGATCGCTGATCATGGCATTGCTAGAAGTCAAAAACCTCAAGGTCGATTTCCAGACCAATGACGGCGTGGTCAACGCCGTCAAGGACCTCAGCTATACCCTGGAAAAGGGGAAGACCCTTGCCATCGTGGGCGAGAGCGGCTCGGGCAAGACCCAGGGCGCGTTCGCTCTCCTCGGCCTCCTGCCGAAAAACGGCAAGTCATCGGGCTCGGTCATCTTCGACGGCAAGGAAATCCTCAATCTGCCGCTGCGGCAGTTGCGGTCCTACCGCGCGGCGCGCATCGGCATCATCTTCCAGGATCCGATGACCTCGCTGAACCCGTATCTGCGCATTTCGCGCCAGATGACGGAAGTGCTGGAACTGCACAAGGGCATGAGCCGGAGTGCAGCGCTGGCCGAAAGCATCCGCTTCCTCGATGCGGTGCGGATCCCGGACGCCAAGAACCGCGTGCACATGTATCCGCACGAATTCTCGGGCGGCATGCGCCAGCGCGTGATGATCGCCATGTCGCTGCTGTGCGGGCCGGAGCTGCTGATCGCCGATGAGCCGACAACGGCACTGGACGTCACCGTGCAGGCCGGGATCATCGACCTCCTGGTGGACCTGCAGGAGGATTTCGGCACCTCGATCATCCTCATCACCCACGATCTCGGTATCGTGGCGGGGACCTGCGAGAATACGCTGGTCATGTTCGACGGCCGGGTGATGGAATATCGCAAGACCGACGACCTCTTCGCCAATCCCGAGCATCCCTATACCAAGGGCCTGCTCGCCGCCGTGCCGCGGCTGGACAAGAAGGTCGAGCGTCTTTCCACCGTCTCCTACGAATTCATGAGCCAGAGGGGTGAGGCATGACCGACAGGCAACCCATTCTCCAGGTCCGCAATGTCTCAGTGGACTTCAAGATCCCGGCGGGCGGCATGTTCGGCGGCACCAATGTGCTCCATGCGGTCAAGGACGTATCGTTCGACCTCTATCAGGGCGAGACCCTGGGCATCGTGGGCGAAAGCGGTTGCGGCAAGTCGACCCTGTCGCGCGCCGTGATCAAGCTGATCCAGGCCACCTCGGGTGAATCGCTCTGGATGGGCAAGGACATCCTCAAGATGAGCCCCAAGGAGCTCGTGGGCCTGCGCAAGGATATCCAGATGGTCTTCCAGGACCCGCTGGCCTCGCTCAACCCCCGGATGACCGCCGGACAGATCATCGCCGAGCCGCTGCGCATCCACTATCCTGATGTCAGCAAGACCGAGCGCATGGCGCGCGTGGTCGAGATGATGGAAAAAGTCGGGCTCACCGGCAACATGATCAACAAGTATCCGCACGAGTTTTCGGGCGGCCAGTGCCAGCGTATCGGCATTGCGCGCGCCCTGATCACGCGGCCAAAGCTGATCGTGTGCGACGAGGCCGTATCGGCACTCGACGTGTCCGTACAGGCCCAGGTGATCAACCTCCTGATGGACCTGCAGAAGGAGTTCGGCATTTCGCTGCTGTTCATCGCCCACGACATCGCCGTGGTGCGCCATATCGCGCAGCGCATCATGGTGCTGTATTTTGGCGAGGTGGTGGAGATCGGCGAAAGCGAGCAGGTGGTGATGGCACCCCAGCACGACTACACCAAGAAGCTCATCGCTTCGGTGCCGGTGCCCGATCCCAAGGAAGAAATGCGCCGCCGGGAACTGCGCCGGCGTCTGCGTCGCGAAGCGGCCGCAGCGGCAACCGCTGCCTGATCGCGAGTCTCCCCGAAGAGAGTAATCCCCCGGTCGATGGCCGGGGGATTTTCATTTTCAAGTCTCATCCGGAGCAGTAGCGCGCCTGTCGGCGTCGACGTCCTTGACGCGGCGGCGACGGTCGGGGCCGGCATATCCGGTCGCATCCACAAAGGGTCGGGGATTGCTGGAGATGGCGTCGAGCCGGGACTTGAGGTGATTGGCGGCAAACGGCTTGCGCAGGAATTCGGTGACGCCCGCATCGCGCGCTGCTGTTATCCGGGCGGCATCCGGAGCGGCCGACATCATGATGATGGGTGTCAGCCGGTTGGGTGAGCGCGCGTCGGCACGAAGGCGACGAACGAGCTCGATGGCGTTGGTGATGGCATCGTCGATGATGACGACGTCGAAAGCACGCCGCCCCAGCTCGCGCAGGGCCTGTGCTCCGTCGTAGACTTCATGGATGTCGCGCCTGCCGCATGTGCGCAGCATGTCGGCGACAATACCCGCCATATTGGCCTGCGGATCGATGACGAGGGCCCCGAGCCCGGGATTGATTTCGTGCGACATTTGAGACGTTTCGATGTGTAGAAAGCTACAATAGGGTCTGGCCATCACCCGCGCGTTAACGTCCATCGCGATGGGGAAAACCGGTGTGATTGCGCGTTGACAGGCGGGGTCTCTTTCCTTATGAAGAGGCCAGTTTTCGGGCGCCTAGGCGCCCCTTTTGTTTGACCGAGGATACGAAGATGAAGATCCGCAACTCGCTGAAGGCGTTGATGACTCGCCACCGCGCGAACAAGCTCGTCCGCCGTCGCGGCCGCGTTTACATCATCAACAAGGTGGACAAGCGCTTCAAGGCCCGCCAGGGCTGAGCGTTTACCGCAATCGAACTGACACACGGCTCGCATGAAAATGCGGGCCGTGTGCTTTTGTAGCCTGGTGTCAGCCTGAAAGCGTGTCACGTTTGCCCTGAGGCGGCTCGAACCCTCTGCTCCGTCCACCGGGGCTTGTCCCGTTGGTCCATGCCCCGCGAGTTGAATTGCCCGGACGAGCCGGGCAATGACGGCGCTGGGCTGAATCGAGAAACGCTTGGTGCACCTGAGACGTGCAGCGCTCTAAGAGCCGACCAGTGATCTGGGCGTCGTGGGTCCTGATCCGACAACGACCCGGTTGCGGCCCTTGGCTTTGGCCTCATAGAGAGCCACGTCGGCCTGGCGCACCATGTCGGAAAAACTTTCGGAAGTCGGATCGCCCTTATGGACGCCAATGCTGGCGGTAATGCGCGCGGCCTTACCTGCGACAACCGGGCTGGAGTTTTCGATGGCAGCGCGGACGCGCTCGGCCAGGATCGGGCCAAGCTCGGGCGATTTGTCCGAAGCGACAATGCAGAATTCCTCGCCGCCAAGGCGGGCGAACAGATCGTAGGGGCGCAGCTGGCGCAGGGTGATTTCTGCCACGGTCATCAGCACGTCGTCGCCGGCACCATGGCCATAGGTGTCATTGACCGACTTGAAGTGGTCGAGATCGAACATGATGATCCACACGCCCTGATCCAGGCGCTGGGCGCGGTTCAATTCCACCGATGCGGCATTGTAGAGCCAGCGCCGATTGCCCAGACCGGTGAGCGCGTCGCTGTTGGCCTGGATACGCAAGGTGCGCATGTGCTGCTCCTGCATGCGAACCAGACTGAGCAGCTTCTCGGCAAGGCGGCGAACACCATCATGACCGCCGACCTCGACAATCGGCTCCACGCCTTCTTGCTGATAGCGATCGACTGCCTTGACCAAACGATCAATGGGACTGACGAAGCGCACGATGGCGACGAGCGAAAGTGCACATCCGGCGAGCGTGGCCGCGAGGGCGACAATCAGAATGGGCACCGGATCAGACGGACGGTCCAGCCCAAGATAGAGGAGCAGTGCGATGAGCGGGATGTGCACGGCCGCAAAGCATACCAAGAATACCTTGATGGCGAGGGATTCCCTGACGGCATCGGTAACGCGTTTCATGGCATGGCCCAGCTAGACGACATTTTCGGAAAATTGTGCCGCTGCTCCGTTAATGTTTCTGGAAACGAATAGATCGCCTTCTAGGCAATTGTGGAAACCGGGGATGATCCACAGGGCCCAAAAAGGTCCATTAACCAGCAAATTTTTTCGAAAATTCATACGCTTGCGCTAAGCTGGCCGGGTGCTAAGGATTCGTTGCCGGATGAATCCGGTCCAGCGTCAGCGGCACACGTCACCAAGGATGGTGACGAAGCCATTTTCCGATCGTTTCATGTTTCCCAGCCGGACCATCAGCCTGGCCATTAACTGGCCCTGGGCAGAACTTTACGCCTTTCTGTCCAACCCCCAGACAATCAACAGATGGACACAGGGCCTGTTCCCGACGCCCTTATCGCCAGTGACCGACCACACATGGCGCACGCTCTACGACGGTGAAGAAGTCATCATCGCGTTCACGCCGGCCAATCCATTCGGCGTGCTGGATGTGGAACTGATCTGGACGGACAAACCGCCCCGGCATTACGTGGCCAGACTCTTCCCAAATGGCGAAGCCAGCGAACTGTGCTGCACGATTATCCAAAGGCCGGGTGAAAGCGATGCGGCCTTCGCATCGGAATGCGAATGGGTGCGCATCGATCTCGATATCCTCAAGACCTATATCGAAAGCCTGTGAGACGGACGCTGGCGGGTGGCGAACCAGCAGACGATTGAGCCGAGGCAGACCATGGCCGTACCCTGCCAGAATGATAGTGGGAGGGTGGACGGCAAGACCAGCGCTGCAAAAGCGGCCGAGAGCACCGGCGTGAAATAGGATGCCGTGGCCAGCGCCGTGGGGTTGCCGCGCAATATGCCGACATTCCACGCGGCATAGGCAAAGCCCATCGCCGCTGCCGCCAGAAGGAGGGTGAACAGGGCCGCCGGCTCGGATGTCCAGGCGATGTCGCGGGAAAAGGCAAGCTTGATCCAGAGGGCGCACGCGGTCAGGCCGAAGAACAGGGTGACGCCGTTCAGTCCACCCGAGAGTTTTGGAGTGACCACGCAGTAGGCGGCCCAGATGATGGCGCCGACAAAGGCGAGGCCGTAGCTGAGGGGATTGCGAAGAACATTTTCGGTCATGCCGAACAGATCAAATCCCTGATCGCCGCCAAGGACCCAGACAATGCCCGTCATCGACAGGAGAACCCCAGGGACAATGAGCGGGCTGGTTTTCCGGCGGTGGAAAAGGATGGTGCCGACAAGGGTAAAGGTGGGCCAGAGGTAATTGACCATGCCCACTTCGATAGCCTGCCGGCTGGTGGTGGAATAGCCGATGGAGAGCGACAGGCACAGCTCGTAGCTGACGAAGAGCAAGCCACCGATGAGCAGATAACGTCGGGGAAAGCGCCTGACATCGCCAAGTCCTACGCTCAGCATGAGGCAGACCGTGGCCAGAGTATACAGTAGGGCGGCACCGCCAGTGGCCCCGAAGCTTGTCGATACAGACTTGATCAGGCCGACGACCGACGCCCAAAGCAGAACAGCAACAAGGCCGATTCCGGTGGCCCGCAGGCTGGCGGATGTAGGGGAAATTGGCATATGGGACGCCTTGCCGGACGCGCTAGCGCGCCTCCAGATAGTCCTTGGCCTCCATGGCGGCCTGGCACATGGTCGTGACGTCGGCCTGAGGAGGCAGACCGGCAGCCTTGCCGAGGAGACCCCGGAACTGGCTCAGCTCGGCCTCTGACAACCGTGCCAGGACGCGCGCCTCGACTTCATCCACGGACCGCGCCAGGCGTTTCAGCGTGGCGTTGCCCTGAACAGTCAGATTGACATGTCGAACGCGACGATCGGCCGGGTCGGGCGTGCGCCTAACCAGATCCTGACCCTCCAGGCCGTCGAGCAGGTATGTCACCGTCGTCCGGTCAAGGCCAAGCCGCTCGGCAAGAGCGACCTGGCTATGGCAACTGTCCGAGGCAATGGCTGACATCATCATGTAGCTGCGTGACCCGCCCGGCAGTTCCTCGAGGCGATCGTCAACCTGCCGCAAATAATCACGCAGCAAAGACGTTAGGGCCCAGCCAAGATTGGTGTCTGTTGTCGGCATGTTCGGCGCAGGTCCTTTGGTGTCGTCACCATGTTACCGCCCCCGACCCAAGACGTCACCCCGTTACGCTCAGGCTGCGGCCGCGATGGTAAGACGCGCGGACAGCGAACGACCGTGCTCTTCGGCGCGGGCCTGCGCGGCGGCCAGGTTCTGCGCGGCCTGTGGCCGGAGGCTTTCCATGGCAGGCGTCACATCGGCAAGCGTGAGTTCGCACTCGATCAGCTCAACCTCGAGCTTCAAGACGTCAACCAGCATGCGCATGTACCAGCCGGTGGCGTGGTCCCAGCCATGGCGTGGAGCCTGGGGGCCATAGCCGCCGCCCTTGGCGACGATGAGACGAGCGGGCCGGCCGGCAATGGGGCTCTCGGTTCCAGGAGCAAAACGGGCATCGGTGAGGAGGAGGTCGATCCAGGCCTTGAAGTGCTGGGAGACGCCGTAATTGTAGAGCGGCACGGCAAAGATATAGGCGTCGGACGCCAGCAGTTCGTCCGCGATCGTTGCGGCCAGGGTGAGGCCCTCGACCTGCTCGGGGGTGCGCTGGTCCGCCGGCGTATAGGGGCCAAAGACGGCGCCGGCCCAGGCTGTCGAGGGCAGGGGCGCATTGCCAAGGTCGCGGATGGTGATGGAAAGGTCCGGTCGGGCGGCGGCGGCGACAAGGCGATCAGCGATGTCACGGGTGAATGAGCCGTCCTGGCGGATGCTGGCATCAAGGCGGAAAAGGGAGGACATGGTTCGTCTCACAGATGATCTTAATTTAAGATGATCTATGTTACTGACGATATTTTTTCAAGATGGTTCTTGCTGGACGGAAAAAGAAAAGGCCCGCCGGGTTGGGCGGGCCTTTTTGAAAGGAATGTCATGCGGCGGGCTCATCCTGAGCCCACAAGGCGTCAGCTGGAGCCGGCGCCGTCCTGGCGGACGAAGGCGATACGAAGCATGTTCGTCGCGCCGGGGGTGCCCAAGGGCACACCGGCCGTGATGGCGATCCGATCGCCGGGGCGGGCGAAGCCCTCCTGATAGGCGATGACGCAGGCCCGATCGACCATGTCTTCGAGATTGACCGCGTCTTCGGTCTGCACGCAGTGAATACCCCACACCACCGAAAGGCGACGGATGGTGCGCAGGTTGGGCGAGAGCGCGATGATCGGCTTGGAGGGCCGCTCGCGCGCGGCGCGGATGCCCGTGGAACCGGAGGCCGTATAGGTGACGATGGCGGCCAGATCGAGGGTCTCAGCAACCTGACGCGTGGCGGCCGAAATGGCGTCGGCAGCGGTGGCTTCAGGCTCCGTCTGAGCGGCACGGATGATGTTGCGATAATTGCCGTCGCTTTCGACGGCGACGGCGACCTTGGCCATGGTGGTGACGGCTTCGACCGGGTACTGACCCGACGCACTTTCTGCCGAGAGCATGACAGCGTCGGCGCCTTCAAAAACGGCGATCGAAACGTCGGAGACCTCGGCACGGGTCGGGACCGGTGCGGTGATCATGGATTCCAGCATCTGGGTGGCCACGACCACCGGCTTGCCATAGCGACGGCACATGCGAATCATGCGCTTCTGCAGGCCTGGGACCTGTTCGAGCGGCAGTTCCACGCCCAGATCGCCACGGGCAACCATGATTGCGTCGGAAAGCTTGACGATTTCCTCGAGGCGCTCGATGGCCTGGGGCTTTTCGATCTTGGCCATGACGCCGGCGCGACCCTGTACGATCTTGCGCACGTCGATGATGTCTTCGGGACGCTGCACGAAGGAGAGGGCGACCCAGTCGACCTCGGCCTTGAGCGCTTCGAGCAGGTCCGCGTGGTCCTTCTCGGTCAGCGCACCGGTCGGCAGGAGTGTGTCGGGGAGCGAGACGCCCTTCTTGTCGGAAAGCTTGCCGCCATAGACGACTTCGGTCTCGATGACGCCGCCTCCGACTTTAGTCGCCTTGAGCTGCAGCTTGCCATCGTCCAGAAGGAGACGGTCGCCGACCGAAACGCTTTCGATAATTTCGGGATGCGGCAGGTAAACGCGATCTGCATTGCCGGTGTCGTTCTGCTCGCTGTCGAGCGTGAACTTCTGACCGGCGACGAGATTGACCGAGCCGCCCGTGAACTTCCACACGCGCAGTTTGGGACCCTGCAGGTCGGCGAGAATGCCGATGGGATAATTGAGACGCGCCTCAACGGCGCGGATGCGCTTGACGGTCTGATGCAGGAGCTCATGGCTGGCATGGCTCATGTTGATGCGGAAGACGTCAGCACCGGCCTTGGCCAGTTCCTCGATCATGTTCTCCTCGTGGCTTGCAGGCCCGAGGGTGGCGAGGATCTTCGCGCGTCTGATCCGTCTCATTGCGTATCCGTATTGTCTGGCGTTGAGGATGGCGGGGCGTCTACCAGGAAAGCCGGATCTTCTAGATCTTCGCCCAGATCCGGACCGACGACGCTTGGCACACCTTCATTTTCGGTGAGTTGCAAGGTCCAGTCGGAGCGGTTCTGTGTATCGATTTCAAAGAACCCGGTGCGCTCATAGCCCCGGGCGAGACAATCCTCAACCCCGAATATTGTGAAGGTTTCGTCACGGGTGCACATGAAGACCTGGCCATCCCAGGCGCCCCCGCCAATGTCGTCAACGGCGTAGAGATAATAGAAGCGGCGTTGCAGGTCGCCCTGATAGAGCGTGCGGCAATCGCCCGGAGGGGCCTGCCACCAGCCTTCGCTCATCCAGCCGCGGTCAGCACGATAGCCGAGGGCAAGCGACACAAGATTGGCCGTCTCGTTGCAGACCCGCAATTCCGCATGCGCCGGAGTGCTGGCCGCCATGGCCATGAAGCCACCGAAGCCGGCGAGCAGGAGGGTCGAGCCGAGGCGGAAAGAAGTCACCATTGTGCTGGAAATCACCGAAAAACGT
The DNA here is from genome assembly GCF_900177655.1 of Devosia lucknowensis. Lineage (NCBI taxonomy): Bacteria > Pseudomonadati > Pseudomonadota > Alphaproteobacteria > Hyphomicrobiales > Devosiaceae > Devosia > Devosia lucknowensis. The sequence continues at coordinate 2,415,431 of NZ_FXWK01000001.1, read as the reverse complement.
GCCCTTCTTTGATCGCATGGGAGAGGTGAGGTCAATGGCTAAAGGCCCGATTTGACGGAATTGCGGGCATGTCGCACACGGTGGTGAGAGGAGCCATCGCGGCAGCGCGGCCAACGGTTTTCCACCGGGGGGCGGGCGCATGTGGATTGACCCACAAAGGGGTTGAACGGCGCCCGGGCTTGGGGTTCATGGGGGCCGGACAATTCCGGTTTGTTTTATGGGCCGGCAGTGCGCATGTGAGCGGGCTGCCGCGACCACAATTAGAGGTTAGCCATGGCCGTTGAGGACAGCGTCGCGCAGGACCAGCTGCGCGCTTTCATCGAGCGCATCGAGCGCATGGAAGAAGAAAAGGCGGCGATCGCGGCCGATATCAAGGAAATCTACGCCGAGGCCAAGGGCAACGGCTTCGATACCAAGATTCTTCGCAAGATCGTGACCATCCGCAAGCAGGATGCGAACGAACGCATGGAGCAGGAAGCGCTGCTCGAGCTCTACATGTCCGCGCTGGGCATGGTGGAAGCGCCGCCGGAGCGCTGAGACGTCCTAGACGAGAATATCGAGCAGGGCCTTCGACATGTCGGAGGCCGCGCTCACGACCTTGGCGGAGGCCGTGAAGTCGTTCTTGGCGGTAATGACGTTGATCATCTCGGATGTGATGTCGATGTCGTTGCCTTCGACGCCAATTCGCGCAATGCGGCCCGCGCTGACCTCGAGCTGGTGGCTTGCCCGCTGCATACCGGTGGTGCCGATGGAAATGCTGGAAATGGTCATTCGCCGTTCCGCTGTTTGCGGAATGCAGCAAACGCCTGAATGATTGACGGGCCGTTAAGCGGCCAATGACGCAAAAACTTCAAAATCGCGGCAATCGACCTTGCCGTCGATGACGACCATATGAGTGCCCGGCGCCACCGGTCGCCAGAGCTGCGCCGTATCGCCAAACGGTTCCGAGGCCACGGCAATACCTGTCTCGAGCTGGCACCAGTAGAGCGAGGGCGGATGGTCGTCGCTCGACCAGCGAAAAGCATGCAGAGCCTTGCCGTCGGAGAGGATGGCGGTAAAGCGCAGCGGCTGAGCGACGCCGTTGGCTTGCTGGATGCGCCGGCAGGTTCGCAACATAGCGGCGATGGCACCCGCCGGATCCTGGCTCATGCTACCGCCCATAGCGGCCAGGAACATAGCCTCGCTGTCGCTGTTGCCGCGCCGGGAGTGGTAGAGATCATCGGGGATGAGCGCCTCGATCGAGCGGCGGATGCTCTCGTAGCCGCCGATCTGGCCATTGTGCATAAACAGGTGCCGGCCCGAAGCGAAAGGGTGGCAATTGGCCATGGTCACCTCGCCCGACGTGGCCGAGCGCACATGGGCAAGAAAAAGCCCCGCTTCCACCTGATGGCAGAGCGAGGCGAGGTTGGCGTCGGACCAGGCCGGGAGGATGCCCTTGTAAAGGCCGGGTTCGGGCCGGGCGCCGTACCAGCCCACTCCGCAGCCGTCGCCATTGACGACGGTCTTGGCTTCCCGCGCCGCCAGGGATTGCCGCACGAGGGAGGCGTTTGGGGCGATGAGCAATGTGTCGAGAAAGATGGCGCGGCCCGAATAGGCGAGGAACCGGCACATGATCAGGCCGCCTTCACCATGGCGCCTGACAGCGCGAACCGCACCGCCGCATCGGCATGAATGGTGGTTGAGTCATATCCGGGCAGGGCAAGGGCATGGGGGTCGAGCAGCATGCCGATCTCGGTGCAGCCCAGAATGACGCTATCGGCCCCGGCAACCCGGGCCTTGTCGATGATGGACAGATACGCGTCGCGCGACCTGTCACATACATTGCCCTGGCAGAGCTGATCGAAGATCACATCATGCACAAGGGTGCGGTCGTCCGCTTCGGGCACGATCACGTCGAGGCCGAGGGCCTTCATCCGCGCCGCATAGAAGCCGTGCGCCATGGTATAGCGGGTGGCCAGAAGCAGCGGGCGCCTCCGGCCGTCGGCCTTGAGCGCGGCGGCGGTCTCGGTGATGATGTCGACGAGCGGCACGCTCACCATCGAGGCGACCGGTTCGGCCACCAGATGCATGGTATTGGTGCAGATCAGGATGCAATCGGCCCCGGCACGGGCCAATCCGGCACCGGCCTCGCCCAGCATCGCGCCTGCCAGATCCCAGCGACCCGCTTTCTGCAGGGCCACGACTTCGGTGAAATCGAGCGAGCGCATGGCGATGTCGGCCGATGCCAGACCGCCGCGCAGGCGGCGCACTTCTTGGTTGATATGCCGATAATAGACGGCCGTGGATTCCCAGCTCATCCCGCCGATAAGGCCAATCGTCTTCATGCCGCTTCTCCTCGATTGGATGCCAGTGTGACGTGGTTTCGGATCACGTCGAATGCAGAAATGCGGGCTGCCGACGAATCCAATGCATCCAGTTTGCGCATGTCCCTTATTGTGCGCTATTTTCGTGCGTGAATGAGAGGTTAAGCAATGCTTGATGATCGTGACCGAAGGATTTTGAGCCTTCTGCAGGTTGATGCGGATATCGCTGTTGGCGAGATCGCCGAGGCGGTAGCGCTGTCGGCGTCTGCATGCTCGCGGCGGATCGCGCGGCTCAAGGACGAGGGCTATATCGCGCGTACGCTGGTGGAGCTGGATCGCCGCAAGGTCGGACTGCCGACCACCGTCTTCGTGATCGTCCGTACTGGCAGCCATGCCGCAGACTGGCTGGAGCGCTTCCACGCGGCCGTCGGCGCCATCCCCGAAATCGTCGAGGTGCACCGGCTGACCGGCAATTTCGACTACATCCTCAAAATCGTACTGCCCGACGTCGAACATTACGACGTGGTCTACAAGCAGCTGGTGGGCCGCATCGAGCTGTTCGACATGTCGGCCTATATCTCGATGGAAACCGTCAAAGCGGCAAAAGGCGTGCCGACGAATTACGCGTGAGGGATGGTGGCCTAGACCGTCGCCAGGGCTGCCTGCATGGCCGCCTGGTCGTAGCCGAGGGCCGTCAGCGCCGTCGCGACGATGCCGGCGCGATCGAGACCGGCGGCGGCATACATATCATTCTGGCTGGCGTGCTCGACAAAGGAATCCGGGATCATCAGCGGGCGGAAGCGCAGCTTGCCGTCGAGAAGTCCGTTGGACGCCAGGAATGTCGCGACATGGCTGCCGAAGCCGCCAAGCCCGCCTTCTTCTGACGTCACCAGGACATCATGAGACTGGGCGAGGGAGGCGATCAGCTCTTCATCGAGAGGCTTCATGAAACGCGCATCGGCGATGGTCGGGTTCAGACCCAATGCCGCGAGCTTGTCGGCCGCGGCCAGCACTTCGGCGAGACGCGTGCCATAGGACAATAGGGCGATCGTCGAGCCCTGGCGCAGGACACGACCCTTGCCGATGGTCAAGATCTCGCCACGGCTGGGCATGTCGACGCCCATGCCGTCGCCGCGCGGATAGCGGAAGGTGATCGGTCCATTGTCGTAGGCAGCGGCGGTCGCGACCATATGGCGGAGCTCGGCCTCGTCGGCGGCGGCCATCTGCACGATACCGGGGATGGCACCGAGATAGGCGTTGTCATAATTGCCGGCATGGGTGGGGCCGTCTGCGCCAACATAGCCGGCGCGGTCGATGGCAAAGCGCACCGGCAGTCCCTGAATGGCGACGTCGTGGATCACCTGATCGTAGGCGCGCTGCAGGAAGGTGGAATAGATGGCGCAAAACGGCTTCATGCCTTCACTGGCCATGCCGGCCGCGAAAGTGACGGCGTGCTGTTCGGCAATGCCGACATCGTAGATGCGGCTGGGGAACAGTTCGGCGAACTTGTCGAGGCCGGTGCCCGATGGCATGGCGGCGGTGACGGCGACAACGCGCGGATCGGCCTCGGCTTCCTGGATCAGGGACGAGGCAAAGACGGAGGTATAGGAGGGGGCATTGGACGGCGCCTTGGCCTGGGCGCCGGTGATGACGTTGAACTTGGCCACGCCATGATATTTGTCTGCCGAATTTTCCGCCGGAGCGTAGCCCTTGCCCTTCTTGGTCACCGCGTGGATGAGGATCGGGCCCTCGCCGAAGTCGCGGACGTTTTCCAGGATGCGCAGGAGATCGTCGAGATTGTGCCCATCGATGGGACCAACGTAGTAGAAGCCCAATTCCTCGAACAGGGTGCCGCCGGTGAAGAAGGAGCGGGCGAATTCCTCGGTCTTGCGCGCGGGTTCATGAAGGAACGGCGGCAGCTTGTGGACGATGGTCTTGGCCGCTTCGCGCGTGCCGCGGTAGACGGGGCCGGACACGAGGCGCGCCAGATAGCTGCGCAGTGCGCCGGTGGGCGGGGCGATCGACATGTCATTGTCGTTGAGAATGACGATGAGGCGTGCGTCCATGGCGCCGGCATTGTTCATGGCCTCATAGGCCATGCCGGCCGACATGGCGCCGTCGCCGATCACGGCGATCACATTGCGCGAGACGTCGAGATGCTTGCTGGCTTCCGCCATGCCGAGGCCGGCCGAGATCGACGTCGAAGAATGGCCGGCACCAAACGGGTCGTAGTCACTTTCGGCGCGGCGCGTGAAACCGGAAAGCCCATCCTTCTGACGGAGAGTGCGGATGCGATCGCGACGGCCGGTGAGGATTTTGTGCGGATAGGCCTGATGCCCGACATCCCAGATGATGCGGTCATTGGGGGTGTCGAACACGGTGTGAAGCGCCACCGTCAACTCAACCACGCCCAGGCCTGCGCCAAGGTGGCCACCGGTCACCGAAACCGCATCGATCATCTCAGCGCGCAGTTCATCGGCCAGTTGGCGCAGATTTTCGCGCGGCATGGCCCGCAGGTCGGCGGGCGACTGGACGGTATCGAGCAGCGGCGTTTTGAGCTTTTCGGCCAAGCGGGTCCCCGTAAATAAGTGGCAACCCTGTTTAGGCGCAGGGTTCGTGCTTGGCAATGGCAGCGAACCCGGCGCCCTGGGAGGGGCCGACGATCTCTCGTCGAGCATTCTGGCTTTTGCGGGGCAAAACGCCGTCAGTTGACCTGGGCGGGCGCCTGGACCGAGCGGGTAAACCGGTTGTGGACGGGGACGCTGTTGTCGGTGCCGACGCCCAGAACGGTGACGTGCCGGCCCATTTCAGGCGTCGGGTCGAAATCGGCCAAATCGCGATCAAAGATCACGGCATAGCGGTCTGATGTCAGTGACGAGGGGTCGGTGAAGATGTCTGCGACATGTTCGAGATCGGGTGCCACCAGAGCGGGCTTGCGCATGTCCGCTGGGGCGGGGCGTGCTGCCACATGCCGCGCCAGCGCTTGGGCGAGGGGTGTGGCCTTGGCGGCATCGGTGGCGCCGAAGGTATCGCTGAAAAGGCCCTGCGGAGCGGTGGACGCGCCGCCGCCGAGCGAGGCAGTGCGCATAGTGTCGGTAGACAGCTGCCGCAGCGGCGGCAATTCGGTGGATGGAAGGGGCGCGGGCGTGACGCTGGCCGTGGTGTTGTTCTGGATGATCATTTCGAGCGCGCGCTGGGCGCCCGGATCGGCGGCGGGTGCCGCAGCATAAGCGGTGAGAATGTCGGACGGCGGATCGGTCATGATGACGCGCGGCGTCGGCATGGTGGGAGCTGTCAGCGCTGCGAGCGCAGTGACCGCCGAATTTTCACGCAGGTCCGATGGCATGGAAACCGGCATGGTCACTGCGGCGACCGCGATTTCGTCGGACGTGAGTGGAGCGCTTCCGGTGGTGGAAAAGGGAATGGCGGTATTGGACACCGAGGCGACCGCAACCTCGTCACCACCGAGATCGGTAGGACGCAGCACCGGCATGACGGGCGCCACCTGGCGGGTGGGCTGAGGAGCAAGAGACGCGGTCTGGATTTGCGGCGCCGGGGCGGAAGCCGGTGCAGACTGACCGGACGACTGGTTGCCACCAAACAGCACATCCATCAGGGTGCGGCCGGAGCCGCCGGAGCTGGCGACCTGCGTGCCGGAAGACGAGCCGTTGCACGGATAGGCGTGGCAGCGCTTCCATTCGGCCATGGCGACCTGATAGCCCTCCTGCGAGAGCGGCTTGCCATCGGTGGGAAGGTGCATGGTGCGTCCGTCAGGGAAGACTTCCTGCAGCTGCGCACGGGTCATCCGCGGCCAGGCGCGAACCGACCCGGTATCGAGATGAACGAACGGACTGCTCGATGTCGGGTAGTAGCCGACGCCGCCGACCTGCTTTTTCATCGCGGTGGCGCGAAGACGTGCGAGGGGGACGCCGGGAATAAAGAAATCCATCGCCGTGCCGCGCATGTGCTGCGAGTTGTCGGCGACACCCGAGGAATTGGCGGCAAGCATGGCATTGGTCTTGGGCGAGCGATATGCCGAAACGACATTGATCGGCTGCGTGCCGCCCACTTCCTGGTAGACTTCCCAGACCAGGTCGAAAAGTCGCGGATCCATGTTGGCGGGCTCGTTCTGCCGCCAATCGCGCAGGAACTGATTGAGCTCGTTAAGGCCGGACTGAACGTACTGACCATTGCGCTTGAAGACGATCCGCGCCGTTTCCTTGGTATGGGTATAATAGAGATAGAGAGCCCGCTCGGACGCCGCCTGCACCGGCACTGCCGGAAGCAATGTTGTGATGCTCACAACCGCGGCGGCAAGAAGCCGCGCGGCACGTCGCCAAATGTTAGACCCCATAACCGTCACGCCAAACTCTGCCCGGTGGTTTTCGTCAGATGATGGTGGACGTTAGCGCTCAAATCGCACGAATTGATTAACGCTAACCAGTTGTGAACTGGCCAATAGCCCCCTCACGCCCTCGTTATTAAGGGCAAAAGCGGGCGCAACCAAGGCGAAATTGTAAAGCAGCCATTAACGGACTTGGCACGACGCTAAAGGATCAGGGAGAAAGTTCTGCCGGTGCGGTCTCGACCTCAGCGACGATGGCCGGTTCGGCATCGGTCGAAAGACCCAGCGCGCGGATGACGGCCTCGTTGTGGCCGTAGACGTCGCCATAGGCGCGGATCGTACCATCGGCGTCGACGCGCAAGGTGAAGTAGGCCAGGTGGACCGGGATCTGGGTCTGCGGGTTCACCCACTTTTCCGATGGCCCGAACATGCCCTCGAGCGAGGCGCGAGAAATGCTCGGTTCATTGGCCATCAGCGCGCCAGCGAAGGCCATGGGATCTTCGACGCGCACGCAGCCGTGGCTGAAGGCGCGGTAGGATCGGCTGAAAAGCCCCTTGGACGGCGTGTCATGCAGATAGACGTCGTGCTTGTTGGGGAAGAGAAACTTGATCTGCCCCAGGGCATTGCCGGCACCGGGGCGCTGGCGCACGCGGAACGGGAAATTTGAGGACGAGACCTGGCTCCAGTCGACCTGCCAGGGGCTCACCGGCGTGCCGTTATAGAGCAAGTCCATGTTGTGGCTGTCTGTGTAGCCCGGGTTGCGCAACACCGCTGGAGCGATCTCGCCCCGAATGATGGACGAGGGCACATTCCAGTAGGGATTGACCACGAGATGTCGGATATTGTCCGAGAAGACCGGGGTCTGGTTCTTGGTCGTGCCGACGACGACGCGGGTCGTGTATTCGGGTTGGCCGTTGCGGTCGATCCAGAGACGAAATTCGGGAATGTTGACGAAGACGTTGAAGTCGCCCAAGTCCGAGGGCATCCAGCGCCAGCGTTCCATATTGGCGATGATGTCTTCGCGGCGGGTGGCGGCGCCACCATTAAGGGCGGCGACGGTTGCCGGTCCGATGATGCCATCGACCTCGAGGCCCTGGCCTTCCTGAAAGGCTTCCACTGCAGACACAGTCAGGTCGTCGTAGAGTTGGGACGTCGAGGCGGCCAGCTTGAGACGCGCGCGGATCGCCGGCACGCGGGCGTCGGAATTACCGGGCCGCAATACCGCGCCATCGCTGATGGGGGCGGGGCGTTCGGCGCTGGACTGCTCGAAGGTGGCAAGAGCCGCCTTGAGCGCCAGGAATTCGGGGTGGGTGGGTTCGAGCTTGCCCAGCACGGCAGCCGGATCGTCGCTGGCAGCCAGTTCGGCAAGCAACGCAGCTTCGTCGATCGGCTTGGCCTTGATGTCTAGGAGCGGGCTGACGGCGAGCGGATCGAGACGACCGTTATGGATGTGGTTGGCGTAGCGCATGGTCGCGGCGGAGAAGGCCGTTTCCAGGGTCGCCAGGGCAATGCTGTCGCCGGTCAGCTTGTCGCGCGAGATCGATGGGGTCAGGTAGTCGGCCGGGTCAAGGCCCTCGGCGGCCGCCTGTTCGAACAGCGTGACGATCTTGGCGGCGGCCGGCGAGAAGACGACGCCGCCCTGGGCATTTTCAGACAGCCAGATCGGCTCGAAATGTCGTTCGCCGTAAAGAAAATAGAGCCGCTGCGCTTCCTTTTGAACTGCGGTGTCCGGGCGCGCGCCATAGTAGGCCGCGGAGAGGCCGGATTTGATGGTGCGGGCCAGGTCGCTCTTGGGCGGGGCGATGACGATGCGGCTGGTTTCGAGGCTGGCGACCGGTTGTGCGAGCGCCATTCCCACAGGAGCGGACGCCACAACGAGAGCGACCAGACTGACGAGAACCTTGTTCATCACTGCTCCTGACGGCGGCACGTTTGGACGAGGCAGGCCGAATCCGGCTGTCGGGGCCCGCCGCAGAATCTCAATACTCTGCAAACCTTAACGGGAGCAATCGATCGCAGATTCGTGAGCCTACGATGTGGCGGACCTGCAACGCTGCGCTAGTCAGCGGCTGTTTCGAGCGGCGTTTCTGGCGGCTTCTTCGATGGCCTGCGCGTCGATTTCGAAGTGGCGGTAGAGGTCGTTGACAGTGCCTGTCTGACCGAAATGCTCGACGCCCAACGCGATCGTGCGATGACCGAGGACGCTGCCCATCCACCCCAACGTCGCCGGATGGGCATCGATGGCGGTGACGAGGCCGGCATGTCGCGGCACGTCCGAAAGCAGCTTTTCGATATGGCTGGCATCGCCGTCATTGCCGTGGAGGCGCGCACGCTGGGCGGCTTGCCACCCGGCATTGAGACGGTCGGCCGACGTGACGGCCAGAACGGCGACATTGCGCCTGTCGCCACCGAGCCGCCCGGCGGCCTCGATCGCTTCGCTGGCAAGAACCCCTTGGTAGGCGATGACTACGTCGCATTCTGCCGTTGGCGGCTTCAACCAGTAGGCGCCGCGGATAATGTCGTCGGCCAGAGTCGGGTCGACGGTGCGGGGCACCTGATCGATGCTGCGCGTGGAAAGGCGCAGGTAGACCGAGCCGCCGGTGATGTCGCGCGGCCAGTCGGCCAGGTCGGGCCGGGCGTCGCCGCTTCGCTGCATATAGTCGAAGGCCCAGTCGATGATGATCGAGAGTTCGTCGGCGAAAGCGGGCTCGAAGCTGGCCAGCCCGTCCTGCGCCATGCCGATCAGGGGCGACGAAATGGATTGGTGCGCGCCACCTTCACCGGCCAGAGAAACGCCAGATGGGGTCGCCACGAGGAGGAAGCGGGCGTCCTGGTAGCAGGCATGGTTGAGCGCATCGAGGCCCCGGGCGATGAATGGATCGTAGAGCGTGCCGATGGGCAGGAGGCGCTCGCCAAACAGGGAATGGCTGAGCCCGGCAGCGCCCAGCATCAGGAACAGGTTCATTTCCGCAATGCCCAGTTCCAGATGCTGTCCGTCCGGACCGAAGCGCCACTTCTGGGTCGACGGTATGGCTTCCTTTTGGAAGAGATCGGCCATTTCGGTGGAAGCAAAGAGATTGCGGCGGTTCACCCAGGCGCCGAGGTTGGTGGAGACCGTCACGTCGGGCGAGGTCGTTACAATACGGCGGGCCAGTTCACTATCGGTCCTGGCGATGGCGTCGAGGATCTTGCCGAATGCCGCCTGCGTCGATGTCGCGCCCGAACCCACGTATTGCGGGCCGATCGTTGGGACAGGTGGCGACGTCAGGCGCCTCGAGCCAGGTCGGTTGAAGGGCACATCGGCGAGGAAGGTTTCCAGGGCATCGGCGTGGTCGAGACCTTCGAAACGCTCCCATTCGTGGCCTGCCCGAATTCGATGCGCGGACTGCAACTGGGCGATCTGCGCCGATGTCATCTGCCCGGCGTGATTGTCCTTGTGGCCGGCGAGGGGCGTGCCCCAGCCCTTGACGGTATAGGCGATAAACACAGTCGGCTGGTCGCTGCCGGCTGCCCCGAACTGCTCGAGCAGGCTTTCCACGCAATGGCCGCCGAGATTTGCCATCAGCGCGGCCAGTTCATCATCGTTGCGGCGGTTGAGGAGAGCCGAGACGTCGCCCTGGTCGCCGATTTCGTTGTCCAGCCGTTCACGCCAGGCCGGCCCGCCGCGGAACATGAGGGCGGAGTAGAGGGCATTGGGACAGCTATCGATCCAGGCCTTGAGACGCTCTCCACCGGGTTCGGCGAAGGCGGCGCGCTGCAACGCGCCATATTTCAGTGTGACGACCTTCCAGCCGAATGCGGAGAATATCGCTTCGATCCGGTCGTAGAGACCCTCGCGCACGACGCCGTCGAGGCTCTGCCTGTTGTAGTCGATGATCCACCAGCAGTTGCGCAGGCCGTGCTTCCAGCCCTCCAGGAGACACTCATAGATATTGCCTTCGTCGAGCTCGGCATCGCCGGCAAGCGCGATCATGCGGCCCTCGGACGTCTCCTTCCCGGACCAGTCCTTGGCGCGCACATAGTCCTGGATCATCGAGGCAAAGGCGGTGAAAGCAACGCCGAGGCCAACCGAGCCGGTCGAGATATCGACATCGTCAGTATCCTTGGTGCGCGACGGATAGGATTGCGCACCTCCGAAGGCCCGGAAGTCGATCAGCTTTTGCAGGCTCTGCCGCCCCATGAGGTATTGGAGGGCGTGGAACACCGGGGCGGCATGCGGCTTGACGGCCACCCGATCCTCCGGCCGCAGCACGCCGAGATAAAGCGTCGAGAGCAGTGTTGCCATGGAGGCGGAACTTGCCTGATGGCCGCCCACCTTAACGCCATCGACATTGGGTCGGATGTGGTTGGCGTGGTGCACCATCCAGCTGGCCAGCCAAAGCGACTTTCTCGTCAGCGCCTCGATGGCCTCAACCCGCCCCAAGTCCCGCTTCGCCATGGCTATCCTCCCACTTTCCAAAACGGATTTTGCCTCTTGTGAACTGGCGATTTCCGTCTAATTTCACTCCGTTTTCGTATCTCTGCGCATGTTTCCTCCACCATTCAGGTAAAATTCGATGGCATCTGCCAATTTTGACGTCAACGCCACGGACCGACGCATTCTGCGTGCGTTGCAGGAGAATGGGCGCATGACGGTGCAGGCCCTGGCGGAACGCGTCGGGCTTTCTCCCTCGCCATGTCTGAGGCGGATCCGGCAGCTCGAAGCTGCAGGGATTATCGCAGGCTATAGCGCCGTGGTGGAGCAGAAAACCGTTGGCCTGCCGGTGTCGGTTTTCGTGTCGATCAAGCTCGAGCGACAGCGCGCCAACAACCTGGACGCCTTCGGCGAGGCGATCAGGCGCTGGCCGGAAGTGATGGAATGTTACCTGATGACCGGGCAGTTCGACTTCCTGCTGCGCGTCGTGTGCGCAGATCTTGAAGCTTACGAACATTTCCTGCGCGAGAAGCTGACGCAACTTGAGGGCGTGGCATCGATCGAAAGCAGCTTCTCTCTGGGCGCGGTAAAATTTTCCCGCGCCCTGCCGCTTTGAGTTCTCAGGCCGCGCCTGTTTCCATAGCCGCAGCGCGTGCCGCTTCGACGAAGGCGGCGATCCTGGCGATGTCCTTGCGGAAACCGCCACCGGGCAGCGGCTTATTGGTGTGGGTGAGGGAGTCCACGCCCCAAGGCTGAACGGCAGCGATGGCCGGCGCGACATTTTCGGGGTTGAGGCCGCCTGCGAGAATAACGGGCCGCTTGCTGCGCGCGACGATTTCCCGGCTGATCGACCAGTCGTGCGTGACGCCGGCTGCGCCGATGCCGCCGATATGCGGCGCCACGGAATCGAGAATGAACATGTCCGAAACAGCCTCGAAAGCGGCAGCGTGGTCGAGAGCCTCCGGGCCCGTCATGGGAATAGCCTGAAGGATTTCGAGAGCCGGGAAGGCGCCCTTGAGAATATCGCGCAGCTTGCCGACCTGTCCGGGCGTCACCAGGTCGATGTCACCACAGAGATGGAGCACATCGGGGCGTACGGCACGGACCATGTCGGCAATGTCCTCGATGTCGCTCTCGACTGACAGCGCGACGCGCTTGGCCTTGCCTTCGAGTGCATCGACGATCTCGCGCGCGGTTTCGAAATCAATCTCGCCGGGAAGGCCGCGATCCGAGGGGGTGACGCCAAGATAATCGACGCCGACGGCTGCGGCCTGCAGCGCTTCTTCGACGGTTTGCATCGTATAAATCTGGACGATCACTGGGGGCCTCTTTGGCAATCAATCAAATGGATTTGGGCAGGATGGCGTTGACCATCCGCTCTTCGGTTCGCTGGGCGCTTTCGACATTGCGCGCCGCTGCCGCCACATAGAGGGCATCGACCAGCGTCAGTTGCGCGATTTGTGCCGCCATCGGCTCGCTGCCCTGCTCGTGGGAAACCGTGACCAAGACGACATCGGCGAGCCTGGCCAGCGGCGAGCGGCTGTTGCCGGTAATGCAGATGGTCGAGGCGCCGCGCGCCCGCGCTTCCTGCATCAGCAGCACGGGGTCGCTCGTGATCCCGGAATAGGAAATGGCGACGACGAGGTCGCCCGGTCCGGTCAGGCCGGCATGCATGATCTGGAGCTGGGAATCGATCGGGGCATCGCAGCGAAGGCCGAGCCGAAAACAGCGCTGGTAGAAGGCTTGCGCAACTATCCCCGAGCCGCCGACACCGCCGACCAGGATATGCCGCGCGCCGGCCATCAGATCGAGGGCGCGATTGAAGGTGGTCTTGTCGAGAACGCTCAACGTGTCGCTGAGGGCCTGCCGGTTGGCGGCAAAGACGCTGCGGACGGCGCTGAGCTCATCGGCCGGCTGCGGGTTGGCGCTGTCGACCGGGATGCCACGAGGTTCGCGGGCGAGGGCCAGCTTGAGATCGGTGAAGCCCTCGAAGCCGGCGGCGCGGCACATGCGCAGCACGGTCGTGTCGCTGACTTCGCAAGCCTGCGCGATGGCGGACATGGATTGACGAATGGCAGCCTTGGAATTGTCGAGGATCCACAGCGCTGCGCGCCGTTCGGAATCGGAGAGGGTGGGGAGCACACTCCGCAGCCGACTGACTGCCGAGCCCTCGGCAACATCTATTTCTGCGACCATGGTCCGCCCTCGGGCACATTTCATCGAAGCAAAACGCTAGCATGCACATGTTGTGGTGTCACTGTAGACATCCAATTTTTTGTGTGGCACCACTTCATGCCAGTGGCTCCGTACCACACAAGGGAGAATGTCATGAGGTTGAGAGGTCTTTTCGGCGCGGGTCTGGTCAGCTTGCTTGTTGCAATGCCTGCCGTTGCCGGTGAGTTGTCGTTCTGGCACGCCTATGCGGGCCAACAGGACAAGGTGGAATTCATCGATTTTGCGCTGGCCGAGTTTGCCAAGGCGCACCCCGATATCACCCTCGACGTGGTGGCATCCGAGCAATCGGCCTACAAGACCAAGCTCAACACCGCCATGGCCTCGGGCAACCCGCCCGACGTCTTCTACACCCTGCCCGGCGGCTTCCTCGGCGCGTTTGTCGATGGCGGGCAGATGTATGCCCTCGACGACGACCTGGCCAAGGACGGCTGGGGCGACAGCTTCCTCGAAAGCGCCCTTGCCCAGACCACGATTGATGGGCACGTCTACGCTGCACCCGTTGACGTCGACTCCGTGGTCTTCTGGTACGACAAGGGCCTGTTCGAGGAAATGGGCTGGACCGTTCCGACTACCTGGGACGAGCTGATGGCCCTTGCCGAGGAAAGCAAGTCCGCCGGTATCATCCCGTTTGCCCTGGGCAACAAGGACAGCTGGCCAGCCACGTTCTGGTTCCAGTATCTCGAAATGCGCCTCAAGGGCTCGGGTGTCGTATCCGCATTCGTCAACGGCGATGCCGATGCAACGCTGGGAGCGGAAGCGACACAGGCGTTCCAGATCGCCGCCGACGTCGCTGCCAAGGACTATTTCCCGATCGGCTTCAACGGTCTCAGCGATCAGGAAGCCAACATGCTGTTCCTCAACAGCCAGGCAGCCATGATGCTCAACGGCACCTGGCAGATCGGCGCTTCCGCCGATGCACCAGAGGGCTTTGATCTGGGCTACTTCGCGTTCCCATCCGTGCCTGATGGCGCTGGCGACCAAAGCGACGTGCTTGCCGGTGTTGCGGCAGCGTTCGGTATTTCGGAAAAGGCCGAGAACAAGGAAGACGCGGTTACGCTCGTGCGCTTCCTCACCTCGCCCGAGGTGATGAACAAGTATGTCGAGCTGCGCAAGACCATGGTCACCGTCAAGGGTGCCACCACGGAAGAGGCTGCCGGCCCCGTGCTCTACGGAATCGCCAACGACCTCATGACCGCGGCCGGGCACCTCGACCCGTTCTACGACACCGCGATGCCTCCTGCGGCGACCAACACCTACTACACTTCGCTTCAAGGCGTGCTGGACGGCTCCGTTGCCCCTGCAGACGCAGCCCAGCAGCTTGAAGCCGCGCTCAAGGCAAACTGATCGCCTTTGAGCCGCCGGTGCGGCTACGGCCGCACCGGTTTTTGACGAGGACCCCCGATGAACCGTACAACCGCACCGCAGGGCTATGCACTGCCTGCAATGCTGTTTCTGGCACCGGCCCTGATTCTGGTCGCCGTGTTCGTCGCCTACCCCATCGTCTATGCGGGCTGGCTGTCATTCTACAAATGGAACGGCGTTTCACAGCCCCTGTTCATCGGGCTCGACAACTTCATCCGTCTTGCAGGCGACGCCACCTTCTGGCTGTCGTTCGGGCGCAATATCGTCGTGGCGGGTGCAGCGCTGGTGCTGCAGGTCTTCGTCGGCCTCGCCATCGCCTATTGCCTGGTGCGCGTCGTACCGTTCGTCAGCCGGTTTTTCCTGTTCTGCTATCTCGTGCCAGTCATGGTCAGCGAGATATGCATCGGCCTGCTCTGGCGCTTTCTCTACAATCCCTATTTCGGCCTCGTGAACGGCGGGCTCAAGGCAATCGGCCTGGGTGACCTGCAGCGCGGATGGCTGGGCGAATCCGATACGGCCTTCCTCGCTGTCATCGTGGTGATGAGCTTCACCTATCTCGGGCTCTATGTGCTGCTGTTCACCGCCGCCGTGCGCAGCGTCCCGGAATCGCTCTACGAAGCCGCCGACATCGACGGCGCAGGGCATTTCATCAAATTCTTCCGCATCACCATCCCCATGGTGTGGGACGCGGTGCGCGCCAACGTGCTGCTTGCGATCATCGGGTCGCTCAAGACGTTTTCGCTGGTGTTCGTGCTCACCAATGGCGGGCCGAACCAGGCCAGCGAAGTGGTTTCGACCTATCTCTACAAGGTCGGGTTCTCGAGCTTCGAGATGGGCTACGCGGCCACGATCGGTTTTGCCCAGATGGTGCTGACGGCGCTGGGCGCCTGGATCATCTTCCGCTTTCTGCGCCGCGCAAGCGGCGGCGGCGAGGACTAGGCCATGCGCGTCGGCAGCCGTTTCACGCCCACAACTTTGATCGTGCTCGCCGTGCTGGCGCTGCATGTCGTCGTCGTCATCTTCCCGTTCCTGTGGATGGCCTACAGCACCTTCAAGACCAATCGCGAATTCATGAGATCGGTCTGGTCGTTGCCGCAGAACTGGTCATGGGACGCCTATGTGGGTGCCTGGAGCGGTGGCGCCCTGGGCGCCTATGCGCTCAACTCGCTCTGGATCATGGCTGGCGCGACGATCCTCACGGTGATCGCGGCGACGCTGGCAGGCTATGCGCTGGCCATCTACCGTCCGCGATGGATGGCCGGGGTGGAGCTGGGCCTCACCGCCGCCATGGCAATTCCCGCCTATGTCGCGCTGGTACCCCTGGTGGTGATGCTGCGCACGGCGGGGCTGCTGGACACCCATCTGGGCGTCATCCTGCCAACGGCCGCCTTCAATATTCCCGTGACGATCTTCATCATGCGGGCCTTTTTCGCAACGCTTCCCAAGGACCTGTTCGATGCCGCCCGCGTCGACGGAGCGAGCGAGTGGCGGATCTTCTATCGAGTGGCCCTGCCGATCGCGCGGCCGGCCATGTTCACCGCCGGCATCGTCAACATGATCTGGGTGTGGAACGACTTCCTGTTCCCCATGGTCTTCATCAACAATCCCGCCCGCAAGACGCTGCCCGTGGGCCTTACCGATTTCGTCGGCGAACACATCACAAATTACCCGGTGATGCTGGCCGCCATTCTCATCGCTGCAATCGCGCCCCTGGTCCTGTTCGTGATCTTCGAGCGCCAGGTGACCGCAGCCCTCCTGGGCGGCGCGGTCAAGGAATAACGGAGACGTCTCATGTCCAAGGACCTCAACAAGGATCTCAATTTCGCCAGCCAGGCGGTGTTCTACGATCCGGAAGAACATTCCCAGTCGATCAGCTACCCGATCTACATGTCGGCCAACTTCCAGTATGCCGGCGACATCTACGACCAGATCGTCGACGGCGCCCGCAAGGAAGTGAACATCTATTCGCGCTGCGGCAATCCCACCGAATACAAGCTCGAAGAGCATATCGCCAAGCTGACGGGCGGTACCGCCTGCCTCGCTACCGCTTCGGGCATGGCCGCAATCTCCCATGCGCTGTTCGGAATTCTGAAGGCTGGTGATCACCTCGTCGCCGACCTCACGACTTATTCCAGCACGCACGAATTCTTCGACCACCGTGCGCAGGATTTCGGCCTCAAGGTGAGCCTTGTCGACTGTACGGACGTCAAGGCCGTGGAAGCCGCATTCACCGACAAGACCAAGGTGCTCTATGTCGAGGCCATCGCCAACCCGACCATGAAGGTGCCTCCGCTGCGCGCTCTGGTCGAAGCGGCGCATGCGCGCGGCATCGTCGTCATTTGCGACAACACCTTCGCTTCGCCCGCCGTCTGCCGCCCGCACGACTTCGGCGTGGACGTGGTGGTGGAAAGCGCGACCAAGTTCATCGGCGGCCACAACGACGCCGTGGGCGGCGTCATCACGCTCAAGTCGGACATCCTGCCGGCCGACTGGCTGGAAGACGTGCGCTGGAACACGCTCAACAAGCTCGGCGCGCCGCTGTCGCCGTTCAATGCCTGGCTGCTGTTGCGCGGTGCGCAGACGCTGGCTCTCCGCCTTGAAAAGCAGTGCGCCAATGCCCGTGCGCTCGCTGAGCACCTCGAGAAGCATCCCAAGGTAAAGCGCGTTTTCTATCCCGGCCTGCCGTCCCATCCGAACTATGCGGCTGCCAGCGAACAGCTGCGCGACGGTGGCGCCATGCTGAGCTTCCGCGTGGACGACGAGGCCTCGGGCGTGCGGCTGCTCAAGCGCCTGCAGCTGTGTTCGTTCGCCGCAAGCCTCGGCGGCCTGCGCACCACCACGCAGATGCCCGCCACCATGGCGTTCCTTGACATTCCGAGCCAGGAACGCGAAGCGATGGGCGTGGTCGACGGACTGGTGCGTTTCTCCGTTGGCATCGAGCATATCGACGACATCATCGCCGACGTCGACCAGGCGATCGAGCAGATGCATATCGATCTCTAAAGGGGTGCCATGACCGCCGTTGTCTTGCTGGGCGACATCAATATCGACCTGCTGCTAGACGTTCCAGCCTATCCGGCGGAAGGCGGCGAGGCGATCGCCACCCGGCAGACGACCTCCCTCGGTGGTTCTGCGACGAATACGGCCATCTCGGTGGCGCGTCTCGGCTTCGATGCGCGCCTCCTCGGCCGTGTCGGGTCGGACGCCTGGGGTCGACAGGCCGTGGCCGACCTGACGGGAGCCGGCGTGGATTGCCGCTGGATCAGCACGGATGCCGTCGAGCCGACCCAACTCAACATCGTGGCAGTCACGCCCGGCGGTGAGCGCACGATGTTTGCCTATCGCGGCGCCAATGCGCAATTGGGCCCCGACCAGGTGGTTCCGGCGCTGTTCGAAGGCGCAAAGCTTCTTCACCTTTCCGGCTATGCCTTGCTGACCCGTCCGCAACTGGATGCGGCCATGGCCGCAGTCGCCATGGCGCGATCGCACAACATCCCGGTTACCCTCGATGTGCCGGCGGGTGTCGTCCGCGAGATCGCACCGGCACTGTTACCGGTGCTCGATCAGATCGACACGATCATGCTGGGTGAAGCCGACTTCGCTGGACTGGATGCCAGGGGGCCCGATGATCTGTTGCGGGCCGGGGTGCGGCGGGTGGTGGTCAAGCGTGGGCGACACGGCTCGAGCTATTATGCCAAAGCTGTTGCCGTGGACGTGCAGGGGTTCGAGGTCGATGCCGTCGATACGACGGGGGCAGGGGACGCCTTTGCCGCGGGCGTTATCCTGGGCATCCTCGAAAACGCCGATCCGCTCGCGTGCTGCAGGACTGCGAACGCCCTGGGTGCGGCGGCCGTCAGCCATGTCGGGGCGGGGCTTGCCATGCCCGGCCGGGAAGCTCTGCCGGCGGCGGTCTGAAAGGCGACAGACCTGTCAAAGCGAGGGGCCCCTGAGGGCCCCTCGGAAAAAGACTAGAACTTGTAGTTCACGCCGGCGCGGACGACCGAGAAGCGCTGTGTGACGTCGCGGGCGCCGATGCCGAGGCCGTTGTAGGCCTGGCTGCCGAGGTCGACGTAGAGGTATTCGGCCTTGAACGAGAGATTGTTCGTGGCCTGAGCTTCGAGACCCACACCGGCCGTCCAGCCGAAATGGTTGGCAGTCTGGGTAGTGGTCACGCCAGTATCGACCGTAGCCGAGCCGCGACCATAGGCGACGCCGAGCGTGGCATAGGGCATGACCTGACCGACCGGTACGCCAGCGCGGGCACGCAGGGTGCCGAACATATCGGTCTTGGCGGTGAAGGTGCCGCCGCCAATAGGCTCGGAATAGCCGATATTGGCCCATTGCAGGTCGGCTTCGCCGCCCAGGACAAAACCACCCATGTCGACATTGTAGCCGGCCTGGCCGCCCAGGGTCCAACCGCCGCTATTGTTGTTGACCTGGCCGCCCGGGTTGGCCGGCGTGATGCCCGTCGTGCCCCAGCCATAGCCGCCGCTGACACCTGCATAAAAGCCGGTCCACTGGGCCGCGCTGGTGGGCGAATACATGGGCGACGTTGCGTTGTTGTTCGCCCAGTTCAGGTCAGCTGCCTGGGCAGAGGCTGCGGCCAGCAGCAATGCCGAAAGCGCGAGGAGGGAGTGCTTCATGGTGGCCTCGTCATTAATATCTTGGCGCAAATTGCCGCCAATCCCTTAACGGGCCGGTAAGAAACAAGGTTAACGGCACAGGCGCGCGATCACATCCGCACGAGGTCA
Organism: Devosia lucknowensis; assembly: GCF_900177655.1. Lineage (NCBI taxonomy): Bacteria > Pseudomonadati > Pseudomonadota > Alphaproteobacteria > Hyphomicrobiales > Devosiaceae > Devosia > Devosia lucknowensis. The sequence goes on along the minus strand of NZ_FXWK01000001.1, from coordinate 2,396,021 downwards.
GGCGGCGTCGTTGATGAGTCCCTCGGCCATGCCGTATTCATGCAGCTTGCGATAAAGCGTCGAACGGCCGATGCCGAGCGCCCGTGCGACACGCGACATGCGCCCGCCGTGATGGGCGATGGCAAAGGCGATTGCTTCGCGTTCTATGTCGGACAGCGCACAAAGCTCTCCATCCTCGGCAAGGAAGCGGTCACGCGTGGTTGGCTCGACCGGTTCAAGGCGCGGCCGGGCTGTCGCCGCATCGATATGCACAGGCTCGCTGGGCGGCGCCTGTACCCGATCCAGGGTGCGAATGGCTTCTTCGCGGCCGGCCGCCTGGGCGACAATCTGCGGGAAATCCTGGACATCGAGAAAAGGGCCATCGGTCAGGACGACTGCCCGGTAAACGGCGTTCTCGAGCTGGCGCACGTTGCCTGGCCAGTCGTAGCCGTTCAGCAGATCCATGACGGCCGGCGAAGCGCCGAGAATGCGCTTTGCGGCTTCGGCGGAAAAGCGGGCAATGAAATGGTCGACGAGGGTGGCAAGATCTTCGCGCCGTTCGCGCAGCGGCGGCACATAGATGGGGAAGACGTTGAGACGGTAGAACAGGTCCTCACGGAACTCGCCGGACTTGGCGAGATTGAGCAGCCGTCGATTGGTGGCAGAGATCAGACGGACGTTCACCTTTTCGGGACGGCTTGCCCCAACGGGCTCGATCTCGCCTTCCTGGAGGACGCGCAGAAGCTTGACCTGGGTGTCGAGCGGCAGTTCGCCCACCTCATCGAGGAACAGCGTGCCGCCATTGGCCTCGGCGAACTTTCCGGCCTGATCGGCATAGGCGCCGGTGAAGGCTCCCTTCTTGTGGCCGAAGAGGACCGACTCGACCAGGTTCGGCGGAATAGCGCCGCAGTTGACGGTGACGAACGGCCTTCCGGCGCGGTCGCCGGTGCCCTGGATGATGCGCGCGACCAATTCCTTGCCGACGCCGGTTTCGCCCTCGATCAGAACAGGAATGGTGCTCTTGGTGGCCTTCGCGCAAAGCGCGATGACCCGCGCCATGCTCGGCGCTGTGGCAATCATGTCGCGCCGGGTGAAAGTACCGGACTTGCGCGCATGCTCGGCGCGGATCGCCGCTTCCAAAGCATCGAGCTTCATGGCGTTGCGCAGGGAGATGATCAGGCGTTCAGGAGCCACGGGTTTGACGAAATAGTCGGCCGCACCCTGCCGCATGGCGGTGATGACTGTTTCGAGTGAAGCATTGGCGGTCTGGATTATCACCGGCGTGGTGATTCCCTCGCGGCGCATCGCTTCCATCACGCCCATGCCGTCGAGATCGGGCATCACAAGATCGAGGATCATGGCGCCCAGCTGCGGATCGTCGCGCAGGATGGCGAGTGCCTGTTCGCCACCGGTGGCCGTGATGGGCTTGAAGCCGGCGCGGTTGGCGATCTCCGCCGTCAGCCGCAATTGCACCGGATCATCGTCGACCACCAAAACGCGCGTCATCTTCACCCCAGATCAAGTCATCGACACGAATCGTGATGTGCCGTTTTGGGAAAGACGATGCCGACCGCTCCTTAAGAGGATGTTAAGCCTAATGAATTTTTCGCTGCGACGGAGGCAGCGGCAATGAAAAAGGGCCGCGGCATTTGCCGTGACCCTCCAGACGCGTTCAGTGTGTATCAGCGCTTACTGCCGCGTTGCGCCTTGAAGTTTGTAGAGTTCGTCCTTCACTTCGAGTTTTTTGCGCTTGAGCGCCGATACCATCAGATCATCGGTTTGCCGACTTTGCATTTCCGACTGGATCCTGCGGTCCAGTTCCTGATGGCGCCGTTCAAGCGCCGCGATGTGGCCTTCAGTCGTCATGACAACTCCTTAAGCGTGGTGGACAGAGGGATCGTCACAAATATTTCACGCTTTGTCGACGCCGTTCGGCCACGCCCTGAAATTCAGATGCAAAACTCACTGTGATCGGTTAACCAAGGGATATGATCGATGCCTGAACATGCCGGTATCCCATGCTGCACCTCGACAAGGAACAGGAAGCTCAACTGGGGCTCGAACTGGCCACCAAACGCCAGGAACACTCGGATCTTGACGCTGCCATCCACACATTGACCCAATCGCAGATGGCCGACCGGATGCTGATCCAGCGCCTCAAGAAGCGTAAGCTTTCGCTCAAGGATCGCATCGTGCAACTCGAGAACATTCTCCTTCCCGACATCATCGCCTAGGCACCACCGGCGCCTTGAGTTGTGGCAGGATTTGGGCTAGAGCGCCTGACGATCCGATGAAATCGAATCGTGCGCTCTAGTTTTGGTTTCGCATCGGATAGCCCCGAAAACCACCTAGCATTTTCGGGTCCGATGCTTGGGTTTCGCGCTTTGCGGAGCGGCACGGGGGAATCGCCATGCTCAAGCCACCGGTCGCCATCGTCATGGGAAGCCAATCGGACTGGCCCACAATGCGGCTGGCCGCCGAAACCCTCGAAAATCTCGAAGTCGAGTACGAGGCGCGGATCGTGTCTGCGCACCGTACGCCCGAGCGCATGGTGGATTTCGCCACCAATGCTCGGGCCGAAGGGATCAAGGTGATCATCGCAGGCGCCGGCGGCGCCGCGCATCTGCCCGGCATGATCGCGGCAATGACGACCTTGCCCGTGTTTGGCGTGCCGGTACGCTCAAAGGCGCTGAGCGGCATGGACAGCCTCTATTCCATCGTCCAGATGCCTGGCGGCATTCCGGTCGGGACGCTGGCAATCGGCGAGCCGGGCGCCATCAACGCTGCCCTCCTGGCCGCGTCCGTCCTGGCGCTCAGCGACGAGGATCTCGCCGAGCGGCTCGAAGCCCATCGCGACCGCCAGACGCAGTCCGTGCCCCAGTTTCCCTCCGACAACGAGTAGCGCCTTGAACGATACCACCACTATCCTTGCCCCCGGCTCGACCATCGGTATCCTGGGTGGGGGGCAGCTGGGGCGCATGCTGGCATTGGCTGCCGCAAAACTTGGGCTGAAGAGCCATATCTACTGTCCGGATCCGCAAAGCCCGGCTTTCGACGTGACCCCGCTCAAGACCGTCGCTGCCTATGATGATGTGGCGGCGCTTCGTGCCTTCGTCGCTGAGGTCGACGTCATCACCTACGAATTCGAGAACGTCCCTGCCGCGACGGCGGACGTCCTCGCCGCACTCAAGCCGCTGCGTCCGGGCGCCAGGGCCCTGGCCATTTCCCAGGACCGGCTGGAGGAGAAAGGCTTTCTGGCCTCCAAGAATATTCCTGTGGCGCCGTACCGCGCCGTCCACGGCCTCGATGATCTCGAGGCCGCGGTGGCCGAGCTCGGGCTACCGGCCGTTCTCAAGACCACGCGGCTTGGATACGACGGCAAGGGTCAGCGCGTCCTGCGAGCGCCCGGGGAGGCCGCAGAGGCCTTTACGGAACTGAAGCCGCATCCACTGGTGCTCGAAGGTTTTGTGCCCTTCGAGAAGGAAATCTCCGTCGTGGTTGCCCGCGGGCTCGACGGCACGGTGCGTGCGTTCGATGCCGCCGAGAACGTCCACCGCCACCATATTCTCCATACCTCGACGGTGCCCGCTGCGGTGCCGCCTGGTGTCGAGAAGCATGCCGCCATGCTGGCCAAGGTTATCGTGGTGGCGCTCGATTATGTGGGCGTGCTCGGCGTCGAGTTCTTCGTCATTGGCGGCGAGCGGCCGAGCCTGGTTGTCAACGAAATTGCGCCGCGCGTGCACAATTCGGGTCACTGGACCGAGGCGGTGTGCCTGACAGACCAGTTCGAGCAACATATTCGTGCCATTGCCGGCTGGCCCCTGGGTGACCCGCGGCGCATGGCCGATGTGGTGATGCAGAACCTCGTCGGCGATGAAGTCGATATGGTGCCAGGCGGTCTCGACGGGGACACGCAGCCGCATCTTTACGGGAAGACGGAGGCCCGGCCGGGCCGCAAGATGGGACACATCAACAGGATCGTGCGGGGCTGAAGGCGGGTCGGCCTACAGCCGACCTTTCCCCAGCGGGGAGGTAAAAAGCAAGTCTTTCAGCGCGCCAGCCAATGCCGCATTGCCTGCACGACCGGCCCCGGATTTTCCATGGTCGGCAGATGCGCAGCGTCTGGGAACGTCACCAGTTCGGCTCCGGGAATATGTGCTGCCATTTCCTGTGCGAGTTCGGGTGGTGTCATCTTGTCGAGGGCGCCGACGCCGACCATGGTCGGCACGTCAATCGCGGCCAAATGTGGCAGGGAATCCACGCGACCCATTATGGCCTTCTGCTGGCGGACATAAACCTCGCCACCGACGCGCTCGGACATCGCCTGAACCTCGTCTGCCAGCGGCGTGCCCAGATGATGGGGCGCCACCAGTTGACCCAGGAGACCGCGGGACACGCCGATGAATTTGCCCTGCTCGATCATGTCTATGCCCTTGCGGCGCGTTTCGCGGCGTTCCTCGGTATCGGCTCGTGCCGAGGTGTCGAGCAGGGCCAGATGGGTGACGCGTTCGGGGGCCTGCCGCATGATTTCCAGCGCGACATAGCCGCCCATCGATAGGCCCGCCAGGGCGAAACGCTGTGGTGCTGCTGCCAGTGTCCGGCTTGCCATGGCTGCGATGGTGTCATCGAGCCTGAGGTCGGCCACCATGGGCGCCACGGTATCGGCGAGGCCGTCGATCACGTCGCGCCATAGCCGCGCATCGCAGATGAGCCCGGGCAGGAACACGATTGGCTTGTGCATGGGTCTCTCCGATAGTGGTGGAAAAGGCCTACAGGGACGCAGCAAAACCCACAAGATGCCAGCATTTTTCATGGAGCAATGTGTGGACAGGCACTGATTGATAAGCTATAGAGCCCGCCACGGTGACCGGCATAGCTGGTCGGCGGCGTGGTTTTTATGGCCCTGTCGCTCCCATCCAAACAATTTGCATAGCTCTGAAAGGGCGGTTGACCTTTGCAAGTAGTCGTTCGCGATAACAATGTTGACCAGGCGCTGCGCGCACTGAAGAAGAAGCTGCAGCGCGAAGGCGTCTTCCGCGAAATGAAGCTGCGCAACTATTACGAGAAGCCCTCTGAGAAGAAGGCTCGCCAGAAGGCCGAGGCCGTTCGTCGCGCCCGCAAGCTGGCTCGCAAGCGCGCTCAGCGCGAAGGCGGTATCGTTGCTGCGCCGGGTCGTCCGAGCTAAGACGATCTCCTGATCGCAAGAGATTTCAAACGCCGGCCCGAACAGGGGCGGCGTTTTTGTTTTCTGCAATGCCGATCAGGGCCGGCGCCGGCGGTCCAGGGTGGCAACGCCTATTGTCAGCAGGGCAATCACGGGTAGCTGGATGACCAGCGCCGTGCGGGCGTCGGGGAACAGGGTGCCCGCTGCCAGTGATCCTACAAAACCGCCGCCGACCTGGAAGAAACCGGTCAATGCGCCTGCTGCCCCGGCGATAGCGCCGAAGCCGGCCATGGCCGCGGCCGTAGCGCTCGGGCTGATGAAGGCTATTCCGAACATCCAGATGCCCACCGGAGCCATGATGGCAACCACTGATGCCGGGAAGAAAAGCGGCAGGGTAGCGAAGCCCAGTCCGCTGGCAGCGAAGGCCACGAGGGCGATAGACACGAGGCGTGTGCCGAGGACACGCCTGGCGAGGTAGCCGGCGGCCAGGTTGCCCAGGATAAAGCTCACCGTCTGTCCCAGCATGGCCATTGCAAACTGGAATGGCGTGAGGCCCATGTCATCGATGAAGATAAAGGGCAGAAGCGCGGTAAAACCGTGAAAGCCCGAAAAGGCCAGCCCCAGCAGCAGCGAGGGGAACAAGAAGTCCGGCGACGACAGCAAGAGACGGTAGTTGCTGAAGACGATCGAGGGACTAAACGGCACCCTTGCCTCGGGCGGCAGAGTCTCCCGGGCTCCCCAGGTCAGCAGTGCCAAAATGGCGAGCCCGAAGCCTGCCATGACCACGAACATGTAGTGCCAAGTGCCCGCGAGCAGGATGACGCTGCCCAGCGTCGGAGCCACGGCCGGGGTAACGGTCAGGATCAGGTTGATGAGCGTCAGGATACGGATAGCCTCGCTACCGACGAACTGGTCGCGCACCATGGCCCGTGAGAGAGCAACGCCTGCCGATACGCCAAAACCCTGCACGAAGCGCCCGAGAAACAGCACTTCAAGGCTCGGAGCGACTGCTGCGATCAGGCTGCCGAGAACATAGATGGCGAAAAAGGCCAGTCCTACGGCGCGGCGGCCGAAACGATCCGAGAGCGGCCCGCAGATGAGCTGCGCCATCGCGAAGGCGGCAAAATAAACCGTCAACGTCAGCTTGCCGGCAGCATCGGTCGTCCCGAAGTCGCCGACGATGGTTGGCAGGGCCGGTGAATAGAGCGTGAGGCTCAGCGGGCCGGTCGCGACCATGAGCCCGCCGATGATGGCGGTGCGCCTAGGCGACATGCCCAGCGGGCGGCGTGGTTTCACCGGGACAGGGCTCTTTCAAAGAAGGCAACGGCGTGGGTCCAGATGCCCGCGGCCCAAAGGTCGGAATGGTCCGCACCTTCGACGATCCATAGCTCGTCCGGATTGGGGGCGAGTGCATAGAGGCGTTCGCCATTGGACACGCCGATGGTGCGATCGGCGGTGCCGTGGGCCACCAGCACAGGTTCTGCGACATCCTTGATCCAGAGATCGTTCCGGAACTGGTCCTGCATCACGAGGCCAACGGGCAGGATGGGATAGCGTTCGGCGGCGACCGTGACTGCGGAAAGAAAGGGAGTCTCGAGCAAGAGGGCGGCGGCGTCGCGCTGGCTGGCGACGTAAGTGGCGGGACCCGAGCCGAGTGACCGCCCCCAGATCAGGATCGGGGCATCCGTGCGGGCGCGCAGCCAGTCGAAGGCCGCCAGGGCGTCGTCGAGGATCCCGGCCTCGGAAATTTCGCCGGGCGAAGCGGGAAAACCTCGGTAATCGAAGGCCAGGAAACCGTAGCCGGCCGCCGCGAACTGTTCGTAGCGCTCGTGCTCTTCAGAAAAGCTCTTGGAGTTGCCCTTGTAATAGAGGATCACCGGCATGCCTTCGCGCGGCGGCTGATACCAGCCATTGACCACCGAGGCGTCGCTGTCGATCGCCACATCCTCAGCGCCGGTCAACAGGGTGTCGGCCAGCGAAAAGACTGGCCCCTGCGCGCTGTACTGCAAGGCACGTTGATTGACATACATATATGCAACCACGCCAGCATAGCCCAGGACGACAAGCACGAGCAGGGTAATAAGCAGGCGACGGAGCAGTTTCACGAGCGAATCCAAGTCTGGAGTGTTGGGCTGTTATAGCAGCCTGCTGCCGTCCCGTCAGAGCTCGGAAATGGTCTTCTCGAGTGCCTGCTTGAACACCTCATCCGGCTGGGCGCCAGACAGGGCATATTTCTCGGCGAACACGAAGAACGGTACGCCGCGAATACCCTGCTGAGCTGCGCTGCTTGCCAGCTGTGCGGTGGTCGCCAGTTCGTTTTCGTCATTGATGGCATCGAGCGCGTCGCCGCGATCCCAACCGAAATCGGCAGCGATATCGACCAGCACGTTGTCGTCGTTGATCTGGCGGTGTTCCAGGAAATAGGCCTCAGCAATGGCGTTGGCCAGTTCGTGCTGATTGCCGTTGGCCTTGGAAAGTCGGGTCAATGTGTGTGCCTTCGCCGTGTTGAACATGCGGGGCTGCTGGCTGAGGTCAAGCGTGACGCCGGCTTTGGCCGCCTCGCTTTCAACCCGGGCCCACATCTCGCTCGGGTCACGGCCGTATTTTTCGCGGAGCATGCTGCCTACGTCGACGCCTTCGGGTGGCACGTTGGGGTCGAGGTAGAAGGGATGGTTCTCGATCTCGACGTCGACATCGTCGGGTAAGTTGGCGATAGCCCGATCCAGCCGCGCTGAACCAACGAGGCACCATGGGCAGACAACATCGGTAAAGACGTCGATCTTGAGCAGCTTGGGCATCGGTCACTCCAAAACAAAACCTGCCGTCCAGATGGCGCTCCGGGCGGCAGGTGGCAAGAGGGTACCTGGAAGTAACCGTCAGGCGGCAGGCGGGGTATTCTGCGTCTGGAGCAGTGCGAAGGGCGGGGCATAGGCGGCAATCGCAAGGCCCATAGCAGCGCTAAGGCCGATCACGGCAAATGTGGGGGTAAGGAGCCAGGCCGCCATCGGCGAAACTTTGCCGGCGCGGATCATCGTCGCGGCGGCGACCAGAAGAACAGCAGTGCAGGTCAGCGCGATCTGTACGGTGTCGAGGTAGGGCGTGATGAACGGAAGGGCCATGTACACGGCGCCGAGTGCCAGGATCCACAGCCGGGCGCTTGCCGAGGCATTGCGTTGCGTGACGCTCCAATAGGCGGCTCCGATCAGCGCGAGCTGCAGCAGATGCGTTGCTGCGCCAGTCCAGGCCGGGAGGCCGAATGGCGTGAAAAAGAGCGGCAGCATGCCGGCCGCCTCGGCAGCAAGATGCAGGATGCCGAACAGACCCAGTGGCAGCGTCGAAAATACCAGCAGCAAACGCGCCGACGACCACGACCGGGTGGTGGGGCGCTCATTGTCTTGAGCCGAATGAAACAGTGCTGTGGTGGCCATTTTCAGCGGCTCCCATTGACGGATCGTGTCGAATCAATGTGCCGAGCGCACAAAGAGTTCCGCTTACGTCAATGCGAAGCACCGCACCGTCGACCTTGCGATGTGGCCAAGTCCGGCCTATTCCGGGGCTCTTGCGCAGGAGAAACGAGCATGTCCGAGGCCGATCACAATGAACGGATAGACGCGCTGGAGACGCGCATCGCGTTCCAGGATCAGACGATCGAAGAGCTCAATGCGGCGCTGACCCAGCAGTGGAAAACCATCGATCTTCTCAGCAAGAAGCTGTCAGCGATGGAAGAACAGGTGCGCTCGGGAAGTTATATCGCGGACCCGTCCACGGATAAGCCGCCGCCGCACTATTGATCGCTGCTGCGCTCCAAGCCGACCGCTTTTCGAAACGCGCGCAGATGCGCGGCAGGAGGATCGCCGTCCTGCGCCGTGTCGGTCCAGTACCAGTTGTGCGTGAAAACCCGCCATCCCAAACGGCCCCAGGTGATTTCGACATTGATGTCGGCAATGCCCGGGCCGAAGCGGTCGCTTCCCGCCAGTGGGCCGGAAATGGCATCGCCAAGTAGAAACAGCGGGGAATCGACACGATCGAAAATGTTGGTCCAGCGGACCGCGGAAAACACCGCCGCGTGATGGGCGGCCATCCCCTTTTGCGGGTCCTCGTAGAGCGCCCCTCGGGTTTCGTCATAGGGCTGGGGCGGGGCGGTAGGCAGGACGCGTTCGGTCTTCATGCGCGTGAAATCGTCATGCCCGTCGGTCACGAGGAATTCCGCACTCGAAAGGGGCGAACCGAGGGTGATGAGGTCCGATATCTTCCAGCCCGAGTAAGCGCTGTCGCCGGTCCCGGGCTTTTGCCCACTGAGGCTGCGGAACAAGCGCCACTGCAAGCGCTGATACCTGCCAACCTCATCGACCGACCATACATCCTTGGGCGCACACCGCACGAAGGCGTCGAGTTCGCCAAAGGCTTCGATGGCTTCCGATGTAGGCGGATTGTCCTTGGTGGGGCCGACCTCGCGCCAGAGAATATGGAGGAGGTCGTAAGCTAGTACCGAGCCCAGCGAGTGGGCGATGATCACAACCCGATCGTATTCCGGGTCATTGTGAAGTGCTTTGAGCAGAGCAAGGCCGCGGTTTCGAACACCCTGACGGCTCTGCACCGTTTCGGTCTGCGCCGAAAGGTAGCTCGCGGCGTCGCCAAAGTAGGGCAGTAACAGCGTGCTCGCCAGGTAGGCCAAGGTGCCCAGCAGCATGAGGTTGAAGACGTGGAAGTTCCAGCCGAAGCTGTCGAGGATGCCGATCGCGATGACGAGGACCAGGCCACGACGGGGCAGGGCCCTGAGGAAGCCCATGGGGCGGAGGAATTTGGGCAAGAGGATCAGCAGGAGACCGGCGAGGCTGATCAACTGGCCGCGGCGTGCTTCGGGCGCAAACACATAGTGGTCGTACCAATTGACGTCGAAGAGCTGCGGAAACGCCAGAATGGCCAAAAGTGCGCTGATGGCGGACAGAACGGTTAGCGCCCAGAAGAAGCGCCAAGGCCATCGCATGTGCTTTGGAACATAGGCCGGGTCTACCCAGAGCAGCCGCTTGATCCAGCGCCACAGATTGCGCAGTGGCGTCGCGTTGAGCAGGTCGGCGTAGTAGAGCTCGAAGAAGTCGCTGCGGCGCCCGTTGTGCTCGGGCGTGGTAATGCGCTGGAGCTCATAGAGTCCGCTCTTGTCGTCGGGCACGATCCAGATAGGGCGGGGACGCGGGTGGTCTTCGCCTGGCGTGTCGAGCTCGGGATTGTCCTGCCAGAGCGCGCGTACGAAGTCGCGGATGGTGCCCATCGGTCGCTGCTCGCCCTGACCATGGACGATCACGATTGCCTGGCGCTTGATGGAACCTGCAGGGTCTTCCGTTGGCGCGCTCACCATGCTGATGCTCTCCTCAAAAAAGACAAGGCCCGCCGAGGCGGGCCTTGCGATTACGGGTGCGGACTTCAGTGGCCAAGTGCCTTGACGATGTCCTCGGTCATCTTCTTGGCGTCGCCGAACAGCATCATGGTGTTGTCGCGGTAGAACAGCTCGTTCTGAACGCCGGCATAACCGGCCGCCATGCCGCGTTTGATGAAGAGCACAGTTCCAGCGTCTTCGACATTGAGAACCGGCATGCCATAGATCGGCGAGGTCTTGTCGGTCTTGGCCGCCGGGTTGGTCACGTCGTTGGCGCCGATCACGAAGGCAACGTCGGACTGTGCAAACTCGGAATTGATGTCTTCCAGTTCGAACACTTCGTCATAGGGCACATTGGCTTCGGCCAGCAGTACGTTCATGTGCCCGGGCATGCGGCCTGCCACCGGATGGATGGCATATTTGACGGTGACGCCCTCCTTCTTGAGAAGGTCGGCCATTTCGCGCAGGGCGTGCTGGGCCTGGGCAACGGCCATGCCGTAGCCGGGGACGATGATGACCTTGCCGGCATTCTTCATCAGGAAGGCCGCGTCGTCGGCAGCGCCCTGCTTGACCGGGCGGTCATCTTCGCCCGCCGCTGCCGCCGCAGAACTGTCACCGCCAAAGCCACCCAGGATCACCGAGATGAACGAGCGGTTCATCGCCTTGCACATGATGTAGCTGAGGATGGCGCCCGAGGAGCCAACCAGCGCGCCGGTGATGATCAGCGCCGTATTGCCCAGCGTAAAGCCGATGCCGGCCGCGGCCCAGCCCGAATAGGAATTGAGCATCGAGACGACCACCGGCATGTCGGCGCCGCCGATGGGGATGATCATCAGGCCGCCCAGGATCAGGGCAAGCACGGTGATGGCCCAGAACATCCAGGCATGGCCGGTCATGGCGAACGCGATGACCAGGAGCACAATGGCCACGCCCATGGCGATATGGATGAGGTGGCGTGACGGCAGGATGATCGGCTTGCCGCTCATGTTGCCATTGAGCTTGGCAAAGGCGATGACGGAGCCGGTGAAGGTGAAGGCGCCGATGGCGGTGCCGATCGACATTTCCACGAGCGCCTGGGCGTGGATGTGCCCCAGCGATCCGATGCCGAAAGCTTCCGGGGCGTAGAGCGCGGCTGCGGCGACGAAGACCGCTGCGAGGCCGACCAGCGAGTGGAAGGCGGCAACCAGCTGCGGCATGTCGGTCATCTTGACGGTGCGGGCCATATAGGCGCCGATGCCGCCGCCGAGGCCGAGTCCGCCGATGATCAGCAGCCAGCTGAGCCAGTCGCTCGGTGCCGCCACGGCCAGCGTGGTGACAACGGCAATGCCCATGCCGATCATGCCGAACAGATTGCCCTGGCGCGCCGAAGACGGATGCGACAGCCCACGCAGGGCCAGAATGAACAGCACGCCGGAGACCAGGTAGAGCAGGGCGGCGATATTTGCGTCGATCATTTCGATCAGCCCTTCTTCTTGTACATGGCCAGCATGCGCTGGGTCACAAGGAAGCCGCCGAAGATGTTCACGCTTGCAAAAACCAGGGCAATGAAGCCGAACAGCTTGGATACCCAGCTCGCGTCATGCGCCAGATGCACGCCAACAGCGAGCAGGGCGCCGACGACGATCACGGACGAGATGGCGTTGGTCACACTCATCAGGGGTGTGTGCAGGGCGGGCGTGACGCTCCAGACGACGAAATAGCCCACGAAGATCGCCAAGACGAAAATGGCGAGGCGGAAGGTGAACGGGTCGATCGCTTCCATTTTCATTACTCTCCCTTGGGGGCCGCGGGCTTCCGCGCGGCAGGCTTTTTCGGAGCAGCTTTGGCTGTCGCAGTGATTTGTGTCGCCGGCTTCGGCGCAGCAGCTTTTTTCGCGGTGGGCTTCCTGGCTGCGACGGCTGCATCGATTACTGCCGCCGCCTTCTTTGCCGAGGCCCGCTTTGCCGGGCTTTTCGGTAGTTCGGCTGCTGCCGGGATCGACTGCTCGACACCGGGGGCCGCCTTCTTGGGCGTGTCGGCCATGGCGGCGACTTCGGTGGCTTTCGTAGCCGGCTTTCTGGCAGTCGTGCGTGTCGCCGGCTTGCCGGTGGCGCCGGTCTTTGCCGGCACGGGCTTGGCCGCGATGGTGCGGACCGGTGCAGCCGGCTTGTCCTTTGGCTCGGCAATGGGCTTGGTCGCCTCGGGTGCTGCGGCGGCCTGAAAATTGGGATGCACCACGGCGCCGTCGCGGGTCAGGACGGTGGCCTTGACCAGTTCGTCGTCCCAGTTGATGGCGAGCTTTTTCTCTTTCTTGTCGATCAGCGTCTCGATGAAAGCCAGAAGGTTGCGCGCATAGAGCTGGCTGGCCGTGGTGGGGATGCGGCCCTGGACGTTGGTGAAGCCGATGATCTTGACACCGTTGTGGTCGACGATGCGGCCGGGCTGGGTCAGCTCGACATTGCCGCCGCGTTCGGCCGCAAGGTCGACGATGACCGAGCCTGCAGCCATGGATTCCACCATTTCGCGCGTGATCAGCCTGGGCGCGGGCCGCCCGGGGATCAAGGCCGTGGTGATGACAATGTCCTGCTTGGCGATGTGCTGGGCGGTGAGTTCGGCCTGCTTGGCCTGATATTCCGCGCTCATCTGCTTGGCGTAGCCGCCGGCGGTTTCAGCCTGCTTGAACTCGTCGTCCTCGACGGCGATGAATTTGCCACCCAGTGATTCCACCTGCTCCTTGGCGGCGGGGCGCACGTCGGTGGCTGACACAACCGCGCCAAGGCGCTTGGCGGTCGCGATGGCCTGGAGACCGGCAACGCCGGCGCCCATGACGAAGGCCTTGGCTGGGCGCACGGTGCCTGCAGCCGTCATCATCATCGGCATGGCGCGGTCAAACACCGCTGCGGCTTCGATGACGGCCTGGTAGCCGGCGAGATTGGCCTGGGAAGAGAGGATGTCCATGACCTGCGCGCGGGTGATGCGCGGCATGAATTCCATGGAAACAGCGGCGACGCCGGCTCCTGCGAGAGCGGCGACGTCTTTTTCATTGCCGTAGGGATCGAGCGCACCGATCAGGAGGGCACCCTTGTTCACGCCGGCAAGCCCGGACGCAGCAGGACGGCGGACGCACAGGACAATGTCGGCGCCTTTGAGCGTCGTCGGCGCGCTGGCGCCGATCGAGGCGCCTGCATCCTGGAACTGCGCGTCGGAAATGCGGGACAGGTCGCCCGCCCCGGTTTCGACCGAAACCTCGGCACCGAGCCCGATCAACTTGGCGACGGTCTCGGGGGTGGCCGCAACGCGGCTCTCACCCTCGACACGTTCGCGCAACACGGCAATCTTCATGGAAACCCTCCTGCCCGCCTGCCCGCGGGCAGGCTCGTTTCAAGTGCCTGCTTGCTGGTTTCGGATCAGGGATTGACCACGAAATAAAGGATCACCATCAGCACCGCGATCGAATAGATCGACCACTTCACCCCGATCACGAAGCCATTGTAGGTCTTTTCGTGTTCGGCGTAGTCCATGGCGGATTCCAGTACGGGGGTCGAATGATGTTCGGGGCGGGTTTTGGCCATCAGGTCCTCAAAAGTATAGTCATCTCTTCGTGTTAAGCCAAAAGTCGTGTCTCAGGGAGACGTGGCTTCGAGCTCGTCGATCAGTCCCTCGATCATCGACAGACCCAGCGACCAGAATTGGGGATCTTTTGCATCCAGGCCGAAAGGCTTGAGCAATTCGGAGTGATGCTTGCTGCCCCCAGCCTTGAGAAGCTCGAAATAGCGCTCCGCAAAGCCATCACTGGCTTTCTCATACTGTGCGTAGAGCGAGTTCACAAGGCAATCGCCGAAGGCGTAGGCATAGACATAGAAGGGCGAGTGAATGAAGTGCGGAATATAGGCCCAGAAGGTCTCGTAGCCTTCATTGGCGATGATGCCGTCGCCCAGCGATTCCGCCTGCACTTCCATCCAGAGAGCGTTGATTTCCTCGGTGCGCAACTCACCCTGGCGGCGGGCGGTGTGCACCTTGCGCTCGAAGGTGTAGAACGCGATCTGGCGCACGACGGTATTGAGCATGTCCTCGACCTTGCCCGAGAGCAGGGCGAAGCGCTGCCGTGGATCGGTGGTCTTGTCCAGGAGGGCGCGGAAGGTCAGCATTTCGCCAAAGACCGAGGCGGTTTCTGCCAAGGTCAGGGGCGTGTTGGCCAGGATCGGGCCCTGCGCGGCGGCCAGCCGCTGGTGCACGCCATGGCCCAGTTCGTGGGCCAGCGTCATGATATCGCGCGTACGGCCGAGATAGTTGAGCATCAGGTAAGGATGGGCGCTTGGCACGGTGGGGTGCGCGAAGGCGCCGGAGAGCTTGCCGTTGCCCGTCGGTGCGTCGATCCAGCCCGAGTTGAAGAAGGGCTGGGCGACATCCGCCAGTTGGGGCGAGAAACGGCCATAGGCGTCAAGCACCGTCGAAACCGCCGTGTCCCAGTCCCAGATGCGCTCGTCGCTGGTCGGCAGCGGCGCATTTCGGTCCCAGGCGTTGAGCTTATCCTTGCCGAACCACTTGGCCTTCATCTTGTAGTAGCGATGCGACAGGCGTGGGTAAGCCGCCTGCACGGCGGTCTGCAAGGCATCGACCACCTCGCGCTCGACCGAATTGGCCATATGGCGGCTATCGGCGATATCTTCGTAGCCGCGCCAACGGTCGGATATTTCCTTGTCCTTGGCCAGCACGTTGGTGATGTGCGTGAACAGGCGGCCATTGGCCTTGAGCACCTTTCCCAGCGCCTTGAATGCGGCTTCGCGCTTGGCTTCATCCTTCTCGGAGAGCAGGTGGAGCGTGGACTCGAGGTTCAGAGTCTCGCCGTCGACTTCGAATTCCAGGCTGGAGAGGGTCTCGTCGAACAGCCGGTTCCAGGCCGAATAGGCAGTGACGGACTTGTCGTGAAAGAGTTCCTCGAGCTTGTCGTCGAGCTGGTATGGCTTGGCCTTCCTCAGGTCGGCGAACCAGGTCTTGTATCGCGCTAGCTCGGGATCCCTCTCGAGCGCCGCATCGAGATCGGCGTCGGGAATGCGGTTCAGTTCAAGCTCGAAGAACAGGACGCGGGTCGAAAGGTTTGTGAGGGCCTCGTTGGTGTCGCCCATGAACTTGGCGCGATCTGGATCCGTCGACTTCTGTGCGTATTGCAGGAACGAGAAAGAACCGATGCGACCGGTGAGATCGCCCAGCTTCTCACTGTCCTTGATGGCCTCGATCAGTTTGTCCGAGCCGGTCAGCGTCGCCAGCTTGCCCTTGTACCTGGCCTCGAAATCGGCAGCCATGGTCTTGGCTTCATCAAGGGCCGCCTTGAACTCCGGGCTATCCTTGCCGGGGTAGAGATCGTCGAGATTCCAGACTGGCAGATTGCCGAACTGGTTGTGGCCCTTCTGTGCGGTGGCGGACATGAACTCGACTCCCGAAACTGTTTTCGGGGCGGACATTAACCAGCGCGAGACTCGCTGTGAAGGTGTCGAGGCGACGCGGGCCCTAAGCGCCCGCGAGGATGCCTGCCACGCCGTCCCAGACGAGCTTGATCGCCAAGAGGAAGACCAGCCAATAGGCAATGCGGTAGAAAAGTTTCGCCGAGATGCGGCGGACAAGGTAGACGCCGATGAAGACGCCGATCACTCCGACCGGAGCGAGGGCAGCCGACAAGGTCAGGTTGTGCGTATTGAGCTGGCCGAGGAAGTAATAGGGCACCAGCTTGGAGGTGTTCACGATGGCGAAGAAGAAGGCCGAGGTGCCCGCATAGATGGCCGGGGTCATGCGGCGCGGCAGGGTGTAGATCTGGTATGGCGGGCCACCGGTATGGGAGATGAAGCTGGTAAACCCGGCGATGGCGCCCCAGAACACGCCCCAGGGTCGGGACGGCGGCAGGCCTTCGAGCTTCTTGCGCAGAGGCAGGATGGCGTCGAGCACGAAGAGCAGCGTGACAACGCCCACCATCAGCAGCACAACCGCGTCGCTGACAACCGCCCACATGGCCCAGCCGGCAAGCGTGCCGATCGCCGCCCCCGGCAGCATGATCTTCAACAGGCCCCAGTCGCATTCGCGGCGGTACATCCAGATGGCGACCGCGTCCATGCAAAGCAGGACCGGCAGCATCATGCCGGCCGCATCGCGGGGCGCCATGATCAGCGTCAGCAGCGGCACGCCCACGACGCCCAGGCCGCCGAGCAGGCCGGCCTTGGACAGGCCGACGATGAGGACGGCGGTGACGGCAATGGCGATTGAGAAAGGGTCGAGCATTGAGAATTACCGATAGGCTATCAAGTACGCGCTCTCCACTTTTGCAGCGCCGCCATCAGCCTTGACCCGACGGCTAGTTGCCAAAGGCACGATGTCGAATGCGGCGCGATTGGTCCTCGGGTCAAGCCCGAGGATGGACCGGTGTGGGAAAGCCAGACGGGACAACAAGAAAATCCCCGCCGAAGCGGGGATTTCTAACTATTCTTCGTCGCTGTTGCCCTTGAGGGACTTGAGCTTGGCGAAGACGGAATCGGCGTCCAGCTCGTCGTCGGCATTATTGGCGCGGCCGGAGGAGCCTTCACCGTCGAAGCCGGCTTCACCCTCAAGCGCATGACGGGCGGTGGCGCGGGCCAGGGCTTCCTCGGCGGTGAGCAGGGTCGTGCCTTCGCTGAGTTCGTGCTGGGCCGGGGCATCCTTGCTGGCGCGCTTGACCTCGAGGTCGAGGTCGATCTGGCTGCAAAGGCCCAGGGTCACGGGGTCCATCGCGGTGAGGTTGGCAGCGTTCCAGTGGGTGTTTTCGCGCACCGACTCGATGGTCGACTTGGTGGTGCCGACGAGGCGCATGATCTGCGCGTCCTTGAGTTCGGGGTGATTGCGAACCAGCCACTTGATGGCATTGGGGCGCTCGTTGCGACGCGAAATCGGGGTGTAGCGCGGACCCTTGCGCTTGACGGCAGCGACGCGAACCTTGGGCTCGCTGACCTTCATGCGATAGTTGGGATCTTTCTCTGCCTTCTCGATCTCTTCGCGGGTCAGCTGACCGTTCTGGATCGGGTTGACCCCCATGATGCCGTTGGCCACGTCGCCATCGGCAATGCCCTGCACTTCCAGCGGATGCAGCGTGCAGAAGGCGGCGATCTGCTCAAAGGACAGGGCGGTGTTGTCCACGAGCCAGACGGCGGTCGCCTTTGGCATCAGAAGGGACTGGGACATGGTTAAATTTCTCCTGCTGGCGCGGCCGGTCTTCCTCCGGGCCGCTCCGCCTCTTGGCCAAATGCTGAGGGGGAACTGACCAGCAATATAGGCAAAATGCCGCGCAATCGCAACGGCTAACTCTTTGTCTCCCCAGCCCCGAACGCGGTCACGAGGACAAGCTTGCCGCGGTGGCCGCGGCTTTCCAACTCAGCGTGGGCATCGCGCGCCTGGTCGAGCCGGTAGGTGGCGAGATCAGGCTTCGTCCAGCCGGGTGCCGACAGCGCTGGCAGGAAATCGGCCCGGATACGCGCGGCGATGGCTGCCTTGGTCGCTGCACTCTGCGGTCGCAGGGTCGAGCCTGATAGCGTCAGGTCCTTGGCCATCATGGCCCGCAAGGACACCGTGGCGGTTGCCCCTTCCAGCGTCGACACCTGCACAATATGGCCGCCTCGCGCCGACGCCTCGATGTTGACCGCGGTCAGCGCGCCACCCACGAGATCGAGCACGCGGTCAGCACCGCGGCTTTCCGTCAATTCCAGCACGCGCTCGGCGATATTTTCGCTGGTGCGATTGATCGCAGCTGCTGCGCCCAGCGTCTTGCAATAATCAGCCTTGTCTTCGGTGGAGACGAGGGCAATGGCCCGTGCGCCCAGAATGGCGCAGATCTGGATCGTTGCCCCGCCAATGCCGCCTGCCGCGCCATGCACGAGGACACTCATGCCCGGTTCGAGGCCGGCACGCATCACCAGTGTCTGGGTGACCGTGAACCATGTTTCCGGCAGGCTCGCTGCTTCGACCATGCTCCAACCACCCGGTATGGGAAGGACCTGGCCCTGCGGCACGGCGACATATTCGGCGTAGCCCCCGCCATTGGTCAGCGCCATGACGCGGTCACCCACCCTCCAGCTGTCGACTGCCTGGCCGAGCGCGACGATTTCGCCGGCGACTTCCAGGCCGGGCAGGGGCGATGCCCCCGGCGGCGGCGCATAATGGCCGCGCCGCTGCGCCAGATCGGGGCCGTTGACGCCCGCGGCAGCGACGCGGATCAGGACATCGTTGGGCGCAAGCTCGGGCAGGGGCCGGCGGACGGGAATCAGGACGTCTGGTCCACCGGGAGCCGAAATGGCAATGGCGGTCATGTCGTTTGGAAGTGTCATGCTGCCATGCTGGCCGAACTGGTCTTGTCCGGCAAGGGGACTGGGCTACACTGCAGGACAACACAGGAGCATGCCATGGACGAAGACATCCGCAAGCCGCCCCGCAATCATGACGTCGGCGCCAATCTCGACGCACTTTCGGTCAACGAACTCGAGGAACGGATAGGTCTGCTCGAGGCCGAGATCGCGCGATTGCGGGCTGCTATCGCGTCCAAGGGCGATTCCCGGGCTGCTGCCGAAGCCGCCTTCAAATTCTGAGGCAGTGGCGCCGTTACACGGCGGCGTCGCCACTTCAACCTTTGGCCAATGGACAAAGGTTGGCTCTAGACCGCAATTCTCGTTGATCCAGGGAGGGCGTGACGATGGTGCGACAAGCAGATCGGATTCTCGAAGGCGTGAGCGAGGGCGAAGTGGCCTCGCTCCGGGCACTGGCAGATGGCCACGGCATTGCTGTTGGGCGCGACATCGCGCCACTCCATGCCAAGGGTTGGGTCGATGTTATCGGCGGCGACGCCATCATCACCCTGACGGGCCGCACGCTTCTCGAGCGCAACAGGCTCGGTTGAGAGCAAGTCAACGCGCAGGGTTAAGAAATCTCTGCGCGTTAAGCTCGAATTAATCTTTGGGCGGTAACGTCTCGTTATTCAGATTTGTTCTGAATTTTTCAGAGTGGTTTCTCCCTCTGTTTGACGCCTCCCTGTTAACTTCGAGAGCTGCAACCTTGCGGCTCTTTTTCTTTTTGGGGCGGCAGTTTGGCGCGCCACGCTTCAACCACAAAATTAACAATACTGGCACCCGTGAAGTGACCGTTCCGGCGCAGGGCGCTAGTATGATCGGATCGGAGGAATGCTCTTGGCCGACAGTGGTGAAAGCAGACAGGCAATCGCAATTGGTCCGCGCATCGTTGCGTCGGGCGGGTTCGATGCACTGTATCGCGAGGGCATGGGCCTGATCGAAGCGGTGGCAGCGTACCTGGACGCCGAAGGGCGCATCGAAAGCCGCATGCTCCCCCGCGATGCCGGTTTTCTCTACGCAACCGAATCCATGCGCCTCACCACACGGCTCATGCAGCTCGCATCATGGTTGCTGCTGCAGCGCGCGGTCAACGAAGGCGAGATTTCCCGCGACAGCGCTCGCTCCGAAAAGGAAAAGGTGAAGTTCTCGGCGACGCCCAGCCAGCGGGGCGGGCCTGGCTATGATGAATTGCCGGGAACGCTGCGCGAGTTCATCGACAAGGGCGATCGCCTGTTCGAACGGGTGATGCAGCTCGACGCGCTGGAGAAGGGCAACCTGCCCGACGTGACGCCAGGCGTTGCCAATGGCGTGGCCGACCAGCTCTCCCGTCTCAAGGCAGCTTTCGCCCGCAGCGAATAGTCATCCGGCCCGCGGCGCGAAGAAAATCACCGCCGCGCCTGCCAGAGCCAGTGCCGCTCCCAACAGGTCCCAGCGATCGGGCCTTATCCCCTCGAAGCCGGCCATGAAGGCGACCGACGCCAGGATGTAGATGCCGCCATAGATGGCGAATGCGCGACCGGCGCTATCCGAGCCGGCAAGCGAGAGAAGATAGCCGAACACGGCCAGGCATAGCACCGCAGGCACCCACAGCCAGAGATGGCCGCCGCGCATGGCCTGCCAGACCAAAAAGCAGCCGCCGATCTCGAAGCCCGCAGCGGCGAAAAAGATCAGAAAGGGCAATGCCTTCTCCGAACAGCAAAAAGCCCGGCACGACGGCCGGGCTTTGAATTTCTTGGCGCTTGGCTCAGATGCCGAGGCCCTTGAAGCGCTCCTTGAACCGCGACACGCGACCGCCGCGGTCCATCAGCTGGCCCGTGCCGCCGGTCCAGGCGGGATGGGTCTTGGGGTCGATGTCCAGCTGCAGCGTGTCGCCTTCCTTGCCGTAGGTCGAACGGGTCTGGTAGGTGGTGCCGTCGGTCATAACCACGTTGATGGTGTGGTAGTCGGGATGGATATCGGTCTTCATCGCTTGCCTCAAATCAAACGGGCGCCGCGGCGCCCGGAGAGCATCAATCTGGTGTTGGGCGGCTTCCTACAGCAGAAGATCGGGTTCTGCAAGGGCTGCCAGCGCTTTGCCGTGAACAAGTGGCGCGGCAATATTGCCCGGCCCCTTTGGTTGCGGGGCGAGGGGGCAGGGCCTATATGGGGTCGATCGCCGGCCGGAGCCGGTCCCCGAGCGAAAGCGGCGTGATCCAGCCATGACAGACCAGGCCGTTTCGGCAGCGTCCGATCCCGACAAGATCGTCTCTGAAGTGCAGGACGCGCCGCGGCAAATCCAGCCGCTTCGCCGACTGCTGCCGTTTCTCCTCCGCTATCCGGTGCGGCTTTCGCTCACCGTGTTTTTCCTTCTGATCTCGGCCACCACTTCCCTTGCCATTCCCGCGCTTCTGGGCGGCGCCATCGACGAAGGCTTCGTCGCCCAGAATATCGATATGGTCGGCCAGTACGGCTGGCTGATCATCGGTATCGCCGCGATCATGGCCATTGCCAGCGGCGCACGGTTTTACTTCATATCGGTCATCGGTGAACGCGTGGTCGCCGATCTGCGGCATGACGTCTTCGCACATCTGCTCAAGCTCGAGACCGGATATTTCGATCGCCATCGCGTCGGCGAACTCACCAGCCGCCTTAATGGCGATACGGTGTCCATTCGCAATGCCGTGGGGTCCAGCTTCTCGCTGGCGCTGCGTTCGCTAGTCACCATTATCGGCGCGCTGACGATGATGATCCTGACGAGCCCGGTCCTGACACTTGCCGTGGTCGTTGCCCTGCCCGCCATCCTGATCCCGGTCATGGCCTATGCCCGGCGGCTGCGCGGCATGTCGCGCAAAACCCAGGACGCCCTGGCCGATCTTTCCGCCATGGCTACGGAAATGCTTGGCGCCAATCGCACGGTCAAGGCCTTTACCCAGGAAGACGTACAGTCCGTCCACTACAGCCAGAGCAGCGAGGCCAGCTACCGTGCCGAGGTCAAGCGTCTAGGCGCGCGCGCCGTGCTGGTCGGCATGGTCATTTTCCTTGGTACCGCTGCACTCGTGGGCCTGGTCTGGTGGGGTGCCCGCTCCGTGTTCGAGGGGACCGTCACTGCAGGACAGCTGGCGCAGTTCCTTGTCTATGCACTCATGGCCTCCGGCGCCCTGACCAATGTGTCGGAAGTGCTGGGTACGCTGCAGAGCGTTGCCGGTGCGACCGAGCGGCTGACGGAAATTCTCGATACCGAGCCTGTGATCGTCGATCCGGCAAGGCCCGTTCCGTTGCCGACGCCGGCCTTGGGGACCGTTGCCTTTGATCGCGTCAGCTTCGCCTATGGCGGGGCCGGCAATGAGCCGGTGCTGCGCGATGTCTCATTTGCTGTGGGCAAAGGCGAAACGGTGGCGCTAGTGGGTCCGTCGGGCTCGGGCAAGTCGACGACACTGTCTTTACTGCAACGCTTTTACGACGTGACGGCCGGGTCGATCCTCGTCGACGGCATCGACATTCGCAATCTGGCGCTCCGCGACCTCAGGCAGCGCTTCGCCTATGTCGAGCAGGAGCCCGTCATCTTCGCCGGCACCATTGCCGACAATATCCGCTTCGGCAAACCTGGGGCGGGGATGGACGAGGTGGTTGCTGCCGCCAGGGCAGCCCTGGTCGACGACTTTGTCGCCGACATGCCCAAGGGTTACGATACGATGGTGGGCGAACGCGGCGTGATGCTGTCGGGCGGCCAGAAGCAACGCCTCGCCATTGCCCGCGCGATTCTCAAGAATGCGCCGATCCTGCTTCTCGATGAGGCGACATCGGCTCTCGATGCCCAGTCCGAGCGGCTGGTGCAGAAGGCCCTCGAACACCTGATGGAAGGTCGCACGACGCTGGTCATCGCCCATCGCCTCGCCACCATCCGGGACGCCAACACGATCCTGGTTCTCGACGGCGGCGAAATCATCGATCAGGGCACCCATGATCAGCTGGTGGCCAAGGGCGGCCGGTATGCCGAGCTGGCCAAGTTGCAGTTCCGCCCGGATGAGGCGCTCTAGGGGGTGTCCCCGCCTCGCAGGCACACCTCCACCAGATCCCAAAGCCGTTCGCGTCCCAGAATCAGCAGCCAGGGCGTATCGTCCTTGGGTACGATGTCGACCACTCCGCCCGTACCTTCGTTCGATGTCCCGAGCCGTCCGGCGGGATCGAGGAGCAGATCGTTCATTGGATAGAACAGGCCCCCGGTGCGCTCGAACACGATGGGCACCAGTGGGTGAATTGAAATGCGCTCGCCTCGGGCCGCGTGGAACGAGAACGGGCCGGATATGGCAAGAGCCACATCGGTTTCGTCCACGAGGATCACCTTGCGATGCGGCGCCACTTCGAGCAGCGCACCAAGTGCTGCCAATGTGTGGTCGAGCCGCTTGCCGGTCATGCCCAGGGCCAGGGTCACCGGTGCTGATGTCGAATAGAGCGCCTTCTGAAAATCCGTCGTGATCTGTTCGGGGATGTGGATGACGCGAGTGCGCTGTTCCCAGCTGTCGCGGTCATCCAGCGAATCAAGGTCGCCCAGGATGGCCTCGGGCACGATGCCCACGTCGCCGATGGCATTGCCGCCGCCGTCGGCGCCGACCAGTGCTACGCCACGCGCCGCAAGGTCTTGCAACAGGCCTGGTTCAACGGCGCCGCCGCCAACGACGGCGAGCGGCCGATCAAAACGCAGCAGCACCTTGCCGCCGTCTGGATTGGGGGATTGCACTCTCAGTTCACTCTCAATATGGTCCGGACCGTCTCGCTGGGGTGTTCCGGTTACCGCCGGAGCTGAGAGTTACCCATAGAACCTGAACCAGGTCATGCTGGCGGAGGAAGTTCGAGATGGCAAGGGTGCCCTCGTGCATCCTCACCATTGACACATCCCTTCACCCATGGCCGCACACCACACGAAGGGAGACCATCATGGTCAAATCCTCCTCGCTGGCGCTTGCGGTCCTTCTTGCCGGATTTACCGGCACGGCCATCGCCCAAGACAAGCCCACGCTCACCATCTACACCTATGACGGCTTTGCCTCCGAATGGGGCCCGGGCATACCGCTCAAGGACGGTTTTGAAGCCACCTGCAACTGTACCGTCAACTTCGTTGCGGCCGATAGTTCTATCGGCACACTGCGCAAGGTGCAGCTCGAGGGCGACAGCACGGACGCCGACATGATCCTCGGTCTCGACACGGCCATTGCGGGCGAAGCCCGCGCGACCGGACTTTTCGCGGATCACGGTCTCGACCTCACCCATCTCGACCTGCCAACCACATGGACCGATGCGCAGTTCGTGCCCTTCGACTATTCGCACTTCGCTTTCATGCACGACACGGATACGATGCCGACCCCGCCATCGTCCTTCGAAGAGCTGATCGCGCTGCCGGACGAGGTCAAGATTGTGATCCAGGATCCGCGCTCGGCAACGCCGGGGCTTGGCCTGCTGCTGTGGGTCAAGGCCGCATACGGCGATCGCGCTCCGCAAATCTGGGCCGGTCTCAAGCCGCATATCCTGACCATCACGCGTGACTGGAGCGAGAGCTACGCGCTGTTTCTTGATGGCGAAGCGGACATGGTGCTCTCCTACACGACCTCGCCCGCCTACCATATCTTCGATGAGGACGATCACACCATCAAGGCAGCGATGTTCAGCGAAGGGCACTTCCCTCAGATCGAAGTGGCCGGCATTCTCAAGTCGTCCGATCATCAGGACCTGGCGCGCGACTTCCTCGCCTTCCTCACCTCGGAAGCCGGACAGAAGGTCATCCCGACAACGAACTGGATGTTCCCGGTCGTCGATCTCGGCGCCGACCTCGATCCGTCCTTCGAAGGCCTACCGCAGCCGGACAAGACGTTGACCATTCCCGAGGCCGAGATCACTGCCAATTCGTCTGCCTGGATCGACGAGATGCTGGCGGCGGTCCAGTAGGCGGCATGACATACGTGAACGCGCCGGCATACCCTCCCCCTTGCTGGCAGCGATGGGGAGGGGGGGAATCCCGAGCACCGATTGCTTAGTGCATCCCCTCCCAACCTCCCCCATCAAGGGGGAGGTGCCGCATCGTGCGCATGGACACGTCATTTCCCATGCTGATACTCCCGCACCGCCCCTTCCGCATCACCTCCGCCACGGTGCTTACCGTCATCATCGCGGCGCTGATCGCTGCAGTGTTCTGGGCTATCGTTGGCGCCGCGACGGAGGCAGAGCCCGGTTCGCGGGTCGACATTGCCCATCTGCTGCGCATGACGGCGCTGCAGGCGGGGCTGACAATGGTGCTGTCGCTGGCGGTGGGCGTGGTGCTGGCCTGGGCGCTGAACCGGCTCCGGTTTCCCGGGCGCGATCTCGTGGTCGGTCTTTTCGCCGCCGCCATCGTCACGCCGGGCATGGTCGTGGCTTTCGGTCTTCTATCGATCTGGGGTCGGAATGGCTGGATCAACCAGATTGCGAGCTGGCTTGGGATCAGTTTCGATAGCCCGGCCTATGGTTTGAGTGGCATTCTCATTGCCCATGTGGTGCTCGATGGGGCCTTTGCGGCTCGCATCCTGCTGGCGCGCCTCGACACCATTCCGTCGTCCAAGCTCAAGGTCGGGCAATCGCTCGGACTGTCCGCCTGGCAGCGTTTTCGGCTGATCGACTGGCCGGCGTTGCGCGGTAGCCTGCCGGGCCTGGGAGCGATCATCTTTCTGCTCGCCTTCACGAGTTTCCCGATCGTGCTGCTGCTTGGCGGCGGACCGGCCAACCAGACGCTGGAAGTGGCGATCTACACGGCAGTCCGGCTCGATTTTGATCTTGTCGGGGCGGTGCGGCTGGCGCTTGTTCAGATCGCCGTTTGCTCCGTGGTCATCCTCGTTTCATCGGCCTTCACGACCGTTCCTTCCGCATTGTCCCGGTCGGCGCAGCCGACATGGCGCGATGCTCGTGGGGTGCGCGTGCTGCAATGGTTCGTGCTGGCCCTGGCGACCGCAGGCTTCGCGTTGCCGCTGTTGTCGGTACTCTATGACGGGTTGACGAGCGGCCTTCTTCCCGTGCTCGAACAGGCCAGTTTCTGGCGGGCGACGATGACCAGTGTTGCCATCGGCTCGGCATCGGCGCTCCTGACGCTCGTCCTGGCGCTGCTGCTTGCCCTGGGCCGCAGCGCAGCCGCCAGCCGGGCTGCGCGCACGGTTCTCGGCGTGCCTGCATATGCCTATCTCGCGGTGCCGGCAGTGGTGCTGTCGCTGGGCTTCTTCCTGCTCGTGCGATCGCTGGGCGTCCCGTCCGGCGTCGCTGCTCCTGTGGTCGTGGTGATCGCCAACAGCCTCCTGTCGCTGCCTTTCGCCATGGCAACGCTGGCGCCGCCACTCGACGCCATCGTGCGCTCGCGGGGCAAGCTTATCCGCTCTCTGGATCTGTCCGGATGGCAGCAATTCACTGCCATCGAATACCCGCTACTCGGCCGCGATATCGGGTTGATGCTGGCGTTGGCATTCTGCTTTTCGCTCGGAGACCTCGGCGTCATTGCCCTGTTCGGGACGCAGGATTTCCAGACGTTGCCGCTCCTGATGTACCGGGCGCTCGGCTCCTATCGCAGCAACGACGCAGCGGCGATCGCTGCCCTGCTGCTGATCTTCACCATTGCGGCCTTTGTCGGCCTGCCGCGCCTTGTCGAAAGGATAGCGCATGCTTCGCGCCGATGACCTGATCTTCGCCTATCCGGGGCAAGGTCAGCCCTACCGGTTCAGCCTGGCCGCCGAGCCTGGCGCCGTCACGGCCATTTCGGGATCGAGCGGTTCGGGAAAGTCGACCTTGCTCGATCTCCTGGCCGGCTTCACGCAGCCCTCCAGCGGAACGCTTGCGCTGGACGGCGTCGATCTCCTGCCATTGCCTCCTGAAAACAGGCCGGTGTCCCTGCTGCTCCAGTCCGACAACCTCTTCGAACATCTGAGTGCAGAGGAAAACGTGCTGCTGGGGCTGCCTCGGGGAACCACTAAGCCACAGGGAAAAGCGCAGGCGCTGGACGCTTTGGACGAAGTCGGCCTCGCAGGGTTCGCGGGCAACGTCGCGTCAACGCTTTCAGGTGGGCAGAAACAGCGCGTCGCACTGGCGCGCACGCTTCTGCGCGACCGTCCGGTCCTGTTGCTGGATGAGCCCTTTTCGGCACTTGACGACGAAACGCGCGGCCTCATCCGGGTACTGGTGGGAGAGCTCACTCAACGACATGGGTGGCACACCGTGCTGGTCAGCCACCATGCCGACGATATCGCGGCACTGGCCAGCGCGCATTACCGTATCGTGGATGGACGGACCGAACGCGCCTGAGGCGCGCTCGGCTGTTTACTCTGCCCAGGCGGCGAGAACCTTGTCGAACAGCGCCTGCGCGTCCTGATCCTTCTCCAGCGTCAGGATGGCGTTGCGACCAGTTCCATAGACAATGGCGAGGTCTAGCCAGCGGCGAGCGTCGAGAAGGTCGAGGTTCGACGTGACATCGGCTGGCGAGGCGCTCAGCGCGAAAAGGAATGAGTTCCCCACGACGCGGGCCGCGGCGCCTGACAACGCGGTTCCGGGCACCAGTTCCTGATCCTTGAGCAGGACGCCGGCAAGGGTCGAAATCGACCCGCCGATAAAGGTGTCCGGCACATCGAAGGTGATCTCCATCAGGTGGCTGGCGGGCAGCACAGGATCGTTGTTCTTGCGGATGATGATCGAGACATTGAGGTTGCGGGCCGGAATGCTGGCTTCCGCAAGCAGCGTCGGCAATCCGATTTCATCCGTTCCCTCGGTCCATTCCACCGTGCCCGAGAACGGGACGGCGCCGCCCTGGCCATTGGCAGAGGCTTCGAGCAGGAGCGACTGGTTGCCCGCAAGCACTGCCGGGTCGACACTGGCTGCCGGATCGTTCGTAGCGGAGATCGTGGTATCCGCGCCCGAGAGCCGTTCCTCGGTCTTGGTCTCGCCATTGATCGAGGGAAGGACCGTTTCGCCGCCGGTCGGCGTCACCGCTTCGGGCGTCGGCTCGAGGCGGTCGTCGGTTGCTTCGAGAGCGCTTGTCGGTTCGGTTGCGGCGGTCGTGGCGGTATTACCCGGGCCGGAAGCACCTTCCTCGTTGGGGGGCGTGCTATCCATCGTCGGGCCGACCGGCTGCTCCGTCGTTGCGACGGTTTGGGTCACGGCCTGTCCGCCGCCGAACATCTGGTCGAGATCGACATAGCCTTCGCGCCAGGCCCAGAAGCCGGCGCCACCGACGCCTGCCAGCAGCACGGCAGACACGATAAGGAAAATAGTCAGGCCAGCGCCCGAACGACGCTCGGCGCCGACAGGTGCGAAGCCGGCATCCTCGTCCTGGGGGAGGGGCGTTCCGGCAGGGGCGCCATCGCGGTCCGGCAGCGGATCGCTGGCTTCGCCGCGTGCTTCGCGGTCCAGTGTCTCGATGGCCCGCTCGATTGCGCCTTCGGCTTCGCGAGCATCGTCCTGCTCGACCTCCACCTCGCGCACCGCCGAAAGGGCGGTATCCACGGGAAGAGCCGGTGCGATGATCGGCTGTTCGCTTAGTGCGGGCTGGCTGGCCAGCGCGGTGCTGCCCAGCACGGGTTCGACGCGGGGCGGTAGGACGGCGGCTGCGGCGGCTGGAACGACCGGCACGGCCGGGGCCTGCGGATCGACCCGGCGCGAGAAGAAGGAGGGGCGTACCGGTGTCGGGCCGCTGGGCGGCGCGGCTTCGGTGAAAGTCGGCTTCGGAGGTGCCGGATCGACCGACACGCGCTCGACCGCTGGGGCGGGCGCCTCTGGTTCGGGCTCTGCCTCCACGACAACGCTCGCGCCGCTGGTCTCTGCGGCCTCGGCGATGATTTCCTCGATCGATTTGGGCGGCGGCGGCGGCGCAAGCGGCGTCGCCGGTTCGGTTCGAGGCCGGGTGGTCGAAGGGACGATGGTCGGGGCGGTGACAGGGACCGCCGGCGGCACATCTATTTCCGGTTCCGCCTCTGGTTCCGGCGGCGGCGCGACAGGCTGGGCGGCGGGAACAGGGGCCTCCGGCACGGGCTGCGGAGCCGGCCTAATGGGCGTCGGCGCAGGCCTTGCGGCCAATGCGCCTTCCCGTCCAAGGCTGATAACAGCTTCGCTGGCTTCCTGTTCGACCTGGCGGATGCAGTCTTCGAGT
Organism: Devosia lucknowensis; assembly: GCF_900177655.1. Classification (NCBI taxonomy): domain Bacteria; kingdom Pseudomonadati; phylum Pseudomonadota; class Alphaproteobacteria; order Hyphomicrobiales; family Devosiaceae; genus Devosia; species Devosia lucknowensis. The sequence goes on along the minus strand of NZ_FXWK01000001.1, from coordinate 2,367,042 downwards.
TGCAGGCGGTGCTGAGTGATATCGCGCGCCGGAAGCGGGGGCTGAATAGCACGCAGCTGGCCGACAAGGGCCGAACGTGCCTTTTCATAGACCGCGCGCCGCGCGGCCCCGTTGTTCTCCGGCAGCGCCGAGATCGCCCGACGCAGCAGCTCCTTGTAATCCGCCATTGGCTACTTGGTACTCACTCTGACAGCGCAGTCTTTTAACAAAATTTCTCAGTCTTGGAATGGGTCAACCACAAGGATGGTATCGGCCCGTTCGGGGCTGGTGGACAAGAGGGCAACCGGCGCGCCGATCAGTTCTTCGATATAACGCACATATTTGACGGCCTGTGCGGGCAGTTCCGCCCAGGACCGGGCGCCGGCCGTTGTTTCCGACCAGCCTTCGAGAGTTTCGTAAATCGGCTTAACGCGCGCCTGTGCTCCCATTGAGGCAGGCAAATAATCAATGCGTGAACCGTCGAGCTCGTAACCGACGCACACCTTGATCTCCTTGAGACCGTCGAGCACGTCGAGCTTGGTCAGTGCTATGCCGGTGATTCCCGAGGTCTTCACCGTCTGGCGGACCAGCACCGCATCGAACCAGCCGCAGCGGCGCGGACGGCCGGTGTTGACGCCCACTTCACGTCCGACAGTTGCAAGATGGTGACCGATTTCGTCGTCAAGTTCGCAGGGGAACGGACCTTCGCCTACGCGGGTCGTATAGGCCTTTGTAATGCCCAGCACGTAGCCGATCGCCGTCGGTCCGAGGCCTGAACCAGCGGCGGCGGTGCCTGCCACGGTGTTGGACGATGTGACGAAAGGGTAGGTCCCGTGATCGTTGTCCAGCAGCGCGCCTTGTGCGCCTTCGAACAGGATCCGGGCACCGGCCTTGCGCTTGTCTTCCAGCACACGCCACACCTGGTCCATGAACGGCAGGATTTCGGCGGAAATCGACGCCAGTTCGTCGTAGATGGTCTGGGCCGCGATTTCTGTGAGGCCCATGCCCCGGCGCAGGGCGTTGTGATGGGTCAGCAGGCGCTCGATCTTGGGCATCAGCGTATCGGGCTCGCTGAGGTCGACGAGACGGATGGCGCGACGGCCCACCTTGTCCTCGTAAGCCGGGCCGATGCCGCGACGCGTGGTGCCGATCTTGAGCCCGGAATTGGCGTCCTCTCGGATGCCGTCCAGTTCGCGATGCAGCGACAGGATCAGCGGGGCGTTGTCGGCGATGCGCAGGATTTCAGGCGTGATCTTGACACCCTGGCCGCGCAGCTTTGCCATTTCCTGAACGAAGTGGTGCGGATCGACCACCACGCCATTGCCGATGACCGAAAGCTTGCCCTGCACCAGACCCGAGGGGAGCAGCGCCAGCTTGTAGCTCACGCCATCGATGACCAGAGTATGGCCGGCATTGTGTCCGCCATGGAAACGCACGACGACGTCGGCACGCTCCGAAAGCCAATCCACGATCTTGCCCTTGCCCTCGTCGCCCCACTGCGAGCCGACGACAACCACATTCGCCATATTTCAGTCTTCCCCAAATCAGGCACATGAAAAGGAAATCCGGCCGGTCGGCTGGTTCCTCGATGATCGGACAAAGCGTCCTGGCGGCCACCTTTGTCGGGTTTGATTGTGGCCGAATAACTGATAAGTCCGATTGTCCTTACATCACCTAGGCGACGATGACAAAGCCGCAAGACAAGCAAAATAGCGGCATTTTCGCAGGTCTTTTGGATCAGCCATACCTTCTGCTCGTGATGGCGCCGCTGTTCTGGGGCGGCAATGTGGTTGCGGCCAAGCTGGTCGTGGGGGAAATCGACCCTTTCCTACTCCTTGCTTGCCGCTGTGTGTTCGCGACACTTTTCATCCTACCGTTCGCGGTCCGACACTTGCGCGCCGACTGGGCAGTGGTGCGGCGCCATTGGCTGGTGCTGATGGGATTTGGTGCCGTCGGATATGCCGTCTTCAATGTGCTGCTCTATATCGGGCTGAGCACCACGACCGGCATCAACGCTGCCATCGTTCAGGCCGGCCTGCCCATGATGATCCTGGCCGCCAATTTCATCATCTTCCGCGTTCAGGCCACGAGCGTGCAACTGCTCGGAGTGTTGCTGGCGATTTCCGGCGTGTTGCTAACCGCCACGCAAGGCAACCCGGCTCGGCTTTTGACGCTGGACATCAATATCGGCGACGGCTTCGTCGTGCTCGCTTGCTTTGCCTACACGGCCTACACCCTGGCGCTGCGGTTCCGGCCAAAAATGCACATAATGAGCTTCATGGCAGTGTCCTTTTTCGGCGCGGCCGTTACTGGGATCGTCATGCTCGCCCTCTTTGGCGGGGGACTTGGCGAGGTGACCAAGTTGGCCCAAATGTCGCCGATGGTTTGGGTAGTTATCGCCTATGTGGCGGTATTTCCCTCGATGTTCAGCCAGGTTGCCTATGCTCGCGGCGTCGAACTTGTCGGTGCCAATCGAGCCGCGCCCACGCACAACCTTATCCCCGTGTTCGGCACGCTGGGCTCCATCCTGATCCTGGGGGAAAGGCTCGAGCCCTATCACCTTCTCGCCGCGGCAATCATCGTGTTCGGTATCGTGCTCGCCGAAATGGCGGCGCGGCGTATCAGCCATCGATGACTGACATGGCATGGGACCCGGAACGTTCGGCTGTCCTGCACATTTAATTGCCGATGCTCGGTAAAGCCAAGGAGACGACGCCATGCTTTGGACAATTGCGGTTATCCTTCTGGCGCTCTGGGCGGTCGGGCTGGCTTTCAAGGTCGCCGGCGCGCTTATCCATCTCTTGCTGGTGCTGGCACTGATCGTCGTTCTCTACAACCTGTTTCTCAAGCGCAAAACTTGAGACGGCAGAGCAGCACTGAATAAAAAAGGCGGCTCGGAAGCCGCCTTCTTATTGTGTCTTGCGAGGAATTCAGAAGCTCAGTGCCTTGGCCTGCTTGACGCCTTCAAGCGCGGCGATCTGGCCAAGCTGTTCTTCGGTCAGGGTACCGTCGATCGAGACGAGCGCGATAGCGTCGCCGCCGACTTCGGCGCGGCCCAGGTTGAAGTTGGCGATGTTGATGCCGAGGGTGCCCAGCGTGGTGCCGAGGCGGCCGATGTGACCGGGCTTGTCGGCATTGGTGACATAGAGCATGTGAGGGGTGATTTCCGCTTCCATGTTGATGTCCTTGACCTGGATGATGCGCGGCTTGCCGTTGGCAAAGAGCGTACCGGCGATGGCGCGGGTCTGGCGCTCGGTGGTCACCGTGAGGCGGACATAGCCTTCATAGGCGCCCTGCTGGTCGCGGGTCGTGGTCTCGACGGTGATGCCGCGATCCTTTGCGATCTGGGGAGCCGAAACCATGTTGATGTCGCCCAACGAGGGCTTGAGCACGCCGTTGATGGCCGCGGCCACCATCGGTCGGGTGTTGAGGCCGGCGGGCGTGCCTTCGAACTCGATCTTGATGCCCGAGATGGCCGTTTCGGTGAGCTGGCCGGCAAAGGATCCCAGCGTCTCGGCGAGCTTGACCCAAGGGGTGATGATCGGGGCTTCTTCGGCCGAAATCGAGGGGAAGTTCAGGGCGTTGGTGATTTCACCGGTCATCAGATAGGCCGAAATCTGCTCGGCCACCTGCAGCGCGACATTTTCCTGGGCTTCCGTCGTCGAAGCGCCGAGATGGGGGGTGCAGATAACGTTGGGCAGGTCGAACAGCGGATTGTTCTCCGCCGGTTCGACGAGGAACACGTCGAGCGCTGCACCGGCAACCTGGCCCGACTTCAATGCAGCGTAGAGCGCCTCTTCATCGATGAGACCGCCGCGGGCGCAGTTGACGATGCGCACGCCCTTCTTGGTCTTGGCGAGGCTCTCGGCATTGAGGATGTTGCGAGTCGCATCGATCAGCGGCGTGTGCAGCGTGATGAAATCGGCGCGCGCGAGGAGATCGTCGAGCTCGACCTTTTCTACGCCCATGGTCTGGGCGCGTTCCGGCGTCAGGAACGGGTCGAAGGCGACAACCTTCATCTTGAGGCCGAGAGCGCGGTCGGCGACGATCGAGCCGATATTGCCAGCACCGATCAGACCCAGCGTCTTGTTGGTGACTTCGACGCCCATGAAGCGGTTCTTTTCCCACTTGCTGGCACGTGTCGAAGCATCGGCCTCGGGCAATTGACGGGCGAGGGCGAACATCATGGCAATGGCATGCTCGGCCGTCGTGATGGAATTGCCGAAGGGCGTGTTCATCACGATGATGCCCTTCTTGGTCGCGGCCGGAATGTCGACATTGTCGACACCGATACCGGCGCGGCCAATCACCTTGAGGTTGGTTGCCGCCGAGATGATCTTTTCGGTCACCTTGGTCGCCGAGCGGATGGCGAGACCATCATACTGGCCGATGACTTCGAACAGCTTGTCCTTGTCCTTGCCCAGATCGGGCAGGTAGTCGACGTCCACGCCATTGTCCTTGAAGATCTGGACGGCGGTGGGGCTCAGCTTGTCGGAAACGAGAACTTTTGGCATTTTTTTGATCCTGGTTGCGTGAGCAGGATTTGGACCTGCGACCTCGCATGAATGGAACTCCGCGCCCTCCCCACCGTCACCACCCGGCTTGTCCGGGTGGTCCATGGATTGCCCGGACAAGCCGGGCAATGACGATGAACGAGAGGGTGCGGTCTAAATCAGACTTAAGCAGCGGCCTTGAGGGCGGCCTTCTCCTGGGCGAAGGCCCAGTCGAGCCAAGGCGTCAGCTTCTCGAGATCCGAGGCTTCGACCGTCGAGCCGGCCCAGATGCGCAAGCCCGCAGGTGCGTCCTTGTAGGAGCCGAAATCATAGGCAACGTCGAGCTTGTCGAGGCGTGAGACGATGGCCTTGGCAAAGGCGGCCTGGGCGTCTGCGTCGAGAGCCGTCACGGCCGGATCGGTGATGGAGAAGCACACCGAGGTATTGGACCTCTGGTCGGCGTTTCTGGCCAGGAATTCGACCCAGTCGGTCTTTTCGACCCAGTCTGCCAGGACCTTGAAGTTGGCATCGGCGCGTGCCTGCATGGCCTTGAGGCCGCCGATGTCCACGCCCCATTGCATGGCGTCGATGGCGTCTTCGATGCAGAGCATGGAGACGGTGTTGATGGTCTCGGCCTTGAAAATGCCCTCGATCAGCTTGCCGCCCTTGGTCATGCGGAATATCTTGGGCAGCGGACGGTCAGGCTTGTAGGTTTCAAGCCGTTCGACGGCACGCGGCGAGAGGATCAGGATGCCGTGTGCGGCCTCGCCGCCCAACGCCTTCTGCCAGGAGAAGGTCACGACGTCGAGCTTGGCAAAATCGAGCTTCTGAGCAAAGGCGGCCGAAGTAGCGTCGCAGATGGTGAGGCCTTCGCGGTCCGCCGGAATCCAGTCTGCATTGGGCACGCGCACGCCCGAGGTCGTGCCGTTCCAGGTGAAGACCACGTCGCGCTTGAAATCGACCTGGGCAAGGTCCGGCAGTTCGCCATAAGGCGCGTCAAGGACACGGACATCGTCCAGCTTGAGCTGCTTCTGGACGTCGGTGACCCAGCCGGCCCCGAACGATTCCCAGGCCAGCATATCGACGCCACGAGCGCCGAGCGCGCTCCAGAGGAACATCTCGACGGCGCCGGTATCGGACGCAGGAACAATGCCGATGCGGTAGTCGGCCGGCACTTCGAGCAGCTCACGGGTCAGATCGATGGCCTGCTGGATGCGGGCCTTGGCGATCTTGGCGCGGTGCGAACGGCCGGTGAGGGCGCCGGAAAGGGCATCGAGCGTCCAACCTGGACGCTTGGAGCACGGACCCGACGAGAAATTTGGATTAGCCGGTTTTACCGCCGGTGCGGTTTGGGGCATTTCAGCCATTCTATACGGCCCTCCCAGGCCTATGCGCCTCGCGTTAGGGCGAGGTGTCCTGAGGCCGGAAATACGCCCGGTCGGGGACCGCCGTCAATGGAAATGTTGGAAATTGCACCAGTGACGCCGGAAGCCGTCGGGACGCCGGCTCAGGGCCTGGGTCAGACCCCCGCGAGACAGACGTATTTGATTTCGAGATAGCCCTCGATGCCGTATTTCGAACCCTCGCGGCCGAGGCCGGATTGCTTGACCCCGCCAAAGGGTGCCATTTCATTGGCGAGGGCGCCGGTATTGACCCCGACCATGCCGGCTTCGAGGGCTTCGGCAACGCGCATGATGCGGCCCATGTCGCGGGCGTAGAAATAGGACGCGAGGCCGAATTCGCTGTCATTTGCCTTGGCGATGACGTCGGCTTCGTCCTTGAAGGTGATGATAGGGGCGAGCGGCGCAAAGGTTTCTTCCTTGGCGACGAGCATGGCCTGGGTGACGTCGGCGATGACTGTGGGCTCGAAAAACGTGCTGCCGAGCGCGCTGCGCTTGCCGCCGAGAAGCAGTCGCCCGCCCTTTTCGAGTGCGTCTGCGACGTGCTGCTCAACCTTTTCGACGGCCTTGCCATCGATCAGCGGACCCTGGGTAACACCAGGCTCGGTTCCGTGGCCGAGTTGCAGTGCGCGGGCCTTGGCGACGAGCTTTTCGGCAAAGGCCTCGGCAACACTCTCCTGCACATAGATACGGTTGGCGCAGACGCAGGTCTGACCGGCATTGCGGAATTTGGAAAGCATGGCGCCGTCGACGGCCGCATCGAGATCAGCGTCGTCGAAGACAATAAAGGGGGCATTGCCGCCGAGTTCGAGCGACAGACGCTTGATGCCACCGGCCGCCTCGCGCATCAGCCAGCGGCCGACTTCTGTCGAGCCGGTGAAGGTGATTTTTGCGATCTTTGGATTGGTGCAGAATTCCTGGCCGAAGGGTTTTGCCGAACCGGTAACGACGGAAAAGACGCCAGCGGGCACACCGGCGCGTTCGGCGAGCACGGCGAGGGCCAGGGCCGAAAGCGGGGTCTGCGATGCGGGTTTGAGGATCATGGTGCAGCCGGCGGCGAGCGCCGGGCCGGCCTTGCGCGTGATCATCCCGTTGGGAAAATTCCAGGGCGTGATGGCCGCGCAGACGCCGACGGGTTGCTTCAGCACCAGAATGCGTTGGCCGGGATTGGCTCCGGGAATGATGTCGCCGTCGATGCGCTTGGCCTCTTCGGCAAACCATTCGATATAGCCTGCATTGCTCACGATCTCGCCTTTCGCTTCGGCGAGCGGCTTGCCCTGTTCGCCGGTGAGGATCAGGGCGAGATCGTCGGCATTGGCGATGATCAGATCGAACCAGCGGCGCAGGATTTGCGCGCGCTCCTTGGCGGTCTTGGCGGCCCAGGCGGGCTGGGCCTCGTGGGCAGCATTGATCGCCTGGCGAAGAACATCGACGCCAAGACTGGGGACGGTACCGATGACGGCGCCATCAAAAGGGTCCGTGACGTCAATTTTTGCGCCATCGGTCGCTGCCACCCATTGGCCGCCAACGAGGGCTTTGTCGACGAGAAGCGACGGGTCCTTGAGGGCGAGCGAACGGGTGGTCATCAATCAATATCCTGAATCTACTGCTTCTGCTTGAGCTGGCGGAGCGCCAGGATTTGCCGGTCGCGCCATGCCGCACGATCGGCGATCGAAGCGATTGGAATGCGCTCAGCAAGTTCCGCATGGGCTGCTGCAACCTGCTCTGGCGTCCAGTCATAGTCCGTCTGCGCCGCAGCGCCGAGACGCTTCATCATCGGGCCCAGACGATCGACAAAGCCCTGGAAGCCGTCAGGGGCGTTGAGATGTGCGACTTCGAATGGGCCGATGGAGGCCCAACGGAGAGCCAGGCCATCGGTGAGAACGGCGTCGATATCCTCTGGCGTGCAATAGCCCTCGCCAACCAGATGCAGCGCCTCGGCGACGAGGGTAAACTGCAGGCGGTTGAGGATAAAGCCGTCGATTTCCTTCTTGAGCAGGATCGGGCGCATGCCTGCATCGGTCATGATCCCCCAGGCCTCGGACAGGGTTTCAGGTGCGGTCCAGTGCGTGCCGCAGAGTTCAACCAGCGGGATCAGGGACGGTGGATTGACCGGGTGGACGACGAGGGCGCGCTCGGGATGAGCAAAATGCCCAAGAAAATCTGAACCCGGAATGGCCGATGTCGAAGAGGCAAGGATGGCGTCGGCAGGCGCATGTGCCGCGATTTCCGCGAACACCTCGCGCTTGACGTCGACATCCTCGCGCACGCTTTCCTGAACAAGAACGACGCCGGTGACGGCCTCGGCGATGGACGCAGCCGCGCTGATCCGGGCGACCACCGTTTCGACGTCCTCCGTGAGGAGGCCATTTTCCGACAGAAGCTCAAGTGTGCGGCGCGCACCGGGAATGGCGGTGCGCGTGACTTCGCCCTCGATGGCGTCATAAAGCCTGACATTGTGACCGGCCCGGGCAAAGACCACGGCCCAGGCGCGGCCGACAGTGCCCGCACCGATACAGGCGACGGTGCTCATTCTGCAGCCGTCGTGGTCGGGCGAGCCCAGCGGCGCTCAAATTCCCAGACTTCTTCAAACCCGATCAGGGTGTTGAATTCGGAGAAGTTGAAGAGTTTTGAATTGGGCGAGTTGGAGGTGCCTTCGTTCTTCAAGACCTGCAGCGCGTTTTCGGCGGCGGCAGCGGCAGCAAGGCCGGTAGCGGAGGGGAAGATCGCGAGCTTGTAGCCGATATCGGCCAGTTCCGCCTTGGACCGGATCGGCGTCTTGCCGCCATCGGCCATGTTGGCCATCATCGGCTTGCTGACGCGCGCGCAGGCATCGCGCATTTCCTGTTCGCTCTCGAGCGCTTCGAGGAAGACGATATCGGCGCCGGCTTCACCATAGGCGATGCCGCGCTTGAGTGCGCCTTCAAAGCCGTCGGTCTGGCGGGAGTCGGTGCGGGCGATGATCAGGGTTTCGGGGTTACGGCGCGCTTCGACGGCGACCTTGACCTTTTCCACCATGTCTTCGAGCGGGACGACACGCTTGAAGGGTGTGTGGCCGCACTTTTTCGGGAATTCCTGATCTTCGATCTGGATGGCGCAAACGCCGGCTTCCTCATAGCCGCGCACGGTGTGGTGCACGTTGAGAAGTCCGCCGTAGCCGGTGTCGGCATCGGCGATCACGGCAGCATTGGCCGTGCGGCAGAGCGTAGCGACGCGATCCACCATCTGCGTGTAGCTGGCAATGCCGGCATCGGGCAGGCCATAGGCCGAGGCCGTCATCCAATAGCCCGAGGCATAGACGAAATCGAAGCCGACCTTGTTGCTGACCACGGCGGTGATCATGTCATGGATGCCGGGGGCGACCACGAACTGGCCGGAGGCCAGAGCGGCCTTGAGGGAGGGCTTGCTCATCAATTTCGTCCTAGATTTCTGAGATATGAAACGGTTTCCTCTTCGGAGACGACGTCGCCATATTTGGCGTCCATGTCGAAGAGGTTGGCCTCGTGCGGTGCCGGATGACGGTCACCGACCGCATCGCGTACGATGATCGGAATGAAGCCGTAGGAATTACAGTCCACGCAGGTGGCGCGCACGCAGCCGCTGGTTGAAACGCCGGTATGGATCAGGGTGTCGATCCCGAGCGATGTCAGCGTCGAGGCGAGCGACGTCCCGAAGAAAGAACTTGCGTACTGCTTGGAAATGACGAGCTCGTCTTCGGACGGAACGAGGCCCTTGGGCCAGCGGCCCATCGGGTTGCCTTCGATGAAGTGGTGCAGCGTCATCGACTTCTGGAAGAAGCGGCCGCCGTTGAGCGCCGTCTTGTTGAAGACCACATTGGTGTAGATCACGGGTATACCGACCTCGCGCGCCACTGCCTGGAGGCGCAATGCGCTGGCCAGGGCATCCTCGGCGCCCGCGTAGAGCGAACAGGACGGATCGAAATAGGCCTCGACGAAATCGATCATGATCAGCGCTGGCTTCTTGCCAAAGCCGATGCGCTTGCCGAACGCGCCCTTGTAGTTCTGCGACAGGTCTTGTTCGGTCATGCTTTGTCCGTCTGGCTGAAAAGGGTGTCGAGCCGGCCATCGTCGAGGAAAAGCCAGGGCTGGGATGCGCGGAGGCGCTTTTCGAAGGCGGCGATGTCATTGGCATCTTCGGCCAGGATACCGCCGATTTCGTCGAGCCCGAGCATCAGGGCCTTCTTGCGATAGGGGTCGATCTCGAAATAGAGGGACGGGCCATTGGGAAGGATGACCAACTGCCTTTCGAGATCGATGGTGAACGGCTCCCCGCTGCCGGCCGCCAACAGTGCATTGGCATGGGCTTCGCCGGTGATGACGATGGGAAGGACGCCGTTTTTGAAGCAGTTCGAATAGAAGATTTCCCCGAAACTCGGGGCGATCACGCAGCGGATGCCGAAATCGGCCAGCGCCCAGACAGCTTGCTCACGGCTCGAGCCCGAGCCGAAATTGGCGTCGGCCACGAGTATTTTCGCCGCGTTGAAGGGAGCGATATTGAGCACGAAATCGGTGCTTGTGCCGTCCGGCCGGTGACGGCGTTCATGAAAGAGGTGCTTTCCGAGGCCAATCTTGTCCAGCAACAGGAGGAAGCGGGCCGGAAAAATGATATCGGTATCGACATCGGCTTCGGGCAGGGGGGCCGCGACGCTGGTGAGGGTAACGAATTTCTCCATCAGGCTGATTTCCCCAGGGTGCGGACATCGACAAGATGGCCCGATATCGCAGCGGCAGCCGCCATGGCCGGGCTCATCAGATGTGTGCGGCCACCTTGTCCCTGACGCCCCTCGAAGTTTCGGTTCGACGTCGAGGCGCAGCGCTCGCCGGGGGCGAGACGATCGTCGTTCATCGCCACGCACATCGAACAGCCCGAATCGCGCCACTCAAAGCCGGCTTGCTTGAAGATCTTGTCGAGCCCTTCGGCTTCGGCCTGGATGCGCACGGAGGCCGAGCCGGGGACAACGATGCCGGCGACGGTGGATGCCACGTGGCGGCCTTCGACGACTTCGGCGGCGAGACGCAGATCCTCGATTCGGCCATTGGTGCAGGAGCCAATGAAGACGCGATCTATGGCAATCTCGTCGAGCTTCATGCCCGGTGCCAACGCCATGTATTTGAGGCTCCGCTCCATCTTGGCACGGCGCGCCGGATCAGTTTCGAGCGCGGGATCGGGGATGCGGTCGGAAACCGGCGCGGTTTCGCCGGGATTTGTGCCCCAGGAGACATGCGGCACGAGCGCCGAAACATCGAGCTCGACTTCGCGATCGAAGCTGGCGTCGGCATCGCTGCGGAGGCTCATCCAATGCGTTTCAGCAGCGGCCTGCATGTCCGGGGTCGGCGCAAGCTTGCGACCGCGGACATAGTCCAGCGTGATCTGGTCCGGCGCGATCATGCCAACACGGCTGCCGGCCTCGATCGACATGTTGCACAGCGTCATGCGGGCTTCCATCGAAAGCGTCGCGATGGCGGGTCCGGCATATTCGATGGCGTGGCCGACGCCGCCATTGGTGCCAATCTTGGCGATGAGGGCCAGGATGATGTCCTTGACCGCAACGCCGGGTTGCAGGGCGCCGTTCAGCATCACCCGCATGGTCTTCTGCTTCTTCTGTCGCAAAGTCTGTGTTGCGAATACGCATTCACACTCGCTTGCGCCAATACCGAAGGCGATGGCTCCGAAGGCGCCGTGTGTGGAGGTGTGGCTATCGCCGCAGACAAGCGTTACGCCCGGCAGTGTGAAACCCAGTTCCGGCCCGATGACATGGACGATGCCATGTCGATTGTCGTTCATGCCGATATAGTGGATGCCGAAGCGTTCGCAGTTTGCCTCGAGCCGCGAAACCTGGCGCGAAGCCAGCCCGTCGGGCAGCGGCAGGTGCCGCAGGCGCGTGGGTACGGCATGATCGGCAACCGCGATATGAGCCGCGGGACGCACCAGATTCCGGCCTTCTGCAACCAATCCGGCGAAAGCCTGGGGGCTCGAAACCTCTTGCACGAGATGTCGGTCGATATAGAGCAGACTGGTGCCGTCGTCGTAGTCCTTGACGACGTGCTGCTGCCAAACCTTGTCGTAGAGAGTGAGTGCGCTCATAGCCCGCCGTGACCAGGAAACCCTATTCATGAACTGTAGTGATGCAGCGGTTGCGGGCTATTCTAGAAATCTGGAGAGGCCTGCAATCTTTGCACTTGCGAAGGTGTCGAATGGCAATCTATGCTTGAGTGAATGCGCATGCAATATCCAAAATTGGATGAGGGTGCAGGCGTGACGGGGAAGACTTTGAAGACAAGGGTAGAACCATGAGATTGGGCGTAGACGTTGGCGGGACATTCACCGACCTGCTCCTCCACGACGAGAAAGGCCGGCGAACATTCCAGGCCAAGACACCTTCAACGCCCGAGGATCAGTCGATCGGCGTCGTCGAAGGCGTGAAGCTGATCTGCGAGAAGGCCGGCATTTCGCCCGCCGATATCGACCTGATCCTGCACGGCACGACCGTTGCCACCAATGCAGTGCTTGAAGGCAAGGGGTCGCGCGTTGGCCTCCTCGTCACCGAGGGCTTTGAATACACGCTCCATCTCGCCAAGGCCTGGACCCCGGGTCCGCTGTTTGGCTGGATCAACATGGACAAGCCCGATCCGCTGGCATCGCTGGCCGATACGCGTGGCATTCCCGAGCGCATGAATGCGCGCGGCGAAGTCGTCCGCGAGCTCGATATGGCAGCAGCAACCGCGCTGATCGATGATCTCTGCTCCTCGGGCATCGAGGCGCTGACCATTTCGCTGATGCACTCCTATGCCAATGCGGCGCATGAGCGCCAATTGCGCGATATCGTGGCCCAGCGTTTCCCGGATATTCCGGTCTCGCTGTCGTCCGAAATCCTCCCTGAATTCCGCGAATATGACCGCGCCATCACCACGGTGATGAACGATTACGTCCGCCCGATCATGAAGCGCTATCTCTCGCGCATCGAAGATCGCCTGGCCGACAACGGCGTCACGGCGCGCCTTCATATCGTCCGCTCGGACGGTGGCCTGATGAGCGCGGCGGCAGCATCGGAACGTCCGGTGCACACTGTGCTGTCCGGCCCTGCGGGTGGCGTCACCTCGACCATGATGCTGTCGCGCCGTTCGGGTTTCCCGAAACTTCTGGCCTTCGACATGGGCGGCACCTCGACCGACGTGGCCGTGATCATCGATGGTGAAGCGACCATCTCGCGCTCCACCGAAGTCGGCATGTTCCCGGCAAAGGTGCCGACGCTCGACGTGCGCAGCGTGGGCGCTGGCGGCGGTTCGATCGCCGATGTTTCGGAACTGACCGGCTCGCTCCGCGTCGGTCCGCGCAGTGCCGGTGCTCGTCCTGGCCCGGTGTCCTATGGGCGCGGGGGTACGGAACCGGCCGTTAGCGACGCCAATGTTGTGCTCGGCTATCTCCCGCCAGTTCTCCTCGGCGGCGAAATGAAGCTCGACGTCGAAGGCGCCCGCAAGGCCGTTGCCAATGTCGGCCAGCAAATCGGCCTTTCGCCCGAAGACGCGGCCAAGGGCATTATCGATATCGCCAACGAAGTGATGCTCGGCGCGCTCCGCGTCATCACCGTGCAGCGTGGTCTCGACCCCAGAGAATTCGGTCTCGTCGCCTTTGGTGGCGCCGGCCCGCTCCATGGCAATGCCATGGCAGAACTTCTCGGCTGCTATCCCGTGCTCGTGCCGCCCAATCCGGGCGTGCTTTGCGCGCTCGGCTTCCTCGAAGCCGACTTCCGCAACGAATTCGTGCAGACCTATATCCGCTCGACGGTGGGTCTTGACCCAGCCGAAGTCTGGAGCCGCTTTGCCGAACTTGAAGCCAAGGCGCAGACCTGGCTGACCGAGCAGGAAGTGGAAGAGGCCGATGCCTCGATCACCTATTCGCTCGACCTGCGCTATGAGCAGCAAGGCTTCGAAGTGGCCGTGCCGGTCAGCGCTGCCGACGTGCGCAGCAAGGGCGCGTTGACGCAGACCCTCGCGGATTTCCACGACATCCACGAGCGCCTCTATGGCGTGCGTTTCACCGTACCGGTCGAGCTCGTCGCCATGCGCGTCGTTGCCCGCGGCGCGACCGAACCTGTCGAAGAATCCTTCGCCGAAGCCGCCTCGACCGACGTCAAGGCCGCCATCATCGAGACGCGTCCGGGCTATTTCAACGGCGCCTGGCAGGACACGGTCCACTATGACCGCAACAAGCTCGGGGTTGGTTCGCGCGTCGAAGGCCCGGCGATCATCCGCCAATACGACACCACGACCGTGCTTCTCCCGGCGCACTACGCCGAGATCGATGCACACGGCAATATCCTGATCTGGCCCGTTTCGAAGGGGAATTGAGCGCCATGACCAACGCAACCGACACAGCCACCGTCGATCCGATCACCCTCGACATCATCGAGAACGCGCTCAAGAACGCCCGCTATGAAATGGACGGCGTCGTGGTGCGCATTTCGCTCTCGCCGGTGATCCGCGAGCAGCACGACGAATTCCCGATGATCTGCAACGAACGTGGGCAGATGATCGTCGGGCAGTTCGGCTCCTATATTCCGTCCGTCGTCGAAAAGTTCGGCGGCGACGTCAATGAAGGCGACATCTTCGTCTGGAACGACCCCTATGCCTCGAAGGGCTCGATCTCGCACAACAATGACTGGTGCGTGATGCTGCCCATTTTCCATGAGAAGGTTCTCGTGGGCTTCTCCTCGATCTTCGGCCACATGGTCGACGTGGGCGGCACCGTGCCGGGCTCGATGCCCGCCAATGCCCGCACCATCTGGGAAGAAGGCCTGCGCGTCCCGCCGGTCAAGATCTACTCCAAGGGCGAGTTGAACCAGGGTGTCCTCGACATCATGCTCAACAATTCGCGCACCCCGGACATGAACCGGGCCGACCTCATGGCCCTGATCGCCGGCTGCCGCACCGCCGGCACGCGCGTCAAGGAACTTTGCGACCGCTTTGGCCGCGAGACGTATATGACCGCCTGCGACATGCTTCTGGCCCGCACCCGCGAAGCCATGCGCGTTGTCATCCGGAAATACATTCCGGAAGAGCCGGTGAGCTTCACCGACTATGTCGATGACGACGGTCTCGGCAATGGTCCGTTCAAGATGACGCTGACCATATCCCGTCGCGGGGATGTGGCCGTGTTCGATTGGACCGGAACGGACGCGCAGGCGGAAGGCCCGATCAACTTCCACATCCATGAAGGGCTCTGCAAGCTCTTCTTCGGCGTCTACATGATCATGTCGTTCGATCCTTCGGTGCTGTTCAACGAAGGCTTTTATGACCTCTTCGAGATTGTGCTGCCCGAGGGAAGTCTGCTCAATCCGCGCTTCCCGGCAGCGCTCTCGAACCGCCTCAACACCCACACGCGCTTCTTCGATTGCCAGGCCGGCGCGCTGGGCAAGTTCGTGCCGCAGTTGTCGATGGCTGCCGGTTACGGCACCAGCCCGCACTTCATCTTTTCGGGCACCGACAAGGACAACAAGTATTTCCAGCTCATGGAACTGCTGTTCGGCGGCGTGCCGGGTCGTCCCAAGGGCGATGGCTTCGACGGCCATGCCTGGTGGCCGCTGTTTTCGGCGACCCCGATCGAATATATCGAGAACTACTACCCCGTTCTCATCGAGCGCTATCAGCCGATCCAGGATTCCGGCGGTCCCGGCCTTCACCGTGGCGGCGCCGGCATCGAGAAGGTCTATCGCCTGCTCGAAAAGGGCCAGGTCTCGATCCATGACGACCGCGAAGTGGTGCCGCCTTGGGGCATCAATGGCGGCCTCCATGGCGGCACATCGAGCAAATGGGTGATCAAGAACGGCGAGACCGAGCCGAGCCGCATCCCATCCAAGATCGATAATCTCAAGGTCAATCCGGGCGATCGCGTCGTGTTCAAGACTGCCGGCTCCGGTGGCTGGGGCGATCCGCTCGAACGTGCGGCCGAGATCGTCGCCCGCGACGTGCGCTATGGTCTCGTCTCCCGCGAACAGGCCGAAAAGTCCTACGGGGTCATCCTGACCGCGGACAACGAAGCCGACCTCGCGGCCACGGCCAAGCTGCGCGAAGCCGCCAAGAAAGAGCGCGGCGAGCCTCCAGCTTTCGACTTCGGCTACACGCCGCCGGAACGCCAGGCAGCAGAATAAGCGAACGGGGCCGAAAGGCCCCGTTTTTCATTTCGCACTCGGGTAAACCCTAGTCTTCGGACTTTGTGACATCCGCCTCGCCGCGATAAGCCGGCGGAACGGGAATGGTGTGGCGCCATATCAGGCGACCCTTGATTGGCCGGTCGATGCCGCGCGCGATCGGTTCGGTCGGATCGTCGAGATGGAGGATCGAGAGCGTTTCGTTCACCATCTGCTCGATCGGTTGGCGCACTGTGGTGAGCTGGTAGGGGAGGCGGCGGCCCTCGGGAATATCATCGAACCCGCCAACCATGATGTCGTCGGGCACCCGCAGGCCGAGCCGATGACGCAGGGCGTCGATGGCGCCCATGGCCATGATGTCGTTGACGCCAAAGAGTGCATCGGGCCGTACGCGGTTCTTGTCGCGGATCAGCTTGATCGTCGCATTGAAGGCGCCCTCGTAGGAGGAATGCCCGTGCACCTCGACGATGTTGGAGCGCTTGACCCCGCCATCGAGCAGGCGTTCGACGAAACCGCGGACGCGGTCACCACTTGTCGTGCCCTTCAGGTCGCCGGTGATCAGCGCGAAATTCTGTGCGCCGGCAGCCAGAAAAGCCTCCGCGATCAAGGCACCGCCTGCAACATTGTCGCAGCGCACACCCGACGCATCGGAGCCCGGGATATAGCGGTTGAACAGCACGATGGGGATGCCGCGATCATGGCAAAGGCTGATCATGCGGGTGGACAGCTGCGCTGCCGTGAGCACCACGCCATCCACTTGGTATTTGAGCAGATGCATGATCGCCTCGTCGCTCTCGGAATTCGGCTCGACGGTGAAGATCAGGACCTGCCGACCCTGTTCCTGCAGACGCCTGCTGAATGTGTGCAGCACGTGGACATAGAACGGGTTGTCGAGATTGCCGATGATCAGCGCGACGATATTGGTGCGTTTCGTCGTGAGGCTGCTGGCAATCGAATTGGGCACGTAGTTAAGCTTGAGCGCTGCTTCGAGGACTCTCGTGCGGGTTTCGTCCGCTATGCGCGAGCCGGGCGTAAAGGCCCGCGATACCACCGATTGAGAAACGCCAGCCAAGGCGGCGACATCGAACGAGGTTGATCTGGAGCTCTTGCGCGCCATCAATTTTCTTTCCGTGGGCCTGCCGTCAGAATGCGCATGCATTTCCTGCCCTCGTTCTATCGTTAACCCCAGCCGTTCTGGGTTTCAATGCCAACCTGCATGCTTGGTGTGCAACTCGCCCGGAAAATCAGCGGCGAAACTGGTTCCGTCACCATAAAGATTTTTCGAACGCCGATTGACTTGGGTCTTGAGTTGCGCTCACTATGAATACGCATTCACTGTCACGAGCCCGAGGGGGGTCCGACAGTGAAATACAGGGAGATTCTCATGAACAAACGAGCGCTACTCGCGTCGGTTGGCGTCTTGACCATGTTCGTTGGCTTTGCCGGTGCTGCTCAGGCAGACGAGGTGAGCGACGGTCTGGCGCGGGCCCAGGAAAACATCGCCAAGTACACTTCAAAGCCGGAATTCGTCGCCCCCGGCGATGCCTTCGACGCAAAGACCTGCGCGGCTGGCAAGAAGATGATGTCGATCCCGAACAACAGCGGCAATCCCTTCCTCAAGGGCATCATTGATCGCATGAAGACAGCCGGCGCCGAAGTTGGTCTGGAAGTGCGGGAGTGGGAAAACCAGGGCCAGCCGAGCCAGTGGGTCCAGGGCATCGAGCTCGCAACGCGCGAGCAGTACGACATCATCGATCTGATCTCGGGCATCGATCCGGCCACCGTCGCCCCGCAGCTGCAGGCTGCCAGCGATGCCGGCGTCAAGGTGATGACGTCGCACTTCTACGATCCGAGCTTCGAGCAGCACCCGGTCGTGTCGAGCTCGCTCACCATCGGTTTTGGTGAAATCGGAACGATCCTGGCCGATTGGTCGACCGTGGCGACAGAAGGCAATGCCAATGTGGCTCTGGTGATCTCCACCGACGTGCCGCCGACCATTCCGCTGGTCGAGAACTTCAAGAAGCAGCTGGCCGAAAACTGCCCGAACTGCAAGATCGTCACCGAGATCAATGTCGGCGTCACCGAATGGGGCACCAAGATCCAGCCGGCTGTGCAGACTGCTGTCCAGGCCAATCCCGACATCAATGTCGTGATCCCGATTTATGACTCCATGAGCCAGTTCGTGGTTCCCGCTCTTCGTCTCGCTGGCAAGACCGGTCAGGTGAAGGTCGCAACCTTCAACGGGACGCCTTTCGTGCTCGACTATATTGCCCAGGGCCTCGTCGACATGGACATCGGCGAAAGCCTCGACTGGATCGCCTACGCGACCATCGACGGTCACCTGCGCGATGCATGCGACCTGCCCACGCCGACCGCGCTCAACGTGCCCTTCTACATCTTCGACAAGAACAACATTGCCGAGGCCGGCACCCCCGCTCAGTTCGATACCGGCTATGGCGATGCCTACAAGTCCGGCTTCCGCAAGCTGTGGGGCCTCGAATAATGACCGCCCTGTCGGATCAAGCACTCCCCGATCCGACCAACCATCCGGGGGCGCCTCAGGCGCTCCCGGTGCTGTCGGTGTCCAATATCTCCAAGACCTTTGGCGGCGCCAAGGCGCTGCAGAACGTGTCGTTCAAGGTCATGCCCGGCGAAGTCCATGGACTTCTCGGCAAGAATGGCTCTGGCAAATCGACCCTCGTCAAAATCCTCGCCGGTTTCCACGCGCCCGATGAGGGCGGCACGCTGGAATTCAACGGCGAACGTGTCAGCCTTCCCTTGAAGCCGGGCGATTATCGCCGGCTCGGCATGGCTTTCGTGCATCAGAATCTTGGTCTCATCCCGTCGCTGACGGTGATGGAAAACCTGCGCCTCGTGCCGCTGACCACGGCCAAATCGGCCTATATCAACTGGTCGGCCGAGGAACGCGCTACAAGGCAGGCGCTTGCCCGTTTCGGTCTCGATATCGACCCCAATGAACGCGTCGATCGCCTGACCCCGGTGCAGCGCGCCCTGCTCGCCATCGTGCGCGCCTTCGAGGAAATCGAAGCCTCCCGCGCCGTCACCGGTCGCCCGGGGCTTGTGCTGCTCGATGAACCCACGCCATTCCTGCCAGCAGCCGGCGTCGCCCAGCTGTTCGAGATGGTGCGCTCGATCACACGATCGGGCTCGAGCGTCATCTTCATTTCCCATGACATTGACGAGGTCATGGAAATCACCGACTCCATCACAGTGCTCCGCGACGGCGTCATGGCCGGCGAATTGAAGCGCGCCGACGCCACGCACGATACAATCGTCAAGATGATCGTCGGGCGAAGCCTCTCCAAAACCGATCGTCCGTCCGGTCCAGCTATCAGCCGCCTTGCCTATGCGCGCATTTCCGGCCTGGCGGGCAAAATGCTGCAGCCGTCCGATTTCGAGGTGGGCAAGGGCGAGATCCTGGGGCTGACCGGCCTCATCGGCTCAGGCTATGCGGAAGTGCCCTACCTCGTGTTCGGCGCGCACCCGGCACGATCGGGCACCATCTCCATCGAGGGCAGGGCGGCAATGGAGCAAAACGCCCTGTCGCCCAAGGCCGCCATCGATATGGGCTTCGCCCTGCTCCCCGGCGATCGCCAGGGCGCGAGCGGCGTCGATAGCCTCCCCATCGTCGACAACATGTTCCTGCCCGATGTCTCCCGCTTCTTCCGCGGCGGGTTCATGCGCAACGGCGCCATGGTGCGCGAGGCCAGGAATTTAGGGACGACCTTCGAGGTCCGGCCCAACGATCCCGGCCTCAAGCTGTCCGCGCTCTCCGGCGGCAATGCCCAGAAGGTGCTGATCGCCCGCTGGATGAACCGCTCGCCCAGCCTGCTCCTTCTCGACGAACCTACCCAGGGCGTCGATGTCGGCACGCGCCAGCAGATCTTTGCCGCCCTCCGCGCCGCTGCGGCCAAGGGAATGTCGGTGATCTGCGCAAGTTCCGAAGCCGAGCAGCTCGCCGAAATCTGCGATCGCGTGCTTGTCTTTTCAAAAGGCATGATCTGCACTGAAATTTCGGGCGATGCCGTCACCAAGGACGGGATCTCCGAAGCCTGTTACGCGACGGCGGCGCCGTCCTCTCCATCATCTTTTTCTTCGCGGGTTGCATCATGACCGACGCCGTTTCCACTCCGTCTGCCACCAAGCCCGCGGTCAACTATGCGCGCCAGTTCGAGCGTATCGCGCTGTTGCTGGTCTGGGTCATCATCATCGGCCTTTTCAGCGTCGTGATGCCCTCGGCCTTCTTCAACTGGGGCAATTTCTCGATCATGTTCGCCTCCTATGCCCCAGCAGCCCTGCTGGCATTGGCGATCATCATTCCCCTCACGGCGGGCGACTATGACCTTTCGGTCGGTGCGACGCTGACGCTTTCGGCCTCGACCATCGGCGTGCTCAACGTCTGGCACCAGATGCCGATCGGCCTCGTGCTCTGCATCGTCCTCGCCATGGGCGTTTTCGTCGGGCTCTTCCACGCGCTCTTCATCATCTATTTCCGCGTTCCGTCGCTGGTCGTGACCCTTGGGTCGACCTCGCTGATGAGCGGCGCGGTGCAGTGGATGACCAATTCCTCGACCATCGGCGGCATCGACAATAACCTGATCATGGCCGCTGTCGGCTATCGCCTCTTCGGCATTCCCTATGCGTTCTACTACGCTTTGGCCGCTGCCCTGATCATGTGGTACATTTTCGACTACACACCGCTTGGCCGAAAGCTGCTGTTTGTTGGGCGCGGACGCGAAGTCGCGCGGCTCAACGGCATCGCCGTCAATCGCGTGCGTGTTGGCGCTCTGGTGATGTCAGGTGTTCTCGCGTCGGCGGCTGGCATTCTCTATGCAGGCGTGCTGGGTTCGGCTGACCCCTATTCTGGCCTCAACTTCCTGCTTCCCGCCTTTGCCGCCGCTTTCCTCGGCGCCACCACCATCCAGCCGGGGCGCTTTAATCCCTGGGGCACGCTGGTCGCGGTCTATTTCCTCGCCACCGGCATTACCGGCCTGTCCATGCTCGGTATTCCCCTCTGGGTCACCAACGTCTTCAATGGCGGTGCGCTGATCCTGGCGGTCACCATTTCTCAGATCACCCGTGGTCGCGAAGCTTCCGATCTCGGCTAAACTCAAGGCGCAAAACGCGCAGGAGGTCCATCTTGGCCACTCATCTCAAAACTGCCGAGGCCGCCGCCGGGCGCGCCGAGGCGGACAGCAAAGTTCGCTCTACGGTTGAGGGCATCTTGGCCGACATCGAGGCGCGCGGCGACACCGCAGTGCGTGAGCTCTCGGGCAAATTCGATAACTGGTCGCCCGAAAATTTCAGGCTTTCAGAGCAGGAAATCGAAGCCGCGATGTCGAAGGTTTCGGCGCGTGACCTCGAAGACATCCGCTTTGCCCAGGCGAATGTCCGCCGATTCGCCGAACACCAGAAGGCAGCGCTCAAGGACGTCGAGGTCGAAACCGAGCCAGGCGTATTCCTTGGCCACAAGAACATCCCGGTCGATGCCGTGGGCTGCTATGTCCCCGGCGGCAAATATCCCATGGTCGCCTCGGCGCATATGAGCGTCCTCACCGCGAAGGTGGCGGGCGTCAAGCGCGTTGTCGCCGCCGCGCCTCCGTTCAAGGGTGGTGCTCACCCCGCCATTGTTGCTGCCATGCACCTGGCCGGAGCCGATGAAATCCTGGTTCTCGGCGGCGTGCAGGCCATCGGCGCCATGGCGCTCGGCACCCAAACTATTGCGCCGGTCGATATGCTCGTCGGCCCGGGCAACGCCTTCGTCGCCGAAGCCAAGCGCCAGCTTTATGGCCGCGTCGGCATCGACCTCTTTGCCGGACCCACCGAAACTCTCGTCATTGCAGATGAT
This sequence comes from Devosia lucknowensis, assembly GCF_900177655.1. Classification (NCBI taxonomy): domain Bacteria; kingdom Pseudomonadati; phylum Pseudomonadota; class Alphaproteobacteria; order Hyphomicrobiales; family Devosiaceae; genus Devosia; species Devosia lucknowensis. The sequence goes on along the minus strand of NZ_FXWK01000001.1, from coordinate 2,345,133 downwards.
ACTGTCGACGCCGAGATCTGCGCCACCGACCTTCTCGGCCAGGCCGAGCACGGCCCGACTTCGCCGTCGATCTTGCTCACGACCTCTGAAAAGCTCGCCCGTGAAACCATGGCCGAGGTCGAGCGTCTGCTGACGATCCTGCCGACGGCCGAGATCGCCCGCATTTCCTGGCGCGACCATGGCGAAGTCATCCTCTGTGCCGATGATGCTGAAATGCTGGCTGTCGCCAACAAACTCGCCTTCGAGCACGTCCAGGTCATGACCCATGATCCCGATTATTTCCTCGACAACATGACCAATTATGGCGCCCTGTTCCTTGGCGCCCGCACCAACGTTGCCTTTGGCGACAAGGTCATCGGCACCAACCACACCCTGCCCACCAAGCGGGCCGGCAGGTTCACTGGCGGCCTCTGGGTCGGCAAGTTCCTCAAGACCTGCACCTATCAGCGCATCACAACCGACGCGGCGAGCGCCAAGATCGGCGCCTATGGTTCGCGCCTGTCCATGCTCGAAGGCTTTGCCGGACACGCCGAACAGGCCAACATCCGCGTGCGCCGCTTCGGCGGCCGCAACGTCCCTTATGCCAGCGCCGCCGAGTGATGTTTTGATCGCACTGCCTCCCATCCCGTCGTTCCGCCTCGAGGGCAAGCGCGCGCTCGTAACCGGTGCAGGCCGGGGCCTCGGGCTGGCTGCCGCGACGGCCCTGGCCCATTTCGGCGCCGAGGTGACCCTGGTCGCCCGCAGCCGGGATGAGATCGAACAGGCGGCCGCAGCACTGACCGCTGCCGGCTTCTCTGCCGAGGCATTGCCGCTCGACGTCACCGATACCGGCGCTGTGCGGCAGGTCCTTGCGAACCGCCCGGCCCTCGACATCCTCGTCAACAATGCCGGCACCAATCGTCCGGGCCCGTTCGTCAAGGCAAGCGAGGACGACTACGACGCCGTTTTTGGCCTCAATGTCCGGTCGGTGTTCTTTGTCGCGCAGGTTGTTGCGGAACGCCTGATCGCCGAATCCAGACCCGGTTCGATCGTCAACATGTCTTCGCAAATGGGGCATGTCGGTGCGGCAAACCGCACGATCTATTGCGCATCCAAGCATGCGATCGAGGGGCTGACCAAGGCCATGGCGGTGGAGCTTGGCGGAGCGGGAATCCGCGTCAATTCGGTTTGCCCCACCTTTATCGAAACGCCTCTGACCCAGCCCTATTTTGCCGACGAAGCTTTTCGCGCCAGCGTCCTTTCGAAGATCAAGCTGGGGCGCATCGGCACGGTCGAGGACGTCGCCGGCGCGATCGTCTATCTCGCGTCCGATGCTGCGGCGCTGGTCACGGGAACGGCCCTCAAGGTCGATGGCGGCTGGACCGCCGAATAGGAGACTTCATGCAGATCCGTGCAGCCATTCTCGAACAGTCCGGCCTGCCGGCGCCCTATGCCCAGTCAAAACCCCTGCGCATTGCAGAGGTTGAGCTTGCCGGTCCAGGGCAGGGCGAGGTGCTGGTCAAGGTCATGGCCGCCGGACTTTGCCACTCCGATCTTTCCGTTATCGACGGCAATCGACCTCGCCCCCTCCCAATGGCACTGGGTCACGAGGCTGCCGGTATCGTCGAAGCCCTCGGACCCGGCGTCGAGGGCCTCGCGGTGGGCGATCATGTCGTCTTCGTGTTTGTGCCGAGTTGCGGCTCCTGTCCCTGCTGTTCCGATGGCCGGCCGGCACTCTGTATCCCCGGCGCAGCCGCCAATGGCGCGGGCACGTTGCTCTCGGGCGAGCGGCGGCTTTTCGAGCGGGACCTCGCCGTCAATCACCACCTGGGCGTGTCTGCCTTCGCCCAATATGCCACCGTCTCGCACCACTCCCTCGTGCGCATCGATCGCGCCCTGCCATTCGAGCACGCGGCGCTGTTCGGCTGCGCAGTCTTGACCGGCGTCGGCGCCGTGTTCAACGCCGCCGCGGTTCGTCCCGGTGATAAGGTCGCCGTCATCGGGCTGGGCGGCGTCGGCATGGCAGCCCTCCTCGGCGCTCGTGCGGCCGGCGCAGAACAGATCGTCGCCATCGACCTTTCGCGCGAAAAGCTCGATCTCGCCCTGTCCATGGGGGCAACCGATGTCTTTCAGGCGAGCGCCGAAGGCGTCGTTGACGCGGTCAAGGATGCGACCGATGGTGGCGTTGATCACGCGATAGAACTTGCCGGCTCCGGTGCGGCGCTGCAGACGGGTTACCATATCGTCCGGCGCGGCGGCCAGTTGACGACGGGAGGACTGCCCGGGCCATCGACCAGCTTCGCCATTCCGCCCGTCAATCTGGTGGCCGAGGAAAAGACCGTGCGCGGCAGTTATCTCGGCTCCTGCGTGCCCAGCCGCGACATTCCCCGCTTCGTCCGGCTGTATCAGCGCGGTCTCCTGCCGGTTGATCGCCTGCTTTCCGAGACGATGTCGCTCGAGGCGATCAACGCGGGCTTCGACAAGCTGCGCCAGGGCGAATTGCTGCGTGGCGTCGTTGTCATGGAGCACTAGCGCGGCCGGTTGTCGATCGGAAAAGTCTCTTCCGGCGACACCGAAAAAATAACCGGCGGCACTGGTTCTTGGACGGCAAAGGCTTTAGCGTTGCCATCTTTTCCGTTCCCTATTTCCCGATTTCCGAGCAGACCCATGGCCCAGACCAGTTTTTTTGCCCGTCTTGTTGCGCTTGTCGGCGGCGCCGCCGTTGCCATTCGCCATTCGGGCGATGGTCCACGCCAACCAGCCTATGGCACGGCGCCCAGCATTCCTGATCCCAAGCCGCAGGGCAAGATTCCGACGCTCAAGATGCCGACCGCAAAGGGCTGGGAAGGCGACCACAAGCCTACTCCGGCGCCCGGTCTCAAGGTCAATGCGTTCGCTCGCGACCTCATCCATCCGCGCAATATGTTCGTGTTGCCCAATGGCGACGTCCTGGTGGCCGAATCCATGGGTGAGGATGGTAAGCCAAGCGGAATCTTCGATCACGCCATGGCGGCGACGATGAAGCGCGCCCGCGCCCGCGGTATCAGCGCCAACCGGGTGACGCTGCTGCGCGATGCGGACGGCGACGGCATTGCCGAAGAGCGCCACGCCTTCATCGAAAACGTCCGCCAGCCTTTTGGCATCGCGCTGGTCGGCGACACGCTCTATGTCGGCGCATCCGACGCCGTATTCGCCTACCCCTATGTTGCAGGTGAAACGCGTATCGCCACGCCCGGCAAGAAGCTGATGGACCTCATCCCCGGCGGACACTGGACGCGCAATCTCATCGCCTCCAAGGACGGCAAGAAGCTCTATGTCGCGGTTGGCTCGCTGAGCAATATCGGCGATGCCGGCATGGCAGCCGAAGAGAACCGCGCCTGCATCCACGAACTGGACCTGGCGACCAACCAATCCCGCATCTTCGGGTCGGGCCTGCGCAATCCGGTCGGAATGGCCTGGGAGCCCGTCGGCGGCCATCTCTGGACAGTCGTCAACGAGCGCGACGGCCTCGGCGACGAAACCCCGCCCGATTATCTGACGTCCGTGGTCGATGGCGGCTTTTATGGCTGGCCCTACTGCTACTGGAACCGCGTGGTCGATGATCGCGTGCCGCAGGACAAGGCCAAGGTGGCGTCGGCGCTGCAACCCGACTACGCCCTGGGCGGTCATACGGCTTCGCTGGGTCTATGCTGGTTGCCCGAGGGCACATTGCCCGGCTTCCCCGCCGGCATGGCCATCGGGCAGCATGGCTCGTGGAACCGCTCCAAGCTCTCGGGATACAAGCTGGCCTTCGTGGAGTTCCAGAACGGCAAGCCGGTGGGTATGCCGCGCGAGATCCTCAAGGACTTCCTTTCGGCAGATGAAAACTACTCCTACGGTCGTCCCGTTGGTGTGGCTCTGGCAAACGACGGCGCCGTCCTGATGGCCGACGACGTCGGGGACGTCATCTGGCGCGTCACAGGCGCCTGATGATCCGAGCGATCCATCTGTCGTTACACACTTTATCTTAAGTGCATTCGCGTAATTGGGTGTGAGAACATGCCGCGCCGATACAGTATCGGCCGGCATGGAACCCGAGAGAAACGCAGTGTCTGCAGCCAGTGCTGCCAAATCGCTACTCGATACCGCCCAGTATTCAGGGCGGTTCGTCCTCGCCTATCGCTGGGTTGCTTGCGCCGTCGGTATGCTCAGCCTGTGCTGGTCGATTTTCTTTGCCTTTCACGGCGATTATCTGCTTTCGGCTTCGCAGGCCGGTGTCGCCGCCGTTGCTGCGCTTAGTGTGGCGTTGGCCAATCGCGGTCAGCTTGCGACCGCGCTTCTGATCACGCAGGCCGCGTTCCTCTTCTTCATCCTGGCGCTGTGCCTGGTGTTCGATGTTCCGAGCGCCGATGTGCCGCGGGTCTCGCATATCTTCCTTCTGGTGCTGGCCATGGTCGGCTACCTCAATTTCAAGCGGCAGCCGTCTAGAATGCAGATGGGCCTTCTGATCGCCAGCGTTGCCAGCTTCGTGATCATCGCCAGCAGCAATGTGACCCTGCCGTTCACCCTGCCGATCCCCGATGACATCAGGCTTTACGGGGCCTGGCTCAATGCCGGTTTCGCGACCCTCATGCTGGTCGCCTGCGTCTACATCTTCCAGCTCGAGCTGGAACGCAGCGACCGGCACGAGGTCGAACTCAAGAGTGCCCTTTGGAACCGGCAATTCGAACTCTTCTACCAGCCTCAGGTGAACCGCGATGGGGTTCTCATTGGTGCGGAGACGCTGATCCGCTGGAAGCATCCGTCCTGCGGTTATGTCTCGCCGGGCGAGTTCATTCCCCAGGCCGAGGATGCTGGATTGATGAGCGAGATCGGGCAGTGGGTCCTTGAGACCGCGCTGCAGACCCTGCAGGAATGGCGCAATGATCCACGTCGGCGACACCTGACGCTTTCGGTCAATGTCAGCGCCAGCCAGTTCCTGGACGAGGATTTCGAGCAGGTCGTCGTGCAGTTGCTCGACCGATACCCGATCGATCCGACGCTGCTCAAGCTCGAGATCACGGAAAGCGTCATGGTCACCAATACCGACCTCGTGGCCGCCAAGATGCAGATCCTGCGCGGCATCGGCATCGGCCTGGCGCTGGACGATTTCGGCACCGGCTATTCATCTCTCGCCTACATCCGTGGCTTGCCGTTGACCGAACTCAAGATCGACCGCAGTTTCGTCAAGGATGTCACCGAGAGCGGCCGCAGCGCGGCACTGGCGCGGAGCATCGTGCAGCTCGGACGAGACCTCGACCTGACGGTTCTCGCCGAAGGAGTGGAAACACCCGAGCAGTTTGCTTTCCTGCGCGATTGCGGATGCCAGGAATTCCAGGGCTTCTACTTCGGTCGCCCGGTTCCACTCCAGGACTTCGAAGCCACCGGAGACCGGCAGGCCGCCTGAACTCTGGCCGGTGGTGGGTTCGCGTGTCGCCTAGCGCACAGTGCCACCCATCTCATCCTCGATATGGGCGCGGACGATATCGTCAAAATTCGTTTCGGCGCGGAAACCCAGGTCAAGCGCACGCCGCGCGTCAAAATTCTGTGGCCATCCCGCCACGATGCGCGAAATGACCGGGTCATGTTCCCGTCGGACAAGCCCAAGTGCCCTCGTACCGCCAAAGCGTTCGAGAGCCGCCAGTTCTTCGGCAATGGTGGCCGAGAGCCCGGGCATCGTCAGGTTTCTGCGCTGCCCCAGAGGCGTGGTGTCTATGCTGGATGCGAGGACGAGGAAACCCACTGCCGAGCGCGGCGAGGCGAACCAGTGCCGGACGCTGTCGTCCACCGGCAGCACGGTCTCGATGCCGTTGAGTGGCTCGCGGATAATGCCCGAGAAGAAGCCGGACGCGGCTTTGTTGGGTGCTCCGGGTCGCACCACGATGGTGGGGAGGCGAATGCCGATGCCGTCGAAAAACCCGCGGCGCGAATAATCGGCCAGCAGAAGCTCGCAGATTGCCTTCTGGGTGCCATAGCTGGTCAAGGGCGTGTGCGCCATGTCGTCCTGTATGGCCGGCGGCAGCGGCGTGCCGAAGACGGCGATCGACGAGGTGAAGACGAGACGCGGGCAATATGGCGCGCTCAGGCTTTCGTGCCTGATGGCGTCGAACAGGTGCCGGGTGCCGTCGAGGTTGATCGCATAGCCCTTGTCGAAATCGGCCTCAGCTTCGCCCGAGACGATCGCAGCGAGATGGAAGATAAGGTCGGGCCGTGTTGCGATCAGCTGCTGCGCGACGCCGGGGGCGGAGAGGTCCGCCGAAAGCGTTGTCATCGGAAAGGGTGCCTCGTGCGCAACCGGCTCGACAATGTCCACAAGGGTCATGCGCGACACCGGCCGAGCCAGTACGCCCGCCAGGATGGCAGCGGTAAGTTTGCGACCCACCATGCCCGCTGCTCCGATGACGAGAATATGCATGCCGGTCCTCCTTCGGTACCCGCTCCATTGAGCACCGGGCACGGGCCGGCGTCCAGAGCGCCACAACAAAAGAGCCGGTGTCTTCTGACACCGGCCCGGATGGAAAATGGCGGTCGTGGCTCGCCGCCACGAACCGGTCAGTTGAAGCGGTAACGCAGGGTGCCGCGCACTTCGTGAACGAAGTTGTTGTCGATCGTGTAGGGGTAGGTGGCTGCGTTGTTCTGGACGCGGTTGATGTAGAGGCCGCGATAGCCCACATCGGCCACGACCTGACCAAAATCATACCCCACGCCGACCATGGCAGCGGCGGCGAAACTGGTGTTGTAGCCGCGGGTATCCGGCACGGCCGAACCCTGGCTGATCACGTCGTTGAAGGCGACACCGGCACCGGCGCCAACATAGCCGAACATGCCGCCGGCAGCGCCATATTCACCGCCGGTAAGCGGGAAATCATAATAGGCGTTGGCAAGGACCACGGTCGAGCGCAGCGACAGGGTATGGTCGCCATTCGTCAGCGGGGGATCGGCGTCAACGAGCGTCGTACGCATGTTGTCGTTGGCGAAATAGTCGACCGTCGCGTCAACGCGGAAGCCGTTGCCCAGTTCGTAACCGGCGCCGGCACCGATGGAGTAGCCGTAGCCGAACTGGTTGATGGCGAAAATGCCCGAGCCATTGACGACCGACGGGTGATTGACGTGGGGCGCCCACATCAGGTTCAGCCCGGCGCTGCCGCGCAGGTAGAACGAGCCGGAATAGCCATAGTCGACGTCAGGAATTTCGATGACGGGTGGATAATAGGGCATGTCGGCGGCGAGAGCCGGTGCGGCAATGACTGCGGCTCCTGCCATCAGCACCGCTGCATAAAGCGTACGCATGAAGAACTTCCTTTGGTTGCCACGACACCAAGTCGATTGCGACCAATATCCGTCAAACTTCTTAAAGCGTACTTAACCTAAAAACTTAACCCTAACTGGTACGTAAGAGAAATGGCTTACAGAGTATTACTGCAAGCCATTTCAATTAAGTCTTCGTCAATGAGTTTGGCTCAGGCAACCTGCTTGATTGCAGCCTCGACCTGACCGACGACCGTTTCCACCAGTCCGGCATCATCGGCCTCGCCCATGACGCGGATGACCGGCTCGGTGCCCGAGGCGCGCACCACGAGGCGCCCGCCGCTGCCCAGCATGGCCTGACCATCGGCAATGGCCTGGATCACCTGCTTGTGCTCGAGCGGCTTGCCGGACTTGAATTTTACGCTGCGCAGCAGCTGCGGCACCTTTTCGAAGCGGCGGCAGATGTCCGAGACCGGGCGCTCCATCTGCTTGAGGACGGCAAGCAGCTGCAGAGCGGCCACGAGACCGTCGCCCGTGGTGGTGAAATCGGACAGGATGATGTGGCCCGATTGTTCGCCACCGACGTTGAACCCCTTGGCGCGCATGGCTTCGAGCACGTAGCGATCGCCCACCTGCGTCCGCTCGAGCGTGAGGCCGAGCTTGGACAGATGCCGTTCGAGGCCCAGATTGCTCATGATGGTGGCGACGATGCCGCCGCCGAGCAGCATCTCGCGCTGCATCCAGCTTTCGGCGATCACGGCCATGAACTGGTCGCCGTCGACCACGTGACCCTTCTCGTCGACGATGATGACGCGATCGGCATCGCCATCGAGCGCGATCCCGATGTCGGCACGCACTTCCTTGACCTTGGCAGCAACAGCTTCGGGTGCTGTCGAGCCGACCTTGTGATTGATGTTGAAGCCATCGGGCTCGGCGCCGATGGTGAACACCTCTGCGCCAAGCTCCCAGAGGGCAATCGGGGCCACCTTGTAGGCGGCGCCGTTGGCGCAATCGAGGACGACGCGCAGTCCCGACAGGTCGACGCCGCGGGGCAGGGTGCGCTTAGCGTATTCTATGTAGCGGGTGCGCGCTTCTTCATCGCGATGGGCGCGGCCGATATCGCGTCCCTTGGCGAGGTGGCGCGTCATGTCGCTGTCGATCAGTGCCTCGATCTCGAGTTCGAGTTCGTCGCTGAGCTTGTAGCCATCGGGGCGGAACAGCTTGATACCGTTGTCATCAAAGGGATTGTGCGAGGCCGAAATCATCACGCCGAGATCGGCGCGCAGCGAGCGCGTCAGCATGGCGACGGCAGGGGTCGGCATCGGCCCCAGGAAGTAGACATCCATGCCCACGGCGGTGAAACCGGCGCCCAGCGCGCTCTCGATCATATAGCCGGAGCGGCGGGTGTCCTTGCCGATCACCACGCGATTGCGGTGGTCGCCGCGCACGAATTTCGCGCCGGCGGCCATGCCCACCTTCAGCGCCAGTTCCGGGGTCAGCTTGTCACCATTGGCAAGGCCGCGAATGCCGTCGGTGCCGAAATATTTGCGGGCCATAGCCTGCTCCCCGATTCACTGGTCTTGTAAGAATGATACCACTTCGCGCTGCAATAGCGGAGTGGCAAACAAAGCGAAAGGGCCGCCGGAGGCGACCCTTTGATGGTGTATGCCTGATCCTCAGCTTTCGGGCTGGGGCTCCATGCCGGCCTCGGGCGGGCTGTCGGGGCGCTTCTTGCCCGTCTTGCCGGCCGAGGGGACGCCCGTGGCCTTGGGAGCGGCCGGACCACTGTCATCGGGGCGCATCGGCTGCTTGCCATCCATGAGAGCACGGAGTTCGTCGCCCGTTAGGGTCTCGAATTCGAGCAGCGCCTGGGCGATGGCTTCCCACTGGTCGTGGTAGGTGGTCAGGATATGGCGGGCCGACGCTTCGCCATCCTCGATCAGCTTGCGCACTTCCTGGTCGATGATCCGTGCCGTGTCGTCTGACATATGCTGGCTCTGGGTCACCGAATGGCCGAGGAAGACTTCCTGGTCGTTCGATTTGTAGCGGACGCGGCCGAGCTTTTCGCTCATGCCCCATTCCATCACCATCGAGCGGGCCAGCGAGGTGGCCATCTGGATATCGCCCGAAGCACCCGAGGTCACCTTTTCCGGGCCGAACTTGATGATCTCGGCTTCGCGCCCACCGAACAGCATGGTCAGGCGGGCAAGCGCCTTTTCACGGCTGAACGAATAGGTGTCGGTTTCGGGCAGGGTCATCACCATGCCCAGCGCGCGGCCGCGCGGGATGATGGTGGCCTTGTGGATCGGGTCGATGCCGGCAACCTTGAGCGCGATGATGGCGTGGCCAGCTTCGTGATAGGCGGTCAGCTTCTTTTCGTCATCGGTCATGGCCATGGTGCGGCGCTCGGCGCCCATCATGATCTTGTCCTTGGCGTCTTCGAATTCCTGATGGGTGACGAAGCGCTTGTTCTTGCGCGCCGCCATCAGAGCCGCCTCGTTGACGAGGTTCATGAGATCCGCGCCGGAGAAGCCGGGCGTACCGCGCGCCAGAACCTTGAGATCGACGTCGGGCGCCAGCGGCACCTTGCGGACGTGGACCTTGAGTACCTTTTCGCGGCCCGAAACATCCGGGTTCGGCACGACGACCTGGCGGTCGAAACGGCCGGGACGCAGCAGGGCGGGATCGAGAACGTCGGGACGATTGGTCGCCGCGATCAGGATAATGCCTTCATTGGCTTCAAAGCCGTCCATCTCGACGAGGAGCTGGTTGAGGGTCTGTTCGCGTTCGTCATTACCACCGCCGAGACCGGCACCGCGCTGGCGACCGACGGCGTCAATTTCGTCGATGAAGATAATGCAGGGCGCATTCTTCTTGGCTTGTTCGAACATGTCGCGGACGCGCGAAGCACCCACACCGACGAACATTTCAACGAAGTCGGAACCCGAAATGGTGAAGAACGGCACGTTGGCTTCGCCGGCCACCGAGCGGGCCAGCAGCGTCTTACCGGTACCCGGAGGGCCGACCAGCAGCACACCGCGCGGGATACGACCGCCCAGGCGCTGGAACTTGCCCGGATCGCGCAGGAATTCGACGATTTCCTCCAGATCCTGCTTGGCTTCGTCGACGCCGGCGACGTCTTCGAAGGTCACCTTGCCCTGCGTTTCCGTCAGCAGCTTGGCGCGCGACTTGCCAAAGCCCATGGCGCCGCCACGGCCGCCGCCCTGCATCTGGCGTATAAAGAAGAACCACACGCCGATAATGACGAGGAAGGGGAGCCAGCTCGAGAGCAGGATCGACCAGAACGGGCTGGTGTCCGGCGCGCGCGCGGTGATGTTGACGTCGCGGTTTTCGAGCTTGGTGATGACATCGGCGCCATCGGGGATGATGGTCTCAAAGCGCGTCCCGTCCTGCAACTGTCCGGACACCACGTTATCGGTGATGGTGACGGTCGTCACCCGGCCCGCATCGATGTCGGAAACGAACTGGCTGTAGCTCTTTTCGGCTACGGACATGGTGCGCGTAGACGACTGGAAGACCTGGAACAGGCCCATCAGCATGAAGAGAATGACCAGCCAGATGGCGAAGTTGCGGAAATTTCCGTTCATCAAATCCTGTCCCGGAGAGGCCGGCGCGAAATGCGCGCCAGTATTTGGGCGAATGTAAGTCCCCCATTGGGGCGTTACAAGGGCAAGCCCTCTGCGTTTCCGGGCCCGTCGTCCAGTCATATTGTCGCGACGGGGTTAATACGCAGTGGCCGGCGAAAGGATGCATCGGGCAAGCGGCATCGTCCGGTCGGCTGTCGGCCTGCGGTTGGACTGCTAGTGACGGACCCCGAGGCGGACAGCGCCCCAGAATGGTAAAAATACGAGACGCGAACCGCCTCGGGGCGCCGGTTTTTGGAACTGTCCGGCGGCGGGGGATCGCTCGTCCCGTCGCGGCCGGACTGGAACCTGTGAGAGAGGCAAAACCCCCACCCGGCTCACCCGACCACTGTTCGCCTGCAGGCCGCCGCGCCGGGTGATGGGCAGGAGTATGCCGCAGGTTCGGGGCGCGGGGATATCTTTACGCCGCGATGGCAGAAATCGACCCCATTTCAGCCATTTGGTGAGCCACATTCAGTTGCTGAAACCAGCCGCCCATGATCAAGTCAAGGCATGAATGAGCAGGACTTCCACGCCAGCGTACTGAACAATCCCTTCAACAAGGAGTTGCTTCCTCGCCTCGCAAAGATCGGGTTGGGACAATGTCATCTCACCGCGGGATGCTTGTTTCAAACGATATGGAACCAGATGTCTGGTCGATCGCCAGAGTGGGGAATCAAGGATTACGACGTCTTCTATTTCGACGACACAGATTTGTCTTGGGAGGCTGAGGACCGAGTTATCCAGCATGTCGCAGAAGCATTGGCCGACCTGCCAATTAGCGTAGAAGTTCGTAACCAAGCGCGGGTCCATCTTTGGTATGGCCAGCGATTTGGGGGCGATTATCCGCAACTGCGTTCGACGCGATCAGGCATCGATCTTTATCTGATCTCCGGCACATGTGTCGGAATTGATGTTCAGACCTCAGAAGTATATGCGGCCGATGGCTTGAACGATCTGACCTCTGGCTTGCTGCGGATGAACCCAAGAAATCCTAAGCCTGACCTCTTTATTCAGAAGGCGATGAGTTATCAGGAACGTTGGCCTTGGCTAGAAATTGTGGCGTGACGGCTATTTTAGTCATCTCGCTCAACAGCTGACAGTCCGCATTCCACCCCGTAGACGCCGTCTCCTGACGACCCCATGGCCGCCCTAGATAGCAACGCCAAACCTGATATTCGCCTTACCTGTTCGTGCGGAGGCAAACTCTGCAGCAGGTTGAAAGCGCCTTGGGCCTATGCCGGACCGCGGCCGCAGTCGCATTCTTGAAGCTCAAATCTACCAGCGAAGACCCACGGCGCTTGGGGTTCAGTTCATCAGGAGGGCAAAGACCTTTCGGGCCCTGCGCACCAGGAAAACAGCCGGGACGACAGCCAGGGCCAGGAATCCATAACCGAAGAGCGCGCCCTGACGCTTCTGATGCGCGCTCAGGTCATATGCCGCTTGCGGGTCCACCAGCAGTTTTCCGTCTTGAGCGACGCCGTGAACTTGCAGTTGCGGGAAGACATTGGGCCACTGCCGGCGCCGTTCCGCCTGCTCCGCGAGGCTCGAGGTGAGATAAAGGTCGAACACGACCGGAGGAATGATTGAAACGCCCGCAGCAGCTCCAGAAAATCGAAACGTAATGCCCGGCCAATCGTCCGACTGCGCCAAAGGTAAAGCGACGCCGGTTCTCAGTGATGGACCAGACGGGCCAGCGGGCTCCCTGGTGTGCTGGACACGATCAATCCGCACGCGTTCCACGATCAGGGTATCTGGCGACGGCGGAGCCGCGTTTCGGTCCGCGCCGGAGAAACCTAACCCCGAAGCAACAAGCAGGGAAACCAGCGCCAGGGACGGCACCCAAATTGGCCTCAGGGTCTGGCGTAGGCTTCTCATTTCATCCATTGCCTAGACGGCCTCCCTTTGTGAAAAATCCGGTAAAGAGACCTTATGGCGCGCGCCAGGCGTTGACCAGCAAGGCGACAAAAACGACGCCGGCACCCACACAGAGCGATCAGGCGATGGCCCTAAAGACCCCACCCGGCTCCCCCGGCTACTGTTCCCTCCATCTGGGCATAGCCCATATGGCCTTCTCACCTAAATCGCTCCACACGAGCGATTTTGCCCAAGGGCCGGGTCGAAGCCTGTAGGCCGCCGCGCCGGGTGTGCGGAAGAATGTGGGGGATGGTGTATCTTTGTCCCTGTGGCAGCTCCCGACCCGAATAGCGACAGTATTTGCCCAACGGTTGCCCGTCCTCTTCCCGCCCCATTCCCGCCAAAACAAAAACGCCCCGGCTTGTCACCGGGGCGTTTTCAATTCTCAACGGCGCCGAGCCTGAAGCCCCCGCCAGCGAAGTCGCCCGAAATCGTCACCGGAGCGATTTTGTTTTCAGGCGCCCGCGGCTTCCTTGACCGCGTCCTGCACCTTTTCAAAGGCACGCACTTCGATCTGGCGGATGCGTTCGCGGCTGACGTCGTATTGCTGGGCCAGTTCCTCGAGCGTCGAGGGATTGTCCTGCAAACGACGGGCCTGGAAGATGGCGCGTTCACGCTCGTTGAGCACATCCATGGCCTTGTTCAGCATGCCCATGCGCTCGGAGAATTCCTCGGTCTCGCCGAGAGCGGTCTCCTGATCCGGCGTTTCATCGACCAGCCAGTCCTGCCATTCGGACGAGCCCTCGTCGGCCCGCATGGGCGAGTTGAGGGAGGCGTCGCCCGAAAGACGGGAGTTCATCTGCACCACTTCGTCCTCGGTCACATTGAGGGTGGTGGCAATCTGCTTGATCTGGTCGGGGTGCAGCGAGCCGTCGTCGAGCGCGGCGATCTGGCCCTTCACCTTGCGCAGGTTGAAGAACAGCCGCTTCTGGGCGGCAGTCGTGCCGATCTTGACCAGGCTCCACGAGCGCAGGACGTATTCCTGGATCGCGGCGCGGATCCACCACATCGCATAGGTCGCCAGCCGGAAGCCCTTTTCGGGCTCGAAGCGCTTGACCGCGTGCATGAGGCCCACATTGCCCTCGGAGATCACCTCGGAGATCGGCAGGCCGTAGCCGCGATACCCCATGGCGATCTTGGCAACGAGGCGAAGATGGCTGGTGATGAGCTTTTGCGCCGCGCCGGGGTCCGCATGTTCCTTGTACCGCTTGGCCAGCATGTATTCTTCATCCGGTTCCAGCATGGGGAACTTGCGGATTTCCTGAAGATATCGGCTGAGGCCACCCTCGGACGAGAGGACCGGAAGATTTGTTTGGGCCATGGACGCACCCCCTTTACGGCATCCCCCGCAAATCCGCGGGCGGAGAGCAGCTCCTGTCCAAGAAGGCACAGGCGCTGACGTGAGCTTATATAGGTCGCAGTTTGGCGAATTTAAGAGGATCGGGGAGAACAATCGTTACAAATTGGACAGGTATGCCCGACCCAATCGCCATTCATCGTCATAATACGATAAAGCGCGCGGAAGTTCAAACACGTTGACGTGAATCGCGCGAAGCCGCTTTGGTTGGCGCACCTTTCGACTGCAATAAGGTGGTTCTATGTCCGCGCCCGTCATCCTGCCCGTGCCTGTGTTTTCCCTGCTCTCCAATGCTGCCTTTGCCCTGCGGCGCGAGGTCTTCGTCTGGGAGCAGAAGGTGCCGGAAGAGGAGGAGCATGACGCCTACGACATTACGGCCACGCATTTCGTCGCCATCGACGCGGGAGAGGTAGTGGGGACGCTGCGGCTGATCAGCCTGCCGGAGCACACAAAGATCGGGCGGGTTGCCGTGCGGCAGGCATTTCGCGGTCGCGGCATTGCGCAGGCGATGATCGTTGCCGCCATGGACCATGCGCGCGCAACCGGCCAGGACCGCTTCTACCTGACTGCCCAATCGGACAAGCTCGGCTTTTACCAGCGGTTGGGCTTTGTTGCCTTCGGACCCGAATTTCAGGATGGCGGCATGCCGCACCGCGCGATGCGGGACTATGACAAGGACAGCGCGGCGTTGATCGATTAGGCCTTCATTAACGCATTAACCCGGCGGAGCCTCGCGGGCCACACGGCTTGCGCTATTGTGCGCTTGTCGGCCCCCTTGCGCGCCCCATGCCGCGCCGCGGGAGGCAGGTTCCGACCGATGATCAAACACATCGGCGGTCAAAATAACCCGTCTTAACGGGAGGCGCAAAAAAGCCGGCACCGGGAAGCCCCCGTCTGCCGGCTTTTTCCATGGTTTCAGCCATTGCGAGAAAAAAGCTTCGGAACGTGTGGCGACATGCGTGCGTTGCTGAAGCATCAATGGGCCGCACGACGCGTCACCGGCAAAGTTTTGCGTCGCACGGCCCTGTTCACCGCAACGATGAACCATTGGAGCCTACAATGATCCGCACGCTTCTGACCAGTTCCGCCATTGCCCTGGTGCTCAGCACTGCTGCAATTGCGCAGACGACGACCGAAACCCCGGCCACCACGACCGAAGCCCCTGCCAACGAGATGGCTCCGGCGAACGAGATGGCTCCCGCCAACGAAATGGCACCTGCCAATGAGATGGCGCCTGCCAACGAAATGGCCCCTGCCAACGAAACCGCTCCCGCGGCGACCGACAGCATGGCTGCTCCCGCCGATGCGATGACCACCCGTACGCCACTCGACATGGCTTCGGGCTACACCGCAGGTGACGGCGACGCCATCGTCTCGCAGGTGATGGGTGCCTCGATCTTCTCGAGCGCCGCTGACGATGCCGAGGAAATCGGCAAGGTCAACGACCTCGTCATTTCCGCCGATGGCCAGATCCTGGCCGTTGTGATCGGCGTGGGTGGCTTCCTCGGCATCGGCGAAAAGAACGTCGCCGTGGACTTCTCCGAGCTCGAATACACCGCTGCTGCGGACAACACCTGGCGTTGGGTCCTGCCGACCACGGCAGAAGCCCTGACTGCAGCTCCGGACTTCGTCTGGGAAGATCCGAACGCTCCCGCCATGGACCCGGCAATGGCTCCGGCTGACCCGGCCATGGCCCCGGCTGATCCGGCTGCCCCGGCCGTTCCCCAGTAAGCGCCTGGCGCTAACGCAAAAGGCCCGCTTCGGCGGGCCTTTTTGTTTGGGCTGTCCTTGCTGGATTACTGACGGCGGAAGCGCAGTCGCGCGACCTCGTCATAGCCTTCCTGCTCGATCTTGGCCTGCTCGTCCTTTTCGCGCTGATGTTCGCGCTGGTCGAGCAGTTCGACCTTCTTGAGGTCCTCGAGCGCTTCGGCAAGGGCATCCTGGGCGGCCTCGAGCTTGCCCTTCATGTCGTTGGCTGATGCCAGAAGGTTGTCGCGGCGGGAGAGGGCGGCTTTTGCGAAGGTCGAGTAGGCAAAGTGGGCGACGTCGGAAATGCCGGTCTTGGTGTGCTCGATCTCGATCTGCTGGTCGAGTTCGGACGCCATGCGCTCGAAGTCGGCAACCATCATCTCGATCTGCGCAACCTGGCGGCGCTTTTCGTCAACCTGGAATTTCTTGAGCCGGATGAGGCTCTCGCTGCGCGATTTCAAGACCTGTACTCCTTACACACCAAGTCAGTTCCGGAATGGCCCTTACTGGCAGCCATTCCATCAGCCCCGCGCATCCGCCTCGGCGATCAGCTGGGCCAGCATGGCATAGCCCTCTGCGATCGACGTCGTTTCATCCCGCTGCTGGCCCAAAAATGCCTCCAGCTGCGGGTTGATGGCGATGGCGCGGTCCACGTTCGGATCTGACCCTTTCCGGTAAGCCCCCAGCCGGATCAGTTCCTCCATGTCCGAAAAGATGGACATGAGCTCCCGCGCCCGAGACAGGGTGGGCCGGACTTCGGCCGGCACGCATCCTGGCATGGTCCGCGAGATGGACCGGAGCACATTGACGGCGGGGTAACGCCCCCGTTCGGCAATGCCGCGCTCCATTACGATGTGCCCGTCGAGAATCCCGCGAACGGCATCCGCGATAGGCTCATTGTGATCATCACCTTCCACCAAAACGGTAAATAGACCGGTAATGGAGCCGGTCGTGGGTGTACCGGGTCCGGCGCGCTCGAGAAGGCGCGGCAATTCGGTGAACACCGTCGGCGGATAGCCCTTGGCGGTGGGCGGTTCGCCGATTGACAGGCCGATTTCGCGCTGCGCCATGGCAAAGCGCGTCAGGCTGTCCATCATGCAGAGCACGCGCTTGCCCTGATCGCGGAAAAATTCCGAGATCGACATGGATATATAGGCGGCCTGGCGGCGCATCAGCGCAGCCTCGTCGGACGTGGCGACCACGACCACGGCGCGCGCCAGACCCTCTTCGCCGAGATACTCCTGGATGAACTCGTGCACCTCGCGCCCGCGCTCGCCGATCAGCCCGATCACCGAGACGTCGACATCGGTATTGCGCGCCAGCATCGACATCAGCACCGACTTGCCGACCCCGGAACCGGCAAAGATGCCCATGCGCTGGCCTTCGCACATGGTGGTAAAGGTGTTGAGGCACCGAACGCCCAGCTCGATCGGCTCGCCGACCCGCGTGCGGTCATGCGCGGCCAGGGGGGATTGGCGCAGCGGATAGGGCGTGGGGCCGCGGGGCAGGGGGCCGAGGCCGTCGATGGGTTCGCCATTGGCGTTGACGACGCGGCCCAGCCAGCCTTCCGAAGGATTGACCGAGCCGTCGTGGCGGCGGAACACCGCCTTGCAGCCCAGCCGCACGCCGCCCAGCTCGCCGAACGGCAGGCAGAGCGCATGACCGTCCCGGAAGCCGATGATTTCGGCGGCGAGGTGATTGCCATCGGTCGTCTCGATGATCACGCGGCCACCCACGCGCAATTCGCGCACCGGGCCCACGATCTCGATCAGCAGGCCCTGGACGGAGCGGACGCGGCCGAACACCTCCACATCGTCGATGGCCTCGATGGCCGAGATCAGCGGCTTCATGCTCATCGCGCGTTCACAGATCGTTCATCAAGGGTAGCCAGGGGCCGGGGCGAGCCATAATTATGGTTTCCGGTCGGGGTCGAATCGCGGCGTTTACCGAATCGGATCGTAACCGAACATTAACGTAAAAGCGCTATTGGCAGTGATGATCGGCGAAATGTGCCCTTAGCCACAAATGTGGCAAAACCTGCCCCAAATGCTTCGAATGCATGAGTCCCAAGAGTCTCTTGGAACCCTTTCTTAATGTAGAACCTTAAGAATTTTTCACCGCATTTTACGTTGATTTTCAATAACTTAATATAAATTCACCCTAACGCGCTTTGCGTATTGCGGATCAGAATTAAACTTTGTTAACTAGTTGGGCTTAGGCTTCAGTCATATCCAGTAGGGTTGGAGCGGGACAGGCAATGTGGCCTTGCCTCTCGCGGGTTCCAGCAGGAACGAATGACAAGGGGAATATAATGCGGGTACTCCTTATTGAGGACGACAGCGCTACGGCGCAGAGCATCGAGCTGATGCTGAAGTCCGAAAGTTTCAACGTCTACACCACCGATCTCGGTGAGGAAGGCGTCGATCTCGGCAAGTTATACGACTACGACATCATTCTGCTGGACCTGAACCTGCCCGATATGAGCGGTTACGAAGTCCTGCGGACCCTGCGCGTGGCGAAGGTGCAGACGCCGATCCTGATCCTTTCCGGTCTGGCCGGCATCGAGGACAAGGTGCGCGGTCTCGGCTTCGGCGCCGACGACTACATGACCAAGCCGTTCCACAAGGACGAACTCGTGGCCCGCATCCACGCCATCGTCCGCCGTTCGAAGGGCCATGCTCAGTCGGTCATTTCGACCGGCGACCTCATGGTCAACCTCGATACCAAGACGGTGGAAGTTCAGGGCGCCCGCGTGCACCTGACCGGCAAGGAATACCAGATGCTGGAGCTGCTTTCGCTCCGCAAGGGTACCACCCTCACCAAGGAAATGTTCCTCAACCACCTCTATGGTGGCATGGATGAGCCGGAACTGAAGATCATCGACGTCTTCATCTGCAAGCTGCGCAAGAAGCTCAGCGTTGCTACCGGCGGCAAGAACTACATCGAAACCGTCTGGGGCCGTGGCTACGTGCTGCGCGAGCCCGACGAGAACGAAGTGTACAGCGAGAACGTCGCCTGATCGGCTGACTTTTCGGACCATTCGAAAAAAAACCCCGCGCCTCCGAGCGCGGGGTTTTTGTTTGGGGACAGCAAAAGCCGGTGCGGTTCGAACTCCTCCTCACCGATCCCATCTGTCCGCCCTCGGATCGAGAGTGCGGAACTGTGGCCGTGGCTCGTACAGTGCGAGCGGGATAACTGAGGGGTACAGCCTCCACTCACACATCGCCAAAAAACTTCACGCTCCGATGTCGAACGGGCATCTGCCGTTCCGTCGTCTCCATGAAGGCGCCAGTCGCGCCATTGGAGGAAACGACATGATCCGCACCCTGATTGCCGCCGCGACCCTCGTTGCTGCTGGCCCGGCACTCGCCCAGTCCGCGCCTCAAGGCGACTACTCTTCGGTCAACGGCATGGAGATGTATTACGAGGTTTCGGGTGAAGGGGAGCCGCTGATCGTGCTCCATGGCGCCTACATGAACATTCCGGCCATGGGAGACATCATCGCGCGCCTCGCCGAGACCCATAAGGTCTATGCGCTGGAAACGCAGGGTCACGGCCGCACCAATGACATCGATCGGCCGATCACCTATCCCAACATGGCCGGCGACGTCGCCGCCTTCATGGATGCGGTCGGCATCGAGAAAGCCGATGTCTTCGGCTATTCGATGGGTGCCGCCACCGGCCTGAAACTGGCCATCGACCACCCCGAAAAGGTTGATCAGCTGGTCGCGGCCTCGGTCTCGTTCGACATGCAGGGCGGCCAGCCCGAATTTCTCGCCATGATCCCGTCCATGGCGCCGGAAATGTTCGTCGGCACGCCGATGGAGGATGCCTGGAAGGCGCTTTCGCCCGATCCTGATGGCTTCCGTCCGTTCGTCGAGCGCATGATTGCGCTCGAGCACGAGCCCATGGCCTGGGGCGAGGCGGTCGCCAAGCTCGAGGTTCCGGTGCTGATCATTGCCGGGGACGCCGACATGATGACGCTCGAGCACCTGGTTGAAATGTTCAAGCTGCTCGGTGGTGGCATGGCCGGAGACATGGGCAAGCCGCTCTCGGCCTCGCGCCTCGCCATCCTGCCAGCGACCTCGCATACCGCCGTCATCAATCAGACCGATCTCCTGATGGGCTTTATCGACCCGTTCCTTGCCGGTGAAACGCCCAAGGGCATGTTCGATTGAGCGCGCCATTTGCCTCGCCTTTTTCTTGACCTCGCAGATGGAGCCGTGATGCTGTCCCCCGCCGAAGCCGAACAACATCACGGGAAGGGTGGGCGCCATGGGCGATGCTGCAGTGCAGGCGCGACGGGAAACCGATCGTGCCATCGCAACGGTCTGGCGCCTCGAGCAGGCCAGGCTCATCGCCGGACTGACGCGCATGGTGCGCGATATCTCCCTTGCCGAGGAACTGGCGCAGGAAGCGCTGATGGCCGCGATGCGCGCCTGGCCCGAAACTGGCGTGCCGCGCAATCCGGGCGCCTGGCTGATGCAGGCGGGCAAGCGCAAGGCCATCGACTATTTCCGGCACCGCAAGATGGCGGCCGGCAAGCTGGAAAGCCTCGGCCGCGACATGGAGGACGAGGTGCCTGACACCGAGACCGCGCTCCATGAACAGCTGGACGACGATGTCGGCGACGATCTCCTGCGCCTCATCTTCACCTCCTGCCATCCGATCCTTCCGGCTGAAAGCCGTGTGGCCCTGACGCTGCGATTGATCGGCGGGCTGACGACGGAGGAAATCGCGCGCGCCTTTCTGGCCAACGACACGACCATCGGCCAGCGCATCGTGCGCGCCAAGCGCACGATTGCCGAGGCAGGCGTGCCTTTCGAAGTGCCGCGCGGCGCCGACAGGGAAGAGCGCGTCGCCTCCGTGCTGGGCGTGCTCTATCTGATCTTCAACGAAGGCTATTCTGCCACCTCGGGCGAAGACTGGATGCGCCCGCAATTGTGCGAGGAAGCGATGCGCATGGGGCGCATCCTCACCCGGCTCATGCCGGAGGAGCCGGAGGTGCATGGTCTGCTGGCCCTGATGGAGCTGCAGCACTCGCGCGCCAAGGCGCGCACCAATGCCAAGGGTGAGCCGGTTCTCCTGCCGAACCAGAACCGGGCGACATGGGACCAGCTCATGATCCGCCGCGGCCTTGCTGGCCTGGGCACGGCACAGCAACTGGGCGGCGTGGCCGGACCCTATACGCTGCAGGCGGCCATCGCTGCCTGCCATGCGCGGGCCCGCAAGGCCGCGGACACGGACTGGGGGCAGATCGCGGCGCTCTATGGTCTCCTCAACCAGGTCGCGCCGTCGCCCGTCATCGAGCTCAACCGCGCCGTGGCCGTGTCGATGGCGCAGGGACCCGAGGCCGCGCTCCCGATTGTCGAAGCCCTGCGCACGACGCCGGCCCTGGAAAGCTACCACCTGCTCTATGGCGTGCGGGGCGATCTCCTGCGCAAGCTCGGGCGGCACGCCGAAGCGAACGACGAGTTCCGCAAGGCCGCCGGGCTCACGCGCAATGCACGCGAAAAGGCGTTTCTGCTGAGCCGGGCGGAAGAGGGC
Organism: Devosia lucknowensis; assembly: GCF_900177655.1. NCBI lineage: Bacteria > Pseudomonadati > Pseudomonadota > Alphaproteobacteria > Hyphomicrobiales > Devosiaceae > Devosia > Devosia lucknowensis. Next base: position 2,323,674 of record NZ_FXWK01000001.1, on the reverse strand, counting down.
GTTTGAGGGTATCTTTCCCCGCAAACCAGGTTGATCGAAGCGCATATTGCTTCAGAGAGCCGGTGGAGCGAACGAAGGCTGTTCTCGACCTGCCATATTGCCCGGCTTGTCCGGGTAGTCCTGAAGACAAGATGGATCACCCGATCACGTCGGGTGATGACGCCGAACATGGGGTAATGGATATGCGGTCAGGCGGCCGCGGCCTGGAATTTGGATTCCAGCACCAGCCTGTCGAATGGCTTCATCATGTAGTCGTTGGCGCCGGCCTTGAGAGCCAGGGCGATGGCGCCGATATCGTTCTCGACCGTGCAGTAGATGACCCGTGGCTTCTCGCCGCCGACATAGGCGCGCAGCAGCTTGAGGAATTCCAGCCCGCTCATGATCGGCATGTTCCAGTCGAGCAGGATGGCGTCCGGCATTTCCTGGCGGCACTTGTCGATGGCTTCCTGGCCGTCCTCGGCCTCGTCCACGACATAGTCGAGATCTTCCAGAATGCGGCGTGCGACTTTGCGCACGACACTGGAATCATCGACGATCAGGCAGGTGCGCATGTGCCGGGCCCCGGGTTGAAACGCTTTGCCGACTATGCCCCGCAAGCGTTTGCGAAAGGTTAGCGCGACGGGCTCAAATATGTCCGTCGCAACCACGGTGCGCCGCGATTTTCGCACGCCCTCAAGCGGTTAAGTGGGGTCAGGCGGCTTCGGACTTTGCCTTGGGAACGGCCGTCAAGAAGAACACGTCGTTCTCGATGCCGATATTGACGTCCATATCGGTCATCCGCGCCAGGAGGCCAGTATAAAACGGCTGGATGCCGCGGGCATCGACGCTGCCTTCTTCCGGCATGCCGGAAAGCAGGCCCGCAGAGCCAGAGGGGACCAAGGTCTTCTGGCGCTTTTCAGGATCGCTCCTGGAGGTGAACTCGAATTTTTCCTCGCCGGCGGGGCCAGTGATCGAGGCCGTCACCATGCCGCCGCGCGGCACCGAACCGGCGGCGATCAGCAGCATGTTCATGAACAGCTTGGCCTTGTGCTTGGGCAGCAGGATCAGCGGCACGTTCCATTCGAGGTCGGCCTTCTCGATCTCGAACAGGATGCGGGCGACGCGCTCGCATTCCCTGGTGTCGATGTCGGTGCCGGCGGTCGAGGAGGCGCCATAGGCCAGGCGGGCGAATTCGAGCTTGGCGCGGCTCTGCTTGGCGGCGCTGGCAATCAGGTCGCGCGCGCCTTCGGCCATTTCGCTCTGGTTCGGATCACCCAGCACTTCAAGGCCATTGCCGATGGCTCCGATGGGGTTGATGAGATCGTGGCAGACCCTGGAACACAGCATGGCGGCGAGGTCGGTTGCCTTGAGCTCGATGATATCCATGGTGGCGGGTCTCCGTGGGCGCTATGGCGCAAGAAAGTCGAGAATCAGTCAGGCGACAATAAAGCGCCGGGCAGGCCCGCACTACCGGGTCGAGAGCGTTTTGGACAGAACCTGCCAATGTTGCTCGGCCCTGAGCGCTGCCGCATCGGGCGAAAGCAGGAACGCCTCGCGGTTGGAGGCCGAGTAGAACAGGTAGAGCCGCTGCTTGTAGACGGTGTAGATCATCGGGTCGGCATCCGAGATGAAGCCGCGCGACATGCTCATGGCCCCGTGCCCGCCGAATTGCGGCGCATAGATCTCGGGATGCCGCTTGAAGATTTCCATGTTCGCTTCGTTGGCGAAAAGGAACGGCGCGCCCATCCAGCTGAATTCGAATTCCGAACGTCCCGGCATCGGCGCAGGCTCGGTGAAGTAGGATACCGGGTCCATGCCGCCCAGGGCGATCCCCGTCAGCGGGTCGGTGCGGATCCAGGTGACGATCGACTGTGCGAGCGCAGGTGAGACTGTGGCGCCGGCAAGCCCCAAAAGCGGCAGAACAAGGGCGATCATGGTTAAGATTTGTTTAGAGGTTTGCTTCATGATTGGCCCAAATGGTCGCCATGCCAGACCCTGAGACTAGGGACCGGACCTTAAGGTCTTCGTAAACGCAAGCGACCGATACGGGAGAATTGCCATGTTGAAGCGTCTAGCCCAGCTTGCTGCCACACTGCTCGCCCTTGTCGCGGTGGCGGTGCCGGCGCATGCCCAGGGATCGCTGAGCGATACGTTCTCGGGCGAGGAGCTGGTCGAGAGCGGCCGGGAATTCTTCGGATCGGCCGCGCAGGGCCTTGCCTCCGTGGTCGAACGCGCCGTCAGCGAATATGGCCAGCCCAATGGCTACATCCTGGGCGAGGAAGCGGGCGGCGCTCTGTTCATCGGCGCCAAGTATGGCGAGGGCACGCTCTACACGCGCAATGCCGGCCAGTTCAAAATTTTCTGGCAGGGTCCCAGTATCGGGCTCGATGTCGGCGGCGACGGCTCCAAGGTCATGATGCTGGTCTACAACCTGTCCAGTATCCAGGAAATCCTCGGGCGCTATCCCGGCATCGACGGCTCCGCCTATGTGGTGGGCGGCGTCGGCATGACTGTCACCAAGCGCGGCAACGTCATCGTGGTGCCGATCCGCTCGGGTCTCGGTGCGCGTCTCGGCATCAATGTGGGCTATCTCAACTTCACCAGCGAGCCGACCTGGAACCCGTTCTGAGCGTCATCGACGTCATCAAACCTGCGCAAGCCGGGGCCGCAAGCTCCGGCTTTGTCGTGACGGCGCGTCGCAAAGGCGTTAGGGTTAACGAGGGCCAAAGATGGTCCGATGCCGTGTTTGCTGGCAAAGACGGTTGGGTAAAGTCCAAGGCAGGCGTCTCGCCGCCCGGAGACCGCTAGGATGCTGATCGAGAATATCATGTACTTCGCGCTGGGCCTGCTTGTGGCAGGGCTGGTTGCGCTCATCATCATGCCGGCCGTCTGGAAACGCGCCGTGCGCCTGACCAAGCGGCGCATCGAGGCGGCGACCCCGATCACCATGGCCGAGTTCCGGGCCGACAAGGACCAGTTGCGCGCCGAGTTCGCCCTCTCCACCCGTCGGCTGGAAATGAATGTCGAAGCGCTGCGCAAGCGCCTTGCGGAACAGCTCAGCGATGTCAACCAGAAGCGCACAGATCTCGGTGCCCTCAAGGCCGAGCGCGAAAGCCACCTGGCGGTCGTGCGCGAGCTCGAAAGCCGCGAGGTCGAATTGCGGGCCCGCATTCTCGAGCTTGAAAAGGAGGGGGCCGATCTCGGCAATCGCCTGCGCAAGCGCGATCGCGAACTGGAAACGCGGGCCGGGGAGATCGAGACGCTGCGCAATTCGCTGCGCGGCGGTCTGGCGAAAGCCACGACGATCGAGGGCCTGGCCCTGTCGGGCGAGTATGAGAGCGATATCGACCAATTGACCGCCGCGCTTGCCATCGAGCGCAAGCGGGCGGCTTTTCTTGAAGACCAGGCCCATAGCCTGATCGAGCGGCTGGAGAATTCGGACCGCCGCAGCGCCGAGGCCAGCGCCGCCATTGCGCAGATGCGCGATGCCCTTGCCGGCCGCGATGCGCAGCGCGAGGCCGATGCCGAGGGGCTCATGGCGGCAGAAGCCCGGATCGCCAGCGCCGAGAACCGGCTCAATGCGCTCCTGGCCGAAACCACGGAGGTGGTGGAAAAGAGCGAGGGCAGGGTCGAGCAGTTGCTTGCCGACAAGCTCTCCATGGAAGACGAGCTGGAGCGCCTGCGCGCCAAGGTCAGCAATGTCGAGGCCGGGATCATGGCCGATTGGGAGACGGAGCGCTTCGAGGAAGCGCATCTGCGCGAAAAGCTCAACGACATCGCTGCCAGCGTCAGCCGCCTCGTCTATGCGGTGGACAACGAGGCGCCCGCCAGCGTCATGCCCGAAGAAAGCCTCTTCGACCGCGTGCAGCGGTTCGCAGATGATGGCGAGAGCGTCGACATTCTCCCTACGCCCCAGCCCAACAGCAATGGCCGGGTATCCGAGCGCCTCGCGGCGCTCAAGGAAATCCAGGGACGCTAGGGGCTGCTGTCACTACGCTCCGCCCTCGGACCTGATCCGAGGGGTGGCGAGAGGCCGACGAAACACCTAATCCGTGCCGATGGTGACACTGCGCACCAGTTCACCGGTGCCGGCATCGTAGATGTTGAGCATGGTGGCGCCGCCGGCCGAGAAGGTCACCTGGATGGTGCCGTCGGTGTTGAGCGCGGAAAGAATCTCGGCGCCTTCGGGAACCGCAACCTCGGCCGCGATGGCTGGCGGCGGGCTATCGCGCATCACGCGATAGACAAGCGCAACACCAATCGCCATAAAGCCCAGCAACAGTATGCCCATGGATACCGCGAACGAGCGGCGGGCTTTTCCCAGCATAGCCAGGGCTTCGGGCGTCAGTTCGGTGTCGGCCGCGCCGGGCTTGTTTGGTTCAGGATTGCTCATGGCTGACGATACCGATTTCGAGTTTGAGGGCGAACCCGTCGAGGTTGTGGTGGATGCCGCCATGGCCGGCGGCCGGCTCGATGCGATGTTGGCAAAGGCGCATGACGCGCTAAGCCGCAGCCGTATCAAGGATCTGATCCTGTCGGGCGCCGTCGCGGTGGACGGCAAGACAGTTGCCGAACCCAAATACCGGCTCAGGGACGGGGAGACAATCGTCCTTCTTGCCCCACCCCCCGATGACCCCGAACCGCAACCCGAGGACATTCCGCTCGACATTCTCTACGAGGACGAGCACCTGATCGTCATCAACAAGCCGGTCGGCATGGTCGTCCATCCGGCGCCGGGTTCGCCTTCGGGCACGCTGGTCAATGCGCTGATCTTCCACTGCGGGGACAGCCTCAAGGGCATTGGCGGCGTCAAGCGGCCGGGCATCGTGCACCGGCTCGACAAGGATACGTCGGGTGTCATGGTCGCGGCCAAGACCGAGAAGGCGCACAAGCATCTGTCCGAACAGTTTGCCGATCACGGCCGTACGGGCCCCCTCCATCGTGCCTATATCGCCTATGCCTGGGGGTCGACCCAGTCGGGCATGGGCACGGTGGATGCGCCGCTCGGCCGCGATCCGGGCAACAGGCTCAAGCAGGCAGTGCTCAAGAGCGGCCGCGAGGCGATCACCCACTATGCGGTGGAAGCGCGTTATGGCGAGCCGGGCTGGGACATCACCCGGATCCAGTGCCAGCTCGAAACCGGACGGACTCACCAGATCCGCGTGCACATGGCCCATATCGGCCACCCGCTGGTCTCCGACCTGCTCTACGCGCCGGGCTTTGCCACCAAGATCAACAAGCTCCCCGAAACCGTCGCCGCGGCGGTGCAGGCCCTGGGCCGCCAGGCCCTCCATGCCGCCGAGCTGGGCTTTGAACATCCGGCCACGGGCGAGGAAATGATGTTCGAGGCCGAGCTCCCCGACGACCTGCAGGCGCTCGACGATGCGCTGGCACCCTATGACCAGGTGGTCAGGCGCGGCTGAGACGCTTCAACTGCTCCAGCGCGGGCGCCTGGTGCACCAGCGCGTTGATGAAGGCCAGCTTGTCCATGACGGGCGGGGTCAGAACGAACGGATAGGCATCGGCCTGGCCCACGGCGCGGTTGAGGTTGTTGAGCAGCGACGTCAGCGGGATCCAGTGCTCGATGATCGTCGCCATGTCGGGTTCGAGATAGGGGTCGAAGGTCACGGGAGGAATGGCGAGCGCGTCGTCGCCGGTGCGGGGGCGAGCGCGAAGGCCGAAGGCTGCCGCCATTTCCACGGTGTCGATGATATGCAGCAGGTGCGCGAACGTCTCGGCGAAATCCTCCCAGGGATGCGCCGTGGCATAGGCGCTGATGTGGAATTGCGGCCAGTCGGGCGCTGCACCCTGGGCGTAGTAGGTCTGTAGCGCCTGTCCATAGTCGGTGCGCTCGTCGCCAAAGAGCCGGCGGAACTGCTCTTCGGCCGGCTGCGCCCGCACCAGCAGGTCCCAGTAGTGGTGGCCAATCTCGTGGCGAAAATGTCCGAGCAGCGTGCGGTAGGGTTCGTTGAAGCTCGTGCGCCGGTATTCGCGCTCGGCGTCGTCGGCTTCGCTCAGCGCAATGGTGATGATGCCGGTGTCGTGTCCGGTCATGACGGGTTCGGGGGCGGCGCTTTCGGCCAGGAAACGGAAGGCCAGGCCGTGCTGGGGATCTTCGCTGCGCGTCTCCAGCGGCAGGCCGAGGCGGATCAGCGAATAGACGAGCCGCTTCTTGGCGCGTTCGATGGTCTGCCAGCGCAGCAGGTTGCGCGGATCGCCGATGGGCGGAATGGTGTCGTTGTGGCGGCACGCCGCGCAATAGATGGCGCCGCCGGGCGCGGCCGGGATCAGCCAGTTGCAGGCGCCGTGCGCGGCGTTGGCGCAATAGACGAAGGCGTGATCGGGCAGGGCGGGACTGACCCACACCCCATCTTTGGCCTCGAGCGAGAGCAGGGTGCCGTGATCGGGGGAATAGCCCAGCGCGTGGCCGCAGCGCTCGCACACCGCGTTCTCGAAATAAAGGGTGTTGCCGCAATGGGAGCAGGAAAACAGTCGCATGACGAAAGACCTCGTGGTCTTCCCTTCAATGCGGCCGGTTACATTGGCGTTCCGGAGCAACCCGAAAGCCCGGCTGGCGTTGCACAGATATTGCAGGAGGAGGATGCCATGCACACCGTCGACGAGGACAAGATCCGCGACCGCGCCTACCAGCTTTGGGACCAGGCCGGACGGCCTGAAGGGCGCGAACAGGAATTCTGGTACGATGCCCAGCGCGAGCTGGCCGAAGAAGAGGATGTCGATACTTCGGCCGAGGCGGCGGCGCTCGATCTGCCGCCCTTGGTGCCGGGCCGTCTCAGCTGATTTCGCGCTGAAGACTGCCGTAGGCGCGCTGCCTCCGCAGCGCGCTCTTTTGTGTCAAGGTCATGCCTGGCGCGTCGACAGCCACCAGGTCGTGCCCGAGGCGTCCATGATGCCGCCGCGAAGGTCGGGGTCGTCCTTGCGCACTGGCTCCTGCACAACCTTGCCGCCGGCGCTCCTGGCGCGTTCGAAGCTCTCCATTACATCAGGCACATAGACGTGCACATGGGCGACAGCATTGCTGCCCTTCCATTCGCCCAGCATCAGGATCGTATCGTCGATCCACACTTCGGCATGGGCCACACTGCCGTCATTGCGGTGCACGGCATGCGGCTCGGCGTCGAACACCGCCTTGATGAAATCCAGCAGGGCCTGGGCGTCGTCGACGATCAGGTAGGGTGATAGGCTCGTATAACCGTCCGGCTTGTACATGCTGTCCTCCTCCATTGCCCTTTCACAATGCGTGGGGTCTCAGGTGAGTTCAACGCCTTGGGATAACGGGTCGACGGCGGCACGGGCTCTGGCGAAGTCGGGCGCAAACCGCCATTATGTCGTCCTGACCAGGAGGCCGTCGTGAGCTGGGAATTTTTCGTCACCACCCTTGTTGTCGTCGTGTCCCCCGGAGCCGGCGCGCTCTACACGGTCGCGGCCGGTCTCGGGCGCGGCAGCAAGGCCAGCCTCTGGGCGGCCTTCTTCTGCACCCTGGGCATTGTCCCGCACATGATCGCTGCGATTACCGGTCTTGCCGCCGTGCTGCATGCCAGCGCTCTGGCCTTCGAAATCATCAAGTATTTCGGCGTGGCCTACCTTCTCTACATGGCCTGGGCCACGCTGCGGGATACTGGTGCGCTGGCGGTCGAGGCGCAGCAGGAGCGCAAGTCGTTGCGCGCCATGGCCACCGAGGTGGTGCTGATGAACCTCCTCAATCCGAAGCTGTCGATCTTCTTCTTCGCCTTCCTGCCGCAGTTCGTTCCGGCAAGCTCTCCCGATGCACTGCCGCGCATGCTCGAGCTCAGCGGCGTGTTCATGGCCATGACCTTCGTGGTGTTCGCGTTCTATGGTCTTTTCGCTGCCGCCATCCGCGGGCAGGTGACCTCACGCCCCGAGATCATGACCTGGATGCGCCGAACCTTTGCCGCCGCATTCGTTGCCCTCGGCGCCAAGCTGGCCCTCACGCAGCAATAACCACACGCGGTCAGCGCGCGGGCCGCCGACGCATCAGATGCTGCCGACGGTCTTGAGGCGGACGCGCGGGTGCACTTCGTTCTGGCTCATGACCACGGTCTGGGGGCGGAAGCGCTCGATGATCGAACGCACATGCGGGCGGATCGAGGGCGAGGTAATCAGCACGGGCAATTCGCCCTGCTGGGCAGCGCGCTCGAAACCGGACTGCACCGCGCCGATGAATTGCTGCAGCTTGCTCGGCGCCATGGCGAGATGGCGGTTTTCGCCGTCGCCAGCCATGGACTCGGCGAAGTCGCGCTCCCATTGCGGGGACAGGGTCAGCAGCGGCAGGTTGCCGTCCGGTCCGACATTGGCGGCGCAGATCTGGCGCGCCAGCCGCGAGCGGACGTGCTCGGTGATGGTCGCCACCGAGCGGCCACTGCCGGCGATTTCAGCCACTGCTTCCAGGATCGAGGACAGATCGCGGATCGAGATGCGTTCCGTCAGCAGCGACTGCAGCACCCGCTGCAGGCCCGAAACCGTGATCTGGCTCGGCACCAGGTCTTCCACCAGCTTCTGCTGGTCCTTGGGCAGGCCCGAGAGCAGCGACTGCACGTTGGCATAGCTGAGGAGGTCGGCGACGTTGGCCTTGAGCACTTCGGTCAGGTGCGTGGAAATGACCGTCGACGGATCGATGATGGAGAGGCCGCGCAATTCGGCTTCGTCGCGCAGCGCCGGCTCGATCCAGGTTGCGGGCAGGCCGAAGGTCGGCTCGGTGGTGTGGTTGCCTGGCAGATCGATGGGGTTGCCATAGGGGTCCATGACCATCAGCTGGTTGGCGTAGATCTGGCCCGATCCGGCTTCGACTTCCTTGATGCGAACCTTGTAGTCGTTCGGCTCGAGCTGCATGTTGTCGAGGATGCGCACGGGCGGCATGACGAAGCCCAGTTCCAGCGCCAACTGGCGGCGCAGCGCCTTGATCTGTTCGGTCAGGCGGTCCTGGCCGTTGGCATCTTCCTTGACGAGGCTCAACAGCCCATAGCCCAGTTCGAGCTTGAGGTCGTCGATCTTGAGGCTGTCGGTGATCGGGGGCTCGCTGGCCTGCGGCGGCGGCGCGGCCTTGGCCACCTCGACCGCCTTTTCCTCGACTTCCCGAACCGCCTTGGTCTGGCTTGCCCGCCAGGCGACATAACCGACGCCACCGGCCAGCGCCATGAAGGGAATGAAGGGCATGCCCGGCAGGAAGGCGAGGGCGCCCATGACGGCGGCCGACATGCCGAGGGCCCGCGGATAGCCGGTGAACTGGCGCGTGAGGGCCTTGTCGGCAGCGCCGGCAACGCCGGACTTCGACACGAGGATACCGGCAGCGGTCGAGACGATCAGCGCCGGAATCTGCGAGACGAGGCCGTCGCCGATGGTCAGCAGCGTGTAGACATTGCCCGCTTCCTGGAAGCTCAGGCCCTGCTGCATGATGCCGATCAGCATGCCGGCGGAAATGTTGATGAAGGTGATGATCAGGCCGGCAATGGCATCGCCGCGCACAAACTTGCTGGCACCGTCCATGTTACCGAAGAAGGCGCTCTCGCCTTCCAGTTCGGCGCGACGCTTCTTGGCCGTGTCCTCGTCGATCAGGCCCGCCGAGAGGTCGGCGTCGATGGCCATCTGCTTGCCGGGCATGGCGTCGAGGCTGAAGCGCGCCGCGACTTCGGCGATACGGCCCGAGCCCTTGGTAATGACGATGAAGTTCACGATCACGAGGATGATGAAGATCACCGTCCCGATGATGAAATTGCCGCGGGTAATGAAATTGCCGAAGGCTTCGATGACGTGGCCGGCGGCGCTGTGGCCGTTGTGGCCTTCGCTGAGGATCAGGCGCGTGGTGGCGAGGTTGAGGCCCAGCCGCAGCATGGTGGCGATCAGCAGAACCGTCGGGAAGGAAGAGAATTCCAGCGGCTTCTGGATGAACAGCGAGGTCATGAGGATCATGACCGAGAACACGATCGAGATGGCCAGCAGCACGTCTACCAGCAGCGGCGGCATGGGGACGATCAGGATGACGATCAGCCCCATCACGCCCGCGGCGAGAGCGATGTCACCCGAGCGCAGGGTATCCAGCACCGTCTTCACGGACGGCGGCTTGAAGCCCGGTCTACCGCTGGTTGGGATATCGGTCATTGATAGAACCTTGTGGTCGCGACGATAGCCCCCTCACCGTCTCGGCTGCGCCGAGCCACCTCTCCCCGAGAGGGAGAGGAACAAGAGGCGCGCTCGGGGCCATTCTTCTCCCACTCGGGGAGAAGGTGGCGCGCAGCGCCGGATGAGGGGGTGGTTGCCACGACCATCAAGCTCAAGCCGCCCCGCGCTTTTCGCCCGGTTCAGGCACATGGACGCCCTCGTCGGAATACTGGTTGAGCTTGTTGCGCAGCGTGCGGATCGAGATGCCCAGGATATTGGCGGCGTGGGTGCGGTTGCCCAGCGTGTGATCGAGCGTGTCGAGGATCAGGTCGCGCTCGACATCAGCCACGGTGCGGCCGACGAGGGCGCGGTTCATGGCCTCGGCAGTCTGGGCGAGCTGGGCAGCCGGAGAGGCGGCTCGCGCCGCTTCGGCGAGGCCCATGCCGTCGGGCAGCACGATGGCGTCCGGGCCGATCACGTCGCCCGAGGACAGCAGTACTGCGCGGTGCAGCGTGTTTTCCAGTTCGCGCACGTTACCCGGCCAGGGCGCCTTTATGAGGGCATCGCGGGCTTCAGCCGAAAGGCTGCGCGGCGGCAGGCCATTGGCCTTGGCGTATTTGGCGACGAAGTGCTCGGAAAGCGCGACGATGTCGCCGGGCCGGTCGCGCAGCGCGGGCAGGCGCAGATTGACGACGTTCAGGCGGAACAGCAGGTCCTCGCGGAAGCTGCCTTCGCGCACGGCTTCGGTCAGGTTGCGGTTGGACGTGGCGAGAATGCGGATATCGACGGCCACGGGCTTGGTGCCGCCGACGCGGTCGATGACGCGCTCCTGGATGGCGCGCAGAAGCTTGGCCTGCAGGCGGACGTCCATTTCCGAGATTTCGTCGAGCAGCAGCGTGCCGCCCGAGGCTTCCTCGAACTTGCCGATGCGGCGGGCGATGGCGCCGGTGAAGGCGCCCTTTTCGTGGCCGAAGAGCTCGCTTTCGAGCAGCGCCTCGGGAATGGCGGCGCAGTTGACGGAGATGAAGGGCTTTTGCGCGCGCTTGCTGCGTGCATGCACGTATTTGGCAATGACTTCCTTGCCGGTGCCGCTTTCGCCGGTGATGAGGATCGAGGCCTCGGAGCCGGCAACCTGCTCGGCCATCCTGACCACGCGTTCCATGGCCGGATCGCGATAAAGGAAGTCCGAGCTTTCCCGCGCAACGGCGGCGATGACGGCGGCGATCAGCTCGGCGTCGGGGGGCAGGGGGATGTATTCCTTGGCGCCGGCGCGGATGGCGTTGACGGCGGCGGCCGCGTTGGTTTCGACGCCGCAGGCGACCACGGGAATGGCGATGCGCTCGGCTTCGAGCCCGGCGATCAGGCCGGCAATGTCCATCATGACGTCGACCAGCAGCAGGTCCGCGCCCTTGCCGGCACGCAGGGCGGCCAGGGCGATCTCGATGGACGGCGCGTGGGCGACCTTGGCGCCGCCATCCATGGCCATCTTGGTCGCGGTGGAGAGCTGGCCCTCGAGGGCCCCGATGATGAGCAGGCGCATGGTCTCGGGCTCCCTTACTGCGGCTTGATGATTTCGGTCATGGTGACGCCGAGGCGGTCTTCCACCAGCACGATTTCACCACGGGCGACCAGGCGGTCGTTGATGAAGATCTCGACGGCTTCGCCCACCTGGCGGTCGAGTTCGATCACCGTGCCGGTGTCGAGCTTCAGGAGGCTCGATACCGGCATCTTGGTGCGACCGAGCACCACCGAGACACGCACCGGCACGTCGAACACGGCTTCGAGATCGGAGGCGCTGCGCTCGATATAGCCTTCGCCGCGGGTATCGCGCTCGGGGGCGGTCATTTCGTCGAGGCTGAGGCCTTCGGATGCAGTGATGTCGTCCTGAGGATCGGTCATGAACCGTTCTCCTTGTGCTGACCGCGCGTGCGCGCAGCAAGATAGGTGGCAATCTGGCGGTCGATCTGGCGCGAGGTCTCGGCGATGTCGCGCACGAGGCCGCCATCGACCCATTCAAGCCGGCCGTCGCCGATGCGGATGTCGGGATCGCCCATCACCACCAGCCGGCCGGCAAAGCCTGCATGGGACATCTGGGCGGTGGCCATGTCGCGGATGGCGTCGGCCAGGTCGGGGTGGCAGCGGATGACCAGGTGCGGCACGCCCGAAAGGCTGGGCAGGCATTCGGCCACCAGGGCTTCGAGTTCGGCCAGCGGAAAGCGCGCGACCAGGTGCAGCGACAGCTTGCGGCCGACGCTGAGCGCCAGTTCGACGGCGTCCTGGTGGTGGCCATTGCGCGCCTCGTCGAGCGCCGCCGCCATTTTGGCCGACTGGGTGGCGAGGCTTCCCGCTGCAGCGGCGATGGTCTGGGCGGCCATCGAGGCGGCGTTCTGTTCGCCGGCGCGCATGCCCTCGGCATAGGCTTCCTCGCGCGCATTGGCGATGAGCTGGGCCACCACGTCCTCGGGGATGGAGGGTGCGGGAGGCGGCGCGGCGCGGCGGCTGGCGCGGGGCTGAAGATCGAGATCGAAGGTGAAGCGTGCGGGGCTGGCCATGGCGTCACGCAATCATCTGGTCGTCGGATTTGGACTTCATGATCAGGATTTCGCCCTTGGCGGCGAGATCCTTGGCCGTGGCGACCATGCGGGTCTGGGCCTCGTCGACGTCCTTGAGACGCACCGGCCCCATGCCCGCCATGTCGTCCTGCAGCAGCTTGGCGGCACGGCTCGACATATTGGAGAAGAAGCTTTCCTTGACCTGTTCGTTGGCGCCCTTGAGCGCCAGCGCCAAGTCGCGCTTGTCGAGCTTGGAAAGCAGCGTCTGAATGGCCGACATGTCGAGCTTGGCCAGGTCCTCGAAGGTGAACATGAGCTGCTTGATGCGCTCGGCGTCGTCGCGGTTGACCTCTTCGAGATTAGTGATGAACCGCGCCTCGGTCTGGCGATCGAAGGCGTTGAAGATTTCGGCCATCTGCTCGTGGCTGTCGCGGCGCTTGGTGTGGTTGAGCGTCGACATGAATTCGGTCCTGAGGGTCATCTCGATCTTTTCGAGGATTTCCTTCTGCACCGGGTCGAGCCCGAGCATGCGGGCGACCACGTCCATGGCCAGTTCCTCGGGCAGCACGGCGAGCACCTTGGACGCGTGCTCAGTGGCGATCTTGGAAAGGACCACGGCGATGGTCTGGGGGTATTCGTTCTTGAGGTAGGCGGCCAGCACGTCGGCCTGCACGTTGGAGAGCTTCTCCCACATGTTGCGGCCGGCCGGGCCGCGGATTTCTTCCATGATGGCGTCGACCTTGTCCTGGCTGAGAAAGCTCAGCAGCAGGCGTTCGGTCGTGTCGGTATTGCCCGAGAGCGAGCCGTTGGACGAAATCGTCGTGACGAATTCGATCATCAGGTCGTCGAGCATTTCCTGGGTAATGGGCCCGAGGCGCACCATGGCGCGCGAGAGCTGCTTGACCTCGAGCTCGTCGAGTTCGTCGAAGATCGGCTTGCCGTAATCGGGTCCGAGGGCCAGCAGCAGCGCCGCGGCTTTTTCGTCGCCTTTGAGCAGGCGCTGTTCGCCGCCCACCTGCAGCTGCGCGCCGGCCATCGGCATGGGGGTGGAGGCGGCGATGGCTTCTGGGCTGGATTGTGAAACGAGTGCCATCGATCTTACGCCGCGTTACCGAGCCAGTCGCGCACGATCAGCGCGGCCTGCTTTGGATTTTCCTCGACCAGCGTCCCGACCGTCTTGAGGGTCTGGAGCTGGGTTTCGCCCATGGACTTGGCATTGGCCACCCATGCCGGGGTCTTGTCGCGCGGTGGCGCCTCAGGTTCGGCAATCACCTGGCCGTCGGCCCCGAGCACGCCATGATGGCCGACCTCGGCCGCCACGGGCAGCGCCAGCGGCTGGGTTTCGGGTGTCAGTGCCTTCTTGAGCAGCGGGCGCATGATGAAGAACACGAGGGCCAGCGCGATCAGCAGCGTCACCGCCATTTCGGCGCCGTTCATGATGTCGTCGCGGGTGAAGTCCAGAAGGCCGCCGTTTGCTTCTGTCCCGAGCGGAGCAAGGTCGGGACGCTCGGCGAACTGCATGTTGACGACTTCGACGCTGTCGCCGCGTTCAGCCGAGAAGCCGACGGCGGAGCGCACGAGGGTCTGGATCTGGGCAATCTCGTCGGCGGTGCGCGGGGTATAGGTCAGGTTGCCGGCGCCGTCGTCGGCATAGGTGCCATCGACCACCACGGCCACCGACAGGCGCTTGACGGCGCCGGCCTCGGTCACGTTGGTCTGGGTGGTCTTGGAAATCTCGTAGTTGACGATTTCCTCGCTCGACTTGCCTTGGTCGGTGACGCCTGCGGCGCCGTTGTTCTGGCTGGCGCCCGGCAATTCGTTGGCAACCGTCACCTGGCCATTGTTGCCGCCGGTGAGGTTTTCGGTTTCCCGCGTCTGTGTCGAGCGCACGACCTGCGATTCCGGGTCGAAGCTTTCCTGGGTGGTTGTCGAGCGATTGAAGTCGAGCTCGGCCGACACCTCGACGCGGGCACGGCCACCGCCGACGACATTGGCCAGCATGTCCTCGACGCGGGTCCGCAGACGGTTTTCGAAGCCCAGCGTGCGCTCGTCGTTCTGTGCGGTCACGATGCCGTCGGCATCGTCGCCTGCGCCCGAAGCCAGGAGGTTGCCCTGGTCGTCGACGATGGACACGCGGCTCGGAGCGAGACCTTCGATGGCCGACGCGACAAGATGCTGGATGGCCCGGATTTCGCCCGCCGACAGTTCGCCGCGGGTGGTGAGGACGATCGAGGCCGACGGGTCCTTGCGCTCGCGGCGGAACAGTTCGCGTTCGGGCAGCACCAGATGCACGCGCGCGCCGGTGATTCGATTGAGCGAACCGATAGTACGGGCCAGCTCGCCTTCGAGGGCGCGGACGTTGTTGATGTTCTGGACAAAGCTCGTGGCGCCCAGCGTCGACTGCTGGTCGAAGATCTCGTAGCCGACCTGGCCGCGGCTGGGCAGGCCTTCGCCGGCCAGCGACATGCGGGTGGTGGTGATCTGGTCGCGCGGGATCAGAATCGTGTCGCCTTCGCCGCGCAATTCGTAGGGGATGTTAAGCGTTTGCAGCTCGGTTACGATCGCCGACGAGTCTTCCAGGCTCAGCCCGGAATAGAGCGGCGCCAGGTTGGGGGTTTGCGAGCGCATGATCAGGAAGGCGAAAAAGCCCAGCATCAACACGGCCACGATGACCATGGCGGCGATGCGGGGCAGGCCGATCCGGTTGATGAGTTTGGTTAGACTGTCCACGCCGCCACTCTGGTCTACATGCTGCGGTCGCTGGTGCCCCCAGAACCGATGGGCAAAAATTACCTACCGGATGGTAAACAATGTATTAACCGGCTGTCGCAGCTTGCGAATTTAGGCAAGAACTGCCGGGTTCAGTTAACAAGGGATGAATGGCATGCGCGTGCTTGGCCGGGTGACGTCGATCAATGTCCGAAAGGTGCTCTGGGCCCTGGAAGAAATGGGTCTCGCCTATGAGCGGGAGGACTGGGGCCTGCCCCTGGCCGATCCCAACGTGCCCGAATTTCTGGCGCGTAATCCCAACGGGCAGGTGCCCGTGCTGATCGATGGCGATTTTTCCATGTGGGAAAGCAATGCCATCCTCGTGTACCTCGCCGAAAAGGACGTCAGCGGTGCGCTCTTGCCGACCGATCTCCGGTCCCGTGGCCATGTGCTGCAATGGCTGGGCTGGCAGGCGACCGAGCTCAATCCACCCTGGGGCTACGCTGTGAACGCCCTGTTGCGCCGCAACCCTGACTATTCCGACCATGCGCAGATCGATGCCAGTGTGGCGCGCTGGACGGGGAAGATGGGCATTCTGGAAGCCGCGCTGGCCAAGGGCGAAGGCTTCATCGTCGGTGCGGATTTCACCATAGCCGATATCGCGCTGGGTCTTTCATGCCATCGCTGGTTCATGACGCCCTTCGACAAGCCGGTCATGCCCGCTACGGAGGATTACTATCAGCGCCTGCGCGGACGCCCGGCAGGTGCGCGCTGGATGGGCCAGGAGACGCCATAGCATGGATATTGCCGCAAAAACGCATTGGGACGGATACGACATGGGGCACTTGACCCTCCACGTCGATCTGTTCGACGCTGAGCTGCCCTTCACGCTCTTTCCCGCAGACCGCGCAGGTCCTGTGGTTACCGAAAAAATGGAAGCCACTGTCCGCGACGTGCTCGCCTTGCCACGCAGCCACATCGAGCGGATCGCGTCCATGCTCTGGGACGAGGCGAACTTTGCCTTCCAGGTGGCAGACTACGGGGTCGAGGCCGAAGCGGGCGAAACGCCGCTTGAGGCACATCTGCGCGACTTCGGCATTGCAGGCCCCGATGATGCGCTCCGCAAGAGCGTGGTCCGCGGCGTCCAGGTCATGGACGAATTCGAGAGCCGGTTTGCCCAGATCAAGATCGAAAGCGCGGCCAACAATCTCATCGCCATCATCGTCAGGAACGGCAGGATCATCGACTGGGATGACGACGGCACGTATCTGGGCTGGTTCGAAGAGGACGAGCAGACGGCCGCGAAACGTCGTGCCAAAATCCTGGGCTGAAACTCTGCTGCATCACCCTCAAGCAGGAAGGTGGTCACCACGATTGTGCCCAAACCCCGATGTCACCCTGCCCTATAGGGGAGGGTAGTGAAGCTAGGCCGCCAGGCCGTAGCGAAACTTAGGAGGGGGCGCTTTGCACGACCATAAACAAAACCCGCCGGATGGCTCCAGCGGGTTTGGTTCATTCTACCGATGATCCGGCCCGGCTTCTCGCGAAGCTCGAAGCGTGATCCTCTCAAATCTGTCCACCGGACAGATTTGACCGCCAACGGCGGTCGAGGATCACCCTTCCCGGTAATGCTGGATCCAGGTGGTCCGCAGACCTGCCAAGCCGTGTTTGTCGATGGCGGCCTGCCAGTTCAGGAATTCGTCGACACTGAGCGTATACCGCTCACAGGCTTCTTCAAGGCTGAGCAGGCCACCGCGAACGGCAGCGACAACTTCGGCCTTGCGGCGGATAACCCACCGTCTCGTATTGGCAGGCGGAAGGTCCGCAATCGTGAGCGGGCTGCCGTCTGGACCAATTACGTACTTCACGCGAGGACGCATCTGTACGGTCATTTTACTCTCTACTCAAACCTGACCATATGAGCCTGAGAGTAGGGCAGTGAGCTTAAAATACCCCTAAGGGGAAACTTACAACAGGTTAAGAAACGCGAGCCGTTTCAATCAATTGTGCTGCAAAATGCAATCGGCGATTTCCCAGCCGAAACCGCGCGCACCCTCTCAACCATCCACGGTTCCGCCCTCGGGCTTCGACCCCGAGGGTCTGTCAGCGAACACATTGTTGCAGGTGGGCGCGTGTCGAGTAGCCCTCGGGTCAGGCCCGAGGGTGGAGCTATGTTTGGGACCTGTAACCTTAAGCACCACCGCCAGCACAAAATGTGCCGTTCTCCGGCTTCGACTTGAGGGCCGCTATGGGTGTGCCAGAGCTCAGCTGTCGGTTTCTTCCGGTGTCGGGGTGGGAGCAGGCGTCGACTGGGTTACCTGGCGGATGCTGGTGATATCGGACAGGGCGACCTTGTTCTTGCCGACGGTCAGCATCGGCTCCTTGCCGGAGAAATCGACGGCCGTGACCACGCCCACCGAAGAGGTCGACACCTTGACGGTATTGCCCGCCAGGTTCGTGCCCTTGATCTCGATGGTATAGATGCCATCGGGCTTCTTGGTGCCGTCGGTGCCCATGCCATCCCACAGGAAGTTGCCTGGACCGGCATTGAGCGAGCCATTCTCCGAGTAGACGATCTGGCCGGATGCGTTCTTGATGGTCACGGTCGCGTTGGCGACGTTGGCATCGGCATTGTAGGCCCAGTAGGCGCCGCCTTCCTTGAGTTCGGCGGTCTCGCCCGACGCGGTGACTTCCTTGCCGATATAGGACACGGCGTCCGAGCGGCCCGCATTCTGCGTATTGAGCAGCAGCGCTTCGAGGAAATCGTTGGTCTTGAGCTGCTGCTCGACGCCGGTGAACTGCACCAGCTGCTGGGTAAACTGGTTGGTGTCCAGCGGATCGAGCGGGTTCTGGTTGCGCAGCTGCGTCGTCAGGATCGACAGAAAGGTGTCGAAGTTCTGCGCGATCGTCGTGCGCGACGCTGCGTTCTTCGCACTGGCCGAGCTCGAGCCGGAAACGCCATCGATTGCCATGACACCTACTCCTTACGCGATGATGTTGACGCCGCTGGCCTGCAGCGCGCCACGATAGAGATTGACCATTGGCGGCTGCTCGCTCTCGGCTGCACCCGCACCATTGTCATTGGCCGACACGCCGCCATCGGCGCCGCCCTGGCCCTTGCCGTCACCCATCTGGCCCTGCTGGCCGGCGAATGGGTTCTGCTTGAGCGAAAATTCTAGATTGGTCTTGGAGCTGTCGAGCCCTGCCTGCTGCAGGGCACGCTCGAGACCGCGCTGGTCGCGCTGCATCAGGTCGAGCGTCTCGGCCTTCTCGACGGTCAGGCGTGCATGCACCTGGCCGGATTCGTTGATGTCGAGGCGCACGTCGATGCGGCCGAGTTCGGGCGGATCGAGGCGGATCTGGAAGCGCGTATTGCCGTCCTGGACCTGCCGGGCCAGTTCGAAGGCGATCTGCGGCAGGTTGAGCTGCTGCTGGCTGGTCTGGTAGCCGGCCTGGATGATGCGCGGATTGGCCGTCGCATCGATGCGTGCGCCAGCAGGTTGCTGCACGCTGGCATCGGCCGACGGCGCCGGCGTATTGGATGCGTCCATCGCGGCGGGCGCGGCATGGGCTGCGGTCCGCGTTTCGCGCGTCGCCGGTTCGGGACGGTCGCGGCCGCGATCGGATTGCTGTGCGTCGCTGCCGGTGCGGTCCTGCCCGGTATCGGCCTGGCGGTCCGGGGCAGGGGCGGACTGGACCGGCTCGGGAGCATCGGCTTGCTGGGCATCGCCGGCCTTGCCCGTCAGCACCGGTTCGCTCACCTTGAGCGTGGGCATGGCGAGGGTCGGCTCATCGGGCACCGCAGCGTTCTGGGCCGACAGGCCGGCGGCAAAGCGGCTGAGGGCGGCTTCGATGTCCGCATCGAGCGGCTGGCCCGGCGTCATGCCGAGAGCGGCCAGCTTTTCGGCGGAAACCTTGCCGTCTTCGAGGGCACCGAGCAGTGCGGCGAGCTTGTCGCCCAGTGCCTGCAGCTGCGTGCTGGTGGCCGACGCATCGATGCTGGCCTGGGCGTTGGTGGCCGGGGTCGCCGTCGCGAGCGACTGGGCCAGCGGCGACAGCAGCTGCGTCAGGGCACCGGCGAGACCCGTTTCATCGGCGCCGGTCGTCTGCAACAGCGCGGCGAAATCGTCGGGCACCGGCAGGTCGTCGAGCTCAAGGCCAAGTGCATCGGCAAGCGCGGTCAGCGCGCCTTCCACCTGTTCGAGCAATTCGGGATCAAGCGGTTCGCCCTTGTCGAGGCTGGCCTTGAGCGCGCCGAGGGCCTCGACGAAGTCGACCATGGGCTTGGGCTCGGCCGGGATGGCCGGCACAACCGGGCCGTCGATGGCTGCGGCCAGGGCGTCTGGGTCGGCGGTGTCGTCGTCCGAGGCGTCGCCGAAATTGCCGTCGAGGCCGAGGCGGAAAAGTCCGGCGAGGTCGAGATCGCCGGTTGCCTGGGTGCCGACTGTGCCGGGGACGGCAGGCGCGGTGGGTGCCGTGGACATGGCATTTCCGAGGAGTGCCGAGAACAGTCCCATCAGCCCGCCCGGTTCGGTCGTGGCGTTCTGGGCGCTGGGCTGCTGGCCGGCAAAAGCCCGGGCAGAAGCGCTGGCGCCGCCGGTACCGCTGATAACAGTCAGATGTGAAGCCACTTGGGCGCCCCTGAACAAACACTCATCCGGCATCAGCGATGCAAGAGCCTTGCCAGATCACGGCATTTTCGAAATCCCTGTTCTCATAAGCTCTTAGCTTGGTTCGCGAGCGGCCTTTGGCCCCGGCGTCGGGGCAGTCCTGCCGGGCAGGCGGCAAAAGCTGCCGGGTGCGATGATGGACAGGCGCGGCGCTTTTGCGTATGGAAGCCCGACATCGTAGCCGCTGGCCCTTGAACCCAACCGGATACCCAGGAAATGCTGAACTCGCTTGATATTGCCAAGCGCCCAGAGGACACGCGCGTCGTCGTCGCCATGTCCGGGGGCGTGGATTCCTCCGTCGTTGCCGGATTGCTCGCCCGCGAGGGTTATGAAGTCGTCGGCGTCACCCTGCAGCTTTACGATCACGGCGAGGCCGTGCACCGCAAGGGCGCCTGCTGCGCCGGGCAGGATATCCACGATGCGCGCCGCGTCGCCGCCACGCTGGGCATCCCGCACTATGTCCTCGATTACGAGGAGCGGTTCAAGAACGCGGTCATCGAGCCCTTCGCCAATGCCTATCAGCAGGGTGAGACGCCGGTGCCGTGCATCGCCTGCAACCAGTCGGTCAAGTTCGTCGACCTGATGACGGTCGCGCAGGATCTGGGTGCCGACGTGCTGGCCACCGGCCACTATGTGCAGACCAGACTCGGCGCCGACGGCAAGCGGCATCTGTTCCGGCCGGTCGACAACGATCGCGACCAGTCCTACTTCCTGTTCGCCACCACGCAGAGCCAGCTCGATTTCCTGCGCTTTCCTCTGGGGGGCATGGGCAAGGCCGAAGTGCGCCAGCACGCGCGCGACATGGGTCTCGAAATCGCCGAAAAGCACGACAGCCAGGACATCTGCTTCGTGCCGCAGGGCAAGTATGCCGACATCATCGCCAGGATGCATCCCGAGGCGCTGGCCAAGGGCCAGATCGTCCATCTCGATGGCCGGGTGCTGGGCGAGCACGAAGGCATCGTCCATTACACCATCGGGCAGCGCAAGGGCCTGGGCATTGCCGCCGGCGAGCCGCTCTACGTGATCAAGCTCGATCACCGCACCATGCAGGTCATCGTCGGTCCGCGCGAAGCGCTCAAGACCCACACCGTGCGCCTGCGCGATGTCAACTGGCTGGGCGGCATGCCCCTGGCCGAGGCGGCAGCTGGCAATGGTGCACCGGTCGAGGTCAAGGTCCGCTCCACCCGCGGCCCGCAGCCCGCCGTCATCCAGATGCAGGGCAGCGATGTCTATGTCACGCTGATGAGCGGCGAATACGGCATCTCGCCGGGCCAGGCCTGCGTCTTCTATGCCGATGACAGCGAGAGCAGCGAAGTGCTGGGCGGCGGCTTCATCGCCGAGGCCGTGCCCCAGGCGCTGGTGGCCTAGTTCTTCCCGCCAGGGGAGGAGGCGGGGCGGCGTCAGTTCCCCGCCGGCTGCACCGCATTCGGGCTGTTCGCCTGCGCTGCTTCCTTGAGCGCGTTGTATGAGCCGAGGCCGCCCATCATCATCGAGACGGTGATCAGCAGCACCAGCGCGCCCATGGCGAGCAGGAAGATGCGGGTGCGGTTGAGGCCGAAGGGGCCGTTTTTCTGGTCGGTCATGGCACCTTCCGCAAGCGTGGAAATAATCGGCAGCCCGCCCAAAGGAGTGGCCGGGCCCCGTCGTCATAGGCACTAGAATAGCCCGGAGAGGCAAGAAGTGCATGCTCAAGTGATGGGACTGACCGCCGCACCCCCGCCGGACCCGCAGGACGCGCTTACCGACGCCCTCGTGGCGCGCGCCCGGCGCGGCGACGGCGACGCCTTCGGGGCACTGATCGAAAGTCAGTACGATCGCATCTACCGCACCGCCTGGCGCTGGTGCGGGCATCCGACCGATGCGGAGGACATCGCCCAGGATGTCTGCGTCAAGATCGGCCGCGCCATTGCCGCCTTCGACGGGCGCAGCGCCTTTTCCAGCTGGGTCTATCGCATCACGCTCAATGCCGTGCGCGACTGGCAGCGGGCCGGCGCGCGGCGCGGCCGCCATGCCCATGCCTATGCCGAGGTCAGCCCGAGCGAGGTCGAACCCGAGCAGGAGGCGGCGGCCACCAGCCGTCAGCTCTGGGAGGCGGTCCGGACCCTGCCGGAAAAGCAACGCGACGCAGTGCTGCTGGTTTATGCCGAGGAGCTGAGCCATGCCGAAGCTGCCGCCATCATGGGCATCAAGGAGGCCACTGTCGGCTTCCACGTATTCGAAGCCCGCAAGACATTGAGGGGGCTGCTATGAGCTTTCCTGAAGACCACGATCCCCTCGAAGGCCTCAAGGCCGGTGCCGTGCCCGCGCCGCGTGCGGAGGCGAAGACCCGTGCTTTGTCCGCCGCGCGCGCCGCGTTCGATGCCGAAGCGAAAAACTCCTCCGCCGCAACCAAAGGACGTGCCCCGGGCAGCCGTCTCAGGTCCATCATCAATTCCTTGAAGGGGATTTCGATCATGGACTTGCGCATTCCCGTCGGCACCGCTGCCATCGCCCTCCTCGTGCTGCCGCTCGGCTGGCAGCTCTACACGTCCACCGCGCTGACCCCGGGCGGGCAGGGGCCAGAATTCGCCCAGGTCGCTCAGCCGGCCGAGGAGCCGGTCGTCGCGCCGCAGGGCGAAACCAAGGTCGCGGCCCCGCGCGAGAAGGTCATCACTGCGGCCGACTCCCTGGCCGCTGCGCCAGAACCGATGATGGCCGAGAGCGAGATGGCGCCTCCCGCGCTCGTCGACATGGCCGCGCCGCCGGCTCCCATGCCCGCACCAACAGGCATCGTGCCGCAAATGATGACGCGCTCGGCCGGCCAGAGCCTTTCCGTGCCGCTCAGCCAGGCCGCCCAGCCCAGCGGCGACCAGTTCACGTCGTTCGACGAGCAGCGCCTCAAGGTCGCCGCGGAAGAACCTGTCTCGACCTTCTCGCTCGATGTCGACACGGCGAGTTACGCCTATACCCGCCGGATGCTCGAGGACGGCCTCGTTCCCGAGCGCGACGCGGTGCGCATCGAAGAGTTGATCAATTACTTCCCCTACGATTACCCGCCGGCTCCCAGCGCGGAAACGCCTTTCGAGCCGACCATTTCGATCTATCCCACGCCGTGGAACGCCAAGACGCAGATCATGCAGATCGGCATCAAAGGGTTCGAACCGTCTTTTGCCGATACCAGGAGCAACCTTGTCTTCCTGATCGATACGTCGGGATCGATGGACGCAGCCGACAAGCTGCCGCTGCTCAAGCGCGCCTTTGGCCTGCTGCTCGAGCAGCTTTCGGAGAACGATACCGTTTCCATCGTCACCTATGCCGGCTCGGCCGGCGTGGCGCTAGAGCCGACGCCCGCCAGCGACAAGGCAAAAATCATGGCGGCGATCGACCAGCTCAACCCCGGCGGCAGCACCGCCGGCGCGCAAGGCATCGAACTCGCCTACCGGCTTGCCGACCAGGCGCGCATTGCCGATGGCACAAACCGGGTGATCCTCGCGACCGATGGGGATTTCAACGTGGGTCTCGACGACCCAGAAAAGCTCGAGGACTTCATCGCCGACAAGCGCCGGACTGGCATCAGTCTGTCCGTACTCGGCTTCGGTCGCGGCAATCTCGACGACGCGACCATGCAGGCGCTGGCCCAGAATGGCAATGGCAATGCCAGCTACATTTCGAGCTTCGCGGAGGCCCGCAAGGTGCTGGTCGAGGAGATCGGCGGCACGCTGCACACCATCGCCAAGGATGTGAAGGTGCAGGTCGAGTTCAATCCTGCCGTCGTCGCCGAGTATCGGCTCATCGGTTATGAGACCCGCCACCTCAATCGCGAGGACTTCAACAACGATGCCGTGGATGCCGGCGACGTCGGGGCTGGCACGACCGTCACCGCCCTTTACGAAATCACGCCGACCGGCTCGGGCGGCGAAGTGGTCGATCCCCTGCGATACGGCGCCGGCACCGAACCGACCGCGTCCGGGGAAATCGCCTTCCTCAAGATGCGCTACAAGTTGCCCGACAGCGATGTCAGCCAGCTGATCGAGGAGCCCGTGACCTCGAGCGTCGTCTATGGGGACATTGCCGATGCGGGCATCGACGCCCAGTTCGCCGCAGCCGTCGCCGCCTTCGGCCAGAAGATCAAGGGGAGCGTCTATGGCGCGTCGATGCGCTGGAGCGAAATCGAGGCGCTTGCCCAGGCCGGTCGCGGCAGCGACGAAGCCGGTTACCGGGCCGAGTTCATCCGTCTGGTGGATACGGCAAGCCTGCTGAAGCCGGATACCGATACGGATGGGTGTGAGGTGGGTGTGAGCGGCTGCAACTAGCACACTGCTTGGCGGGGATAGATACCCCCACCCGTCCTCCCCCTGAAGAGGGGGAGGGGGCCGCCGGTGGTTCACATTTTTCGAAGCGCACTCGATGCATCCCTCCCCCTTCTTCAGGGGGAGGTCAGGTGGGGGTTCTTCCCCCAGGGCTCAAACCAGCGGCTTCAATCCCGCCTCGATCTGGGCGCGCCGACCTTCCAGGAAGGGCGGCAGGCTCAGGGTTTCGCCGAGGCTTTCCATCGGCTCGTCGGCGGCAAAGCCGGGAACGTCGGTTGCAATTTCGAACAGCACGCCGTTGGGCTCGCGGAAATAGAGCGAGGTGAAGTAGAACCGCTCGACTTCGCCCGACGAGCGGATGCCGAAGCTGTTCACCCGTTCGATCCACTCGCGCAGCGAATCCTGGTCCGGAGTGCGGAACGCCACATGATGGACGCCACCGGCACCGGGCCGGGCCCGCGGCAGGCTCGGGTCAACCGAGACATGCAGTTCGGCGGCCGGGCCGCCCGGACCCATTTCATAGACGAAGACTTCGCCATTGCGCTCGCGGGCCGGATAGTGCCTCACCTGCCGCATGTTCATGACGCGGGTCAGCATGGCGTCGGTGGGTTCGAGCGCGGGGACCGACAGGGTGATCGGCCCGAGGCCGATGATCTGCCTGTCTTCCGGCACGGGCGACTTGCCCCAGGGAATGACCTTGTTCTTCTCGTCGACGACGAGGCGGAAGCGCTGGCCTTCGAAATCCTCGAAATCGAGCGAGACATGGCCGAAGCGTTCCTTGATGCCTGAGGTGCCGACATTGTGCGACTGCAGATGATCCTTCCACCACTGCAGCGTTTCCGCGCTATCGACGCGCAGGCCGGTGCGGCCCACGGTGTGGTTGCCGCGCTGCTCGCGCAGGGTGTTGAAGTCGAAAAACGTCAGGTCCGCGCCGGGCGAGGCCACGCCATCGCCGTAGAACAGGTGATAGGCCGAGGTATCGTCCTGGTTCACCGTCTTCTTGATCAAGCGCATGCCCAGCGTCTGGGTGTAAAACTGCAGATTTTTCGGCGCGTCGGCCGTTACAGCGGTCAGGTGATGGATGCCGCCAAGTTCGAGGGTCATTTCCAAAACTCCCATTCGTCGCGGCGCCCGGCGCCGTGTTTCGAGAGGGAATGTATGAAAGGAACCAAGGCTTGCCTAGCAAGCCAGTCGTGACGGATTGGTGTCGATTATTGAACGATGGTCGATAGCGGTTGAAGAAACGTCAGGACCGAATTGGGTTCGGTGATCAGCTCACGCAGCGCCGCATTGAAGACCGCACCGTAATCGGCGCCGATATGTGCTTCGAAAGCAGCACGGTCCTGATAGACCTCATAGACCACGAACCGCGCGGGATCGTCCAACCGGCGATGACAGTCGAAGACGATATTGCCCGGTTCCTGCCGCACCTTCTGGGCTAGGCCTGCAAGAAGAGCGTCCACCGCGTCGGCCTTGCCAGGGCGCGCGGTAAATTCGGCAATCAGCGTCACCGCTCGGTCGGCGGGCAGTCGCGCCAGAACATCCATGTGTCTCTCCCCGCCCCGATCACAAAATCCGGACATATGTCATTTTGACATGCGCTTGCGGACCAAGCCAGCTATTCATCTGGAACAAAGGATGAACAATGGTCGCCCTGAACCTTACGCGCAAGCTTGCCATTCTGGCAGATGCTGCCAAGTACGACGCTTCCTGCGCCTCCAGCGGCAGCGAAAAACGCAACTCGGCCGGGACCAAGGGTATTGGCTCCACCGAAGGCAGTGGCATTTGTCATTCCTATGCGCCGGACGGCCGCTGCATCAGTCTCCTCAAACTGCTGCTGACCAATTTCTGCATCTACGATTGCTCCTACTGCATCAACCGGTCGTCCTCGAACGTGCAGCGGGCACGTTTTTCGGTGGACGAAGTGGTGCAGCTGACGCTCGATTTTTACCGCCGCAACTACATCGAGGGGCTGTTTCTCTCTTCGGGCATCATCAAATCGCCCGACCATACGATGGAGGAGATGGTCCGCGTCGCCCGGACGCTGCGCGAGGTCCACCTCTTCCAGGGCTATATCCACCTCAAGGTCATTCCCAATGCCGCGCCGGAACTGCTGGTCGAGGCGGGACGCTGGGCCGATCGCCTGTCCACCAATATAGAATTGCCGACGGACTCGGCGCTCGAAACCTTCGCGCCGGAAAAGCGCCCGTCCGAAATCCGGACTGCCATGGCCCGGCTTCGCGGCAAGCTCGATGAGGCAAAGCTGGAAGGAAAGCCCAAGGCCAAACCACAGAAATTCGCTCCCGCGGGGCAGTCGACGCAGATGATCGTCGGCGCCGATGGCGCCAATGATGCTGCCATTCTCAATCGCGCGGCGGGGCTCTATTCCGGCTACCAGCTGAAGCGCGTCTATTATTCCGCGTTCTCGCCCATACCCGATGCCAGCGCCAAGCTGCCGTTGAAGCCGCCACCGCTGATGCGCGAGCATCGACTCTATCAGGCCGACTGGCTGATCCGCTTTTATGGGTTCGATGTTCCCGAGATCGTTGCGGGCGGGCAGGGCGGCGATCTTGATCTCGCGATCGATCCGAAGCTGGCCTGGGCGCTGAAGCGCCGGCAGGAGTTCCCTGTCGACGTCAATCGTGCCGAGCGCGAGCGGCTGCTGCGCGTGCCGGGCCTGGGGATCAATGCGGTCGACCGGATCATACGGTCGCGCCGTCATCATCGCCTGTCGTTGGCCGATGTGGCGCGCATGGCCGCATCCATCGACAAAGTGCGCCCCTTCATCATCTGTTCGGACTGGACGCCAGGTTCGGCGCTCGACGACGGCAAATTGCGCCAGAAGCTGACGCCGGCGCCCATGCAGCTGAGCCTCTTCTGATGCTCGCCGTTCGCCTCCAAAAGCTGAACGACTTTTCCGAGTGGCGCGACAAGGCGCGCCGCCTGCTTGTTGCCGGCATGCCACCGAGCCAACTGGTCTGGCGGGCCGCTTCGGACGAGAATGGTTTGTTCGAGGCAGGCGACGACATGTTGCCTACAGCCGACGGTCCGGTCGGCACTGTGCCGCGATCGTTCATCGATCTTGCACACGAAGTTATCCAGCATTCCAATCTGGAACGCTTCGCCATTCTTTATCGCGTGCTGTGGCGATTGCAGGCCGATCCGCGTCTTCTCAGCAACGCCGGCGATAAAGATAACAGTCTGCTAACGAATATGGCTTCTGCGGTGAGGCGAGACGCACACAAGATGAAAGCTTTCGTGAGATTTCGCTCGGTTTTGAGCGAAAACGGCGAAACCTTTCTCGCCTGGTTCGAGCCCGACCACTACGTGCTGGAAGCGACCGCTCCATTCTTCGCGCGGCGCTTTGCGGGCATGCGCTGGGGCATTGTTACCCCCTATGCAAGTGCTTGGTGGGACATGGAAAAAATCGAATTCGGGCCGGGCGGAAACAAGGGCGATGTGCCGGCCGAGGATGCCGTGGAGGATGACTGGAAGACCTACTACGCCTCGATCTTCAATCCGGCCCGTCTAAAGGTCTCGATGATGAAGAGCGAAATGCCGGTCAAATACTGGCGCAACCTGCCCGAGGCCGAGATCATTAGCCCCTTGATTCGAAACGCAAAAGCGATGGAGCAGGAGATGATAGAGCGTGCCGCAACGCAGCCCCCGGCCCATCATCTGCGTCGCAAGGCAAGAGAACCGGAAGTTCAGCAAAACCATGAACTTACGTCGCTCGCCGCCGCGCGCGAGGCGGTTCAGGACTGCCGCCGGTGCCCCCTTTACGAACAGGCGACCCAGGCCGTTTTCGGGGAAGGGCCGGAGCAGGCGCAGGTCATGTTCGTGGGCGAACAGCCGGGTGATCAGGAGGACCTGGCCGGGCGCCCCTTCGTCGGCCCTGCGGGCCAAGTCTTTGACGAAGCTATCGAAAAGGTCGGCATCGATCGCAAGCGCATCTATGTGACAAATGCCGTCAAGCACTTCAAATTCGAGCCGCGCGGCAAGCGCCGCATCCACCAGCGGCCCGATGGCGGCGAGGTCCAGGCCTGCAAATTCTGGCTCAACCTCGAGCTGCAGTTCGTAAAGCCCCGTCTCGTGGTTGCGCTGGGTGCCACGGCGGCCCAGAGTCTTCTTGGCAAGGCCAGCGTCACCATCAGCAAGCTGCGTGGTCAACCCATTGAAATGCCTGACGGATCGATGCTGCTGGTGACCAACCATCCATCCTATCTGCTGCGCATCCCCGATGCCGAAGGCCGACAGGTCGAGCGCGCCAAGTTCGAGGCGGACCTGGCCCTGGCGCGGGACATGCTGCTCAGTCTGGAAAAATCCGGGAGCGCACGTGGCAATGCTTGACAGGACAAGTGCCTAAACCTAATTAGGCCACATCGGCGTTGCCGGTGCCCCTTGGGGCGGAGTAGCTCAGTTGGTTAGAGCAGCGGAATCATAATCCGTGTGTCCCCAGTTCAAATCTGGGCTTCGCTACCAATCAAACCCCCGGGAAACCGGGGGTTTTTGTTTTCCTGGATTGGTGATGCGGACGCGGTGGGGATGCGCAATCGCGCGGTTCATCCTCGTTCAACCCATTGCCAGGTCCTTCAATTCCCAGCATGTTTGCTCGCAAACCGTTGAAGGACAAACGCAATGAGCTTTTCGGACCGCGATCGAAGACTGGGTATGGATCGGCCGATCTCGCGCCGCGATTTTCTGAACGGTGTCGCCATGGCCACGGCTGGTGTCGCTGCG
This sequence comes from Devosia lucknowensis, assembly GCF_900177655.1. Lineage (NCBI taxonomy): Bacteria > Pseudomonadati > Pseudomonadota > Alphaproteobacteria > Hyphomicrobiales > Devosiaceae > Devosia > Devosia lucknowensis. The sequence goes on along the minus strand of NZ_FXWK01000001.1, from coordinate 2,294,598 downwards.
ACGGCCCTTATGCCGAAAGGCGTTTTCGCGCAGGGAGCGGCTCCCGCCGGTGGTGATCCAAGCAAGCTGACCGGCCTTCGCGGTCACAGCGAAACGGCGATGAACGTCATGCATGCGGTGCGGGACGGGACGTTCTGGGATTCTGCCCCGACGGTGACCGAGACGGGCGAGCGCTACGATCTGGTCGTGGTTGGTGGCGGCATTTCCGGGCTTGCGGCGGCCCGCTTGTTCCAGCGGCAGAAGCCTGACGCTACCATCCTGATCCTCGAGAACAACGATGATTTCGGCGGTCATGCGCGGCGCAACGAGTTCGTCGCCAGCAACGGACAGACGCTGATCGGCTATGGCGGTTCGCAGTCGCTGCAGACACCGACCTATTTTTCGCCGCTGGTCAAAGACCTGCTCGCCGACATCGGGGTCGAGTACGAGAAGTTCGAAACATACTACGATCGCGACTGGCACGAAGAGCGCGGCCTGGGCGATGCCATCCTCTTCCGCAAGGAAGACTGGGACATGGCAGAGGACGTGCTTGTTGTGACCGCCGACAGCGCTGCCGAATGGGTGCCAGCGACGCCGCTCAACGACGAAGCGAAGGCCAATCTGATCGAGCTTCTGGACTCTCCGCCCGATTACCTTGCCGGCAAGAGCCGCGAGGAAAAGTTCGAGCAGCTGGCGCAGACCACCTATGCCGACTTCCTGACCGAAATCTGCGGCTATGATCCGCAGTTGGTCAAATATTTTCAGCGTTCGACCGAGGCCTATTTCGGCATGGGCATCGACGGCACCACGGCGCTCGATGCATGGGGCAACTGGAACCCCGGCTTCGACGGCATGGATCTGGGTGACCGGCCCTACAAGACCATGAGCCCCTCCGGCCGTCTCGCGCTCACTGACCCCGATCCCTACATCTACCACTTCCCCGACGGCAATGCGGGCGTGGCCCGCTCGCTGGTGCGCACGTTGATCCCCGAGGCTTTGCCCGGCACGACGATGGAAGACCTGGTGACGACCTCCGTCGACTACGCGCAGCTCGATGTCGAGGGCAATCCGGTGCGCCTGCGCCTCAATGCATCCGTGGTCCGCGTCAAGCACGACGGCGAACCGGAGGCCGCGACCGGCGTGACGGTGACCTACCTCGAGGGTGACACGCTCCAGACTGTCGCTGCGGAGCAGGTCGTGCTTGCCTGCTGGCACCGCATTATCCCCTACCTGACCGACGAACTCGGCGCCGAGCAGGTCGAGGCCCTCAACGACCAGCACAAGATCCCGCTCATCTATACCAATGTGCAGCTGCGCAATTGGGAAGCGCTGGACAAGGCCAAGATCGCCGGCTTCTCGGACCCGACGGGTTTCTGGAAGGGCGCCGAGATCGATTTCCCCGTCTCCATGGGCAGCTACCGTTTTGCCCAGGAGCCGGCTGATCCGATCATTCTGCACCTGAGCAAAATCCCGCTGACCGGCGATCCGTCAATGAGTGCGCGCGAGCAGGCGGCCGCCGGGCGGCATGCGCTGACGCAGATTTCGTTCGAGGACATGGAGCGCGAGATCCGCGACATGCTGCAGCGGGCGCTCGGGGCTCACGGGTTCGATGCTGCCCGCGACATCGAGGGGATCACCTGCAACCGCTGGAGCCACGGCTACGCCCTCGAATACATGCGCCCATGGGATCAGTTCTGGCCCGATGGTCCGCTGCCCATCGAGACGGCGCGCCAGCCGTGGGGACGCGTGGCGATCGCCAATTCGGATTCCGGTGCCTATGCCTATGTGCATTCGGCCATCGATCAGGCAGCGCGCGCGGTCCACGATCTCCTGGGCGACAGCGCCACGCTGACGGACTATAGCCGCTTCCCCGGCCCGCCGGTCGAGATGCTCGACCTGGTCGAGTAGCGAACGGGCACGCTCGGGGCGTCAATCCTCGAGCGTGTCGTCCACATCGGTCTCCGGCCTGTCGCCGCCCTGCGCCAGCTCTTCGTGCCACTGGCCCTTGCTGTCCTGATACTGGATAGCCTCGCTGTCGCCCGCGACCTGCTGGCGCTGAGCGGCTGCAAGGGCCGCCTCATGGGCCGCCCGGTGTGTGGGATAGGTTTCGGAAAAGACGTCTCCGACCTTGTAGGCAAAGCCGCCGTCGTGTTCGACCACGTCGTAGGTCACATGCGCCATGGTGTGTCTCCTTGTGTCAGAGGCACAAACCAACGAGGGCGACCGAAGTTGCCCCAAACAATATGATAGCGCTGAGATCGGCGGGTCTGAACTCCCGCGCGCCGTGCCTCGGGTTCAGAGGGAATGGACGTGGTTGATGGCGCCCCAGTTGGCCGAGTAGCCCACGAATTCCTCCAGGCCGCCGGCGATTATGAAGCCGTCGGCGAGAAGTATTTCGGCGGCAGCCCAGATGGCGCTTTGATAACTCTGCGGAGTGGGAAAGCGGGTCAGGATATCTGGTCTCGGATCGGCCGTCAGCGCAGCCTGCTCGGGCGTTTCCGGGAATGGGAGGTAGGCGCCCATGAACGGGAACATCTTGCCTTGGGCGTGACCGGGGCCTCGCAAATTCCAACCGGTGTAGGTTCCCAGAGGCGCCGAGAGCATGGGCGGACGGATACCCGCGATATCGTTGCCATCTCGGTCAGCCGCAGGGACCAGAACGGTGTAGGAGCCTTCGCCGAGAGGCGGATTGGCGGGTGCGGCGCCGCCGCGGGCAAAGTCTGCGCCGTAGTCGATCAGCGGCAGGGCGTTGACATCCCGTGGCAGAATTGATCCCGCTATGCCGGGAAAACTCTCGACATAGCGGGCCACCGGCACCAGCGTGCCGTCACCGACACTGGGAATGCGGGACGCCGGCGGTTGCTGTCCATCCCGCAGCCAGGCCTGCATCAGGACCAGAGTCCCGACGTCGAAGGGCGCGGTGATGACATTGTTCATGAGATAGGCGCACGGTCCTGCGACCGGCTTCATCGGCGGGGAGAACGGCGTGTGATGCGATCCCGTCCAGAGGTAGACGCGCACATCGTCTGGTTGCGCCAGATCGTTGCCCGCAGTGTCTGTGTGTACCAGGGAGCCGCGGCGGTGCCAGTATTCGGCAGAGCTTTGTGTGTGGATGACCTTTGGATCGGTCGGCGGACGCTTGAGAATGGCGTCTTGCGCGCCCGTCAGGTGGTCGGTCGACCGCGCATAGGAGAAGGGGAAGAGATCGGAGGGGTTGTCGTGGTCCTCATAGTCCCGCGCCGCTGCGATCGACAGATTGGAATAGCGGTTCATGGGGATCTTGCCTGCCCCGGCGATGTGGGGCAGCGCGCCGTCAAAGATCCGCCGGCCCCGGTGATCGGCATTGAAGCCGCGCCAGAGGAATTCGCGAAGAGCGCGACCGGCCTGTGACCGCCCTGCGCCTATGGTGCGGGAGATGGTCCCGCAAAGCGGATTGCCATCGGTCTCGTGCCGGAGAAACGAAACCAGTTCGCCCATGACCAGAAAGCCGACATCGAGTGCGAGGGCGCCGGTGGCATCGTATTCCAGCTGATAGATCCAGCCCGGACGAAAACCGGTGGAAAGGCGCAGATGGCTGTCGCTGGGCCAGATGGCGTTTTCGGGTGGAGGAAATCCGAGCTTGCCGCCGGGAGACGTTTCCACCCGCTCGAAGGCCCAGGCGTCCGAGGCAATCTCCTCGCGCGCGCTGTCCGGATAGCGCCGCCGGGTCAGACGGGCGCGGGATGTATCGAGCGACGCAGCGGGATAGGAGCGCATGCTGGTCATGCCCGAAAGGGGGACGACCGAAATCCCTTCCTCGAAGACGACATACTCCGTTGCGATACGGGTAGGGGCATCGTCGGTATAGCCGGGCAGGCTCATGGTCAGACGACCGTCGCCGGGCAACACGTCACCCTGCCAGGCGACTGAGAGAAGAGTGTAGCCTTCCTTGAGCAACCAGCCATTGCCCGCATCGGCGGGACGACGGGGCAGGTTGGTCATCGGCCCGTTGTTGTAGGTGTGCAGCAGGCGCCTGCCGCCGCGGTTCACAAGTTCGACCAATAGCGTGCCATTGGCCATCGTGGGATCGGCGGGAGCGAGAATGGAGAAATCGCCCCAGGCGTGGATCAGTCCGTCGGGCCCGGTAGTGATACTGGCCGGCGTGTAGATGCCGTCCGCACCGATGGCCTCGCCCCCGATGGCGAGATGAGCGCAACCCTCGATCAGCCGGTAGGCTCCTCGTTCGCCAAAAGCCTGCGCATTGGCGAAGGGAATGTCGGTCTCAATCTCAAGGCTTATCACGCTCATGCCGCGATCCTGTTGGCTTGTTTACGACGTGGCCGCGAGGGCTTCGAAGGCCTTGCGCCGCTCAATCTGGCGGATGGGGTGGGCCACGGGAGCAGCGAGCATCAGGCGGCGGGTATAGGGATGTTCGGGGCGTGCGGTGACCTGATCGCAATCGCCATACTCGACGATCTCGCCGCGGCTCATCACGGCGACGCGGTGGCTGATATGTCGGACGACGGAAAGGTCATGACTGACAAAGAGATAGGCAACGCCGGTCTCCTTCTGGATATCCACAAAAAGGTCGAGGACGCGGGCCTGCGTTGACAGGTCGAGAGCAGAGACCGGTTCGTCGCAGACGATGAGCTTGGGTGAGAGCGCCAGGGCCCGGGCGATGGCAACGCGCTGGCGCTGTCCGCCGGAGAACTCGCGGGGATAGCGCTGACCGGCATCGGAGGGCAGCGCCACCTGATCGAGCAAAGTGCGAACGCGCGCAAGGGCTTGCGGACGGGCCATGGTGCCGGTCGCGACAAGCGGTTCGGCAAGGATGTCCTCGATGGTCATCGAGGGATTGAGCGAGGTGTAGGGGTCCTGAAAGACCGCCTGGATATTGATGTTCCTCAGTCGCCGCTGGCGCGGTGTCATCTTGCCGATGTCATGTCCGTCGAAAGTAATTTCGCCCGATGTCACCGGTCCGATGCCGAGGACCGATCGGCCGAGGGTGGTCTTGCCCGAGCCGGATTCTCCAACCAGACCAACAGTTTCGCCGGGGCGAACGTCGATGGACACGCCATGCAGAGCGCGGAAGCCGCGGCGCTTGAGGCCCTTGGCGCCGAATTCGACGACGAGGTCGCGGACGGTGAGGATGGGTTGGATCGTCATGCCGCAACTCCTGTCGACGAGGGCGGGACATAGGCGGGCGGCGTCGAGTTCTCGAGCGTCGAACCGAGCAGCATCCTGGTGTAGTCGTGCTGCGGATTTGTGAACAGGTTGGTAACGTCTGATGCCTCCACCACGCGACCATCACGCATGACGGCGACCCGATCGCAGCTATCGGCGACGACGCCGAAATTGTGGGTCACAAGGATGACCGACATGTGGAACTCTTCCTTGAGGTCGCGCAGGAGTTTGAGCACTTCGGCCTGGACGGTGACGTCGAGGGCGGTAGTCGGCTCGTCGGCGATGAGCAGGTCGGGATTGCAGGAGACGGCGCCGGCGATGAGGACACGCTGGGCCATGCCACCCGAGATCTCGTGCGGGTAGGCGTTGAAGGCACGCATGGGATCGGGGAGCCCGACTCGGGCCAACAGCGCCAGGGCGCGCTTTTTCGCCTCGGCTTCGGAAATTCCGAGAACAGTGCGCATGGGTTCGACGAGCTGGAAGCCGATGCGGAAGGCCGGATCGAGATTGCTCATCGGCTCCTGGGGCACATAGGCGAGGCGCTTGCCGCGCAGCTTGTGCATGGACGCTTCGTCTAGACTGGTCAGGTCCTGGCCGTCAAAGACGATGGAACCCGAGACCACGCGGCCGCCGGACGACAGAAGACCGAGGACGGAGAAGGCCGTCTGGGTCTTGCCCGAGCCGCTTTCGCCGACGAGGCCGAGTGTTTCGCCGCGCTTGAGTTCGAGGCTGACGCCCTTGACCACTTCCTTGAGACCTGACGGCGTGTCGTAGCCGACGACGAGATCGGAAATGCGCAGGATGGTATCGGCCGGAGGCAGCGCTACCGGCTTTTGCGTGAGGGCGCGGCTCGCTGCGAGCTTGCGGGCCCTGGCACGGGCGCCGTGGCCGCCGGACGAGGATTTCTGCATCCAGTCGCGCATGGTGTTGCCGAGCAGGACCAGCGAGGCGACGGTCAGGGAGATGGCGAGGCCTGGCCACAGGATCGAGGTTGGCGCCACGTAGATGTTGGCAAAGGCGTCCTGCAGCATGCCGCCCCAGGTCGGGGTGCGCGGGTCGCCAAGCCCCAGAAATTCGAGACCGGACTGGATGACAATGGCGACACCCGAGACGATGGCGATCTGAATGACGATGGGCGCGCGGATGACGAGCAGGATGTGACGGGCGATGATGCGGGCATCCGACAGGCCGGAAACGCGGGCGGCATCGACGTAGAGCTCGTTCTTGACGCCCATGACGAGATTGCGCGTCAGCCGGAAAAAGCCCGGCGCCAGCATGACGCCGAAGACGGCCATGGAGAGATAGACGGAGGAGCCCAGGACCTTGAAGAAGGCGAGGAGGACGATGAGCGAGGGCAGGGCCATCAGCGCGTCCGACACCCAGCCGGCGATGAAGTCGAAGGCCTTGCCGAAATAGCCGGCGATGAGGCCGGTGGTGACGCCGAGGATGGTGGCGACGCCGACGGCGACGAGCGCTCCAAGCAGCGTGTTCCTCGCGGCAAAGAGCAGGCGGCTGAAAATGTCGCGACCGCCGCTGTCCCCACCGAGCCAGTAGGAGGTATCGGCGGCTCCGTTCATCATGTCGAGGCGCACATTGCCCGGATTGTTGGGTGCAACAAACGGCGCCAGCACAGCGGCCAGGACCATGACGACGAGCACGAGGCTGGCGGCAATGCCGAGGGGGCTGCGCAAAACGGCCTTGAGGGCGCCCTTGGTGGGATTGGTCGCTGCGGGAGCGGCTGCGGCAGTGCTCATTTGAGGCGCACCTTCGGATTGACCCAGGCATTGGCCAGGTCGATGAGGAGATTGACGAGGCTGACCAGCAGCACCAGCACAATAACGATGCCCATGATCACGGGCGTATCGCCTGAGAGCGACGCATCGACCGTCAGCGAGCCCATGCCGGGGATGGCGAACACACGCTCGATGATCACGGCGCCCGAAAGCAGCGCGATGAACTGCAGCGAGAGGACGGTGAGGGCGGGCGGGGTCGCATTGCGCAGGGCATGGCGGAAGAGAATGGAGGCCGGCGAGACGCCGCGGGCCCGCAGGGTGCGGATATAGTCCTGCTCGAGCACGTCGATGACGGCGCCGCGCACCTGCTGGGCGGCCGAGGCGATGCCCCCGACCACGAGGGCCGCCACCGGCAATGCGAGGGATGCTGCCCATCCCGAGACTGAGCGGGTGAGCGGCACATAGCCGGTGGCGGGGAACCAACGCAGGGAAACTGCGAAGGTGAGGACGAGAATCAGCGCAATCCAGAAATTGGGCAGCGAGAAGCCGAGCACCGAGATGAACTGGATGAGCCGATCGAGCCAGCCACCATACACCGCCGCCGCGACGCCCAGCAGAACGCTGATGACGGTCATGACCGTTATGGCAGTGATGACCATGGAGAGGGTCACCGGCAGGCGGTTGGCGATCGCCGAGGCCACCTGTTCATTGGTGGTCCAGGATTTCCCGAGATTGCCGGTGACGGCTTTGCCAAGCCAGGTCACATATTGAGTGGGCAGGGGCTGATCTAGCCCCAGCTCCGCATTGAGCGCGTCGACCTGTTCCTGGCTCGCGCTTTCTCCCAGGATATTGCGGGCCGCGTTCTGCGCCGAACTGAACACCAGCACGAAGGTGAGGCTGGTCAGCACGAAGACGAGGATGGCGGCGGCGCCCAAGCGCCTGAGGAGAAAGCCGAGCATCGGAGAAGCTCCTTAGTTGGCCGGCGCGAAGTTGCGCGGCCAGGGGACGATGTTCTGGTTCTGCATCTCCACCTTGGTGTCCGCATCGGTCAGGTAGATGGCGTCGACCATGAACCAGGGGGCGAAGAATGCATTTTCGGTGATGTAGCGGTTGGCCGCCTTCATCGCCTCGTCCTGGGCTTCACCAGTGGCGAGCTGGGCCGCTGTCAGCAGGTCATCGAGCGCCGGATCATCGACATGCGAGGTGTTCCAAGGCGATTCAGCGAAGGCGAAGCGACGGAAATCCATCCAGGCGGTCTGGCTGGCGAGCGACATCAGGAACAGCGGATACTTGCCGGCGAGCAGGTCGGCGATAAAGGCATTGGCCGCCACCTTTTCCCACTCGATGGTGATGTTGAGCTGATTGAGCGTCTGCTCGATGATTGGCTCATAGGAGGCAAAGCCGGGGGTCGAGGGCATCTTGACGGTGAAGCCGTTCTCGAAGCCAGCCTCCTTCATAAGCTCGCGCGCCTTGTCGATGTTGTAGGAATAGGTGCCCACAAGCGTCTCGTCGAAAGCCTGGCTCTGCAGATTGAACGGCTGGTCGATGACCGCGCCGCGATCGAGCAGCAAGTGCTTGACGAGAGCTTCCTTGTCGAAGGCGAAGTTGAGAGCCTGGCGGACACGGACGTCGGCGAGAGCCGGAACGACCTTGCCTTCGCGGTCGGCGATGATGAGGCCCTGCCAGTCGACCTGGGTGGCGTTCACAGTGAGACCCGCGCCTTCAGCCTCGGCAATGGATTTGGCGTCGGCAGCAGCGGCGTCGATCTGGCCGGACTTGAGGGCGTTGAGGCGCGCGGAAAGATCGTTCATCGGAATGATGACCATCTTTTCGAACGGGTAAGCGTCCTTGTTCCAGTAGTCGGCATTGCGCGTATAGACGTATTGGCGACCGGCAACAGTTTCGGTGGCATCGAGCACATAGGCGCCGCTGCCCACCGGGGTGGTGGCGCTGGCTTCGGTGCCGAGCGTCGCCGGGCTGGCCATGGCGCCGCCGACCATGCCGAGGTATCCGAGGAGGCCCGGATCGGGGGCGTTCAGCACGAGGTTCACTTCGTAGTCGGAGACGATCTCGACGTCCTTGACCGAGCCGACCATGTAGCTGTTCTGGCCAGCCGCATCGCGGATATATTCGATGTTGGCCTTCACGGCCTCTGCGTTGAACGCAGCGCCATCGGTGAAGGTCACACCCTCGCGCAGCTTGAGATTGAGGACGGTATTGTCGTCATTGTAGGTGAATTCGGTTGCCAGATTGGGCTGGGCGACCATCTGCGGATCGAGCACCAGCAGCGTATCGAACACCGGCATCCAGTACTGGACGCGGTGGCCAATCTGCAGGGCGCCGACATCGAAGCTGTTGTTGTCAACGGTGCTGGCGAGGCTGAGCGTCGTCGCGTCATCGTCCTGTGCCAGGGCCGGCACGGCCAGGTTGAGGGTCATCAGGCTGACTGCCACGAAGGCAGAGCGCATAAAGGTCTTCATGTTTTCCTCCTACCGGCGTGCAGAGCCGGCTGCGGCCCACACCATGTGAGACCGCATTGCTACCGTTGAGGGTGCGTTGTGAGTTTGGTGATTGCCGGTGCGGTGCTCAGGACGAGACGCTGCTGGACGGCGGGTTCAGGCCTAGCGGATGAAGCGGGTCGTGCTGGTCGTCATCGTTCCTCCCAGTCGGTCAGACTGTCTTTGCTGTTTTTTTGTCGTCGGCACGCAGGCTTGCGACGAGGTCGCTGAACCTGTCGCCCTGTACAGAAATGTGTGAGCGCATCACCAGGCGTGCGTCATCCGACCGGCCCTCGAGGATAGCCTCGACGACGGCGATGTGCTCCGCCAGGGAATTCTTGAGGCGGTTGCGGACGCGCAGCTGCAGGCGTCGATAGGGACGGAGCCGGCGATGCAAAGTGGTGCACTGGTCCTGCAGGAAATCGCTATGCGACGCCACGTAGACGAGGCGGTGGAATTCCTCGTTTTCGTAGTAGTAGGCGTCGGCATCCTCGGTTTCGGCTGCGGTTTCACACGCGCGGATCGCAGCTTCGAGCGCGAGCTTGTCCTCGACGGTGTGCCGGCGCGCGGCGAGGCTGGCGGCCATGCCCTCGAGTTCGGCCATGACCTCGAACATCTCGTACAGTCGTTCCGGCGTCGGATCGTCGACGATCGCGCCGCGGCGGGGGCGGATTGAGACGAGGCCGATAGCGCTGAGCTGCATCAAAGCCTCGCGGATCGGCGTGCGGGACACGCCAAAACGCTGCGCAAGCTGAACCTCATCGAGGCGTTCGCCCCGAGCGAATTCGCCCGTGACAATGCCGTTCTCGATCTCGTCGCGCAATTTATGGAACGCGTTGGCGCTCACATCTCTCTCCCGTGTTGCTGGCTTAATATGCGAGATTGCAGTTTGTGTATACAAGAAAATTGACTTTGCATAATTTAGGTCTTAGTCCTCGGTCATCAGCATGGTTTCACATGTGGAGGGAAACAGTGCCTGCCGCTTCCTTTTTGAACGACATGCTGCAAGCCCTGGCGATCAAGGGTCGTCGCCTGATCGGGCAGTGGGACAATGCTGCTCTCGATGTTGCACCCACCGTCGCCATTCCCAGCCTCGAAGACGAACTCGATGCCCTCGTGTCCAGCCGCGGAGAGGCGTCGGGCACGGCGCTCGCGCAGTCCATTCTCGCGCGATGGCAGGGGCTGGATAAGGAGGGGCAGCGCGATTTCCTCACGATTCTCAACCGCGATTTCGGACCTGACCGCGCCCGCCTCGATGTGGCGATCGAGCGCTATCGGCAGGATCGGAGCGCCGCCGCCCTGACCGCGCTCAGCCATGCCGCCGAGCCGCGCCGACAGGAGCTGCTGCGGCGGCTCAACCTGGCGTCGGGCGGCACGGCGACACTAGTGAAGATGCGCGAAGTCCTGCTCAAGGCGATGGCCGATGATCCGGAGCTCAAGGCGGTGGATGCCGATTTCCTCCATCTGTTCACCTCGTGGTTCAACCGCGGCTTCCTGATCCTCAAGCCGATCGACTGGACGACACCGGCCAATATTCTTGAAAAGATCATCCAGTACGAGGCGGTGCACGATATCGGCGGCTGGGACGAGTTGCGCCGGCGACTCCAGCCTTCCGACCGGCGTTGTTTCGCCTTCTTCCATCCCCAACTCAACGATGAACCGCTGATTTTCGTCGAAGTTGCCCTGACCTCGGATATCCCGCAGCGCATTTCCGACGTGCTGACCGAAAACCGCCAGAAAGTGCGGCCGGACGAGGCCAGGACGGCGGTGTTCTACTCCATCTCGAACTGCCAGACCGGGCTGCGCGGCGTGTCCTTCGGCAATTTCCTGATCAAGCAGGTAGTCGACGACCTGCGCCGGGAATTGCCAAATCTCGAAACCTTCGTGACGCTTTCACCGGTACCCGGCCTTGCCCGATGGTTGGCTGCGGAGCGCGCGTCGCCATCGGTGCTCGACGACGAATTGCTGGGCCAGCTCGATGGCCTCGACATTGCCAACTGGCAGAACGACCCGGTGGAACGTGCGGCCCTGGCTCCGGCCCTCAGCGCTGCCACGGCCGCCTATTTCCTGCGCGCCCGCAGCAACGGTCGCCTGCCCGATCCTGTAGGACGCTTTCATCTGGGCAATGGCGCGCGCCTGCACCAGATCAACGCCCTGGCGGATCTGTCGCCACGTGGCCTGCGCGAAGCGCATGGCATGATGGTGAACTACCTCTACAAGCTGGACGAAATCGGCTCGAACCACGAAGCCTTCGCGGTGCAAGACAAGACAGTGGCGTCGGACGCCGTGCAGGTCCTGTTGCCCGATCCTCGCCCCACCTCAACACAAGAAGAAGTCGCTGCCGAACGCGCCATCGCCTGAGCGGTGCGTCGGGAGCCCAGGAGGAGACCCTTTATGGGTAATCATATGTTCGATGCCATCCGTGCCGCCGCGTCGCGACGGGAGGCGCCCTTCATCGTCACGACGGAAGGGCAGACATGGACATATGGCAAGCTCCTCGACTTTACCGCCGGGCTGGCCCAGCGCCTCGTCGACCTCGGTGTTTCGCCGGGGGACCGCGTTGCCGTGCAGGTCGAGAAGAGCCCCGAAGCGCTGATGCTCTATGTGGCGTGCCTGCGCGCCGGGGCGATCTACCTGCCGCTCAACACCGGCTATACGTTGGCTGAGCTCGACTACTTCATCGGCGACGCCGAGCCCCGGCTGGTCGTTGCGACGCCAAAGGCCCGTGCAGGCATCGCGCAGCTGGCCGAGCGTCATGGCGGCCGCGTGGAGACGCTGGACGAAACCGGCGGCGGTTCGCTGCTGGAGGGACTGACCGTCGGTACCGACTTCAGCGATGCCGAACGCGGCCCGGATGACCTTGCGGCGATCCTCTACACATCCGGCACCACAGGGCGTTCCAAGGGCGCAATGCTGAGCCACGACAACCTCCTGTCCAATGCGAGGACGCTGATCGATTATTGGCAGTTCTCGGCAGCGGACCGGCTGATCCACGCGCTGCCGATCTTCCACACGCATGGCCTGTTCGTGGCCAGCAACGTGACGATGCTGTCGGGCGCTTCGATGGATTTCTTGGGGAAGTTCGAGCCGGCGCGGATCATGGCGCTGATGGACACCGCCACCTGCCTAATGGGCGTGCCCACATTCTATACGCGGCTGCTGCAGGAAAGCGCACTGACCGAGGAAAAGACGGCCGGCATGCGGCTTTTCATTTCCGGCTCGGCGCCGTTGCTGGCGGACACGCATCGCGCGTTTTCCGAGCGCACGGGCAAGGCTATTCTCGAGCGCTACGGAATGACCGAGACCAATATGAACACCTCAAATCCCTATGAAGGCAAGCGGATCGCCGGGACCGTCGGTCATCCGCTGCCGGGCGTGGCGCTCCGCATCTGCGATCCGGAGAGTGGCGCGGTGTTGGGGCAGGGCGAGATCGGCATGATCGAGGTCAAGGGGCCGAACGTCTTCAAGGGCTATTGGCGCATGCCGGAAAAGACCGCATCCGAGTTCCGGGACGACGGCTTTTTCATCACCGGCGATCTCGGCAAGATCGATGACGAGGGCTACGTGCATATCGTCGGGCGCGGCAAGGACCTCGTGATATCAGGGGGCTACAACGTCTATCCCAAGGAGATCGAAACCGAGATCGACCAGATCGCGGGGGTCGTCGAGAGCGCGGTGATCGGCGTGCCGCATCCCGATTTCGGCGAAGGCGTCACGGCCATCGTGGTGCGCTCGGCCGATGCAGCCGTCAGCGAGAGCGACATCATGTCCGCGCTGACCGGGCGTCTGGCCCGCTACAAGCAGCCCAAGTCCGTCCATTTTGTCGCCGACTTGCCGCGCAACACCATGGGCAAGGTGCAGAAGAACGTCCTGCGCCAGACCTACGGCCACATTTACGAGAACCAGGCATGAGCCCGGGTGGAGAAAAAGACATGACTGCAACGCGTATTCGCCAGCTGCTGGAGCAGATGACCCTTGAAGAAAAGGTCGCGATCCTGTCGGGCGAAGACTTCTGGTCGGTACCGTCGATCGAGCGTCTGGGCATCGGCAAGCTGCGTGTTTCCGACGGCCCAAACGGCGCGCGTGGCGGCGGTTCGCTGGTCGGTGGCGTCAAGTCTGCAAGTTTTCCCGTGGGGATCGCCATCGGCTCGACCTGGAACGTGGAGCTGGCGCGCGAGATCGGCACCGCGCTGGCCGACGAGGTGAAGTCCAAGGGCGCGCATATGCTGCTCGCCCCCACCGTCAACATCCATCGCTCGGTCACCAATGGCCGCAACTTCGAATGCTACTCGGAAGATCCGCTGCTGAGCGCGGAGCTGGCCGTCGCCTATATCGGCGGACTGCAGGATCAGGGGATCGGCGCGACCATCAAGCATTTCGTGGGCAATGAAAGCGAGATCGAACGCACGACCATCTCGAGCGAAATCGACGAGCGCAGCCTACGCGAAATCTATCTCATCCCGTTCGAATGGGCAGTGAAGAAGGCCGGCACCTGGGGCATCATGAGCTCCTACAACCGGCTCAACGGTACATTCACCTCCGAGCACAACTGGCTGCTGGGTACCGTGCTGCGCGACGAGTGGGGCTATGACGGCATCGTCATGTCCGACTGGTTCGGCTCGCACTCCACGTCCGAGACGGTCAATGCCGGTCTCGACCTCGAAATGCCTGGACCGCCCCGCGATCGCGGACAAAAGCTGGTCGACGCCGTCAATGCAGGCTCCGTCACGGTGGAGACGCTGGACGATCGCGTTCTCGCCATGATGCGGCTGATGGAACGTGTCGGATCGCTCGACGATCACCGTCCACACCAGGAACGCGCAGACGATCGGCCCGAACACCGGGCCCTGATCCGTCGCGCAGGGGCGGAAGCGGCGGTGCTGCTCAAGAATGACGGCGTTCTGCCGCTGGCGGGCGAAGGCAAGATTGCCGTCATCGGACCCAATGCCAAAACAGCGCAGATCATGGGCGGGGGCAGCGCCCAGCTCAACGCGCATTATCGGGTCTCTCCATGGCAGGGGCTGGTATCGGCCCTGGGCGAAGGTCGGTTGAACTATGCCAAGGGTTGCACCAACGACCGGTTCCAGCCGGTCCTGCGCGGCGAATTTGCGGTCGACTATTTCGATAACCTCACCCTCTCGGGCGAACCGGTGTATCGCGGCAGCATCGAAGACGCGCAGACGTTCTGGATCGGCCAGGTCGCCGAGGGGAAGGTCGATGCGCTGAACTTCTCGGCCCGTGTCCGGGGTACGTTCACACCTGAAGCCAGCGGCGTGCACAAGGTCGGCATCTATTCGGCCGGCTTCGCCAAGGTCTTTGTAGACGGCAAGCTCATCGCCGATGCCTGGTCGAACTGGACCAAGGGCCGCACCTTCTTCGAGGAAGGCTGCGACGAGGTCGTCGGCGAGATCATGCTTGAAGCGGGTCGCGCCCACGAGGTGATGATCGAATTCTGCACCAAGGATTTCTCGACGCTCGGCTTGGCGGCCTTTGCCTGCGGCATCGGCCTGCCGCTCGGGGACGAGGCGATTGCCGACGCCGTCGCCGCTGCGCGCGGCGCCGAAACAGCGTTGGTTTTCATCGGCCGCAACGGAGAGTGGGACACCGAGGGTAGCGATCTTCCCGGCATTGTCCTGCCCGGGCGCCAGAACGAGCTGGTCGAAGCCATCGCGGCCGTCAATCCGTGCACCGTCGTCGTGCTGCAGTCGGGTGGTCCAGTCGAGATGCCGTGGGCCGGCAAGGTCGCGGCCGTGGTCTCGGCCTGGTATCCGGGTCAGGAAGCGGGCAATGCCATTGCCGACGTCCTGACCGGCGCCGCCGAGCCCGGCGGACGCCTGCCGCAAACCTTCCCGGTGCGCTGGGCCGACAATCCGGCCCATAGCCAGGACCGCGAGGTCTATCCGGGTCTCGAAGGCAAGGTGCGCTACGAAGAAGGGATCTTCGTGGGCTACCGTCACTACGACAAAGTGGGCATGGCCCCGCTGTATCCGTTCGGTTTCGGCCTTGGATATACCAGCTTCACGCTCAGCGACCTCAAGGCCGATGACAGCCGTTTCGAGGCCGACGGCACCGTGACCGTGACGCTGACTGTCGCCAATACCGGCAAGCGTGCCGGTTCGACCGTGGTGCAGCTCTATGTTTCCGATACGGAAGCATCGGCCCAGCGCCCCGAAAAGGAACTCAAGGCTTTCAGCAAGCTCAAGCTTGATGCGGGAGAGAGCCGAAGCGTCGAACTGTCGCTCGACGCACGGTCCTTCGCCTTCTTCGACTCAGAGAAAAAGTGCTGGGTGGTGGAAGCCGGAGACTTTGTCCTGCATGCCGGCCAGTCATCTGCCGACCTGCCGCTCAGTGCCACTGTAAGGCGCGAGAGCTCAATGACCTTGCCGGTCTGAGGCCCGTCCTCGACCGCTCCCCCCGGTGTCGACGGCTCCCCTGGCCGCGACGCCCGTGCGCCCGGATCCTCCCATCCGGGCGCGCCCCCAAATCTGACGCGGCTCAGAGCCGCAGTCCGGCCTGATCGAATGCCAACAGCGCACCAGGCTCAAAACCGACCGTAATCGGGGCGCCGTCGGCGATGCGCGAATGTCCCTTTTGCTGGATCGTGACCTTGGTTTCTCCATCATTGCCCACGGCATAGACGAAGGATACGCCGCCCAGTTGCTCGACGACCTGCGCCCTGGCCGTCAGGTTGGGCCCGTTGGCGGTCGCCTCGGAAAAATGCTCGGGACGTATGCCGACGCTGATGGCATCGCCGATGGCGCCGCCCTGGCTGCGTCGGCGCACCACGAGCCCCGGGGCGTCGAAGGCGTCCAGCGCGACGGTGAGGTCGTTGCCGTTGATGGCAGTGATCTTGCCGTCGAGAAAATTCATGCGGGGCGAGCCGATGAAGCCAGCGACAAACCTGTTGTCCGGGTTGTCGTAGAGTTCGATCGGGCTGCCCTGCTGTTCGATGCGACCGGCCCGCAGGACGACGATGCGATCGGCCAGCGTCATGGCTTCGACCTGGTCGTGGGTCACGTAGACCATGGTCGCCCCAAGCTGCTGGTGCAGCCGGGCGATCTCGATCCGCATCTGCACGCGCAATTCGGCGTCCAGATTGGACAGGGGTTCGTCGAAGAGGAAGGCCTTGGGCTGACGCACGATGGCGCGGCCAATGGCGACGCGCTGGCGCTGGCCGCCTGACAATTGACGCGGCTTGCGGTCCAAGAGCTCCGTGAGCTCGAGGATGCGGGCCGCCTCGTTTACGCGGTCTGCAACCTGATCCCGCGGCATGCCGCCCATTCTGAGGCCAAAGCCAAGGTTTTGTTCGACGGTCATATGCGGATAGAGCGCATAGGACTGAAACACCATGGCCACGCCGCGTTCGGAGGGGTCATAATCGGTGACGTCCTCGCCGCCGATCAGCACCTGCCCCGATGAGGGCTCCTCCAGCCCGGAAATGGTGCGCAGCAGTGTCGACTTGCCACAGCCCGAGGGCCCGACAAAGACCACGAATTCGCCGTTGCCTATGTCGAGGTCGATATCGTGGATGACCTTGACGGTGCCGAAGCTCTTGTTGATGCCTCTGAGTTGAAGTTCTGCCATCGTCTCCTCCTTGCCGATGGTTGATTTCGGTCAGCGGCTGGCCCAGAGGGCGCCGCGTTCAAACATGGTGCGCATCTGCGGCACCTGGAATTCGTCGGCCACATGACCGAGCGCCGAATAAAACACCCGGCCCTTGCCGAAGCGACGCTTCCAGGCAACGGGCATGACCACGCCCTCGAGCTCGTCGAAATACTCGCCCGAAAATGTCGTCGTCGCCAGAACTTCGACGCTTGGGTCGAAGTGCATGTAGTATTGCTCCGAGTGATAGGTGAAATCGCCGATGCCCTGCATGATCGGGTCGTCCGGCCTTGTGATGTTGACGGTAAAATCGATGATGTTGCCCGGATGGGCGACCCACTGGCCACCGGTCATGAACTGGTAATCCGGCTCATTTCGAAAACTGTCGCACATGAGGCCGTGGAAGCCGGCCAGCCCGGTTCCGCCACGCACGGCGGCGATGAGATTGGTCAGTTCCTCGCGCTCGATGCGCGACATGGTGATGGCGGGAATGATCAGGTCGTAGCGCGCCAGACCGGCATCGGCAAAGGCTTCCGTGGTGGGTTCGATGTCGACGGCATAGTCATGCGCCTCCAGCATCGATCCTACCAGGCGCGCACTCTGTTCGGGGGTGTGGCCATCCCAGCCTCCCCATACGATGAGGGCGGATTTCGTCATTGTTGTTCCTCCTGGTAGGCCGACGTCCATGGGGCGCTGTAGATGTCTCGCAGCATCAGGGCTGCGGCGCCGCGAGCCCAGAGCTGATCGTCCAGCGCATGCATGATCAGTTCGGTCGATGCGAAATGTGCGCGGAAGCTGTTTGCCGAGGTCGCGGCGATGAATGCCGGCTCGACCAGCTCGCAAAAGCGCGGCGAGTCGAGCACGACGATGATTTTCTGGGGGTTGATCAGGTTGATGACATGGGACACCCCGATGCCCAGCTTGGTGCCATAGCCATCGATGAGGCCCTGAGCGCCATGCAGTCCTGCGTCACACGCCTCGGAGAGGGCCGCGAGAATGCTGGTGCGGGCGAGGGGCGTTTGCAGGAAATCGGGGCCAAATGTCTCGCCGGCCTTCTGGCGCAGGGCAGCTTCGCTGATATGGGCATTGAGGCAATCGACCTGCCCGCAATCGCAGGCAATGCCCTCGCTGCCGACCTTGAGATGCCCGAAGGTCGGGCCCAATGTGCTGGCGCCCCGATGCACGTCGTCTTCGAGCCAGATCCCCAGGCTCGCCGTCTGGTCGAGGACGACGACACCGAAACTCTTGTCCCGTTGCGCGTAGCCGAACCAGGCTTCGGCCAGTGCCAATAGGTTGGCCGGCTTTTCCAGCTTCACCGGCAGCCCGGTCCGTTCGCCGAGAAGGGCGCTGAGCGGCACTTCGCGTTCGCCGAAAACCGAACTTGAATAACTGCGGCCGGAGCGCGGATCGACCAGACCCGGCACGCCTATGCCGATGCCGCGTATGCGCTTGCGATCGACGCCTGACTTGTTGATGCAATCGTCCATCGCATCTTCGATGAGATCGGCGATGACTTCGACGGGCTGGCGGGAAAGACGGATGGGCAATTGGACCGAGGTGACCACTTCGCCCTGAAAGTCTATCAGCGTAACGGTTGTGGTTGCCTCCGAGATCTTGATGCCCAACACGTATGCGGCATCCGCCACAAGGCCGAGAAGCACGCGGGGGCGGCCCCGATGGGACTCGCCGTTGACCTCGGTATGGGTGGCGTGGATCAGCCCCTGCTCGATCAGGGCGCCGGTGATCGCGGATACGGTTGTGCCGCTCAGGAGCGTCCGTTCGGAAATCTCGACGCGCGAAATCTGCCCGTGACAGCGGATGGTTTCCAGCACGTGATATTTGTTGATCTCCCGCATCAAAAGCGGATCGGCGATTTTCACGGCCACGAAGCACCTGGAAGACTGGTTCAGGAACGCTGATTTAGTTTGTGATCTGTATCAAATAATGCTCGAATTTTCGAGAAGGGGTGTCCTTTCGAATTCGCACTTTATGATTTTTTTCTTTGTATCCGGTGGTTTGACCCCGTTTTTCCCGCAGGTTTATCGCTTAAGCATCGATGTGAGGTACGTCCCTCTTGCGCCTTTAATAAGGGATGCGTAGAAAGTAGCAAGTGCTGAGTTCAGTGGGGACTGGCTTGGCGCTGCGGCCCGGGAGGACTTTCCGGATGCGAATCCGGCGGCCGCCACAGCAACAGGAGGAACTCATGAAGCATATTGCGCTCGCCGCTATGCTGGGCCTGGCGGCCATTGCGCCAGTGCAAGCCCAGACCGTGGTCAAGCATCTGCACATCACGTCCATTCCGGCGGAAGTGGAGCTGATGAACAGCATCGCCGCCGATTTCATGGCTCAGAATCCCGACATCGTCGTGGAGCTGCCCTTTCTCGAGAACGAGGCCTTCAAGGCCAAGCTGACGACGCTGCTGCAGTCGGCAGATGCGCCCGATGTGTTCCATACCTGGGGCGGCGGCGTGTTCTATGAGCAGGCGGCCGCAGGCGTGCTGCGTCCGGTTGAAGACGTGCTTTCCGACGAGGCCAAGGCCAATGTCGGCACGGCCGGTGTCTCGGCC
Organism: Devosia lucknowensis; assembly: GCF_900177655.1. Classification (NCBI taxonomy): domain Bacteria; kingdom Pseudomonadati; phylum Pseudomonadota; class Alphaproteobacteria; order Hyphomicrobiales; family Devosiaceae; genus Devosia; species Devosia lucknowensis. The sequence continues at coordinate 2,275,057 of NZ_FXWK01000001.1, read as the reverse complement.
TTCACGGCGCCCGATGGCCACCTCTATGGCGTCGCGCGCGACGTCAGCGAAGTCGTGCTGTGGTACAACAAGACCCTGTTCGAAGAGGCGGGCGTCGATCCGGCAAGCATGTCGACCTGGGATGGTTTCCTCGCGGGCGTACAGGCGTTCAAGGATGCCGGCATCACCCCGATCGCCATCGGCGCCAAGGACAAGTGGCCGGCGCACTTCTGGTGGTCCAAGCTTGTCGTGCGGCTGGCTGGCCAGGAAGGCTTCGAAGCCGCAGCGCGCGGCGACGGCGATGGTTTCGCCGGCGAGGATTTCGTGAAGGCCGGCGAGTACTTCCTGCAGCTTGCAGAGCTTGAGCCGTGGCAGCAGGGTTTCCTGGCCGCCAGCTATGGCGACGCATCGGGCCTGTTCGGTGACGGCAAGGCCGCGATGCACCTGATGGGCGACTGGGACTACGGCGCCATGAAGGACAATTCGGCCGACAAGAACGGCATCCCGGACGAGGAGCTTGGCATCTTGCCGTTCCCCACGATCGAAGGCGGCAAGGGTGACCCGACCGACACGCTTGGCGGCCTGGGCGGCGTACTGTTCTCCAGGAACGCATCCGACGCGGCGGTGAAGTGGGTCGAATTCTTCAACAGCCCGGAAAATCAGGCCAAATACGCCAAGGACGCCTATTACATTCCGATCGCCAAGGGCGCTGCGGATGTGATGACCAACCCGTTCAAGGTGCAGATCGGCCAGAACATTTCGGGTGCCCACTGGCATGCCCTGTTCTTCGATCAGGCGCTGGGCCCCAATGTCGGTGGCGTCGTAAACGACGTTTCGGCCGAGCTCGCGGCAAATGCCATGAGCGCCGACGAAGCCGCGGAGCTGATCAAGGAAGCCGTCGACGACTCCCTGTGAGCGTTCGCTAGGACACGGCGGACGGGATGACCCGTCCGCCGGATTTCAAGTTCCATATCGCCGGACCATTCCACCCAACAGGGTCCGCGCGCGAGGAGAGCTGCCATGAGCACCGTCGTCGCCGGAGCGGGTCTGGAGCGCGCAAGCACCGATCGCCGCCGCCGCTATATGGACCGCAAGAGCCTCGTGCCGCTTCTGCTGTTCCTGCCGCCTTCGCTTATTCTTTTCACCCTGTTCGTCGTCCTGCCGATGGTGGACGCTGCCACGTTCTCGTTCTTCGACTGGAACGGGTATGGCCCGATCACGGATTTCGTCGGCTTCGAGAACTACGCCGATGTGATCACTCACCGCAATTTCGGCACGGCGGTCCGCAACAGCCTGATCGTTGTCGCGGTTTCACTCCTGATCCAGCTGCCGCTGGCCATGTGGTGCGCCATCGCGCTGGCCGAACGTGGGGCTCATATCAATCTCATCCGCGTGCTTTTCTTCCTGCCCTACATGCTGGCCGAAGTGGCGGCAGGACTGATCTGGAAATTCGTCTATGACGGCAATTACGGGCTGCTACCGGCCATCGGCGGGGCCATCGGCGTCGAAATGCCCTTCGTGCTCGGCGACAAGCTCTGGGTGATCCCGGCGATCATGCTGGTCATCACCTGGAAGTATTTCGGCTTCCACATGATGATCTTCATCGCGGGACTGCAGTCGATCCCCAACGAGGTGATCGAGGCGGCCCGGCTCGACGGCGTCAAGAAGTGGCAGATCGTGCGCCATATCAAGATCCCGATGATCCGCTCGGCAATCGTCATCTCGGTTTTCTTCGCCATCACCGGTGCGCTGCAGCTGTTCGATCTGATCATTCCGCTCAGCAACGGCGGGCCATCGCATTCGAGCCACACGATCGTGACGTTCCTCTACCAGTTCGGCATCCTGCGCATGAAGCTCGGGTTCGGCGGCGCGGTCAGCGTGCTGCTGTTCATCGCCTGCGTGGTCGTCGCCCTCGCCTATCGCCGCGTCCTGTTCAGAGTGGAGCAGAATTGATGACAGTCGCTTCCAAGAAACGCCGTCCAGTGGTTTCGCCGGTGCAGTGGGTGACGCTGTTCATCGTCGCCGCCTTCGTGGTCGTGCCGTTCTACACGACCGCGCTCGGCGGCTTCAAGGAGATCGGCGAATTGCGGGTCAATCCTTTCGGCTTGCCCGCAAGCTGGGATCCGGTGCGCTTCACCGAAATCCTGGGCGGACCGCGCTATTTCTCGTCGCTGGGCAATTCGCTGCTGATCGCGGCGGGCACCGTGATCCTCTCGACGCTGATCGCCTCGATGACGGCCTTCGCGCTGGCTCATATCAAATTTTTCGGCAGCAAGTTCGTGCTGGGCTACCTGATGCTGGGGCTGCTGTTCCCGTCGGCCACGGGCATCCTGCCCCTGTTCATCAAGATGCGCGACCTGGGCATGCTCGACAGTCACTGGGGCATCATCACGGTGCAGGTGGCGTTCAGCGTGTCGTTCTCGGTGCTGCTGTTCCACAACTTCTTCAAGGAGCTGCCCAAGGAACTGATCGACGCCGCGCGCATGGACAATTGCGGCTATATCCGCATCTACTGGTACGTGACGCTGCCGCTGTGCCTGCCGATCATCGCCACCGTGGGCGTCTTCAACTTCGTGGGGAGCTGGAACAGTTTTCTGCTGCCGCTGATCGTCCTCAACTCGGAGGCCAAATATACCTGGCCACTCGGGATCATGCAGTTCCAGGGCCAGTTCGGCTCGGACTGGCCGCGCATCTTGGCGTTCCTGACGCTCTCGATCATGCCGGCGATCGCATTCTTCCTGCTGGCACAGCGCTACGTGATCTCGGGGCTGACGGGAGGTGCAGTCAAGGGCTAGGCACGGATGCCGGGCGCTGACGCCCGGCTTCACCTGCTAGAGGCGAATGCCGTCGGCACCGAAAAGATGCACGCTGCCGGGTGCGAAACCAAGCCCGATGGTCTGGCCCACTTCGAGCTGTCCCTGGCCGGGCAGTGCAGCGGTAATCTCGCTGCCGTTCGGGAGGGCGACGCGAATGACGGTTTCGTTGCCGAGGCGCTCGACCAGTCTGACCTCGCCGCGCAGGGGACCGTCGGCCACGAGTTCGAGATCGTGCGGACGCACGCCGAAGGTCACCGATTGATCCCTTGCCCCAACCGTTGGCAGCGCGAAGTCTGACGCCAGCACAGCAGATGTCAGGCGGTCGCCGCGGATCTCGCCTGCGAGCAGGTTCATCTTGGGCGAGCCGATAAAGCCGGCCACGAACAGATTGGCGGGGCGATTGTAGAGCTCGAGCGGCGAGCCGACCTGCTGGACGACACCGGCGTCGAGCACGACGATCTTGTCGGCCAGCGTCATGGCCTCGACCTGATCATGGGTCACATAGATCATGGTGGCGCCGAGGTCGGAATGCAGGCGCGCCAGTTCCATGCGCATGTCGCCGCGCAGCGCGGCATCGAGATTGCTCAGCGGTTCGTCGAACAGAAACACGTCGGGCTCGCGCACGATTGCCCGGCCAATGGCAACGCGCTGGCGCTGGCCACCCGAGAGCTGGGAGGGGCGACGATCGAGAAGGTGCTCCATCTGCAGCACCTTGGCGGCGGCGCGGATCTTGGCGTCGCGCACCGGCTTGGGCGTGCCGGCGAGCTTCAGGCCGAAGCCGACATTGTCGTAGACGCTCATATGCGGATAGAGCGCATAGGACTGGAACACCATGGCGACGCCGCGGTCCCGCGGTTCGACATCGTTGACCACCCGGTCGCCGATGCAGATTTGGCCGCCGGTGATGTCTTCGAGACCGGCAATCATGCGCAGCAGGGTCGATTTTCCGCAGCCCGAGGGGCCGACGAAAACCACGAACTGGCCGTGCGCGATGTCGAGGTCGACGCCCTTGATCACCGGCACTTCGCCATAGGTCTTGTGGACGGAACGAAGGGTCAAGCCCGCCATGTCAGGGACTCCTGTTAGCCCTTCACCGCGCCCTGCATGAGGGCGGCGACGAACTGGCGCTGGAAGAAGAGGAAGAGAAGGATGGTGGGTGCAAGGATCAGCAATGCACCGGCACACAGCAGCGGAATATCGGTGCCCCACTGCCCCTGGAAAGCGCCCAGGGCGCCTGCCATCGTGCGCTGCATCGGATCCTGCACGAGGACCACGGGAAGCAGGAACTGGTTCCAGGTCCAGAGAAAGAGCAGGATGGTCAGCGACATGATCGCCGGACGCGCCAGCGGCACCTGGACCAGCCAGAATTCCTTCCAGCGGGTCGCGCCATCGAGCTGAGCCGCTTCGGTCAGGTCATGTGGCACATTGAGGAAGTGGGCGCGCATCCAGTACACGCCGAAAGGCATGTAGAGGCCGATAAGCGGCAGGATGATCGCGAACCGCGTGTTGAGCAGGCCAAGGGCGCGGACTTCGTAGTAGAGCGGAGTGATCACCGCCTCGAACGGCAAGGTCAGGCCGAAGACGAAGATCAGGTAGAGCCATTTGTATCTGTTGGTGGTGAGCTTGGCCAAGCCGTATCCGGCCATGGTCGCGATCAGCACGGAGAGCGGCACCACGCCCAGCACGATCAGCACGCTCGAAAGCAGCAACTGATCCATCTTGGCCACTTCGAAGGCGCGAGCGAAGTTGCCCCATTGCGGATCGGCCGGCCACTGGATGCCGTTCGGGTAGCTGCCCTGCGGCGCCAGGGCAGCCGTGAACATGGAAAGGAATGGCAGGAGCGTTATGGCCATCAAAAGGATGATGAGGCCGCGCGCAAGGATGGTATTGGGGAGGCCGGCCTTCATTTCTTTTCTCGCGCGAACCATTGGATCGGAGCGATCGAGATCAGCACCAGAACCATGAGAACGATGGCCAGAGCCGAGGCGAGGCCAACCTGCCGGTGCGCGAATGCCAGCCGGTAGATTTCGAGGCCTGGCACCGTCGTGGTGATGCCGGGTCCGCCAAGGGTCGAGATGTAGACGATGTCGAAGCTCGCCAACGCGGAAATGACGGTGAGCGTGACGCAGACGGCGATTTCCTGGCGGAGGCCGGGTAGCGTGATGTAGCGGAATTCGTGCCAGGGGCGGGCGCCATCGAGCCGCGCCGCTTCATAGAGGCTGGGGTCTATCTTGGTGATGCCGGTGACGAGCAGCATGGTGCACAGACCGAGCAGGACCCAGGCACCGATGATGCCGACGGCGGGCAGGGCCCAGACGAAGTCACCGAGCCAGCCCCGTGCCCAGCTCGACAGGCCGACGGCCTTGAGCATCTGGTTGACGACGCCGGTGGAGGCGAACATCCAGCTCCAGGCGATACCGGCGGCAACCAGCGGAATGACCTGGGGCAGGAAGAGGATTGTCCGGGTGGCCGTGCCGAATGGTCCGGCCATGTGGCCACGGATCACCGAAGCGACGGCAAGGCCAAGGCAGACCGGAATGATGGTGAAATAGCCAACGAGCTGGAAAGCGTTGCCGATGATCTGCAGCAGCTTGGGATCGGTCAGAACGGTGATGTAATTGGTCAGGCCGTGAAAGCGTGCCTCACCGATGCCGTCCCAGCGCAGGAACGAGTAGTAGAGGCTCATGGCCAGCGGCAAGAGCACGAAGGCAGCATAGGCGATCGCGGCGGGCGCGATGAAAAGCCATGCGGTTCGAACGGATTTGCGGCTCCCCCTTATCGTGGGGAGCCGCGTCTCTGGCCGCTGCGCGGCCTTTGTGGTGTTCATATTACTCACCATTGCTCATTGGGTAGCGCGCAGCGGGACGAGGACGTCAGCGGGACAACTGCGTCTCGTATTCGCGCTGCACGGCTTCGAGGAGGCCAGCTGCATTCTGCTGACCGCCTACCATCTTCTGCAGCTCGGGAGTCCAGCCAGCGGCGAAGATGGCGCCGGTGGCATTGGCGATGAAGTCCATGGCGCCATTGTCCTGGGCGAGGGTAGCGCCAGCGGCAAGGGACTGCTCGGTCACGGAGCCGGGCTCGACTGCCGGCATCGGCAGGTCGGTCGGGCCACCCGGGTTGGAGCCGCCGACGGCGACGTTGATCTTGCGTGCTTCTTCGTTGCGGGCAACCCAATCGAGGAAGAAGGCGGCGCATTCGGGATGCGCGGCCTTGGCGCCGATGCCATAGGTCAGCGGCGAAGACATGGACGCATGGCGGCCACCTTCTTCGAGGCTGGGCATGATGAAGAAGCCGAACTTGTCCTTGGCGTTGGTATCGAGATTGCCCGACTCCCAGTCGCCGTTGAACATAAACAGGCCTTCACCGCCGATGAAGCGGCTCATCATCTGGAAATATTCGATGGCATTGGCATCGGACGGGAAATAGCCGTTCTTGACCCAGCCTTCGAGATGCTCGGCCGCTTCCAGGTTGTCGGGCGTGTTGATGGTGGCGCCGTCCTTCTGGAAGATCCAGTCGTTGATCGGCTCGGGTGCGCCATAGGCGCCCATCAGGTTCTGGAGCGGGAAGGCAAAGCCGCCCGTGCCCTTGTTCCACTGCATGATCGGCAGAATGCCGGCTTCCTTGGCCTTGGCCATGGCCTCGTCGAGTTCGGCCAGGGTGGTTGGCGGCTCGGTCATGCCGATCTGGGCGGCCAGCTCCTTGTTGAAGAACACGCCGGTCATCGAGTAATTGAGACCCATGCCGTAGAGCGAGCCGGTGCCGCGCGGACGGCCACCTTCCTCGACGCGCAGCTGCACCAGCTGGCCTTCCGGGAACTGGTCCCAGCCAAGGGCGGCAAAATCCTCATCGAGGTTGCGCAGGAGGTTGTTGGCGACGAGATCGGTGATGGAGGGGACGCGGATGAGGTCCGGCGCATTGTCCTCGGAGAGGATACGCGGCGAATTCTCCATCATGTTGGCAAACTGGTCTTCCTTGATGTCGAAAGTGACATTGGGGAACTGCTTGGTGAACTCTTCGGCCAGCCGAGTGGGGAGCGGAAAGCCCGTCTCGAAATAGGAATTGAGCACGACAGGATCGGTGCCGCAGTTGGGTGCGGCGGCCATGGCGGTGCCAACCAGGGCGCTGGCGGTCATACCGAGCGTGGCGATGCGAAGCGCGTGGCGGGATGATTTCTTCACGACTACCTCCTCCGGGGTAAAGTCTGCAACGGATGTTTCCGTCTGCTAAATGGATTTAGCGCATGCGCACAAAGTGGAGTCAATATGCCTTTGTGCGGAGCGCGGCTACGAAGTGACCTTGCGCAACGCCGTGATGATTTCCGTTGCGCGCTGGTCTTCCGGGCCCATCATCCAATTGGTGATGAAACCGAAACCGATACGGTGCCGAGGGTCGGCAAAACCGACCTGTCCCCCGGCGCCGTCATGTCCGAAACAGCCGTCGCCAAGATAACGCCGCGCTTCGGAGTCGAGCTGGAAGCCATAGCCCCAGCGAGAATAGGGAGGATCGCCGCCAAAGACCGGCCTGCCTTCGCTTTGCGTCCTGGTCGCGGTGGCGATGACGGCGTCGCCGACAAGTCGTTCGCCCTTGACGGGCACAACGGTTGCCGACCAGATCGAAGCCAGGGCCGCCGCAGTGGCGATGCCGCCGGCGCCGGGGATCTCGGCGGCACGGATGCGCTCGTGGTTGAAGCCGCCATCGGCCGTGACCAGATCGGCCGGCAGAGCGTCGCCCAGCGTCATGGCCTTGTATGGCCAGTTCGGGCCGGGTTTGCCTGCCTCGTCGGCCCAGAGGGCGGAAAGGGGAGGACTGACCTGCAGATGAGCCACCCGGGGCTGCACCGCATCGGGCAGGCCGATCCAGGCGTCGACGCCCAATGGCTCGGCGATAAGCTGACGAAAATAGGCGCCAGGGGAAACGCCGGTCACCCGGCGGACGAGTTCGCCTGCGAGCCAGCCGTGGGTCAGGGCGTGATACTGATAGCCTTCGCCGATCGGCCAGAGCGGCTCCTGATCGGCGAGTATGGCGGTGACGCGATCCCAGGTCAGGATATCGTCCTCGGTCAGTGTCTGGCGCGGGGCGGAGAGACCAGCCCGATGCGCGAGGGCCTCGCCTACCGTCACCGACGCCTTGCCCGAAACGGCGAATTCCGGCCAGTAGCGGGCAACGGGCGCAAGATAGTCGAGCTTGCCGTCCTGCACGAGCCTGGCGATCAGGATCGACATCAGGCCCTTGGTGCACGAAAAGATCACCGAGGGGGTATCGGCGGTCCAGGCGCGGTTGTCGCGCGCGTCGGCAACGCCGCCCCAGAGGTCGACGACGGTCTGCCCGTCCATCTTCACATGCAGGGCCGCACCCATGGCCGGGCGACCGGCGAAGGCCGCCGCAAAGGCATCGGCAACCGGTTCGAAGCCGGGCTCGGCGGAGCCGTGTATGACGGTGCTCATGACGCCACCCGCAGGTAGCCGTCAGCGCCTGACGTGATGGGTAGCGGGTCGCAGATGCCGCCGCGGAAGCTGCCGTTTTCGGTGACGTTGTGGAATGCCAAAAGGCATGGCTGGCCGTCTCGATCAAAGCTGATGCGGCCGGCATAAAGCGTTTCGTCCACGAGCAGGCGTGCTGCGGAGAAGTCGACCGGACCGGGCAGGTCGCCGACGGGCAGGCTCCAGATGCCCCCGGTTTGTCCGACGCGGGCGCCACAGAGCTTGGCTGTGTCGCAGCAAAACACCAGATGGCGCTGACCGGCGACTTCCACGATCTGGAAGACTTCGAGGTGGGCAAATCCCGACCCGACATGCCCGATAGGCTCGTTGACCGTCCAGGTCTTGAGGTCGATCGAGACGGCGTGACCCATGATGCCGCGGTCCGGCTCGCTGCCATGCTTGCCGCGCGCGGTGGTCAGCATGTGCCAGCGCTGGTCCGCCTGGCGCCAATAGACCCAGGGATCGCGCCACGCCTCTTCGGGCCAGGACGACGTGCCCAGGGTTTCGTAGTGATCGGGGTCGGCGACGCAGACCGGGCCGGGTTGCTTGGTCCAGGTCACGAGATCGGGCGATGTGGCGAGGCCAACGGTCTCAATGTTCGCGACAGTGTCGGGCGAAAGGAAGCGCGAGCCGGTATAGAATAGCCTCCAGAGATTGTCCGGACCGCGCACGACGCTGCCCGTCCAGGTGGCGCTCCCATCGAAACTGCCTTCCGGCCCTGCGTTAAAGATCTGGCCGTGATCGGTCCAGTTGCGCAGGTCCGTCGACGTGGCGCGACCGATCCGGGCATTGCGATGCCTCAGGTCGGGATTGCCGAGCGATTTGGGGGCGTGCAGGTAGAACAGGTGATAGCTCTCGCCATCGTCGGCGAGCCAAAAATCCCAAACCCAGTGGTCCGGCAGGTGGAACGCCATTCCTCAGGCCCCTTTCCGAGGTCTTTGCTAAAACCATTTAGCCCATGCTATGATGCCGCCAACTTGTCAAGGCGGTGGCGCATGGATATCCAGTGCGAACGGATCGGCAGGACCAACGGGAGGACGAGCGGGCGTGGCAAAGAAGCGCGTGACACTGGCGGATGTCGCCCGTCTGGCAGGCCTGTCGACCACGGCTGCGTCGATGATCCTGACGGGCAAGCCGGATACGCGCCTGTCGCCCGAGGCGCACAAGAAAGTGCACGATGCCGCCGCGAGCCTCGGCTATCGGCCCAATGTCGCGGCCCGCGCGCTGCGAACCGACAAGTCGCGTTCGTTCGCGTTCATTTCCGATTATGTCGCGACGACGCGTTTTGCGAGCGGGTTGATCCGGGGGGCCCTTGGTGCAGCCGAGGACGCCAAGCACGTCATGCTGGTGCTCGAGACCGGTGGCGAACCGGCCCGCGAAATCCAGGCGGTCGAGGCGGCCCTGGATCGGCAGGTGGACGGGCTGATCTTTGCGGCCATGCGGTCGCGTGAAGTGTTCGTGCCAGATCTAGCAATCAGCGTGCCCGTGGTGATGCTCAACGGCACGAGTGCGCGCTTTCCCGTCTCAGTCCTGCCCGACGAGTATGAAGGCGGGCGCGCGGCGGTCAAGCTCCTCGCGCAGTCAGGTGTGCGCGATGGTATCGTGCTTCTCGGTCACAACGCCAAGCAGGAAGAGGGGTTGTTCAGGTCGGAGAGTATTTCGCGCAGGTTTCTCGGTATCCGCGAGGCCATGGACGATGCTGGCCTTCGCTTCAGCGCCGAACTCAGCTGCTGGAACTGGGAGCCCAATTTCGGTTACGACCTGACCCGCAAACTGCTCAAGAGCCAGCGACCGCGCGCGCTGCTATGCCTCAATGATCGGCTGGCATTCGGGGCCTATCAGGCGCTGGCCGAGGCGGGCCTGTCCATCCCCGATGACGTGGCGCTGGTCTCGTTCGACAATGACGAAATCGCGTCCTACCTGCGTCCAGGTCTCACGACCATCGGCCTTCCACACGAAGACATGGGGCGAAGAGCCGTCGAGCTGCTGCTTGAGGGACAGCAAGCGGTCACGCCGCATCTGATGACCATGCCCACCATCTCCCGGGGGTCGCTGCCTGGGGTGACGGCCGCTAAAGCATGAAGTCGGCCAGGTCCAGGTCGTCGCCCGGCGCGGTGCCGTTGGCGGGCTGCTGGACCACGCTGGCGGGGCGCGGGAAAAGCCGGTCGTGCGCCTGCCGTTCCGCCTCCATCGTGTAATGCTTGCGCAGGGACGCGAGGACCTCGATCAGCCCATCGGACGGGGTTTCGGGCACGTCATCGCGCGTCAGCGCCGCGATCGCAAGAGCGATATCGTCCAGCAACTCGGCCATGGAGGACTGGCCGGCGAGCCCGCTGGCCGCGTCCTGCAGCAAGCGGATCACCTTGGGACCATCCTTGTTGAGACGAACCAGGGCGGCGGCCATGTGCTGGTCGAGGCGCGACAGGATGTCGAGCGCCAGCGTCGCCTGCTGTTCGAGTTCACCGACCTTGCCGCCGCCCTGTCCCGCGGCCGCAGCGCTGAACGAGCCGGCAAGCTGCGACGACTGGTCGAGCCTTGCCATGGCAGCCTCTGCCGCCACCACGGTCTCGCTGGTGAGTTCGCGCAACTGGGTTGCAATCACGGTGAGGGAGGCCCCGCGCGGTCCGAGCTGGGCGCAGCGCACCGCCGCGTTGAGGCTGACGAGGCGCATATTGGCCTCGATCTCCTGCACGGCGACGACATGTTCAAGGAGGGTGCGCACGGTTGCCTGTACGGCGGAGGCAACGATTTCAAGCTTGGCACGCTCGGCTTCGAAGTCCGCGAGAATGGTGACCGCGGTCCGCAACTGTGCGGACAGGCTTGCAATTGCGGAACTCTTGCCGCGTTCGTCGCCGCCAAAGTCCCGGCTGCGGTCCATGATGGTCCCGGCATCGGCGGCCAGGGCGGACAGATCGGCCTGAGCCTGTTCAAGCTCCTGGGCAAAGCTGGCAGCCGTCTGGGACAGCTGAGTCTGCTGCAGATTGGCGATTGCTGCCAGTGCGGCAGGTCTGTCGTCCTCGGCAAAGACGTGGCCGCTGACTTCCTGTCCGTCGAGAAGATCGGCGAGGGTGGAGAGTGACGTCTCCACATGTTCGATGCGTTGCCGCGTCGCGTCGCCGACCTGAAGGGCCATGACGGCGCTACCGATGCGACCGACGATCTGCCGGGAAACCCGTCCGGTCTGGGCACTGCTTTCGAGAGCCGTGGTACGCTGCGCGCCGAGAGCCTCGAGGGTCGCGGCGAGACTTGCTCCCAGATGCGACAGCGTTTGTGCGTGCGCGGTCTCGAAGCGCGCACGCTGTGAAGCGGCGCGGTCTACCTCGGTGGTCAGCTGGCGATAGACCTGCGCGAAATCCTGGATGGTCTTGCCGGCCGAATCCGAAAGCGTCGCGATATCGGTGGTGAAGACGTCGAAGTCGTCGATATCGCCGACGATGCCCGCCGCGGTCACGCGTGCGTTGACGGAGACGATGCCCATCATCTTGACGGCACGCTTGAGGTCCGAGATCGGCGCATTTGCGGCGGCGACGACATCGACCAGCCGCGCCAGATCGGTCTTTTCCTGGCTGAAGGTGGCGGCCAGCTCTTCGGCTCGGGACGCAACGGAGTTGAGGCGAGCCGTGGCTTCCTCGACATCCTGGCCGCCCAGCGTGCCGGGAAGGGCCTCGAACACCTTGCTCAGTGTGTTGAGCAGGGCGGCGCCTTCGGTCAGCCGCGCGCCGACGGCAACGAAGGCGGTTTCGATTTCCTGTCGAGGGCTGGCGAGATTGCAGACGAGTTGCCGGACAGATGCGGGATCGACGGTGGGCATCACGGGTTGGCTCCCATGCTTGAGACCTTCTTGCGGCCGAAGGCGGTGATTTCCGCGGCCATTTTCTGGAGGGGCAGGGTGCGGACCGCAGCCCCGCGCTGGATGGCTTCCTTGGGCATGCCGAAGACCACGCACGTGGCTTCGTCCTGCGCCAGGGTCAGGCTGCCCATCTGCCGCATTTCAAGCAGCCCGCGCGCGCCGTCATCACCCATGCCCGTCAGGATCATGCCCATCGCGTTCACCCCGGCAGATTGCGCGGTGGAGCGAAACAGCACATCGACCGAAGGGCGGTGGCGCGAAACGTGCTGACCGTCCTGAATCTTGACGGTGTAGCGGGTGCCGTTGCGCACCAGTAGCATATGCAGATTTCCCGGCGCGATCAGCACCTGTCCGGCCTGGACGATGTCGCCGTCCTCGGCCTCCTTGACGCGCACCGCGCAGGTGGAGTCGAGCCGTCGCGCGAAGGCAGAGGTGAATTTTTCGGGCATGTGCTGGACGATAAGGATGGCCGGGCTCGTCGAAGGCAGGGCTTCGAGCACTTCGCGCAGCGCTTCGGTGCCACCCGTGGATGCGCCGATGGAAACGATGGGCTCGGTGACGGGCAGGCGGGCGATCAGGCTTTCGCGCCGAGCGTCCGAAATGGCTGGAATGATCGCGTCGGCCGTGAGCTTGGCCTCAACCTTCACATCGGGGCTGGGCGCCCTCAAGGCGGGGGCGACCTTGGAAATGCCGCGCATCTTGGCGTGCGCTGCGGCCTTGGCGGCGTCGCAGATGCGCATGCGCGATTCCTGGAGGAAATGGGCGGTATCGACGCGCGGCTTGGCTACGACATCGACCGCACCTGCCTCGAGCGCCTGCATGAAGGTGTCGGAACCATCCTGAGCCAGGCTCGAGCAGATCACGACCGGAATGGGCCGCTGCGACATGATCTTCTTGAGGAAGGTGATGCCATCCATGCGCGGCAGTTCGATGTCGAGAAACATCACGTCGGGTACTTCCTGGCGGATGCGCTCGACGGCGACATAGGGATCGGCTGCCGTGCCCATCACTTCAAGTTCGGGATCGGCATCGATGATGTCGCTGAGCGTCGTGCGCACCGAAGCGCTGTCATCGACGATGAGGACGCGGATTTTGCGGCTCATGGAGGCTTCAGACCTTCTGGAATACGGCGGGTGCGACCTGGCGCATGGTGATCGAGGTGCCGATCATGGACTCGGAATGACCAAGAAGAAGATAACCGCCGGGGCGAAGATGGCCGACGAGACGGGTGATGACCTTCGCCTGATCCGCCTTTTCGAAGTAGATAAGGACGTTGCGCAGGAAAATGATGTCGACGTCCCGGTCGTATGGATAGGCAGCGTCCATCAGGTTCAGCCGCTCGAAGCGCACGTGCCGGCGCAGTTCGGGGACGATACGAACCTCGGGACGCGCCCCTGAGCGCCTCGAATGCATGAGGTAGCGTGTCTGCATACCCGGCGGTACAGGCGCGATCTGCTCGGATGGATAGATGGCGCGCTGGCCGGTCTCGATAACATCGGTGGAAATGTCGGTGCCGAGAACGGCGAAACGAAAATCCCGCCGCGCGGCGTGGAGATCGGCCAGGACCATGGCGATCGTGAACGCTTCCGCTCCGGTCGAGCTGGCGGCGCTCCACACCTTGATCAGGGGCGAGCGGTCCTTGCGTTGCTCGATCAGCGTCGGCACCAGGGTTTTGACCATGCAGTCGAAGTGTTCCGGCTCGCGGAAGAAGTCGGTCTTGTTGGTGGTCACAGCGTTGATCAGATAGGGCAGTTCGCCTTCCAGACCATCGCGGCGGAACAGCAGATCGCCGTATTCGGCGAATGTCGCCAATCCAAGGTGGCGAAGGCGGCGGCGGAGGCGGCCCTCGACCATCAGGCGCTTGGCTGGGGGCAGCTTTATGCCCACTTCGGTCCCGATCAGTGTGGCGATGCGCTGGAAATCGCGCATGTCCAGATGGTCATCGACGTCAGTCGTGATCTGGCTGGCTAAGGCTGGCACCCAGGATACTCCAATACTTGGTGATGCCGGCCGGATTTCCCCGGCCGGAAACGCGATCAGGCGGCGATGTTGAGGCCGGCGGTCTCGCCGAGGAGACGATCGAGATCGAGAACGGTCACGAAGCGGCCATTCCGACGGCCGATGCCCTGGATGCAGTGTCCGCTCCAGCTGGCGCTGACGGCCGGGGCCGGGTCCAGTGTTTCGCTGTCGAGCACGGTCACTTCGAAGACGCGGTCCGCACGGAGGCCGACGACGACCTGGCCATTGGCACCACAGACGGCAAGGACTACGATGCGGGTGTTTTCCGTATCGGGTGCCGGCTCGATACCAAGCGTCTGCCGCAGGTCGAGGACGGGCACGCCTTCGCCGCGCACGTCGATCATGCCGAGCAGGTTGTCGGGCGACCTGGGCAGGCGGGCAATGGGCCGCATGTCCAGGATTTCCTGCACCTTGGTGACAGGGGCCGCGAAGAGTTCGTCGGCGACACCCAGGGTCACGTATTGAGAAAGTTCAGCCATGGTTTGTCCTGTGCCCACCGCGGCGGTTGAGGTGGACGGTCACCCGTCCACCATGTCGTTGATGTTGAGCGCGATGATCCCGGGCCGGCGCTGCCTGAGGCCCGGGAGCGCTCGGATCAGGCCGCGCCGCGACGGGAGAAGTCGCTGTCGAGGTCATCACCCATGTCGCCCATGTCGAGATCGAACCCGCCGCCGGCATTGGAGGACTTGGGCTTGCTCTTGGCGGGCTTGGCTGCCTTGGCGCGCGGCGCCATGTGCGGTGCCTTGGCCATGATGGCGGCCTTGAGCTCGTCATGCTCGACAGCGTCGTTGGCGGCCGGTGCGTGGGTCGAGGCATCGACGCGGAAGTAGCTGATGGCGGCCTGCAGCTGTTCGGCCTGGCTGGCCAGCTCTTCCGAGGTCGCCGACATTTCTTCGGCGGCCGAGGTGTTCTGCTGGGTGACCTTGTCGAGCTGCTGGATGGCCGTGTTGATCTGGGCTGCACCGGCATTCTGCTCGCGGCTGCCGGCGGAGATTTCTTCCACCAGTTCGGCCGTGCGCTGGATATCGGGCACCAACTTGCCGAGCATTTCGCCGGCGGACTGGGCGGCCTTCACGGTCGTGCCCGAAAGGGTCGAGATCTCGGCTGCTGCAGCCTGGCTGCGTTCGGCCAGCTTGCGCACTTCGGATGCCACGACTGCGAAACCGCGGCCATGTTCGCCGGCACGAGCGGCTTCCACCGCGGCGTTGAGGGCGAGAAGGTCGGTCTGGCGGGCGATTTCCTGCACGACCATGATCTTTTCGGCAATGGTCTGCATCGCCGTGACGGCGTTGTTGACGGCCTCGCCGGAGGCGATCGCATCGGCAGCAGACTGGCGGGCGATCTTTTCGGTCTGCGAAGCATTGTCGGCAGACTGCTTGATGGTGGCGGCCATTTCTTCCATGGATGCCGAGGCTTCTTCGGTCGAGGACGCCTGTTCGGTGGCACCCTGCGAGAGCTGTTCGGCCGTGGCCGACATTTCCTGCGAGCCCGCGGCGACATTGCGGGTCGCGGCGGTCACTTCGGCTACGACTTCACGCAGCTTGCGGGTCATGGCGTTGAGGGTCTTGATAAGGTCGCCGACTTCGTCGTCGCCGCTGACCTTTGCGGTGGCGGACAGATTGCCAGCCGCAACTTCTTCGGCAAGGCGTGCAGCGCTGGAGAGGGCGCGGGAAATCGACACGACGATCCAGATGGCCGCGACGGCAGCAATCAGCACCGAACCGGCGAGCAGCGCGATCAGCAGCAGGCGGCTCTGTTCGTACATGGCATTGGCATTGGTCACTGCGTCAGCGAGCACCTGGTCATTGCGGGCGACGATCTCGTCGACGAGACCGCTGATGGAGGCGCGCAAGGGAGCCGCCTCGGTGGCATTGAGCTCGTTGGCCAGGAACTGCGAGCGTTCCTGTGCGATGACGTTTGCGGCGGCACTGGCTTCGAGCAGGGTCGTCACGTCGGTGCGGACCTGGTTGAGCTGGCTGACCTCGCCGCCGGTGACCATGCGTGCAAGGCGTTCCATCTCGACCGGCAGGGCTGCGGCAGCGGCCTCGAAATCGGCGAGCCATTCGGCCTGCTTGACCGGATCACTGGAGGCCAGCAGCACGTTGCGGTGCTGACGGAAGGCGTTGGACACGCCAACCTGCAGGTCGCTGGCGACCTGATAGGCCTGGTTGGCCGAAACGTCGCCGGTCGAGATACGGCTGGTCAGGGTGCTGCGCAGCAGGCCGATCGAATTTTCGGCGGCAGTGATCGCGGCGCTGCCGCGGGTGGTCGAAATTTCGAATGCTTGCTGGTCGCTATTCTTGGATGCTTCTTCCTGAACGCGTGCAAGAGCCGTCTCGTAGGCTCCCATGGTGGTCACGATGGTCTGCATGCGCTCGTTCAGCTCGGGGAGAGCGAACTGGCCGACCATGCCCTCGGCGTTGCTGGTGAGCTTGCCGATCCGATCCGCGACATCGCGACGAAGGGCCGAGATTTCGGCATCATCGGTGCTGATGATCATGGAGCGGATATCGTTGGAGACCGACGCCATGTCATACTGCATCTGCTTGAGCGCCAGCGAGCGGGTGACAGGGCCGTTGACGATCGTGTCCATGCGCTCGTTGATCGTACCCAGGTTCTGGATGGCGATGAACATGCCGGCGCCCGAAAGCGCCACGACGGTGGTAAAGACCGCCGCCAGTTTTGTCTTGATAGTCAGTCTCACGATACTGGCCTTTCTTCTGTAGCCGTGGACGAGTTTCTGCCGTCCGTCGTTTCGAAAATTCGTTCCATGTCCGGAATGATGATGAAGCCGCCATTGCGCTTGCCGATGCCCTTGATGAATTCGGGGCGCCAACGCATGCCGACCTTGGGCGCTTCCTCGATGGAAGCGGCCTCGATATCGGTGACGTCATGGACCTTGTCGGCGAGGATGCCGGCTATGGTGGCTTCGCCATCCATATCCACTTCCATCACCACGATGCGGGTGTCCTGGTCCGGCTCGGGCCGGTTCATTCCGAACATTACCCGCAGGTCGGCGAGGGGCACGACGCGCCCCCGCACATTGATGAGGCCGCCGACGAAATCGGGAGCATTTGGGACTTCGGTAATGGGGACGAGATCGAGGATCTCGCGCACCCGTCCGGCTTCGACGGCGAAGAGTTCGTCGTCGAGCCTGATGGTCAGCGCCGTCATGGTGGACGATGCGTGTTCCTGGATCTGGCTCATGCAGCCCTCCCGGTGATGGTGCGATCGACATAAGACTGGCCTGACGCCACCAGGTGCGCTGTGTCCAGGATCAGGGCGACGGTGCCGTCACCCAGGATGGTTGCGCCGGAGAAGGACTTGATCCCCGAATGAAGCTTGGAGAGCTGCTTGATGACCGTCTGGTTGTTGCCGATGATCTGATCGACGACGAGGCCCACCCGGCCTTCGCCTGAGGAGACGATGACGACCTTCTGGTGCGGCTCGGGCTCGCTCGTGGTGCCGAAGACCTCGCGCAGCCGGAGATAGGGAACCAGCGCACCGCGGATATCGAGGAAGTTGCGGCCCCTGGCGTGGGCCTCGATGCCTTCTGGAAGCTCGACGCACTCCTCGACCGCCGATAGCGGAATGGTGTAGCGGCCGTTGCCCACCCGGATCAGCATGCCATCGATGATGGCGAGCGTCAGGGGCAGGCGCAGGGTCATGATCGAGCCCTCGCCCGGCTTGCTGGCCACGTCGATGGTGCCGCGCAGACTGTCGATCGTGCGCTTGACCACGTCCATGCCGACGCCGCGTCCGGAGAGCGACGTCACCTCCTTGGCGGTGGAGAAGCCGGGCGCGAAAATCAGGTGGTGCAGCTCCTGATCGGTGAGCTTGGCCTCGGGCGTGATCAGGCCGTTTTCTTCGGCCTTGGCGCGGATGCGGGCGGTGTTGAGCCCGGCGCCGTCGTCGGTGACCGAAATCGCGACTTCCGCACCTGAGTAGACAGCGGACAGGCGGACGACACCCTTGGCCGGCTTGCCGGCTGCGATGCGCTTTTCCGCGCTTTCGAGACCGTGGTCCACGGAATTGCGAATGAGGTGGACCAAGGGATCGGCAAGCCGCTCGATCATGGTCTTGTCGAGCTCGGTTTCCTCGCCCGTGGTGATGAACTCGATGGGCTTGCCCAGTTCGCCGGACAGGTCGTGGATAAGGCGACGGAAGCGGCTGAAGAGCGTCCCGATCGGCACCATGCGGATGCCCATCGTGGTGTCCCGCAATCCCGATGACAGGCGTTCGAGCTCTTCGGCTATGGTCTTGAGCGCCGTGTCGGAGCTGAGCCCGGCGATCTGGCTGAGACGCGCCTGGGCAATCACCAGTTCTCCGACCCGGTCCATCAGCTCGTCGAGACGTTCGGCTGGGACACGCAGCGAAGAGGCGGCGGTGCGGTCGGGCGCGTCGCCGGCCGGTGCGGGCCTTGGCTTTGCCGCCTGGTTCTGAACCTGAACAGGCGCGACGGCGACGGGCACGACGTCGAGCGCGACCTCGTCTGCCGCAGCAGCGATGTCTGCCTGGGCGGCAGCCGCGACTGCATCGTCGAGGCGAACCAGGCTCAGTTCCATGTTGTCGCGCAGGAACAGAAAGACGTCGTCGATCGCAGCGGTAGGGTCGTTGGCTTCGATATCCACGCGCCAGCCGATATGGGGCACTTCCGGGTCGAGCGCCGCGAGATCGGGGACACGGCCGGTCAGCGCAGTGACGGTCGTGGGGCCGATGCCGGCAAGTTCTTCGAGCAGAAGAAGGGGATTGGTGCCGTAGATCAGGGCATCCGAGGGCAGATAGAATTCCAGCCGCCAAATGGAGCGGGACGCGGCGACAGGCGCAGCCGGCTCATGTTCCACTTCCTGGGCGATCGACACGACCGGTGCATCATCCTTGCCGGTGACGCCGGCAATGACGGCGCGCAGACGCGTCAGGATTTCATCGCCGCCGCTGATCTCGCTTTCGGGCGACTCGATCAGCAGGTGGATATGGTCCTTGGCGTCGAGGGCGACACGGATCAGCGCCGTATTGGTCTGGCTCTGGCCCTTGCGGACCTGATCGAAAGCGGTTTCGAACTCGTGCACGAATTCGGCCACCGCGGTGAAGCCGAACATGGCGCCGGAGCCCTTGATGGTGTGCAGGGCGCGAAAGGTCGAGTTTATGAGATCGGCGTTTGACGGGTCCTGCTCGAGATCGAGCAGGCCGGCTTCGAGCTGTTCGAGCAGCTCGCGCGCTTCCTGGCGGAAAGTTTCCGAGGGATCGGAGATGTTCATGCGCCCGTGACCTTCTTGATGATCGCCAGCAGCTGATCCTGCTTGAACGGCTTGACGATCCAGCCCGTGGCGCCGGCTTCCTTGGCCTGGCGCTTCAGCTCCTCATCGGACTCGGTGGTGAGAAGGATGATCGGAATACCCTTGGAGGATGGGTGCTGGCGGTACTTGCGGATGAACTCGATGCCGTTCAGCACCGGCATGTTGAGATCGGTCAGAACGGCGTGAACCGTGTTGGTGGTGGCCTTGTCGTAGCCTTCGGCGCCATTGCCGGCTTCAATGACATCGAGCCCTGCGGCCGTCAGCGTCATGGCGACCATCTGGCGGATGGAGGCGGAATCGTCGATGGTCAGGATGGTCTTGGTCATGCTCAGTGTCCTGCTGGCTGGTCGGGCGTGGCGGACCAGAAGCCCAGGTGCTCCTGTCCGGGCGAAAGAAAGCCCGCCTGCTCCAGGACCGCCTGCAAGGGCGCGCCGAGCGGCGTCAGCATGTGCAGCGTTTTGTGGCGGGCGTTGGCAGACACCCGGGCCGACAACAAAGTCTGCACAGTCGTGATGTCCGCAGCAGACACAGTTTGCGTGTCGACTTCTATGCGGGCGTTTTGTTCGATTGCTTCATGCAGGACAGCCGCAACATCCTTTGCGGATTTGATGCCTGCATCGCCCGTCATGACGAGCGTGTGGGTACGTTCCTCGGTCATGGTCATGACCGGATACAGATGATTGAGAATGACATTCTGTCTCTCTACCGCGAATAACACAGGGAAAATCGGTAGGCGATGTGGATCGGGGGCGGGGCTATTCTCGCTCTGCTCGTTCGGGTTCCAGTTAGTTGGCCGTATTCCCATCCGGCTTTAACGTATACTTGCATTCAGTGCTTAAACATTGGTTACGCTTGAAAATTTTCCTGAAAAACAACATCCGACTTTCAAGTGTTACTTCGCGAAATATTTGTTTTAATAAAATTGTCTCTATTGTTTCGGCTTGAATCATCGTGAATCAAAGGCTGTCCCGACTGAATCGAGCGCGTTTGACTCTGAATCGATCCGGAAGAATTGGCGCAAGTATACTCGATGATTCACTTGCGGCGAAAAGTGCAGATTTGAAAATCCAGACAGGCGTGCGCTGGCCCACAAACGCAACGGCCCGCACTCAAGACCAGGGATAAAGGATCAAAACCCGACAGCTTGTGCCTGGGGAGCCGGGAGCATCGCCGCGGAAATTTCCGGCCACTTGGCGCGGAAGGCAGCGACGCAGGCAGGATCAAAATGCGAGCCGCTGCACCGCACGATTTCCGCATAGGCTTTTTCGATCGGCCATGCTGCCTTGTAGGGCCTTTCGGAACAGAGCGCGTCGAACACATCGGCGATGGCGACGATGCGCGCTTCGATCGGAATGTCGGTGCCCGAGAGGCGATCGGGATAGCCCGTGCCGTCCCACTTCTCGTGATGGCTTTGCGCGATGAGTTCGGCGGTGCGGATGAGGTCCGAGCCGCCGCGCTCTAGAATGCGTGCGCCGATGGTCACATGCTGGCGCATGATGTCCATCTCCTCGGGCGTGAGCTTGCCGGGCTTGGAAAGAATTGCGTCAGCGATGCCGATCTTGCCGATGTCGTGCAGCGGTGCGGCCAGGTAGATCATCCGGCATCGATCGGCGGGCAGGCCGATGCCCTCGCCGATCAGCTGGCTGACCTGGGCCACGCGGGACACGTGCTCGCCGGTATCGCCGTCACGATATTCGATCGCGCGGGCGAGGCGATAGATGATCTCTTCTTCGCGAGCGAGGAGATGGGCCGTGGCCCGTTCGACTTCGCGCGCCAGCCAGTTGGCGCGATCGGCCAGTTCAACCTGCGCCTGACGCAGGGCGAGTAGGTTGGCGACGCGCGCCTGGAGTTCGGTGGGGTCAAACGGCTTGTGCAGAAAATCCGTCGCACCGGCCTTGATCGCGTCGATGCGCACGGTCTTGTCGTGGTCGGAAGTGACCATGATGATCGGCACGATGCGGTAGGCGGGGCGGGCGCGCAGCGCAGCGGTAAAGGCGACCCCGTCCATTTCGGGCATGATGTGATCGACGATGATGAGGTCGAATTGTTCGTCGCGACATTTTTCCAGCGCTTCGAGGGGATTGAGGCAGAGTTCGACATCCCCCATTACAGCGTCTTTGACTATGCTGCCGATGAGCGCAAGACTTGATCGGCTGTCATCGACAATCAACATGCGCATCGTCAGGCCCCCGCCAGAAACGTCGTAATCATATGTGGCGATCTATTAGGCGAAACTTAACGGGACTTGACGAGAGGAGCGCGTTTGCCGCGGCGCTGAACATGCGCTATTGCCCACGCAACGAGCATTGGACAGGCATGGCGCGGATCGCAATCATTGGGGGTGGACCCGCCGGACTGATGGCTGCCGAAGAAGCGGCAGGACACGGCGATGACGTGGTGGTCTTCGAGGCCATGCCCACGGCAGGTCGAAAATTCCTGATGGCCGGAAAATCCGGGCTCAATATCACCCATGCCGAGGACAAGGCCCTGTTCGACCTGCGCTACGGCGCTCCCTTGCCGCGTCTCCAGGCCGCGCTTGATGCGCTTCCAGCCGCCGCGGTGCGCGCATGGTGCGCGGGGCTGGGGGTCGAGACCTTCGTCGGTTCGTCCGGGCGCGTATTTCCGGTGGCCATGAAAGCCTCGCCACTGCTGCGCGCCTGGCTCCGGCGGCTGGGTGACGTCGGTGTCAGTCTTAAAGTGCGCCACCGATGGATGGGTTTCGATGGTGATAGGCTGGTCTTCGACACGCCCGATGGCAGGGTGCGGGAAGCCTTCGATGCCGTGGTTCTGGCGCTTGGCGGAGCCAGCTGGCCCGAGCTTGGATCTGATGCGGCCTGGGTGCCGTGGCTGGTTGGGAAGGGTGTCGGCGTCGCGCCATTCCGTCCGGCAAATTGCGGTTTCCACAAGCATTGGAGCGACGTGTTCATCGAGCGCTTCGCCGGTGAGCCGATCAAGGCGGTGATCGCCACGAGCGATGCGGGCTCCATTCAGGGGGAGTTCGTCGTCACGCGCGATGGCATCGAGGGCAGCCTTGTCTATGCCCACGCCGCACAGTTGCGCGACCGGATCGAGCGGGATGGCTCGGCGGTGCTGACCCTCGATCTCGTTCCCGGGCGGACGTTGGAGAAGCTCGCTGCAGACCTGACGCGGCAACCGGCCAAGACCAGTTTTTCCAATCGGCTGCGCAAAGGCGCCGGGCTCGACGGGGTCAAGGCGGGTCTTGTTCGCGAGCTGTCACCCGATGCGCAGACCTTGGCGCCCGCACGCCTCGCAGCCCTGATCAAGGCGCTGCCGCTTGTGCTCGATGCGACGCAACCGATGTCTCGGGCCATTTCCGTAGCGGGCGGTGTTGCCTGGGATGGGGTCACCGAGGACTTCATGCTCGAAGCTTTACCCGGGGTCTTTGTCTGCGGCGAGATGCTCGACTGGGAAGCGCCGACTGGAGGTTATCTCCTCTCCGCGTGCATGGCGACCGGGCGTGCCGCCGGGCTTGCCGCCAGGCGCTACGCACATGGGCTGAACAGGGCCTAAGCCGCAGGCCTGCCCGCCGGGCACTGCATGCCGTTTCCACTCCAGTCGATCTCCACTGTGGCATGCCCGATATCGTGTTTCTTCGCGAGGTTTTGCTTGACCTCCTTGGCGACCGCAGCAGGTTCGGCACCCGTCGCAACGGCGATTTCGAGAGTTGCCATGGTCTGGCCCGATGACAGCGACCAGACGTGGAGGTGGCCTACATTGGCGAGGCCAGGGACCGTCGCCAAAAGATCTGCCTTGAGCGTTTCGAGTTCGACGCCATCAGGCGCGCCTTCCATCAGAATATTGAACGTGCGCGTCAGCAAGGTCCAGGCACTGCGCAGGATCAAAAGGCTCACCAGCACCGACAGGATGGGGTCGATCGGCATCCAGCCCGTGAGCCAGATAATCACTGCCGCAGCGATGGCGCCGACGGAGCCCAGCAGGTCGCCCAGGACATGCAGCAGCGCACCTTTGATGTTGACGTGATCGGAATCGGCTCTCGAAAGGATCCGGAAGACGACGAGATTGACGATCAGTCCCAGTACCGCAACGGCCAGCATCGGCCCGGCCAGCACGTCCTCGGGGCGGAACAGACGTTGCACGGCTTCCCAGGTGATCCAGCCCACCAGCCCGAACAGCGTCAGGGCATTGAGCAGGCCGGCCAATACTTCGAGCCGCGAGTACCCGAAACTCCGGCGCGCGTCGGCCGCCCGGCTGCCCAGGCGGAAACCAAGCCAGGCGAGGAACAGCGCAACCGTATCAGTCAACATGTGTCCGGCATCTGCGATCAGCGCGAGAGATCCCGAGAGATATCCGCCCACCAGTTCGGCGATCATGAAACTGCCGGTCAGACACAGGCCGATCAATACCGCGCGCTCGTTCGAGCGGCTCACCTTTGGCGCGTGGCTGTGCCCGGCATGGTCGTGGTGAGTGTGATCGTGGCCGGCGTGGTCATGGTGCGGATTATGGTCGTGATGCGCGGTCATCTTCGATATCCAATATGTCAACATATGAATATCTGTTTATATGTAATTCCGTCAAGCGTCGTCGGTGTGGTGCCGCTATCTGTGAAACTATGGAACGAGCCCGGTTTCCCGGAGGTCGCGCAGCAGCGCATCGTAAACCCTTGCGGCGTGAACGTCGCGACGGCGGTATAAGGTGGAGAGCTGCGGTTGACGGGCGAGGGCCCTGGCGATGGCGTCCGCATCGTTGCTGCGCGGCTCGAAACCCGCCAGCAGCTCCTTGATCTCGGGGTTTTCATCGAGATGACCGAGAATAGTGACATAATCGGCGAGAACATTCGCGCGCAGTTGTGACACACCATGTCCGACCAGGATCTCATCGCCAGCCTGCTGCGACAGGCGCAGAAACAGCGCGATCAACGTCCGTTCGGCGCCCGAACCGAACACATATCGTTCGGTTGGGCGCGCGCTGGCGACGGGCCAGTCCAGGGACAGAACCGGTGCGAACAGTCCGGCTGCGGCATCCGGCAACCAGTCGCCGGGTAGGGGCGAAGGCGGGCGGAGCCTGACGGTGGTATCGCGGCCACCCAGTGTGGCGGCCGCGGTCGACGGCTCATCGGTATCGTAACCCGCATGCCACGATGCGATGGTCGCGTCGCCGTCGCTTGAAAGAACAAGACCAAGCCGGGCGGGCAAGCGATAGCTGTCGGCGGATTGGCCTGCCGGGACCCACAAGGGCGTGGCGAGGTTCAGCCTGCAGGCCGTTGCGCCGGCTCCGGGGATGCGGTCGCAAATGATGATGCCGCCCAGTTCTTCATCCTCGCCCGCACCGGAATAGTCGAGATGAAGGCGCGGAAACGGATAGTTGGACATGTTTTGGGTGCGCTCTTCGAGCGAAACCGCCCGCACGGGCGCCAGCCACTCGCGCGGAGCGCCGTAAAGCCTCATGAGCCCAGTGGTCGCCGCGCTCACCTTGGTGTGGGGCACGAAGGGAGAGGAGGAAAGCGGGCCGATGATCGTCAGCAGAGAGTGGAGGCAGAAGCACGCCGTCGCGCCGGACAGGATTATCGGGCCGCGCTGAAATCCCCAGAGCGGACGGGCGAGCCACTGGCGAAAGGCCCAGAGAGGCGGCAGGCGGCCGCGACGGGCCGCGTGTCCGTCGATGGCGCGCAGGAGCCGGGCGCCAAGGCGCTTGGACAGCACCACGAAAATGATCAGTACGCAGAATGCGAAGAAAAATCCCATGGTCAGACGAACATCAGCGCGTGGAAAGCGAAGATGAGGACGGTGTAGCCGACGAGCGCATACCACCTCAGGGCAAGCGGCAGCGGTCGAGCCCGCACGGGCGTATGCCGGGCGGGTGCGCCGTCGTATGCAGCGTAGAGCTCCGAGAGCAGATGTCTGGAAGCGGGGTGCCGCCGCGCGAACCCGACACTGTCCTCGGACCAGCCGAAATGCCGGTCCACGAGGTCGATCCAGGTCAGCGACGGAGCGTTGCCACGTTCGAGGCCAAGCTCGAGATCCCGGACGAGGAGGCTTTCGACATATTGCTGCAGGGCCGGTGTGTCGATGTCGGGCGCGGTGAGCAGAGGCTGCCAGGCATCGGGCGCAAAGTGCCGGCTCTGCAGCAGCCAGATGATCTTGCCGATCGAGGATTCAGCGTCGCGCTCGTCGGCTTCCGGACTGTCCGGAGCGGCGATGCGACCGAAGTCAGGATGCTGACCCGAGAAGGACGGTCCGCTGTCCGCGGCGCTCGTGCTCAGTCGATCAAGGGCGGCGTCATAGGCGGCGCGGAGCGCTTCGAAGCCGGCTATGTCGCGGTCGATATCGATCAGCCGCAGACGTGCGGCATAGGCGCGCTTGATGTCGCGCTCGCCTGTGGCGGGTTCATCGAGCCCCAGTGCGGACCATGGCCATTCAGCGGACAAGGGCTCGCTCCAGATGGTCAAGCAGCGGGACGATCCGCTCCCGTTCGAGTTCGATCACCTTCGGATCCTGTCCGGCCAGCGCGACCTCGAACCGAATGCGCAGTGCCTGCGCCTGCGCGCGATCTTCGCCCAGCAGCATGGCATGGAGCTGGTCGATGGCTTCGAGCAGCGCGCGGTTGCGGGCGTCCTCGCGGGGATGAACCTTGAGCGCGTCCATTTCCTGCAGCCGCCTCGCCTTTTCAGCAGGAGACAGCGCCTGGGCGAGATTGTCGATCAGCGTCGAGAATTTGGCGCTGGTCGAGAGGATCGTAGTGTCGACGGCCAGGAGCCCGCTGGTGTCATAGGTGAAGCGGACATCGATGGCTTCTCTACCCGCCGGGGCCGGCGGTACGGGTACATTGAGCTTGCCGAGCGCGATGTTGTCCGCAACGGTCGCCGCTTCGCCCTGGTAGACCTCGATTTCGATGATCAGCTGGTTGTCGCTGATGGTCGAGAATGTGCGACTGCGGCTGGCGGGCAGGGGCGTGTTGCGCTCGATGATGGGTGCGAAGAGGCCATCGAGCAGGTGTTGTCCGCTTCGGGTGGCGCTGCTGATCCCGAGGGAAAATGGCGCCACGTCGGTCATCACCACGTCATCGAGAGCCGCGTCCCTTGTGGCGAGTCCCGCCTGGATCGCGGCGCCGAGGGCGATGGCGTGATCGGGATCGATTATCTGCACCGGTAGCTGCCGGAAAATGCGCGCGGCAAGTGAGCGGACAGCGTGCATACGCGTTGCGCCCCCGACCAGGACGACCTTGTCTATGCGCGCGACATCAATCCGAGCATCATAGAGACAGCGGTCGATGGGGCGGCGCATACGCGCCAAGAGGTCCGCTGTGGTCTTCTCGAAGGCGTTGCGATTGATGCGGAAGTCGTGGATGCGTCCCGCGATTTGCGCCGAGGCGGTCGCCTGGTCGCCCGTGGCCAGTTCGCGCTTGAAGCGCTCGGTGATGGACAACAGATGCTCGGCCTCGGTGGCAGGTAGGGACGAGAAGTCGATGCCCGCCTCACCCGACAGATGCCTGGCAAGCTGACGGGTGAAGTCCTCGCCGCCGAGCATGGCGTCACCGGCGCTGGCCCGAACCTCCATGACGCCGTCGAACATTTCGAGGACGGATACGTCGAACGTGCCACCGCCGAGGTCGAGCACCACGAAGGTCGTCTCGGCGGTACGGTCGAGCAGGCCGGTGGCCAAGGCCGCTGCGGTGGGTTCATTGATGAGGCGGGTCACCTTGAGCCCGGCAATCTCGGCAGCGTCCTTGGTTGCCTGCCGCTGAATGGCATTGAAATAGGCCGGTACGGAAATGACCGCCGCATCGACCGGGATGCCAAGTGCCGCTTCGGCGTCCGCCTTGAGGGCACGCAGCACGAATGCCGAAAGCTGGGTGGCGTCGAAGCTGCTGCGGCCCAGCTTTATCGAGGTCTTCGTTCCCATGAGGCGCTTGAAGCGCGCTGCGGTGCGGTCCGGATGAAGCGCGAGGCGGCTCAGCGCAGCCTTGCCCATCAGCATTGTCCTGCCATCGTCGGCAAGGCCGACGACTGATGGGGTCAGATAGTCGCCCAGGGCATTGGGCAGCAGCCGGGCACGTCCGTCTTCGAACACGGAAACCAGGGAATTGGTGGTTCCCAGATCGATGCCAATTGCAGTCATGTTCAATCCACCATGCCCCGGAAGGAGGCTCATGGCGTATCAAAGCTTTCAGATCATTGAATATTTCCGGGCAAAGATGCGAGTTCCAGTTCAATCGACGTGGGTATCGTCGTCCACATCTTCTGCCGCATGCGCGATCATGTCTGCGAGCATGCTCGCGATATGGTGGTCGGCCGCTTCGTAAAGTACCTGCTTGTTGCGCCGCGTGCCGCGCACCAGCCGGGCCGCCCGCAACAGGCGAAGGTGGTGGCTGACCAGCGATTGGCTGGCGCCGGTCGCCTTGGCGATGTCGCCCACGGCAATCGGGCCTTCGAGGCAGGTGAGCACGACCTTGAGGCGCGTGGGGTCTCCAAGCAGCCGGTAGGTCTCGGCGATGACGGTGAGATGGTGGTCTTCCGGCAGGGGCACTGTTGGGATCCCGTGAGGCACATCGTCAATAGTTAGGGTGGTTCGTGCGGGCTGACCAGCCTGGCACCTCAGCTTGTCCGGGCGCCTTCAGCGATATCCGGCGGCCTGGAGTTCGAACAGTTCGGCATAGCGGCCGCCAAGAGCGACCAGTTCTTCGTGCGTCCCTGCTTCGAGAATGGCGCCGCCGTCGAGCACGAGAATGCGATCGGCCATGCGCACGGTGGAGAAGCGATGTGAGATGATGACCGCGGTCTTGCCCTGCGCCAGCCCCTTGAAACGGGCAAAGACCTCCGCTTCCGCCTTGGCATCGAGAGCGGCGGTGGGTTCGTCGAGAATGATCAGCTGCGCGTCACGCATATAGGCCCGGGCTATGGCGACCTTCTGCCATTCGCCTCCCGAGAGGTCGCGGCCCTCGCGGAACAGCCTGCCGAGTTGCTGGTCGTAGCCCTTGGGGAGCTTGGCAATGACGCCGTCGGCGAGACTTTGCTCGGCGGCCCGGTCGATGCGGGTGGCATCCTCGCGCGCCGCGATCCTGCCCACCGCGATATTGTCGCGCGCGGTCAGCGAATAGCGGATGAAGTCCTGAAAGATGACGCCGATATTGGCATGGATTTCGGTCAGCGACAGCTCACGAAGGTCGACGCCGTCAATGGTCACGCGCCCTTCGTCCGGATCGTAGAGGCGGGTGATGAGCTTGACGATTGTGGTCTTGCCCGCCCCGTTTTCGCCCACCAGGGCCAGCGTCTCGCCGGCCTTGAGGTCGAAACTGAGATTGCGCACCGCCCAGGTATCGGTATCGGGATAGCGGAAACCCACATTCTCGAAGCGGATGCCCTGGCGAAGCGGCGCAGGGAAGGGCTTTGGCGTGGCAGGTGACACGATGCCGGGCTGGATCTCGAAAAACGAGAACAGGTCGTCGAGATACATCGACTGCGCGGCGACCTGAGTGAAGCCGAGCAGGATCGCCTGGAAGAGACCATTGAGCCTCAGGAACGAGCCCGAAAGGAACGCCAGATCGCCGATGGTGAACTCACCGGCAATGGTGCGCCACACGATAAATCCGTAGGCGGCGTAGTAGGTCAGGGTGGATATCGCCGCAAAAATGGCGCCCCAGAAGGCGCGCTGACGGGCGACGCGGGTGTTTTCGACAAAGATCGTGTGGGCCAGCGTCCGGAACCGCGAGACGAGGAAGTCGCCGAGGCCAAAGAGCTTGATCTCCTTGGCGGTTTCGGGTGTCGCGCCGATGTAGCGGATGTATTCGAGTTCGCGGCGTTCGGGCGTGCGCCAGCGCGAAAGCCAATAGGCGAGCTGGTTGAATCGGGTTTCCCCCAAGACCGCCGGCATGAAGGAGATGGGAAGCAGCAGGATGAGCCAGGGGGCATAGATGAACAGGCCCGCTGCCAGGGTGGCGACGGTGATCACGTTCTGCGCCTGTCCGAACAGCACGGAGAGCAGCGCATTACGGCCGGCGGCCTGCCGTCGGGCGCGTTCGAGCCGGTCCTGATATTCCGCGCTTTCGAAATGCCGCAGGTCGAGCTTTGCCGCATGCGCCATCAGATCGACGCTCATCTGGTTTGAATGCAGCTCGCTCAGGATCGAGTCGACCAGGTTCATGGCCCGGTTGATGATGTCTATGCCGACGACCAGCGCAAGTTCGATCAGCAGCAGCGTGACGACGTGATTGAGCGTGCCGCTGGCCCACCAGTCACCAAATGCCGGGCCGGGCGCGGTGATGCCGCTGAGGCGTACGACCTCGTCGATGATGAGCTTGCCCACCCAGAGCATGGCGATGGGCTGCAGTGCGCCGAGAAGACGCAGGCAGACGCTGGCGACCGCCAGAGGAGGGCTGGTGTGCCAGATCTGCACGAGCAGCCGGCCGAGCAGCCGAAAATTCTCGAGCTGCTCGCGAAAGGTGAGAGCCGTTTCAGGAAGGGGCGGCGGGCGTCGCCCGGGAAGGTCGGTCATACCCTAAATCTAGTGCTGCTCCGTCGCGCCGCCTAGGGGCTAGTTCGGCGATAATGCGCAACCTGCGCTCTCTCCCGACGTTCCGGTGATAGCAAGAGGCGAGGATGCGAGATGCTCAAGGACAAGGACAGCGCGGCCATCGTGGCCGTCGCGGACATGAAGCGCGCGACCGAATTCTACGGCACCGTGCTGGGGCTCGACTATGTCAGCGGGGACGATGACGTGGCCGAATTCCGAACCGGCAGGACCACGCTCGTGGTCTATCGGTCCGACTTTGCCGGTACCAACAAGGCCAATGCGGTCGTCTGGGGTGTCGGCGACGAGATCGACGCGATCGTCAGCAGCCTCATGGGAAAGGGCGTACGCTTCGAGCGCTATGACGGCATGGATTTCGCCGACGGCATTCACAGCGCCGGCGATTTCAAGATGGCGTGGTTCAAGGATCCGGACGGAAACATCCTTCACCTCAACAACATGTAGATCAGGGCAGGTTGCGCAGAAATCCGGCCAGGTCCGCGGTGACGTGATGCACATGCGGCCCGGTCGAGCGCCCGAGCTCCCAGGCTTCCACCTGCTCATGGGCGAAGTCGTCGCCGGCCACAACCTGCACCGTTGCCATCCCCACTTCGTGCGGCACGACGAGGTTTTTCTCGAGATCGTCGAACATGATGGCGCGGGTGGGATCGATGCCGTGCAGGGCGAAGAAGCCGTCATAAGCCGCGCGATGCGGTTTGGGCACGAAGGTCATGGCGCGGATGTCGTGCACATGTTCGAACAGTTCGTCCCCGCCCAGGCGCCTCAGCACGGAGCGGGCATGGCCGGTATCGCCATTGGTCAGGATGAACTTGCGGCCGGGCAGGGCGCGGATGGCTTCGACCAGGTCCGGATGCGGATCCACCGGTGTGTAATCGATTGCGTGGACAGTATTGAGGAAATGGTCCGCGTCGATGCTGTGCCGGTGCATCAGTCCGTTCAGAGTCGTGCCGAAGTCGCGATAATAGGTTTTCTGCAGCTCGCGGGCGCTGGCGAAATCGAGCGCCGTGACGTCCATCACATATTGGGTGATGAGCGTATCGATCTGGGCGAAGAGATTGCACTCGCGCGGATAAAGGGTGTTGTCGAGGTCGAACACCCAATCGGTCACGTGGTCGAGGCTGGAGCGAGGCATTGAGGTGAGCGCGGTCATGCGGGCATTATGGCACAGAAGCATGAAGGCTTCATCATCGCCGTGATCAAAGCGGCGGGACCTGGGTCCCGCCGCTCCGGCAGTCTTACTGGTTCGAATTGACCGCAAATCCCAGGGCCTGGATCAGGCTGGCCGGGTTGGAGGCGGCAGCCGCCAGGACCAGGACGCTGGTCGGGGTCGGGGGCTGGACCACCACTTCGAGGTTCTTGGGATCGTCGAGGAAGGCCGAGACCGGCGGCACGACGACGTCGTTGAGGGCCGGAACGCCGCTCTCGGCGATCATGGCCGGCAGCATTGCCTTGAGACCTTCGACGAAGGCGGCGCGGTCGGCACCGGACTGTGCGGCGAACATGTCGAGCAGTTTCGGGGCCAGGCCGGCGTCGTCATAGCGGATGGATGCGCTGGTGATGGTCATCGCCTGGGCGATCTCCATTCCGGCCATCATCTGCTGAGCCTGGGCTTCCTCGCTTGCCGGGTCGAGGTCGGAGCTCTGCATGGCGTAGATCTTGTCGAGCATTTCCGGGGTGAAGCCGGAGAAGTCGAACTTGATGTCGAGCTTGCCGATATCGGCGAAATCGAACAGGAATTCATCCATGACGATGTGGCCATCGGCCATGGTCCAGGTCATCGACTGGCTGATATTGCCGGCGATGTTGGTGAGCCCAAGCGCGGTGATCACGGCGCCGGCTTCCGGCTCCTCTTCGCCGACGGTCGACAGATCGGCCCAGATGTTGCTGATGGTGAAGCTCGAGATGACTTCCTCGAGGGCGTCGGAGGAGTCGTAGGTGAACTCCGAGCTGAAATCCATGCCGTCGAACTTGATCACTTCGGCCCCATCGCGGGTGATGGTCAGCGGGCCGGAGGCGACGCGGCCGACGGTCTGGAGCAGCGACACGGCGCTGGTATCACCCTCGGGCGGAAGCCAGAGATCTTCGGCGACCATGTCGACCAGGGTCAGGTGACCCACCGGGTCTTCGGCGAATTCGGTATCGATGTCCGGGACGGAGAGGCTGTCGACGGAGTAGCTGCCGTCATCGTTCTCGACGACGCCGCTAAAGGTCAGTTCGGTGTCGACGACCATCGGCTCGTCGGCGCCCTGCATGTTGACCGTCACACCGTCGACAGTGATGGTATCGCCATTGAGGGTCGCTTCGCCGAAGCTCAGGTCATAACCCATTGCGCCATAGACGGTGGCCACGCGCTCGATGAAGGCGTCGGCTTCCAGCGCCATGGCCGGCTGCATGAAGAGAACAGTGGCGAGGCCAGTGGCGGCCAGAAGGCCGGTAGTCTTGATCGTGCCGATCATTATGTAATCCCTCAATAACGTCACGCGCGGCAGGGGTTCCGGGCCGCGCGTCTCAGTTTCAGATTGCCCGCAGCAAACGCAATTGCAATGGGCTCGTGGCGGAAATAGGTCCGCGCCTTGTAGTTGCAGTTTACGTCAGCCTAATGTCGCCACCCATTTGGGTGGTTCCCATCGCTATTCCAGAAATTGCTGATAGGCCGTATTTTTTGTTTCGTCCCAATAGGGAAAGCCGATGGCATCGATGTGCGCGAAGAGGTCTGATCGGGTCTCGGGCGGCACCTCGATCCCCACCAGGACCCGGCCATAGTCGGCACCGTGGTTGCGGTAGTGGAAGAGGGTGATGTTCCAGGCGTCGTTGAGACCTTCCAGGAATTTCAACAAGGCGCCGGGGCGCTCGGGAAACTGGAAACGGAACACCATCTCATTGGCCAGGCCCGCTGCCCGGCCGCCGACCATGTGGCGCACATGCAGTTTGGCGACCTCGTTGTCCGTCAGGTCGGTGACGGCGTGGTCGTTCTGCTCGAGCATGGCGATGATGTCGTGCTTTTCCGCGTCGCCGCCGGCCAGCTTGATGCCGACGAAGATATTGGCGCTGGCGCCTGCCGCGTAGCGATAATTGAATTCGGTGATGGCGCGGCTGCCGATCAGCCGGATGAATGCACGGTAGGCGCCGGGACGCTCGGGAATGGTCACCGCCAGCAGCGCTTCGGCGCGTTCGCCGATTTCCGCGCGTTCGGCCACGTAGCGCAGCCGGTCGAAATTGACATTGGCGCCGGAATTGATGGCGATCAACGCGCCTTCGGGCGCGTTGCCGTTTTCAATATCGCGGCGTAGTCCTGCAAGGGCCAGCGCGCCCGCAGGTTCGGTGATGGCGCGATGGTCGTCGAAGATGTCCTTGATGGCGGCGCAGATTTCGTCGGCGGTCACCGTCACGATGTCATCGAGCAGCTCGCGGCAGAGGCGGAAGGTCTCGTCGCCCACCTGCCGGACGGCCACGCCATCGGCAAACAGCCCGACCTGGTCGAGCGGCACCGGGTGGCCAGCCGCGATCGCGGCCTTCATGCTCGCCGCTTCCTCGGGCTCCACGCCGATCACCCGGATTTCCGGGCGCAGGAACTTGACGAAACTGGCAATGCCCGCCGCAAGGCCGCCACCCCCGACCGGAACGTAGATGGCGCCGATGGCTTCGGGATGCTGGCGCATCAGCTCGAGGCCGACCGTGCCCTGGCCGGCGATGACGTCGGGATCGTCGAACGGGTGGACGAAAACATAGCCATGCCGCTCGGCGAGGCCCGCAGCGTATGCGCGTGCCGCATCAAACCCATCGCCGAAGAGCACGACTTCACCGCCCAGTCGCCGCACGGCATTGACCTTGATGAGCGGGGTGGTGGTCGGCATCACGATGACGGCGCGGATGCCCAGCCTTGTGGCTGACAGCGCGACACCCTGCGCATGGTTTCCGGCCGACGCGCAGATTACGCCGCGGGCTCGTTCCTCGGGCGATAGATGGACAATGCGATTGTGAGCGCCGCGGATCTTGAACGAGAAGACCGGCTGCAGGTCCTCGCGCTTGACCAGGATCGTCTGCCCAAGGCGCGCGGACAGAAGCTGCATCTTTTCAAGCGGCGTCTGTTCGGCGACTTCGTAGACAGATGAGGTCAGGATCTTGCGGACATAGTCGGTCATGGCGTGCTCCGGAAATCGCGGGTGATGGACGCCTGCTGACGAAAAATGTCAACCGTACCCGGCAAAAGTGCGCGTGAGAGGGAAGCTAAAATTTCTATCAATCAAGTGATTGATTGTGACAAGGTGGAGGTATATGCGGTGCGGTCATGCAAACTGAAAACCAAAGACGTGAAACCGGCGATGACCGGCGTACCGCCATCGCTCAAGCCGCCCGCGACATCATTGTCGAAAAGGGTCTCGAGGGCCTGCGGACGCGCGACATCGCCGCGCGCGTGGGCATCAATATCGCCACCCTGCATTATCACGTGCCCAGCAAGGAGGCGCTCGTCGCGCTGGTGGCGCAGAGCGTTCGCGAGGAATTCCGGGCACAGGACACGGCTCGGCCGCGCGCCGGCAAGACCGGGATCGAGCTGTTGCGCATGGAGTTCGAGGATGCGCTCGAATCCCAGGAACAGGCGCCCGAACGCATCGCCATCATGGCCGAGCTCAGCGAACGGGCCCGGCGCGATCCCGATATCGCTGCCATCATCCAGCCGATGCGCAGCTACTGGCATGCCTCGCTGGCCGAGATTTTTCGAAAGGGCGTTTCCGACGGCACGCTTCGTGCCGACATCGATGCCGATGCGGCCGCCAAGATATTCATCGGAATGATCGCCGGCTGGCGCAGCCGCACGCCGGATCGTGCGCAAACTCTTTCCATCTTCGCCGAATTCGAACGCGCCTTCATCGCGCGTTCACCATCTGACACCCGAAGGACAGACCTATGACAACCTACGCGGCCGAGACGGCCTCACCACCCGACCCGCGTCGGTGGCTTTCGCTGGCGATCCTGCTGATCGCCAATTTCATGAACCTGATCGATGTCACGATCGTCAACGTGGCGCTGCCATCCATGCGCGAGAGCCTGGGCGCCAGCGACAGCCAGATCGAATGGGTGATCGCCGCCTATGTGCTGGCTTTCGCGCTCGGTCTGCTGCCCTTCGGGCGCCTGGGCGACATCGTCGGGCGCACCCGCATGTTCCTGGCCGGCGTCGTGGCGTTCACCGCTGCCTCGGCCTTGTGCGGCCTTGCACCCAATATCGAGATGCTGATCGCCGCCCGCGTGCTGCAGGGCCTCGGCGGCGCGATGATGACGCCGCAGGTGCTCGCCATCGCCACCGTCACGTTTCCGCCGCACGAGCGGGGTCAGGCCTTCTCGCTTTTCGGTCTTTCGGCAGGCCTCGCCTCTGTCTGCGGGCCGATCCTGGGCGGCGTGCTGATCGATGCGCAGCTGTTTGGGCTGGACTGGCAGCCGATCTTCCTTGTCAACGTGCCGATCGGCATTGCCGCCATCGTGGCCGGCTGGTTCCTGATCCCGCGCCTTCCGGGCCATGCGGATCTCAAGAACGACTATGTCGGCATCCTCCTGTTCGGCCTGGGCATCGTCGCCGTGGTGTTTCCGATCGTCGAGGGCCGTGCCTATGGCTGGCCGCTCTGGGCCTTCGGCATGATTGCCTTTGGTGTGGTCATGCTTGGCCTGTTCTATCTCTGGCAGGGCCGGCGCGCCGCGGCAGGAGAGCCGCAGTTGCTCAACTACGCGCTGCTGCGGAGCAAGGAATTCATGTTTGGTGCCTTCGTCGTGACGGTGTTCGCATCCGGCATTCCCGGCATGTTCCTCGTCATTTCGCTGCTGCTGCAGTCGGGCTTCGGCTTCTCGCCGCTCGAATCGGGGCTCACCAACACGCCGTTCTCGGTGGGCGTGCTGATCGCCTCCGCCATTGCCGGCCGTTTCGGGGCGCATTACCTGCGCGGTCGGCTGGCCGCTGCCGGTGCGCTGCTGACTTTCGGCATCGGCTGGCTGCATTTCATCATTGCCGGGGTCGGCGACACGATCGACCATTGGTGGTTCCTGCCGCCGCTGCTCGTCGCGGGTATCGGACTTGGACTGGGCTTTTCCTCGCTGTTCCAGCTGGTCCTGCGCGCCGTGCCGCCGCGCGATGCCGGTGCCGGATCGGGCGCCCTTCAGGCGTTCCAGCAAGTGGGCGGCGCGCTGGGGATCGCGCTTGTGGGCGAAATCTTCTTCACCCATCTCGGCTCCGCCTTTGCGTCCGGATCGGGTCCGCATGCCGCATTCGCCGATGCGACGGCGCTGGCGCTCTGGTATCAGGTCATCAGCTTCGGCCTCGTCATGCTGCTCGCCTTCTTCTTCAAGGGGTCGGGCGGGCAACCGCAGGGCAGGCCCGCCGCCCCAATACCGGTGGAAGCATAAAAAGAAAGGCCGCCCTGGAGGCGGCCTTTTCATGTCGTGGCGGGCTCTACTTAGCGCACGATCAGCGTACCGGCACCGAATTCGGTGAACAGCTCGACCAGCACCACGTGCGGCTGCTTGCCGTTGAGGATGACGACGCCTTCCACGCCATTGTCGAGTGCTTCGAGGCAGGTCTCGACCTTGGGGATCATGCCGCCCGAGATGGTGCCATCGGCGATCAGCGCCTTGGCGTCGCGCACGGTCAGCTCCGGGATCAGCTTGCCGTCCTTGTCGAGCACGCCCGGCACGTCGGTCAGGAACAGCAGGCGCTTGGCGCCCAGCGATCCGGCGATGGCGCCGGCAAAGGTGTCGGCGTTGATGTTGTAGGTATTGCCGTCGCGCCCGGGGGCGACGGGAGCGATGACGGGGATCATCTCGGAGCGGGCCAGCAAGTCGAGCAGGGTGCGGTCGACTTCCACGGGTTCGCCGACGAAGCCGAGATCGAGCACGCGCTCAATGTGGGAATTGGGGTCGATGACCTTCTTTTCCGCCTTGCGGGCGAAGACCATGTTGCCGTCCTTGCCACAGAGGCCGATGGCCCATTCGCCTTCGGCATTGATCAGCGCCACGATCTCCTTGTTGATCGATCCGGCCAGGACCATTTCCACCACTTCCATGGTGCGCTGGTCCGTGACGCGCAGGCCGCCTTCGAACTTGGATTCGATGCCGAGGTTCTTGAGCATCGAGGCGATCTGCGGCCCGCCGCCGTGCACGACGATGGGATTGACCTTGGACTGCTTGAGAAGCGCGATGTCGCGGGCGAAAGCCTGTCCCAACTTCAGGTCGCCCATGGCATGCCCGCCGTATTTCACCACGACGGTCTTGCCCTCGTAGCGCTGCATGTAGGGCAGGGCCTGCGCGAGGATGCCTGCATCGTGGCTGAACCGGTCGGTCTCGGCTTGATCGGTCATGGTGGTAAGCGGCTCCCTGGCAAGGCCTGTCGTTCGGGGAAAAGGGTCTAGTCGATTTCCGGTTGCGATGAAACGGCATTGGGCAGGTTTTTTGAAGGCCATTGATCCGATTGTCCCAATCGGGCGTTATGTGCCAAAACAGAAAAACGACTATTGGACGGGAGGGACGCCAGTCCATGGCCAGGCAGAACGATACGGCTGAAATCGCCGACATGATCTCGCGCTGCGCGCTCGCAGATCGCGCGGCATTCCGGACCCTTTACCAGCGGACCAGCGCGAAACTCTTCGGAGTAGTGCTGCGTATCTTGAGAAACAGGGCCGAGGCCGAAGAGGCCATCCAGGAGGTCTATATCAAGATCTGGCAGCGTGCCGATCGTTATGTGCCGGGGCAGTATTCCCCCATCAGCTGGCTTGTGGCCATTGCTCGAAACCATGCTCTCGACATGGTTCGGGCGCGGCGTCCTGCTGGCGACGATCTGGACGCTGCCATGGAAATACCCGATGCCGCGCCGGATCCGGAGCGGATGACCGAATCGAGCGAGGATGGCGCCAGGATCGAAGCGTGCCTCGGGCAACTCGAGGCCGACAGGGCCGACGCCGTGCGCGGCGCCTACCTTGATGGCTACAGTTATGAAGAATTGGCGGAGCGCTTCGCTGTGCCGATCAATACGATGAGAACCTGGCTGCGACGCAGCCTGATACGATTGAGAGAGTGTCTGACGGCATGAGTGACGAACGGGGCAGCATCGAGGGGGATCGGCGTGGAGCGCTGGTGGCCGAGTATGTTCTGGGCCTGCTCAGCGCCCCCGAGCAGGTGCGCGTCGGCCGTCTGATCGAGGCCGATCCGGCGCTGCAGAAGGAGCGCGACTTCTGGATGGCGCGCTTTGCAGCGCTCGATGGCGAATTTGCCGAAACCCCGGCACCCGCTCATGCCTTGCAGAAGATTGAAAGGCGCCTGTTCGGCATCGATGCCCCGACGGGCTTCTGGAGCAGCCTTGCGCTCTGGCGCGGCATCGCCGCGGGCGCCGTGGCCGTTGCTGTTGCGGCAGTCGGTTTCAACCTCCTGCAACCTGCGCCAAGCGTCACCGCTCTCACCACGCAACTGGTGGCGGCGCTCGAGGCCGAAGGCAGCGATGTGCGCTTCCTTGCCCTTTACGACGGCGCGGGCGCGGTGCGGTTGACGGCACTTTCGGGCGACGTGAGCGACCAGCAGGATCTCGAGCTCTGGGCCATCCAGGGCGGCGCCGATCCGATTTCCATGGGCGTCATCCCGGTCAACCAGCGTTCCGTGGTCGAGCTTTCCGACCAGGTTCGCGCCGGGTGGGGCGAAGGGTCCGTGCTGGCTTTGACGGTC
The DNA here is from genome assembly GCF_900177655.1 of Devosia lucknowensis. Lineage (NCBI taxonomy): Bacteria > Pseudomonadati > Pseudomonadota > Alphaproteobacteria > Hyphomicrobiales > Devosiaceae > Devosia > Devosia lucknowensis. The sequence continues at coordinate 2,236,414 of NZ_FXWK01000001.1, read as the reverse complement.
GAACCCAAGGGCGGGGCGCCGGAAGGCAAGCCGACCGGCCCGGTGGTTGCCGCCGGCGAAGTGCACGAGATCTAGTCGATCAAAAGCTCGACCTTCACCCGCTCGTCGAACGACCAGCCGCCGAGCGCCAGCACGTCCCCGGCAGCGTCGCGCACCAGCGGCGCCGTCCTTATTGCTTCGGCCGGCGTGGTCACCTTGAAGCCGAGGAAATCCTCGAGCCGGTGGCGCGGCATGAAGTCCGTTGCGCCGGCGACCAGGCTGCCATCCTCGGACACATTCGTGATCAGGAAGCGCTGGTCCCACACGAGGCCTTGCCTGGGCAGGATGACGATGTCCTGGGGCAGGGCGCGGCCGGGTTCGCGCGACACGGTGAGCGTGTCGCTCCTCAGCCGCGCGACGGCGCCGAGCAGTGTCGCCGCCCGCGGCAGCGCACCCTCGATGATCTGGTCGTAGAGCCGCTCCACCTGACCCAGCGCGCGGGGTTTCTGCCGTCCGCCGACGATGTTGAGCACACGGCCCAGGAGGCGCCGGCCGATGGCCGGGCTCAGCGCGTCGAGGGCAGCCCGGGGCACGCTTGCCGCGCCGAAGCCGTCGAGCACGACGAGTTCGGCGAAGGCCGCTTCGGCCATCTGGGCCAGGGCCGCGTCGGCCTCGGCCATGCGCGCCGCCAGGCGTGTAAGGGTCGCGCTGTCGAGGCCTTCTTCCGCCAGGGCCGGCAGGAGCTTGCGCCAGCGGACACGTTCGTAAGCCAAATCATGGTTGGATGGATCGCGTGCCGGGCTCAGTCCTGCATCCTGCACCAGCACGGCAAGGCTGGCCGGGTCGACATCGAGCAGCGGCCGGAACACCGCCACCCCTTCGACGTCGCTCACCGGTGTCATCGCCTTGAGCCCCTCGATGCCGCTGCCATGCGCGAGCCGCATCAGCACGGTTTCGGCCTGATCGCTGCGGTGGTGGCCGGTGAGGAGCAAGGTTGCGCCATCGGTCTTCATGGCCTCGCCGATGAGACGATACCGCGCCTGTCGCGCTGCCTCCTGCAGACCGGTTTCCGGTTTCTCGCCGGTCCAGCAGAGACCACGCGCGGCAAGGCCTAGGCTGGCGGCGGTGTCCAGCACCATTGCCACTTCCTCGTGGGCTTCGGCGCGGAGTTCATGATCGAGGCTGTAGACGAAGAGCTTTGGAGGCGCGGGGAGCGATGCGGCCCAACGGTGGGCCAGCAGCATCAATGCCAGACTGTCGGGTCCGCCGGAAACGGCGAGGCCGATTGCCCTGTGCCTGCCGGCTGGCGCGAACATCCGCGCCAGCACATCGGGGTCACCCAGGTCGGGTGTCAGGCCGGCGGACATTCGGCCTTGGCCTTTTCCTCGGCGAGGCGGGTCTGGAAGGCCGGGATGGTGTCGGGATAGCGGGTCGATACTTCCGAGAAGGTGCGGCAGGCGGTTTCCCTTTCACCCACGCCGGCCAGCGAGACGCCGAGCTTGAGCAGCAGGTCTGGCGCGCGCGCATGGTTGGGATCCTTCTGATAGGCATCCACCAGGACGTCAGCCGCCTCGGCATAGCCGCCCCGCGCGATCATGGCTTCGCCCAGCCAGTTGCTGGCATCCATGATCTGCGGATTGTCCGGATACAGTTCGAGGAACTGGGCGAACTGCTCCTCGGCGAAGGTGTAGTCGCCCGCGACCAGCGCTTCGTAGCCGGCGCGATATTGTGCGTCGGCATCCGGATCACCCGAGCTCGCGCCCGGATTGTAGCTGAGGTCGAGCGGCTGGCCGGTGATAAGGTCGACGCCACCGGACTGGCCCGTGCCCACGAGGGGATCGCCGGATTGGCCCAGCTCGTCAGTTGCTGCTGCGCCGTCGGTGAAGGTGGGGTCGAATTCGACCTCGCCGGGCAGCGGTTGCACACCTTGCTCGGGAATGTCTGTCAGCGGAACGTCAGCTTCGGTGGTGGCCGGGTCCTGCGGCAACGCCTCGGGCTGCGTCACGCCGCCCGGTTGGGTTGCCGCCTCAGTTTTTCCCCCAGCACCGCCTTCCAGCTGCTGGAAGCGGAATTCGGCATCTTCCTGGAAGCGGTTGAGAATTTCCTGGAGCTGGGTGAGCTGGAAGGTCAGCCCCTCGATCTGGCCGTTGAGCAGGCGGTTCTGCTCTTCGAGCTGCTGAATGCGCACCATCAGCTGCGCACTGTCGGCCTGGGCGACGAGAATTCGCCCGCCATCGTTGTTGTAGGTCAGGCCGCTCAATTCGCCCGGCGGAAACACGCTCTGTGCCTGGACAGCCGGCGCCGTAAGGCCCACTCCCAGCGCACAGAGCGCGGCGCGCCCCAGCTTTCCAATTCTTGATAGCGTCAAAGCTGCCTCCAGTATGAGCGGTGTTCCCGCCGAGATGGGTATTCTGCCCTCGCGGATAAAGAGCAATTTTGGTGAAAAGAAAGCGCCCGGGCCATTTTGTGGCTCCGGGCGCTCTTGCCTCCAGTTTTCACCGGATGGGCTCGGCCCGCCGCGTGGCGGGCCAGTCGATTACTGCACGACCGTGACCGCGCGGCGGTTCTGGCTCCAGCAGGAGATGTCGTTACAGATAGCCACAGGGCGTTCCTTGCCGAAGGACTGGGTGGTGATGCGCTGGGCGTTGACGCCGCGCGACACGAGATAGTTGACCACCACCGAACCGCGGCGGGCGCCCAGGGCGATGTTGTATTCGCGGGTTCCGCGTTCGTCGGCATGGCCTTCGATCATGATGCGGTAGTTCTGGTACTGGTTGAGCCACTGGGCCTGCTTGTCGAGGGTGGCCATGGCTTCCGACGTCAGCGAGCTGGAGTCGGTCTCGAAGAAGACGCGGTCGCCGACGGTGACGATGAATTCCTGCTGGCTGCCCGGGGCGCCGGCGCCGGTATTGCCGACCCCTGTCAGGCCGACATTGTCGGTGGAGGAACGGGAACAGGCGGCAATCACGACGACGAAAAGCATCATCGCGGCAGCGCGCATAACGGTATTGATGGGTGCGGGGATGACCACGTGAGGCTCCTGAAGACTACAATCTTAAGCGCAGCATTTACCGCGCTTAATCTTAAAAGCCGGTTTGCGGGCATGGTTAATCATTGCCTATTGGGGCGTCGGTGTGGCGGGAATCCTGGCTTTTCTGTGGCGTTGCCATGAAGCAACAGCGGCGGGCGCTCCGCTGTTAAGGTTAAGCCCGTCGTGGCTGAGCTGCGCTGCCACGGTCGTTCCGCCGCTTTTTTGCTGTGCCAGCTTCCGCCAAACGTGCCACTCTGCTAACGCACGGCGCAACACCAATCCGACCCCGGAGGCAGCACCATGGGCAATGGTTTCAAGACGCTCGACGAACTCGATCTGACGGGCAAGCGCGTGCTGCTGCGGGCCGACCTCAACGTTCCGGTTGCCGATGGCAAGGTCACCGACGCGACCCGCATCGAGCGTCTGGTTCCCACCATCCGCGAGATCGTCAAGAAGGATGGCAAGGCCATTCTTCTCAGTCATTTCGGCCGTCCCAAGGGGAAGGTCGATCCGGAATTCTCGCTCGAGCAGGTCTGCGAGGCAGTCGCCAATGAGACCGGCCATCCGGTCGGCTTCGTCGCGACCGACTGGGTCGACGTGAGCGCCGCCAAGAAAGCCATCGATGAGGCTCCGGCCGGTGCGGTGCTGGTGCTCGAAAACACCCGTTTCCATCCGGGCGAGGAGGAGAACGATCCGGAACTGGCCAAGCGCATGGCCAGTCTCGGTGACGTTTATGTCAACGATGCCTTCTCCGCCGCGCACCGCGCCCATGCCTCCACCGAAGCGCTGGCGCGGCTGCTGCCTGCCGCTGCAGGTCTGGCTATGGAAGCGGAGCTCAAGGCGCTGGAATCAGGTCTCGGCAAGCCGAAGAAGCCGGTGGTGGCCATCGTTGGCGGCGCCAAGGTTTCCTCCAAGATCGATCTGCTCGAGAACCTCGTGACCAAGGTCGATGGTCTGGTCATCGGCGGCGGCATGGCCAACACATTCCTGTTCGCGCAGGGTCATGGCGTGGGCAAGTCGCTCTGCGAGAAGGATCTCGCCGATACGGCCCGCCGGATCATGGACAAGGCGGACAAGGCCAACTGCGCCATCATCCTGCCCATCGATGCCGTGGTGTCGTGGCATTTCAAGGCCAATTCGCCGACCCGTCTCTATGGCGTCGACGCCATCGACCCCGATGGCATGATCCTGGATATCGGGCCGTCCTCGATCGAGCGCATCAACGGCGCCATCGACGATGCGCATACGGTGGTCTGGAACGGTCCGGTCGGCGCTTTCGAAATGGAGCCGTTCGACGCGGGCACCGTGGCTATCGCCAAGCATGTCGCCAAGCGCACCCATGACGACCTCCTCGTTTCCGTGGCCGGTGGTGGCGACACGGTGAGCGCACTGGCCCACGCCGGGGTCAAGGACAAGCTCACCTATGTCTCGACGGCCGGCGGTGCGTTCCTTGAATGGATGGAAGGCAAGCCGCTTCCGGGCGTCGAAGCGCTGAAGAAATAGCAGGGCTGGAACCCAAACACTTCAGGCAGGGGCGCCTCCGGTGCTCCTTCGACCTGTTTTAGGTTCCAGTAAAATCTACCATACAAGATCATCCTTTCGTCTTATAACCGGACGTCTAATCGAAAGCGGCGTGACGAAAGTCTAATCTCTGGATCAACGAAGATCCGAGGTTCACACCGCCATGACCAAGTCGCTCAATGCGATCGCCCAGAAGCTCATGACACCAGGCATGGGCATTCTTGCCGCCGATGAATCGGAGGGCACGATCGGCAAGCGCTTTTCCAAGATCAACCTGCCCAACACGCTCGAATTGCGCCGCGATTATCGCGAGATGCTGTTCGGCGCGTCCGACGCCATGCGCAAATACATCTCCGGCGTCATCCTCACCGAGGAGACGCTGAAGCAGGAAGCCGCCGACGGCACACCGTTCCGCGCCATCCTCGCCGATGCCGATGTCATTCCCGGAATCAAGGTCGATCGCGGCGCTTTCCCGATGCCGGGCGAGAGCGGCGAGAAGATCACCGAGGGTCTTGATGGGCTGCGTCAGCGCCTGGAGCAATATGCCCAGCTGGGCGCAGGATTTGCCAAGTGGCGTGCGGTCATCACCATCAACGACATCGCCCCGACCCGCAACAATATCCGCGCCAATGCCCATGCTCTGGCCCGCTATGCCATGCTGTGCCAGGAAGCCGGCATCGTTCCGATCGTCGAGCCCGAAGTGGTCGGTGATGGCGAGCCCGGCAATCATTCGATGGAACGTTGCGCCCAGGTGACCGGCGACGTGCTGGAAAATGTGTTCAAGGAACTGCGCCTGGCCGGTGTCGATCTGGCCGGCATGCTGCTCAAGCCCAACATGATCCTGCCCGGCATCAACTCGCGTGAGCGTCCAAGCATCGACGAGGTGGCCCGCCGAACCGTCGACGTGCTGAAGGAGCATGTGCCGGCTGCTGTTCCGGGGATTGCCTTCCTTTCCGGCGGGCAGACCGACGAAGAAGCGACCGGTCACCTGTCATCGATGAACCGCATTGCGGGCAAGCCCTGGCCAATGACCTTCTCCTACGGTCGCGCCCTCCAGAACGTGGCCCTGCGCACCTGGGCGGGTCGTCGCGAAAACTTCACCGCCGCCCGCGAGGCTTTTGCCCACAGGGCCCACATGAATTCGCTGGCGGCGCTGGGCGAGTGGTCGAACGATCTCGACCGGGCTGCCTGAGCGAGGTTCCAGGCCGCGAACCCAACGTCGCGGTCGCGCGCGTTCCCTGCCCCGGGGACGCGCGCTTTTCATTTGCGGCGCCAGCCATTGCCTATATCTGGTCCAGCCCCTATTGAGGCGTGTCCCTTTCTTGCCAAAATGGCGTCCTAGGGAGCGTCGTCCTTACCCGGGAACACCATGGCTCCGCAGCTCTATCTCATCACTCCAGAGGCTCCCAATCCCGAGCAGTTTCCGCGCCAGCTGATGGGCGTGCTGTCCGGCCCTGAGGTCGCGGCACTGCTGATCCGCCGTGGTGCGCTTGATGATGCCGGCTACGCGGCAATGGCCGAACGGATCGTGCAGATCGGACAGGCCGCCGGTGCGGCTGTGCTCATCGAGGATGATGTCGAAATGGCACGAACACTCGGTGCGGATGGCGTCCATGTGACCTCGGGTGGCGTAAAGGCCATTCGTGCCGCCGTCGCCGCACTCAAGCCCGACGGGATCGTCGGCGCCGGCAATGTCCGCACGCGCCACGATGCCATGAGCTTTGGCGAACTGGATGTGGACTATCTGATGTTCGGCCCCTTGGGCGGCGCCACCGATCCGCAGGCAGCCGAACTCGCGCAATGGTGGGCCGAGACCTTCGAGGTTCCTGCCATCTATTCCGATCCGGCCGCCGACCAGGCGCTGGTCACATCGACGCCCGCCGAGTTCCTGGCGTTGTCCGACTGCGTCTGGGCGGCCCCGGATGCGGGCGCCGCGCTGTCGGGCTTCGACAAGGCGGTCAAGGCCTCCGCATGAAGCTGATCCGTCCCCTGGCGCTCCTGCTCCTTTGTGGCCTCGCCACCCCGGCCTGGGCGCAGAACAATGCGGCCGACGCCATCAGCAATGATGTGTTCGGTCCGCGCGTCCCAACAGATTATGCCTTCGGTGCCTTTCAGCGCGGCTATTACCTGACGGCGCTCGAACTGGCCTTGCCCCGCGCCGAGCAGGGCGATGCGGCTGCGCAGACGCTGATTGCGGAGATTTATGCGCGCGGTCTGGGCGTGGCGCAGAATGACGAACGCGCTGCCGGCTGGTACCAGCTGGCGTCGCGCAATGGCGACCGGCTCGCGACGTTCGAACTCGGCATGCTCTATCAGGCGGGCACAGGCGTGCCGCGCAATCGCGAGCGGGCCGCCGAGCTGTTCGAGGCTTCGGCGGAAGCCGGATACGTGCCGGCAAAGTACAATCTGGCGCTGCTCCATGTCGAAGGCGTGTATGCCGAGCCCAGCCTTACGGTCGCCGCAAGCCTCATGAAAGAGGCTGCGGACGCCGAATTGCCCGAAGCGCTCTACGACTATGGCGCCATGCTGCTCGAAGGCGCGGGCGTCGCTCCCGACCTCGCAGAGGGGGCGCGATACATGGGTCTGGCGGCCGAAAAGGGGCTGGTCGATGCGCAGGTCGACTTTGCCACGCTGCTCTATCTTGGCCAGGGTGTAGACCGTGACATCGCCGAAGCGGCGCGCTGGTATGGCATTGCCGCAGAGGCGGGCAGTGTGGTCGCGCAGAATCGCTACGCCAAGCTTCTCGCGGTTGGCGAGGGCGTGCCGGTCGATCTCGAGGAAGCGGCCATGTGGCGCGCACTGGCCCGGCGCCAGGGCCTCAACGATCCTGATCTTGATCGCATGCTGGTGTCTCTGACCTCGGATGGGTTGGCGCGGGCCGAGGAAAGGGCACGGTTCTGGCCTTCGACGCCGCCGGGCGCCCAGGCCGAAGTGGCGCCTGCCGCGGTCCAGGGCCCGGTCCTGCCGGCGCCGACCGATGCTGGAAACGCACCAAGCCAGGTCGTCGACCCCAATCCGGCCGAGAGCGGTGCGGCGACATCCGAAGAAACCCCGGCCGAGCCCGATCCGGCGCAAGACCCTTGAACCTCAAGCTGTTCTGGGGCAATAAGCCCGCCACACTTCAATCCGCGGCGTCCCGTGCCGGCAGGCAGTCCCTCTGCCCGCCCCGTCCGACCCGCTTGAGCTAGCGAGCAATTTGCAATGGCGCGTTCCGCCCTTCTCAACGTCATGGTCAGCGCTGCCATCAAGGCCGGCAAGTCCCTGGGCCGCGACTTCAACGAGGTCGAGAACCTGCAGGTATCGCGCAAGGGCCCTGCCGATTTCGTGTCCAAGGCCGATCTGCGGGCCGAACAGATCGTCTATGACGAGCTGCGCAAGGCCCGTCCGACCTATGCCTTTCTGATGGAAGAGGGTGGGGAAGTCGCCGGCACCGATGGCCAGCACACCTGGATCATCGATCCGCTCGACGGAACCACCAATTTCCTCCATTCCATCCCGCTCTTTGCCGTGGCCATCGCGCTGCAGCGCGGCGACGAAATCGTGGCCTCGGTGATCTACAATCCGGTCATGGACGAACTCTACACCGCCGAAAAGGGCGGCGGCGCCTGGCTGGCCGATACCAAGCGCCTGCGCGTCGCCGGCCGCCGCCACCTGTCCGATGCCGTGGTGTCCACCGGCATCAAGACCCAGGGTACCTCCAACGACACGCTGCAGCTGCGCCAGCTCGGTTCGGTCAATCCGGCGGTCGCCGGCATCCGCCGTTCCGGCTCCATCGCGGTGGACATGGCCTGGCTTGCCGCTGGCCGTTTCGATGCGCTGTGGGAAGCAGGGCTCAAGCCCTGGGACGTGGCGCCCGGCCTGCTGATGGTCAAGGAGGCCGGCGGCCTCGTGTCGGATTTTGCCGGTACCACCGGCTCGGTCTGGAATGGCCAGATCGTTGCGGGCAACGAGACACTGCACGGTCAGTTGCTCAAGACACTGCGCACGATCCAGTAGGGAAGGCGTGCCCGCCCTTCACGTCTGGGCGCGTCGTTAACCTTTTCCATTGTCACGCCTTTCGCCCGCCTCTAGTCTCGGCGACGGATGATTTGCGCGTGAGGGGCAAGGTTCGGCAAAGATGACGCAGACTTACGATCCCTACCATCTCGCCAGCCCGACGGTTTACCTCGTCAAGATCATCATCTTCCTCGTGCTGGTAGGCCTCGTCGCCGCCATACTGTTTACCAACATCGTCACCTTCTTCTGGGCGAACCCTTTCATCAATTCGATGATCTTCTTTGCCCTGTTCATCGGCATCTTTCTCAGCTTTCGTCAGATTTTCCGGCTCTTTCCGGAAGTGAAGTGGGTCAATTCCCTGCAGGACGGCTCGGTGTCTTCGACGCGTCCGCCGGTGCTGCTGGCCCCTGTCGCCGGGCTCCTGCGCGAGCGGATCGGCGAGGCGGTGATCACCCCGTCCTCGATGCGCTCCATTCTCGACAGCGTGGGCAATCGCCTCGATGAAGCCAAGGATACCTCGCGCTACCTCACGGGCCTGCTGGTATTCCTCGGGCTCATGGGCACGTTCTACGGCCTGCTCGAAACCGTGGGCTCGGTGGCGGGCGTGATCAATGCGCTCGACGTCACCTCGGCCGACAGTGCCGCGCTGTTTTCCAACCTCAAGGAAGGCCTCGCCGCACCGCTGGGCGGCATGGGCACGGCGTTCTCGTCCTCGCTGTTCGGCCTTGCCGGCTCGCTGGTGCTGGGGTTCCTCGACCTGCAGACGAGCCAGGCGCAGAACGCCTTCTATACCGATCTCGAGGACTGGATGACCTCCATGACCGAGCTCGATCATCCGGTCAGCGCCATGCAGGCCAATGCCGGCGGCCCCGACATGACGGCGGCCATCGAGCGGCTGGGCGCCAACATGCAAAACCAGAATTCATCGCAGAATGCCATCCGCGCCATGGCCGAGCTGGCGCGCGGCATCGATGGTCTGGTCAAGCACATCCGCACCGAGCAGGACGACCTGCGCAAGTACATCACCGAGCAGGGCGAGACCAACAAGAAGCTGCGCGACCTGATCGAGGCGATGCTGAACGAAGCCGACAACGAGCGCCGGAACTGATCCATGCCTGGAGCGCGCGCCCGTCGCAGACAGGAAGCCAATTACTGGCCAGGCTTTGTCGATGCGCTGTCGAGCCTTTTGCTCGTCATCATCTTCATGCTCAGCCTGTTCATGCTGACGCAGTTCTTCCTGGGGCAGGAAATCCAGGGCCGCGACACGGCGTTGGCGCGGCTCAACAGCCAGATCGCCGAGCTTACCGACCTGCTGCAGCTCGAGCGTGCCAATTCCGATGATCTGACCTCACAACTGGCGACGCTGACGGCGACGCTGGCCGGCGCCCAGTCCGAGAACCAGTCCCTCACCGACCAGCTGGCCGGCATTGGCGCCGGCCTCGGCGACCGCGACGCGAGCATCGCCGGCCTCGAGTCGGACCTCCTTGAAGCGCAGCAGCTCTCCGATGAAGCCAATGCGCAGGTGGCCCTGCTCAACCAGCAGCTTGCCGCGCTGCGCACGCAGATCGGCGCGCTGGAGGCGGCGCTTGAAGCCTCCGAAGACCGCGATGCGGAATCGCGGACGCAGATCGCCGATCTCGGCCGCCGCCTCAATGTGGCGCTGGCGCAGCGCGTTCAGGATCTCAGCCGCTATCGATCCGACTTTTTCGGCCGTCTGCGCCAGATCCTGGAAACACGCGCAGATGTGCGGGTCGTGGGCGACCGCTTCGTGTTCCAGTCCGAAGTGCTGTTCGATCCCGGCCAGGCCGATATCGATCCGGCTGGCACGCCCGAGCTCGACGCCTTGGCCGATGCCATCCTGCAGCTCGAGACCGAAATTCCGCCCGATATCAATTGGGTGCTGCGCATCGATGGCCATACCGACAGCCGCCCGATTTCCAATGCGCGTTTCCCGTCCAACTGGGAACTTTCGGCGGCGCGCGCCATCTCGGTGGCCCAGTATCTGGTGTCGCGCGGCGTCTCGCCCAATCGGCTGGTTGCGGCCGGCTTCGGCGAGTTCACGCCGCTCGACCCCGGAACGAGCGAAGAAGCCTATCGCCGCAACCGTCGCATCGAATTCAAACTGACGGAGGGGTAATCGGCGACGGCGCGCAGTGCCGCCAGAATGCTCCGGCGGAGCATTGTGAGCCGATCACGGGTTGAGCTACGCGAAACCCCGGGGCCCTTCTACTCCCACACAACGTTCAGCACTCCGGTCAGGCCCGAGCGAATTCCCGTGGTCTGGAGGGGTTCCTGCCCACCATCACCCGAGCCTTCCAGCGTCACTCCATGCGCTCGAACAGCTGTGAATAATTCACGACCAGTCCGTCTGCGTCCACTTCCAGCACCGCTTCGAAATCGGCTGATTGAAAGCGGAAATGCGTATCATCGAGCTTGGTCAAGATCTGCTCGGACCGCTTGAAACTGAAATCGGTGGCGTCGATCCAGGCCATGGCGAAACGAACGGGTTGGTCGCTCCAGGCGGTGCGCCAGATGGGCAGGGCGTTGGTCATCGGGGTGGGCCAGATGTCCACGTCGAGGCATCCGCGCAGGGCGGGTATGGGTTCGGCCCGATCGTCCGACCAGCCGCCGGCGCCGTCCGCAAAGAGTTCCAGCACCTTGCCGTCGGTGCGCTCGATCTTGACGGTGCGCGTGTGGCCGTTTTCATCGAGCTTGAGGCGGTAGAAAAGTCCGAAATCAGGCCCGATGATGGCGCCGCGGATCCTGACGTCGCGTCCATTGGCGGTGACGTGGGCGTGCTCGAGCGTGGCAAGATCAAGCCCGCGCCAGCGGATGGATCGATTGAGCGGCATTCTTTTCCCAAACTCCGTGCCGTCCTCGGGCTCGACCCGAGGACCACTCGCCGGTGACGCATCTGCCTCAGTGAGCGCTGGTGCTGGCCCCCGGGTCAAGCCCGCGGGCGGCCCGGCGTATGGGCAGGCTATCAAAAAAAGGGCGCCCCGGAGGACGCCCTTTACCGTTCAATGCCTCAACCCGCTCGCTTAGAGCGTCTTGGCCAGCGCGACGGCGGTGTCGCCCATGCGGTTCGAGAAGCCCCACTCATTGTCGTACCAGCTCAGCACCGACACGAAGTTGCCGTCCATGACCTTGGTCTGGTCCAGCGCCATGGTCGAGGAATGCGGATCGTGGTTGAAGTCGATGGAAACGTTGGGCTGGTCGGTGTAGCCGAGCACGCCCTTGAGTTCGCCATCGGCATACTTCTTGACCGCAGCGTTGATTTCCTCGGCCGTGACATTGCGCTTGGCAATGAACTTGAAGTCGACGCAGGAGACGTTCGGGGTCGGCACGCGGATCGAGACGCCGTCGAGCTTGCCCTTGAGTTCGGGCAGCACGAGGCCGATGGCCTTGGCGGCGCCGGTCGAGGTCGGGATCTGCGAGAGTGCAGCGGCGCGGCCGCGATAGAGATCCTTGTGCATGGTGTCGAGCGTCGGCTGGTCACCGGTATACGAATGGATCGTGGTCATCATGCCCTTTTCGATGCCGAATTCCTTGTGCAGGACATAGGCAAGCGGAGCGAGGCAGTTGGTGGTGCACGAGGCGTTCGAGATCACCACGTCGTCCTTGGTCAGGCTCGTGTGGTTGATGCCGTAGACGATGGTCTTGTCAGCGCCGTCGCCGGGGGCCGAAATGATCACCTTCTTGGCGCCGGCCTTCAGATGAGCCGAGGCCTTTTCCTTGGAGGTGAAGATGCCGGTGCATTCGAGCGCGATATCGACGCCCATTGCGGCATGCGGCAGGTTGGCGGGATCGCGTTCCGCGGTCACCTTGATCGGGCCACGACCAACGTCGATGGTGTCGCCGGCAACGGTTACGGTGTGGGGGAAACGGCCATGCACGCTGTCGAAGCGCAGCAGGTGGGCATTGGTTTCCACGGGGCCCAGGTCATTGATGGCCACGACTTCGATATCGGTGCGGCCGCTCTCGATGATGGCGCGGAGAACATTGCGGCCGATACGGCCAAAACCATTGATGGCGACGCGAACTGCCATGGGAGACGCTCCTAACGGGGAGGGAAGAGAAAGGGAGGCGAGGCTCTCTTACAACTGTGCGGTGACGGCTTCAACAACGGCCTTCGACGTAATGCCAAAGTGGGCATAGAGCGCGTCGATCGGGCCGGATGCGCCGAACGAATGCATGCCGACGAAGCGACCCTTGTCGCCCAGCAGCTTGCTCCAGCTCATTTCGATGCCGGCTTCGACGGCAACGCGCGCCTTGGCCTTGCCCAGCACCTCGGCCTTGTAGGCGTCGGACTGCTTGGCAAAGAGCTCCATGGACGGCACGGAGACGACGCGGGCGGAAATGCCCTTCTCGGTCAGCTCCTTCTGTGCCTCGACGGCGATGGCGACTTCCGAACCGGTGGCAAAGATCACTGCGTCGGCATCGGCAGGGCCGACCAGGGTATAGGCGCCCTTGGCCGACTTGTTCTCGGCCGAGTATTCGGTGCGGACGGCCGGCAGGTTCTGACGGCTCAGCGCCAGGATCGAGGGGCGGTCGGCCGTTTCCATCGCCAGTTCCCAGCACTCGGCCGTTTCCATGGCGTCGGCCGGACGGAACACGAGCAGCTGCGGAATGGCGCGCAGCGCCGTCAGGTGCTCGACAGGCTGGTGGGTCGGGCCGTCTTCACCGAGGCCAATGCTGTCATGGGTCATCACATAGATGACGCGCTGTTCCATGAGGGCCGAAAGGCGGATCGCCGGGCGCGCGTAGTCGGTGAACACCATGAAGGTGCCGCCATAGGGGATGAGACCGCCATGCAGTGCCACGCCATTCATGGCCGCGCCCATCTCGTGTTCGCGGATGCCGTACATCATGTAGCGGCCAAGACGGTTGTCTGCCTGGAAGGGCAGGGTCTCGGGCGTGTTGGTCAGGTTCGAATGGGTCAGGTCGGCAGAGCCGGCCAGGGTTTCGGGCACGGCCCTGTTGATGACTTCCAGAGCCATCTGCGACGCCTTGCGGCTGGCAACCTTGGGCTTGTCGGCGGCAAGCTTCTGCTTGTAGTCGGCCATTGCCTTGGCGAAATCGGCAGGCAGCTTGCCCGACATGCGGCGGGTGAACTCGTCCTTCTTGTCCGATTTGGCAAGACGGGCTTCCCACTCACCGCGCACGTTCTGCGAGCGGGTGCCGGCAGCGCGCCAGGCGTCGAGAATGGTCGCCGGGATTTCGAAGGCGGGGTAGGTGATGCCGAGCGCGGCCTTGGCGCCTGCGAGCTCCTCGGCGCCGAGCGGAGCGCCATGAACCTTTTCCGTGCCGGCCTTCTTGGGCGCGCCAAAGCCGATCGTGGTCTTGGCGGCGATCAGGGTCGGCTTGTCGCTCGAGGCCTTGGCGTCGTTGAGCGCCTTTTCGATGGCATCCTGGTCGTGGCCGTCGATTTCGATCGTGTTCCAGCCCACGGCCTTGAAGCGGGCGATCTGGTCGGTCGAGTCCGCGTTCGAGACCTTGCCGTCAATGGTGATGTTGTTGTTGTCCCAGATCACGATCAGCTTGTTGAGCTTGAGATGACCGGCCAACGAGATGGCTTCCTGCGAGATGCCTTCCATGAGGCACCCGTCACCGGCCAGGACAAAGGTATGGTGATCGACGACGTCAGAGCCGAATTCGGCTGCGAGCTTGGCTTCGGCGACGGCGAAACCGACCGAATTGGCCAGCCCCTGGCCGAGCGGGCCGGTCGTGGTCTCGATGCCGGTGGCATGGCCGAATTCGGGGTGGCCGGCGGTCTTGGAGCCGATCTGGCGGAAGTTCTTGACCTGGTCGATGGTCATGTCTTCGTAGCCGAGCAGGTAGAGCGAAGAATAGAGCAGCATCGAGCCGTGGCCGGCCGACAGGATGAAGCGGTCGCGATCGGCCCAATGGGGGTTCGCGGGGTCGAACTTCATGACCTTGGTGAAGAGCACGGTGGCGATGTCGGCGCAGCCCATGGGCAGGCCAGGGTGACCGGAATTGGCTTTTTCGACGGCATCCATGGAAAGGGACCGGATCGCATTGGCCAAGTCGTTCTGCTGGGCTGTGTTCGTCATGGGAGGACCGCTCGCTTGCTCAAAAGTCTGGGATTTCTCGGGAGCGGCAGCCGGGCAGCCTCCTCCCAAAGGCGGGTTCGAGGCATAACAGGTTCGGCTTGCCTGTCAATGTCACCAACGGTCTTTGCCGTTCGCCTGTTTGCCGGATTTCCGGGGAGTTGGGACGGATAGCCAGTTGCAATGCCACAATCGGTGGGGCAGGCTGGCGGGGTTGGAATCGTCGCGTCTTGAGGGCAGTAGCGGCCATGAGTGAGACGGAACTTGAAGAGGGCCTGACCTCCGCCGCCGCCCGGTTCGACCGGGCCCTGGCGCGGCTGGGTACGAGCGTCCGCGATCTCAATGCCAGGGTGCAGCGCCAGCAGCGCATGGAAGTGGACACCCAGCGGCTGATCCACGAGCGGGCGCGCCTTGCCACCGAGCTCGACAAGACGGCAGCGCGGGCCAAGCGGCTCGACGACAGCGCCCACGAAGTGTCGCGACGCCTCGTCGTTGCCATGGAGACGGTGCGCTCGGTGCTGGAAAAGTCGGAGTAGCCGCGTGCCCGAAGTCAATGTCGAGATCAATGGACGCAAATACCGTATGGCCTGCGAGGATGGCCAGCAGGGCCACCTGATCGGCCTTGCCGAGCGGTTCAATACGCAGGTCGAGGGCCTCAAGGGGGCTGTTGGCGAAATCGGCGACAACCGGCTGACCGTCATGGCCGGCATCGCCGTGCTCGACGAACTGTCCGAGGCCGAGCGCCGCATCCAGGCGCTTGAAACCCAGGTGCTCGAACTCACCCGCGCGGGGCAGGAGATCGCCGTCGAGCTCGAGAATACCGAGGCCCGCTTCGCGCTCAAGCTTGCGGATGCCGCCAAGGTGCTCGAAGGCGTGGCCGATACGCTGGATCAATCCGCGATCCTGCCCTGATCGCCTTTAGCCCTCTGCGACACTGTCCATGAAGGCCTGTTCGAGGTCGAGTTTTTCGAGCATGTCGCGCACGATGGTGTCGTCGAGCTCCAGCTGGTCGCGGGCGGCGACGAGACGGCTGCGGCGTGCTTCGAGCAGCAGCTTTCCGAGGACGAGCGCTTCGTCGGTGTCGATACCGCGCGGCTTTTCCGCCTTTTGATCATGCAGGATGCGCTGGCGCATCATGGTGACGAGGCGCTCCGAGCGTGGGCCCGAGTGATCCCTGGCATAGGCGTCGAGGGCCTCGTGGGACGCGGCCTCAATGAGTTGCTCAGCGCGGGCGCGTTGCGTCGCAACAAAGCGGTCGTGGTTGGGGTCGTCGAGCTCCAGCCGGCCGATCAGCCAGGGCAGCGTCAGGCCCTGGATCAGGAGGCTGGCAATGGTCACGAGGAAGGCCAGCGAGACGATGGCCTCGCGCCCCGGAAACGGATCGCCGGTCGCTGTCAGCAGCGGCGTACCGGCCGCAGCGGCGAGGGTGACGACACCTCGCATGCCGGTCCAGGCGAGCACGGTGTTCTCCTTGGAAGTCAGCGGTGCGGGCGGCGCCGGACGCTGCCGCCGCCCGGCCCTGAGGGGGCGCTCTCGCCGGCGGATGACCCGGCGCCGGCCCACCCAGGCCGAGGCAAAGACCCAGATCGCGCGGATCGCCACCAGGGTCACGAAAATGGTGAGCGTCGTTACGGTGAGTTCTGTGGCATCGAGGCCGGCCTCGTTGGCATCGGTGATGACGAAGCGCAGCTGCAGCCCGATATAGGCGAAGACGAAGGTTTCGAGCAGCGTATCGATCGTGCGCCAGAAGGCGCTTTCCTGCATGCGTTCCTCGTATCCGGCCTGTACCGCGTGGTGGCCGATGGAAAATCCGGCTGCCACCACGGCCAGCACGCCCGAGGCATGCAGTTCTTCGGCCGTCAGGTACGCCGCGAAAGGGACGATCACCGAAAAGGCGGTGGCCAGTGACGGGCTGGCGATGCGCGAGCGCACCCAGTGGGCCAGATTGCCCACGAGCAGGCCCACGGCGATGCCGACGGCCGAAGCGTAGAGGAAATAGAGCGGCACATTGTCGATGAAGGCATGGGTGCCGGTGGCCACCGCGACCAGCACCGAAAACATGGTCAGCGCGGCCGCATCGTTGATCAGGCTTTCGCCCTTGAGCACGGTCATCAGGCCCACCGGCAGGCCGGCGCGGCGACCGATGGCGATGGCGGCCACGGCGTCGGGCGGCGCGACGACGACGCCCAGGATCAGCACGGTGATCGGCAACAGCTCGGGCAGGGCGCCGATACTGGCCGCTCCGACGCCCACGGCCGTCGCGAACACCAGGAAGACCCCGAGATTGACGATCGAGCCCATGCGGCGGAGGAATTCGGCGAAGGAGAAATCGCGTGCCGCCGAGAACAGCATGGGTGGCAGCACGATGGTCAGGATGACCTGCGGATCGATTTCGAGCTGGGGAATGCCGGGGATGTAGGAGGCGGCGAGGCCTACCATAACCACGAGCAGGGCCGGCTGGAAATTGCGGCGCTCGGCCAGGGCGCTGACGGCAATGGCGACGGTGACGACGATGAGAACATAGGCCAGCATGAAAGTGCTCCGCTTGCACCGGCTTATGCCGGCTCACAGAACTGTGCAATCCCGATCAAACCGCCATCGCCCCCTTTGCAGGATGGGCGACGCGGCCTATATCTTGGTTCGCTGCCCGGCGCGTGAGGACACACATATCCCCGGGGCCTTAATCGATCCTAAGGGAGCTGTCCCTGACCGGGCCCGTGGGCTCGGACATACGGCGCCCACCTACGTATGTAGGTTCCCGGGATCGCTCGTCCCACGGCCAGGGTGGCACTGAATTCTTTAGTGACGAGGGCGCATGGCGGACCAGGCAATCGAAGAAGCAAAGGCCGCCCTGCGCAAGGATGCACATGCGGCGCGCGCGGCGCTGTCAGGCGAAGAGCGGGCCGATGCCGCCAAGGCCGTTGCAGCGCATTTCTTCGAGCAGGTCGCCTACGCGCCCGAGGATGTCATCGCCGGCTATTGGCGCATCCGCGACGAACTCGACTGCCAGCCCATTCTCGTGCGCCTCATGGATAGCGGGCAGAAGGTAGTCCTCCCGGTGGTTCAGGGCGACGACGCGCCGCTCGATCTGCGCGTCTGGGAGGCCGATGCGCCGCTCTATGAGGCCGGCTTCGGCACGCTCGCGCCGTCCGATCTGGCGCCGCGGGCCTATCCCGATATCGTGCTGATGCCGCTCCTCGGGTTCGATAATGCGGGCACGCGCCTCGGGTACGGCGGCGGCTACTACGACCGGACGCTCGCCGGCCTGCGCAAGAGGCCGATGCTGATCGGTCTGGCCTTCGCGGCACAGGAACTGGGCCATATCCCGCGCGAGGCGCATGACGTGCCGCTCGATGCCGTCATCACCGAGAGTGGCGTCCGTTTCTTTGGGACCTCCGCATGAGACTGCTTTTCCTGGGCGACGTGATGGGCCGCTCCGGCCGCGATGGAGTGGCTGAACGGCTGCCGGGGCTGATCGCGCGCCACAAGTTCGATTTTGTGGTCGTCAACGGCGAGAATGCCAGTCATGGCAAGGGGTTGATCGAGAGCCACTTCCAGGGATTGCGCGACGCGGGCGCCGATATCGTCACGCTGGGCGACCATGCCTTCGACCAGCGCGAGGCGCTGACCTATATCGAACGCGAACCGACGCTGATCCGTCCCATCAATTATCCGCCGGGCACGCCGGGCCGCGGCGCCATGTTGGTCGAAGGGCGCAACGGCCATCGCGTGCTGGTAGTCAATGCGCTCGGCCGCGTGTTCATGCCGCCCATCGACGACCCGTTCCGCGCCGTCGATGCCGCCATTGCCGAGGCGCCGCTGGGCGATGTCGCCGATGCCGTCATCGTCGATTTTCATACCGAGGCGACGTCCGAGATCCAGGCCATGGGCCACTATCTCGATGGCCGGGCGACGCTGGTCGTCGGCACCCATACCCATATTCCCACTGCCGATCATCGTGTGCTCAGGGGCGGCACCGCCCTGATGGCCGATGCCGGTATGTGCGGCGATTTCGACAGCATCATCGGCACCGATACCGACGAGCCGCTCAACCGCTTCATCACCGGTATTCCCAACGGCCGTTTCACGCCCGCCGAGGGTGAGGCAACCCTTTGCGGTGTTGCGGTGGAAACCGATCCGCGCACCGGGCTTGCGAAGAAAGTCATGCCGCTGCGCATCGGGGGTGTGTTGGCGCAGGCCGAGCCGGTCTTCGATTGATCTGGACCGTGAAGTCGATCCTTGCCGCCGTCGCCCTGCTGGCCTTGGCCGCTCCAGCCGTGGCGCAATCCAACACCGTGCTCGAGGTCATGTCCGCCAGCGTCGGCCGGGACGACCAGACCGGCCAGCCTGCCCTCAAGATCAGCCTGACGGGCGATGGCCGTGCCGGACTGGCCGAGTTTACCGCCCGGCATGTGAACCGGGTGGTCGACGTGCTTGTCGAAGGCGCCGTCGTGACGTCCCCCTGGATCGGTTCGCCGCTCGATAGCGACTGGATCATCGTCACCGGGCCGTTTTCCGGCAGCGAGCTCGACGCCATGGCCGAGCAGATCAACCGGGGCAGTGGCGAAGTGGTGCTGCGCGCCCGCAAGGACAAGTCGCGCCAGTAGCGCCGTTCCGGGCGCTTCACAAAAACCCGGCGCTTGCCTATAAGGCGCCACCAACAGCAAATTCTCTCAGAAGCGGAGTGCGCGAATGGCCGGCCATTCACACGCCAAGAACATTATGCACCGCAAGGGCAAGTCGGACGCGATCCGTTCGAAGATCTTCTCCAAGCTGGCGCGCGAAATCACCGTGGCCGCCAAGATGGGCCAGCCCGACCCGGCGTTCAATCCGCGCCTGCGCCTCGCCATCACCAATGCCCGCGCCCAGTCCATGCCCAAGGACAATATCGAGCGTGCGGTGAAGAAGGCTTCCGGTGGCGATGCCGAGAACTACGATGAAATCCGCTATGAAGGCTACGGCCCGGGTGGCGTTGCCGTCATCGTCGAGGCACTGACCGACAATCGCAACCGCACTGCCTCGAACGTGCGCTCCTACTTCTCCAAGAACGGTGGCGCCCTGGGCGAAACCGGTTCGGTCGGCTTCATGTTCGATCGGGTCGGTGAAATCACCTATCCGGCAACCGCGGGATCCGAGGACAAGGTCATGGAAGCGGCCATCGAGGCCGGGGCCGACGACGTCGAGAGCGACGAAGAAGGCCACTACATCTACACCTCGTTCGAAGGCATGGCGGAAGTGGCCGCAGCCCTCGAAAAGGTTCTGGGCGAAGCTGAGTCCGTCAAGGCGATCTGGAAGCCCCAGAACGTCACGCCGATCGACGCCGAAAAGGGCGCGACGCTGATGAAGCTGATCAACACGCTCGAAGAAGATGACGACGTGCAGAACGTCTATTCCAACTTCGACATGAGCGACGAAGACGCCGCCAAGCTCGACGCCTAGTCCCCGGACGAAACCTCACACGAGCGTTCAGGCTCACTCGGTTTCAACTGGTGCAGCAACGTTTCAGTTCATCGTCATTGCCGGGCTTGTCCCGGCAATCCATTCCGCTGCGACATGGACCCACCGGACAAGCCGGGTGGTGACGACCGTCGCGCATGCGGCCTCGATGGCCCCGGAAAGCTTTTCAGTTCAGCCCTAGGCGCTGCGTCTGAGGTTGATGGTCGGATGGTCCTCGACCTGCACCACCGTGGCCCGGTTGCGGCCGGCGTGCTTGGCGCCGTAGAGGCGCTGGTCGGCAATGCGAAACAGCCGGGTAAAGCTCGTGTCTTCGACGAAAGCGGCGCCGCCGATGCTGACCGACAGGGACCGCTGCTGACCATCGGGCACAAAGCTGGCGCTGTTGACCGCTGCGCGGATCCGCTCGGCCACCAATTGCGCCTGATGCTGGCTGACGCCGGGCAGGAAGACGCCGAATTCTTCGCCCCCCATGCGGCCCACGATGTCGCCATTGCGCAGGATGGAGCGGATGGAACGGGCGATGATTGTCAGCGCTTCGTCGCCGACGTCATGGCCGTAGACATCATTGATGGCCTTGAAGTGGTCCGCGTCGATCATCAGCAATGCACCGGACCGGGCGGTAGTGGGGTCGCGCAGCCAGCTGTCGATGCGGCTGGTAAAGGCGCCCCGGTTGAGGCAGGCGGTCAGGCTGTCCGTGCGGGCCACGCGTCCCAGCCTGGCATTGGCCATGGTCAGGCCGCGCAGCTTCAGGCTGAACAGGAAGAACAGTGGAGCCCCGATAATGATGGGCAGCGCTGTCGCGCTGACCAGAACGCGCTGGCCCAGTTCGCCGTCAATGTCGCCGAATGCGAGCATGGTGAAGCTGATGGAGGCCGCCACGCAGGCGAGGGTGCCGAAAAGCGTCCACCGGCCGACGCTCGACCAGGCCATTGGTGAAAGATTCTTAAGAAGCATCATTGGACTGAAATCGGACCCGCATTACTGGCAACACACAAGGCTAAAGTCTTGCTGGCCTGCAATTGTTCCGCCCGGTCAATGACTTGGCGAAACCTCGGTTCGGCGCGATCGAAAAGGTATAAAACCACCCCAGTCATAAGCGCCCCACTCGTCTGCATTCCCGGCCCGATTGGTAGCCGCCGGTTCCTCAACATCATCTTGTACCAACGCATACAAATTGAACGATGGTCTTCCTGTCGACAGCTTGTTGCTCATTTGTTCACTTTGTCCTTGGTAAGCTGAAAGCCGCTCACTACAAGGGATGCCATGACACGTGCAGTACGAATCATCGGGATCGATCCGGGCCTGCGCCGTTGTGGCTGGGGCGTCATCGATGCTGTGGATAATCGCCTGAGCTTCGTGGCCGGCGGCACCATCACGCCGCCGATCGAGGGCGCGCTGGCCGAAAGGCTTGCAGCATTGGCGCTTGGGCTTGGCGAAGTCCTCGACAGCCATCGTCCCGACGAAGCCGCCGTCGAGGAAACCTTCGTCAACGCCGGTGCCCGCTCGGCACTGATCCTGGGCCAGGCGCGCGGCGTTACGCTGGTCGTGCCGGCACTGCGCGGTCTCGTCGTCGCCGAATACGCCACCAATCTCGTCAAGAAGTCCGTGGTGGGGACCGGTCACGCCGAAAAGAACCAGGTGGCCTTGATGGTCAAGACATTGATGCCGACAGCGGTGGTCAAGGGCGCGGACGCTGCCGATGCTCTGGCCGTGGCCATCTGTCATGCCCACCATCGGGTGTCGGCGCAGCGCATGGGAGCCTACGCATGATCGGCAAGCTCAAGGGCCTCGTCGACAGTTTTTCCGATGACAGTGTGCTGATCGATTGCGGCGGCGTCTGCTACGAAGTGTTCTGTTCGGGCCGCACGCTGCAATCGCTGCCCCGGGTCGGCGAGGGCGCCGTCGTCTTCATCGAGACCATCGTGCGCGAGGATTTCATCAAGCTCTACGGTTTCGGCAGCGAAGCCGAAAAAAGCTGGTTCAACCTGCTCACCACCGTGCAGGGCGTCGGGGCGCGGGTGGCGCTGTCGATTCTATCGATCATGAGCCCGTCCGAACTGTCGAGCGCGGTAGCGCTCCAGGACAAGGGCATGATCGGCCGCGCCAATGGCGTCGGTCCCAAGCTGGCGCTGCGCGTCGTTACCGAACTCAAGGGCAAGGTCCCCGCCATCGGCGCGGTGGATGCCGGGACGCTGGGTCTGCAGACCGCGCTTGGCGAAGGTGTCGCCTCGAGCAATGTGGCAGATGCGGTTTCGGCGCTGACCAATCTGGGCTATTCCAGCGCCCAGGCCTCGGCCGCGGTGGCGCGCGTCGTCGCCCGGGAAGGCGATAGTACGCCCACCGAGAAACTGATCCGCCTCGGCTTGAGGGAATTGAGCGTTTGACCGAACTCACCTCCGCATCCGCTGGCCGCGACGACAATCTCGACGTGTCGCTCCGGCCGTCCGGCTTTTCCGATTTCGTGGGGCAGGCGGCCGCTCGCGCCAATCTCGAAGTGTTCATCGAGGCCGCCAAGAAGCGCGGCTCGGCGCTCGATCATGTGCTGTTCGTCGGCCCGCCGGGTCTGGGCAAGACCACGCTGGCGCAGATCATTGCCAAGGAACTGGGCGTCGGTTTCCGCGCCACCTCCGGTCCGGTCATCGCCAAGGCCGGGGACCTTGCCGCCCTGCTCACCAATCTCGAAGAGCGCGACGTGCTTTTCATCGACGAGATCCACCGCCTGAACCCGGCGATCGAGGAAGTGCTCTATCCGGCGATGGAGGATTTCCAGCTTGATCTCATCATCGGCGAGGGCCCTGCCGCGCGCTCGGTGCGCATCGATCTCGCCAAGTTTACCCTGGTGGGCGCCACGACGCGCGCCGGTCTGCTCACGACGCCACTACGCGACCGCTTCGGCATTCCTGTCCGGCTCAATTTCTATACACCCGAGGAACTCGTGCAGATCGTCACGCGCGGGGCGCGGCTGCTGGGCATGCCCATGTCCCCCGACGGGGCGATGGAGGTGGCGCGTCGCTCCCGCGGCACGCCGCGCATTGCCGGCCGCCTGCTGCGCCGGGTCATCGATTTCGCGCAGGTGGATGGGGCCGGGGAGGTCAGCCGCACGCTGGCGGATAAGGCGCTCTTGCGCCTCGACGTCGACGCGCGCGGTCTCGACCAGCTCGACCGGCGCTATCTCACCACCATTGCCGACTTCTACAATGGCGGCCCGGTTGGGATCGAAACCATTGCCGCTGCGCTCAGCGAACCGCGCGACGCCATCGAGGAAATCGTCGAACCCTATCTGCTGCAGCAAGGCTTCATCCAGCGCACGCCGCGCGGCCGCATGCTCACTGCGATCGCCTTCCAACATCTCAACAAGATCGTGCCGCAGGGCTTTGTGGGCCTGCAGGCGAGCCTGTTCGAGGAGAGCGAGGAATGAGCGCGCGTCACGTCATCAGCTTTCCCATCGACGGGCAGCGGTTCAATTTTCGCGTCGCCGCCATCATCGTCGCCGACGATCACGTGCTGATCTGCCGCGAGGACGATGACGACTATTGCATGCTGCCCGGCGGCCGGGTCGAGCTGGGGGAGGACAGCCGCCTCAGCCTCACCCGCGAAATCGCCGAAGAACTGGCCCTTCCCGCCGACGTGGGCGCCCTGCTGGCGACCTCGGAAAGCTTCTACCGTCGCGAAGACCAGGATTTTCACGAGGTCGGCTTCTTCTACCGCGTAGACCTGCCGGGCCAGGCGCCCGACGGCAAGTCGCCCTGGCTCAAACGCTTCGACGAGGGGCACGACCTCAGCTTCCACTGGGTGCCGCTCGCCGGCGATGCGCTGGAAAGCTACAACCTGCTCCCCGCATGGCTGCCGGAATTCCTGCGCCGGCGGACGGGCGAACTGACCCACGTCGTCGACGACAAGAGGAGCAGGGCATGAGCCCGGACGATCCCATCGCCGATACGCTCAAGCTCAGCCGTCCCGCGCATCGGGCGCTGCTTCATGCCGGGATCGTCACCTTCGCCGACCTGGCGCAATGGTCCCGCCCTGACGTCGCCGCTCTCCACGGGATCGGTCCCAAGAGCTTCGTCGAACTCGATCCCGCCCTCGCGGAACGGGGCCTCGGATACAGGCCCGCATGAGCCAGCATACGCTCCCCGTCCGCATCTACTACGAAGACACCGATTTTTCCGGCAATGTCTATCATGCCGCCTATCTCAAGTTCTTCGAGCGCGGCCGCACCGAGTTCCTGCGCGATCTGGGTATCCACCACCATGAGCTGGCTCAGGAGGGCATTGCGTTCGCCGTCCGCTCCATGACGCTCGAGTTTATCGCCGCGGCGCGGATCGACGATCTTCTCAGTGTCGAGACGCGCGTGGCCGAGACGGGCGGCGTCCGACTGGTGCTCGATCAGACAATTTCGCGTGATGGCAAGCTCATGACCACGGCCCGCGTCACCGTCGTGGCCATCAGGATGAGCGGCGGCGCCGCGCGTTTGCCCGCCGAAATCCGCAAAAAGCTCGTTCCAGACGCGTGAGCGCGGAATCGGTTTGTTAACTCCTTGGTGACCATAAGGAGGGCATTGGCAGATCTGCGCCGTGCCGGCCCGTCACAAGGCCCGGAAACGCGGGCATTTCTCTTAATTTTGACAGATTTCGTCCCCATCGCACCACGTATGGGGCCGGATGTACGGGCCGGCCGGAAGGAAACTATTTCATGGAAGCCATGGACGCAGTGGGAGCAGCCGCTCCGCATGCCGACCTCTCCATCTGGGGTCTGTTCTGGATGGCCGACATCGTGGTCAAGTCGGTCATGCTCGGTCTGCTTGCCGCTTCGATCTGGTGCTGGGCCATCATCATCGACAAGACCATCACCTACCGCCGCACCCAGGCCGAGATGAACCGCTTCGAGCGTACCTTCTGGTCGGGACAGTCGCTCGAGGAACTTTACCAGCAGCAGGCTGAAAAGCCTTCCGGGGGCCTCGGTGCCGTGTTTGTCGCGGCCATGAAGGAATGGAAGCGCAGCCACGAGCAGAATGCGGCCAGCTTCGTGGGCATGCAGCAGCGCCTCGACAAGGTGCTCGATGTCGCCATCGCCCGCGAGAGCGAATATCTCGAAAAGCGCCTCGGCTTCCTCGCCACCGTTGGTTCGGCAGGCCCGTTCATCGGGCTGTTCGGCACGGTCTGGGGCATCATGAACGCCTTCACCAATATCGCGGCTTCGTCCGATACCAATCTGGCCGTCGTCGCCGGTCCCATCGCCGAAGCACTTTTCGCCACGGCCATCGGTCTCGTGGCCGCCATCCCGGCCGTTATCGCCTACAACAAGCTCAGCTCCGATGCCGGCAAGATGATCGGCCGTCTGGAAGGCTTTGCCGACGAATTCTCCACCATCCTCAGCCGCCAGCTCGAAGCGCGGAGCCGCTGACATGGGCATGGGTGGTGCAGCAGGCGGAGGAGGTGGCGGCGGACGCCGCGGCCGACGCCGCCGGAAATCGGGCGTGATGAGCGAGATCAACGTGACGCCGATGGTCGACGTCATGCTGGTGCTGCTCATCATCATGATGGTGGCCGCCCCGATGATGACGGCGGGCGTGTCGGTCGATCTGCCGCGCACCGCTGCCGGCGAAATGGCCAGCCAAACGCGGCCGATCACCGTCGCCGTCACGCCGGAAGGCGCCATCTTCGTCGATGAAACGCCGGTGACCGAGGCGGACCTCGTCACCACCGTCGGCACGCTCGCCACGGTCGAAGACCGGGTGTTCCTGCGCGGCGATACCACTGCCAATTACGGTACGGTCATGCGGGTCATGGGCCTGCTCTCGGCCGCCGGCTACACCAAGATCGGGCTCGTCACCGAGCGCGAGAGATAGGCCCCAGCGTATGCGCACTGGCCTTGGCGTATCGGTATCTGTTCATGTGTTGCTGCTGGTTATCGGCCTGATCAATCTTGGATCGACCGAGCCCCTGCAGGTGACCACGCAGTCGATCGCCGTCGACCTGGTGCCCATCGAGGAATATTCCAACATTCGCATGGGCTCGCTCAACAGCGAGGTCGTCGAAACCGACACGCCTTCTGTGGTGGAATCCGATGAGCCGGCACAGCTGGCGCAGCCCACAGGCAATACCGAAGAAAACCAGGTGACGCCGTCCCCGGCGGATATCCCCACGCCCGCGCCAGTCACCGAGACGGCCCCTGCGCCCGAGGCCGAGCCGACGCCAGAACCCGAGCCGGAACCGGAACCGGAGCCTGAACCGGCGCCGGAACCCGAACCCGCTCCAGAACCCGCTCCCACGCCTGCGCCCGTCGCTCTGCCGCAGACCCGGCCCGACGATCTCGCGCCGCCGCCCGAGCCGGAGCCCGAACCGGCCCCGGAGCCGGAGCCGGAGCCCGAACCTGCGCCCACGCCCGAGCCGACACCGGAACCTGCACCCGAGCCTGAGCCGGAACCGACACCGGAGCCGACGCCGACACCGCCGCAGGTGAATGTCGCGCTGCCCACATCGCGTCCCAACGATCTCGCCCAGATCCGCGAGCAAGCCTTGGCTGCCGAACGCCGTCGTCGCGAGGAGGCGGAACGTCAGCGCCAGGCCGCCGCCGCTGCGCAGGCCGCGCCGCCCACCAATATCAGCTCGGAAACCGCGGACGATATTTCCGCGATCATCAACAATGCGCCCACGACCGGCGCCACCACGGGGCAGGGCGGTTCACCGACCCTGGGCGATACGACAGGCACGTCCGCGCGGTTGAGCCAGACCGAGATGGACGGCCTTTCCGGTCGCGTCAAACGCTACTGGAACCTGCTGCCGAGCGATGTGAACAGCGGCATGACCGTGGTGCTGCGGCTCAACATGAATCGCGACGGTACTTTGGCGGGCACGCCGCAGATCGTCAGTTCCGACCCGTCGCCGGCCGGCCAGCAAGTGGCACGCGCCGCGCAGCGCGCCGTTGTCGCTTCGAGCCAGGAAGGCCCGTTCCAGCTTTCACCCGATGCTTACGATCAATGGCGATCGTTTGAATTGGAACTCAGACCCTGACCTTGAATTTGCCTGTTTACTGGCCAAACTGCGGCCAAAACGGCAAGACCGGAGAGATCTAGACCCATGACCCTGATGACGCGACGCACCGCGCTCAAGCTTGGCCTTGCAGGCGGCGCCCTGCTGGCCACTGCTCCCATGTCCCTCGCGCAGCTGCGCATCGTCGTGGAAGGCGCCAACTTCCAGCCGCTGCCGATTGCGATTCCCGATTTCGCATCGTCCGATCCGGCCTTCGGGCGCGAGATCGCCGACATCGTGCGCAACAACCTGCGCCGCTCGGGCCTGTTCCTGCCGCTCGATCCGGCGTCGCTGCCGGTCCAGGTCGGCGATGTCAACGCCACGCCCGATTTCAATGTCTGGCGCACGGCCAATGTCGATGGCGTCGTCATGGGCTCGGTCGAGCGCGGTGGCCAGGTTTCGGCGCAGGTCCGCGTCTGGGATACCCAGCAGGCCGCGCAGGTCGTTGGCAACAGCTATGCCACCGATCCCAATTCCGCCCGCCGCATCGGCCACATGGTGTCCGACGCGATCTATTCGCAGCTGTCGGGCGGTTCGGGCTATTTCGATACACGCGTCCTCTACGTGGCGGAAAGCGGCCCGAAGGCCAACCGCGTCCGGCGCCTCGCCATCATGGACCAGGATGGCGCCAATGTGAGCTATCTGACCGACGGGCAGAGCATGGCGCTCACGCCGCGCTTTTCCGCCAATGGCGATCTTGTCACGTACATGAACTTCGCCGACGGCAATCCGCAGGTCTACCTGCTGCAGCTGTCCACCGGCCGGCAGCAGCGCCTCGCCAATGTCGGCGCCATGACCTTTGCGCCCCGCTTCTCGCCCGATGGCGGCACTGTCGTGTTCTCGGTGGAGCAGGGCGGCGCCACCAATATCTACGCCATCTCGACCGGTGGCGGACAGCCGATGCAGCTGACTTCGGGCGCAGCCATCGATACGTCTCCGTCCTATTCGGCCGATGGCAGCAGGATCATCTTCGAAAGCGATCGTGGCGGCTCGCCCCAGATCTACATGATGGGTGCAGGCGGCGGTAATGCCCAACGCATCAGCTTCGGCCAGGGCAGCTATTCGACCCCCGTCTGGTCGCCGCAGGGCGATCTGATCGCCTTCACGCGCCAGTCGGGCGGACAGTTCCACATCGGCATCATGGCGCCCGATGGCTCGGGCGAGCGCCTGCTCTATTCGGGCTACCACGCGGAAGGCCCGACCTGGGCTCCCAATGGTCGCGTCATCATGTTCTACCAGGATCCGGGTGGAAACGACGGTCCGCGCCTGATGAGCGTCGATATCTGGGGGCGTGCCGCCCAGGCCGTTCCCACCGAAAGCTACGCGTCTGACCCGTCCTGGTCCAACCTCAGGACCTGAACACCGGCACGGTCCTCGAGCCTCGGTGCGGGAAAAGGCATGCACCACCCGATCAAATCGGGTGGTCACGCTGTGGGATGCCCGCTGCCATCTGAGGCCAACAATTCGATGCGGTCATCGTGGCGTCACGGTGACCCTGCGAATTTTGCCGCGATGCAGCGCCTTCGCATGATCGACTGTTGAGACAGTCTATTCGGTCCCTGCGCTGGACTCATGCACCGTCAGCACCGCCTGCGCCAGAATAAGCGTCGTCCCGCTCTCATCCCGCACGCCGACAGTGATGCTCGAAGCATCCCAGCTCCGCTTATGGTGATCCTTAACAACTTCTCCCAAAGCTTCGATCGCTTGGGCGCGCGCATCGGACAGCGCATTGACCTCGAGGCCGATGTCGTCATGCAGCGCATTGCCGTTGATGCGAATGTCGAAATAAAACTTTGGCATTTATACCCTTCACAAAATCACATACGGTCGGGCGCCACGCAAAGTTTCTTTGGACATGTGGTGTGAAAAACAAGATGCAGGAATTCATCCGAAAACTTGCCGGTTTCAGCCACTTGCATGCTGATGATATCGAGGCGATCCACGCTCTTGACGCTGAATTGATTACTATCGATCGCGGCGTCGACATAATCAGCGAAGGCGATAAGCCGAAATTCCTGAATCTTGTGCACGCGGGTCTTGCCTGCCGCTACAAGCTGCTTGAGGATGGACGGCGCCAGATTACGGCCTATCTCATTCCTGGCGACCTCTGCGATCTCAACGTCTACGTGCTGGACAAGATGGATCACGGAATAATGGCGCTGACGCAGACACTGATCATGCGCATCGACCGCACCGACATGGACGCACTTTTGGAGCGGCCCCGCATCGCTCTGGGGCTTTTGAAGTCGACTTTGGTTGATGAAGCCGTGTTGCGGCAATGGATTATCAGTGCCGGACGCCGCCGAGCGATCGAGGCGATCGCCCATCTTTTCTGCGAAGTGCATGCGCGGATGGCAGCAGTCGGACACGTCCAGGACGGCTCATTCTTCTTGCCGATCACCCAACAGGATTTGGGTGACACGATCGGACTGACCCCCGTGCACGTCAACAGGTCATTACAGGAGATGCGCTCGAATGACTTGATCCGCATGGATCACGGAGCACTCCACATTCCCGATATCGCCCGCTTGCACGACATAGCGGGCTTCGAACCGCTCTATCTTCATCTGCTGGAAAAAAGCGCGGCTCCTGGCAGGGCCGCGGACTTGGTCGGCAGGCCATAAAAAGCCAGGGTATAATTTCTCTGGATGCTGCGCTGGCAGACGAGCCGCAAAATTTGCTGGTATTCGTCCATGTTGCTGCCTGTCGTACGCATCACGGCGTCCGCGACTTCCCGGACAGGCACCACAACGCCGTGAGGACGAGTGCTATGCTGCAGATAGTCTAGAATAGCATTCGTCTATGGCGATGATCTGTTCGGGCAACGAAGCGGTCATGATGGCCTCCTCCTGAGACCATTCTTGATAGAAACATCGCCGTCACACTCACAAATGTTAACACGGCGAACCATCCATCGAAATTGTTCGATGAGCGCTGTGCCTAAGCCCTGAGGTCTCGGCACAGCCTCTGAATCCCGCAAAAGTGTGGGTGATCTCGACTTCGCTTATCGTGTGCAGAAGGCTGGTTCCACGAACGCAAAAGCCAAACGTTAATGGATGGCACTCGTCATTCTCCGCCATGCGGCGCAAGGGCAGCCATTCCAGGTTCGCCCTCTGAAAGCTGTCAGATCTCGGGACGACCGCAATGGGGTCGGTAAGTGACCGGCCGCTCTGGGCACCAGCTTACCGGCGGCGTTGGGGTGGAAAACGGACTGGCGGGTCTTGGCTCAGTCAGCCGAAAAGCGGACGTTATCTGTTGATGCGTGCTGGCAACCTATGGCGAGAAGGCCCGTAGTTGAGCGACACTGACAATAGCTTAGTACGGAGCGTGAGGTATGCCTGATATCGACGCGCGGGTTCAGGAGGCAGCAAGGCGCGCTGCTGGTGAGAAGACAGCCGCCGCGAACAGCCACGCTCAAGAATTGAACATGCAATCGATTTTGCAGGGGCGTCAGGGCGGGTCGCGTACCTTAGCGTTTCTTGCCGACTACCTGCGGTCGGCGCTAAAATTGGCCATGGAAGCTGCAGACGCTACCTTAGTTAAGTTCGCTCCAAATAATGTTTTCGACTATCGGGAATCGTATGCTGCCCTAATTCGTCGGGTGTCGTCGGAACTAGTGGAGATATTCAAATCGAACGGAGCGGTGGCGATTCCATTCGGGCGTACTTCGGAGCATGAAGTTTCCGAACTCGAACGCGCCCTTAGGTCTGATGGTAGTGCCCTTCTTGAAGAGTTCGATCTAGCCCATGAGGCGTCGAGACCCGCGCACTCACAATCTAGCGACGCCGCTGACGATATGCGAACGGCGATACTTAGAATCTATGCGCGGGACGGAAAATCTCACAAGATCAACGTGCTTGGTCGACCTTATCAGGCTGGTGCCCTTGAAGCAGCGTTGGGGGTGAAGTTCGACACTGAACAACGAGCATCGGCTGCGAAGGCATTCTCGGAACTGCTGTCTAGCAGCCTGTTGCAGCCGACCCATGACGATATCGCCGACCCGGAAAACTGGCTGGTCATCACAGAAAAAGGGAAAAATGCACTCAGCACTGGCACCTTTGATAGACTCGATGGTGCTCTAAACGAACTGTCGCCATCGTTTGTCACAATGAGGCGCGGAGCTTGGGCTACATCCCTAAGCGTCGGCATGGATGCTCCCCGTCAAGCGGCTCATTCTGGAAGGGAACTTCTCGCCCAAGTTCTTAGGCACCTGGCTCCTGACTTATCAAACGGAGAACGGCTTACTCGAAAAGAACGCGTCCGCATTGCCATCAAGCAAAGGCCATCAGGTACGTCGGGAACTGATGTCGAGGTGGTCGAGCATGCCGCATCCTTGGTTGACAGCCTGTACAACAAGCTAAGTGGAATTGCGCACGGACCGGGCGGTCGTGCGGAAGTGAATGTGCTTCTTCGCATGGTTGATTTGATCTTGGAGCTGCTGCTCTTCTGAGACACCACAAAGCACAAGGCCGCTTTGTTCAAGCGGCAGATTTAGGGCTGTTTGCGACTTGAACTCAATGTCCGAAACGGGGTCGGCACCTGCCATTCGGCTCTGCGCCCCATTTCAGTCATTGCGGCAATAACCCGCGCTGTCCGGAAGCGGACATCCCTCTGGGCACACGGTTTGGCTTCTTTGCGCCAAAGGCGGTCTCTTGCCCAACGGAGGCATGGCTCGGCTGGTGGCCAAATGATGCACTCTCAACCTCTATAGCAAACCCATCCCCTGAAGCTCAGACCTGCAAAGAACAGACTGGTCCGCTCGAACCCGGCCTCGGCCAACATCGCTTCCTCCTCGTCTGGCGACAGGATGGTCAACCTCATGCCGATCGCCTCTCGGGCCGCGGCAAGATGGGCAGGATCTGTGCCGGGCGGTGCGCCATAGGCCGCGTGTCGGGCGATCCATTGCGACCGCTCAGGCTCGGCCTGCGGAAAGCTGATATGCATCAGCACCAGGGGCGCCCCGGGTCGCAAGCGTTGCCGAAGCCCAGCAAGTATTCGCGCCCGCTCCGTGATCTCAATGAAGTGAAAAACCAGAAGGCAGGTCGCGCCATCGAACGGCCCTCTTGGGGCGGCTTCGATGCCGCCGTGATGGAGCCGAACCCGATCGGTATGCGGCCGGACTGTCTCAGCCGCCAGTTCAAGCATGTTCGCCGAGGGATCGACCCCGTCGAATGTCCAGCCGGGTTGCGCATCCGCAAGTGCCTTCAGTTCCATGCCGCCGCCCGCGCCCAGAATCAGCGCGCGTCCGTCTTCCGGCACTCGTTCTGCGAGCAGCATCTCGACCATGCGATGCAGGCTCGCGAAGCCCGGAACCTGGCGAGGCGGCCCCTCGAGATAGCCTCGGCCATGTCCGGCGAATGTGTTCTTCATTGCATCGTCCTCTGCCTCTGTGTGTGGCGAGGAGCAGGCTTGCCCCTCGCCCTAAAGCGGTCAGGCCATCGCTTCCTGATGCCGCGGGCCACGCAACAGCACGAAGACCAGCAGCAGCGCCATGACCACGACGCCTGCCCACATGGCCTGCTGCCACGCCTCGACGAACGCTTCCCGCGCCGAGAGTAGCACCCCAGCCGAGGCCTCATCGTTCGCCAGATCGAGTGCCCCGGCAATGCCCTTGCTGACCTCCGCCGCGACGTCGGCGGGCACGCCCACCAACCGCCTGGCAATGGCACTGCCATAGCCTGAGGTGAACATAGCCCCCAGCAACGCTACCCCCAGCGAGGTGCCGAACTCGCGCGTCACATCGTTGAGCGCCGAGGCGACGCCCTGCCTGTCACGCGGGAGCGACGACGTGATCGCCTCGGTGGATGGGGCCATGGAGAGCCCCATGCCGAGCCCCATCGCGATCATTCCCGGCAGCACGCCCACATAGCCGGCATCGACCGACACCAGCATCGACATCAGTGCCAGCCCGCTGCCGCCGAGAACCATGCCCAGCGCCATTGTAAGCCGCTGCCCGATGGCCTTGGCCACCTTCGCGGCTAGCGCCGACGACACCATCATCAGGATCGCCATGGGCATCAGCCCCAGCGTAGCCAAGAGGCCCGACCAGCCGAGCACGGCCTGGAAGAAGGGGAACAGCACCACGAACACACCGGCCTGCACACCGAACCAGACCAGCAGCGTCACCGACCCGCTGGTGAGGCTGCGTTTGGCGAAGAGGCGGATATCCAGCAGGGGCGCCGGGTGCCGCAGCTCCCACAGGGCAAAGCCGATGCTTGCTGCCACCCCAGCGACCAGACCGACCAGCGTGATCGGCGCCGTCCAGCCCTCCACCGGTCCCTCATGCAGGAACAGGATCAGCCCGACGACCGCCACCGCCGCCAGGACCGCGCCACCCAGATCGAACCTATGCGCCGAATGCTCGCGCGAGTTGGGGATGGCCCGCAGCGACAGCAGAGCGGCAGCAATCATGAGTATAACCGGCAGCACGAACAGCCAACGCCAGTCGAGCACGTCGACCAGCAGCGCCGAGAGGAACATGCCGAGAATCCCGCCGCCGCCGGCAACGCCGGTCCAGATGCCGATGGCCTTGGACCGTTCCTCCGCCGGAAAGGCCGAAGTGATAACTGACAGCGTCACCGGCATGATCATCGCCCCGCCGACCCCGGCCAAGAGCCGCGCACCGAGCATCACCGGCACCGAGAAGGCCAGCCCCGATGCCACATTGGCAACGCCGAACAGCAGCAACCCGATCAGCAGCACCGGCTTTCGCCCCCAGCGGTCGCCCACCGCCCCAAGCGGCAGCAGCAGCGCGGCCAGCGTGATGGCGTAGATGTTGATGATCCACAGCACATCGCCCTGCGAGCCATCGAGCGCGAGCGCCATTTGCGGCTGCGCAACATTGAGGCCGGACACGGCGGCGATCACCGCCATCAGTGCAATGCAGACGGCCAGGAGGATCGCGCCGCGCCGCTTGGGATCATCGATGATGGGTTCGGCGGGCGCTCTGCCCTGATCCGGGAGATTGAGGGGTGACATCACAGCTCCTTTTCACGTATCTTTTGCAGATACGAGACATTGGAGGCGACGTCAACCACTGTGATAGCGGATCAGATATGAGCGAATGCGGGAGACTGGGATGAACAAGGACACGCGCCTGTCGGGGGTTCTGCATGTGCTGCTGCATCTTGGCCAGGTCTCGGTTCCGCTGACCTCCGAGGTGCTCGCCAACACCATGGGCACCAATCCGCCGGTGTTCCGCCGCACCATGGCGGGCCTCCGTGAGGCGGGCTATGTCACCTCCGAAAAGGGCCATGGCGGCGGCTGGATGCTGGCTCGCCCCCTCAGCGAGATCACCCTTCACGACGTCTATGTCGCGCTGGACCGCCCAGGCCTCTTCGCCATCGCCAGCCGCAACGAGGAGACCGAGTGCAAGGTGGAACGCGCCGTCAACCACGCCTTGTCCGACACCATGGCCAAGGCCGAGGCGCTGTTCCTCGAGACCTTCCGCGGGATCACCCTGGACCAGCTCATGCCCGAAAGCGCACAGGGCCTCGGCATCCACTGCAAGCCGGTGTCCGCGGCCTAGGACAGCCCTGTCCTAGCGTCGCGCCAGCGCGACATAGGCCCGGCACATGGCGAGCAGCTCCACCTGCAACGCATCGATCGCCGCCTGCGACAGGTTGCGCTCGAAAGCGTTGCGGATGGTGCCAAATATCACAGTGACCAGCGCCAGATTGACCATCTGCACGTCGCCGAACGTCGCATCGGGCGCACTCCCAAGCATGGCTGTCGTCGCGGCATCCACCCGCCGGGCGAAGGCCTCAATCAGCGCTTCGTTGTCCATCTCCACCACTGACCGATACAGCGCTCGGGTCACCTCGGCCCGCTCGGTCTTGGCCCGCCAATAGGTCTCGATCAGCGCGGCCAGCATCTCGGCAACCGGCCGCCCGGCCTGCGTCTGGCAGGTCGCCTCGACCTTGTCCGCCAGCACCTCGAGATAGCGCTCGTTCAGCGCATAGATCAGCGACTGCTTGTGCGGAAAATACTGGTACATCGTACCCACCGAAACGCCGGCCCGTTCCGCCACCCGCGTAGTGGTCAGCGCCCGCATTCCGTCTGCCAGCAAAACCTGAATGGTCGCCTCGAAAATCGCGTCCAGCGTCGCCGCCGATCGCGCCTGACGCGGCTTTTTCCGGGGACTTAGGGTGGCGGGCGTGGTCGTCGGCATATGCGAATTCTCAAACTGAAGGAAGCTTCACATATTACGGCCGTTCCACGTCATTGGAAAGGTTCATCCATGGACAACAAGCGCATTGCCCTCGTCACCGGTGCCAACAAAGGGATTGGGCTGGAGATCGCCCGCCAGCTCACCGAGGCTGGCGTCACCGTCATCATCGGCTCGCGCGATGCCGGACGCGGCGAGGAAGCGGTCACCAATCTCGCGGCGCATGGCCTCGCGGCGACCTGCCTGCAGCTCGACGTGACCGACGAAACCAGCATCGCGGCCGCCGCTGCGGCCATTTCGGCGGAGCACGGTCGGCTCGACATCCTCGTCAACAATGCCGGCATCTTCGACTTCGCCGACGCCGCCCCCAGCAGCGCATCCATCGCGGCCGTCCGCAAGGTGCTGGAGACCAACTTCATCGGCGCCCTCGCCGTCACCCAGGCCATGCTGCCGCTGCTGCGCAAATCGCCGGCCGGGAGGATCGTCAACGTCTCGAGCTCGCTCGGCTCGCTCAGCGTCAACTCCGACCCGTCTTCGCCCTACTTCGCGCAACGCTATATCGGCTACAACGCCTCGAAGGCCGCGCTCAACATGCTGACCATCCAGCTCACCGAGGAATTGCGCGACGCCGGCATCGTCGTCAATTCGGTGAGCCCCGGCTTCGTCAAGACCGACCTCACCGGCTATGGAGTCATGACGCCCGAAGAGGGAGCTATGCTGCCGGTTCAGCATGCGCTGGGCGGAACCGACAATGGCCGGTTCATCGAGCCCGGCGGCTATACGCCCTGGTAGGCGGATACCGGCATAGACGGAGAATCTAAAGGCTCTGGCACGTCAGTTATCTGGATTGGGGGCGCCTCCGCCAGTCGGCAGTGCGCCCTCAGGGGCTCTCCGTGCGTTTACTGCCCTCCCGCGTGACTTCACCGCGGGACGGCTCGGATAGTGACCATCGCCGACTGGGGGCCCGGTCTTTCGGAAGAGGCGCTGCACCATGCCGTCGACCCCTTCTGGCGGCCCAGGTCAACGTCGGCAATGCGGTCGACACCTGCCAGCAGAAACGCGCCCCATACCGGCCTCTCAGCACCCTTCGACATTTGCCTGAAAGCTGCCCTGCAGTTCAAGCCGCTGCTGAGATCAAGGCGGCGAAATTAGCGGACAGGCTTCTTTCAGAAGACGACAACGGGATACGGAGCGCCGTACGACATTTCTTAGCTTGATAACGGTTGAGGTAGGTTCGTTGCTGGAGCAAGCTGTCCCAGCTATGAAGCCAGGTGTGCGCGGCCCTGGCGAAGTCGGACACGCTATCAAAACTGGAGCTACAGGCGCCAACTCGATCAAGAAATCGCGTCTATGGGTGTGCGCTCCAGTATTTGAATGACGGGTTCCCCCGTGTCTGCATCCAGCAAGGTTGCTCCCGTGTTCGGATCCATCGCGTACTGCACGACATAGTTTTCCTGCAGAAGCCGGTAACCCGGCAATTCCACCGGCGTCATCTCGGCATGCGCACGTTCCATGAACTCGGTCCAAATGGCGACCGGGAGCGTTCCGCCGTAGATGCCTGCGGATTTGTCGTCGTCCCGACCCAGCCAGACGCCGGTCACGATGTTGGCCGTGTAGCCGACGAAGCTGGCGTCCCTGGAGTTCTGGCTCGTGCCGGTCTTGCCTCCAACTTCCCAGTTCGCCAAACCGGCGCGATGCCCGGTTCCGTTCCGTACTGCTGCCACCAGCATGTCGTTCATCTGGGATACCGTCAGCGGCGATAGCACCCGCCCGGGACCGGCGTCGTCTTTCCGGTAGAGCACGCGCCCGCCCTTTGTCTCGATGCGCTCGATGACACTGGGCACGACGCCGTAGCCCTTGTTCGCGAACGGGACGAATGCTCCCGTAAGCTCCAGCAACGAGATTTCCGCCGTGCCGAGTCCTATCGACGGCACCGGCGGCATGTTCGAGCTGATACCCAGTCGTGCCGCCATCTCGATCACGGCTTGCGGCGTCACGTCTATGGCGAGGCGGGCCGCGACCGTATTGAACGAGTATGCTAGCGCGTCCCGCAGGCTGACCATGCCATGATATCGGTCACTGTCGTTCTTGGGGCTCCAGCCGTTGAAGTCAAATCGGGCGTCCTCGGCGACGGTGTCCGGGGAGTATCCCTTCTCCATGGCCGCCGCGTAGACGATCGGCTTGAACGTGGATCCCGGCTGGCGTCGAGCCGTGACAGCCCGGTTGAACTGGCTGCGTGCATAGTCGACGCCGCCCACCATGGCGATCAACTCCCCGGAAGCATCCATCGAGACGAGGGCGCCCTGGTTGAACTTGCCGTTGCCGCCCTCGCGCCGGACGTAGTCCCGTACGGTCCGCTCGGCGAACGACTGAAGGTCGCGGTCGATGGTCGTATAGACGACGACGTCACCCTCCAGCTCTCCGATGTAGCTCGTCATCAGGGCCTCGACCCAATCGGCCACATAATGTCCGGTGCTGCCGCGCGAGGCCACGACATCGCCATCGGCGCCCCGAGCCTGGTCTGCCTCCGCAGGCGTGATGGCGCCATCGCGAACCATGGCGTCGAGCGTCAGTCGCTGCCTCTTTCTCGCGAGTTCTGGGTCGGCCTTGGGGTTGTAGGTGGAGGGCGCCGGCAAGATGCCGGCAAGCATCGCCGCCTGACCGAGGCTGAGGTTGCGTGCAGACTTGGCGAAGTACACCTGGGCCGCCGCCTCGATGCCGGTGGCTCCGCTGCCGAAGTAGATCCGGTTAAGGTAGAGCTCGAGGATCTGGTCCTTGGTGAATTCGCGCTCGAGCCATAGCGCAAGCACTGCCTCCTGGATCTTTCGGGACAGGGTCGGATCCGAGGTGAGAAACAGGTTCTTCGCCACCTGCTGCGTGATCGTCGAGGCGCCACGGGTGATGCCGCCGGCTTTCGCGCTGTCCAGGAGAACAGATGCCAAGCCGACCAGATCCACGCCGAAATGCTCCCGGAAGCGTCGGTCCTCGGCGGCGATGAAGGCCGCCGGTACGTACCAGGGAAGGTCCGTGAAGCCGACTTCCTCCCCCCCGGTCTTGCCCCGGTTCGAGATCAAGGAACCGTCACGGGCAAGCACACGGATATTGGGCGCGCGGTCCGGGACCGTCCATTCGCTGGAGGCAGGCATCTGCCGTACCTGCTGTCCCACGATGGACATGATCGCCATCGAACCCGTTACCGAAAGAACGAGCGCGGCATTCATGACGTCGCGCAGCCGCAGCCATCTCGTCCGGCGCCGGCGCGTCCTGCGCTTGCGGGGTGACGGGCGGGTGGGGTTTGGACGTAGCCGGTCCTCGTGCGGGAGTTCGATCTGCATGGCTCTTCTGTGTTCGGGCCTGCCACCCCGGCTCTCCGTAGAAGGCCGGGGCGAACACTTACCCTCACGTGATGTCGCGGGAAATCAGACGACTAGAAGCGGCGATCCGCTGCGAACGTTGTCGTAGAGATGGATGATGTCCTGGGGCAGCAATCGCACGCACCCGCTGGAGATCGCCTGGCCGATCGTCTTCTCGTCCTCGTTGCCGTGGATGCGGTAGAGCGTGTCCTTGTTGCCTTGGTGGATGTAGAGAGCACGCGGACCCATCGGGTTCTCCGGACCCGGCTCCATACCGTATCGGTAGATCTCCAGCTCCGGATGACGCTTGATCATGTCGGAAGGCGGCGTCCACCGCGGCCAGGACCGCTTGTAGGCGATGTGGGCACGGCCCGACCAGGAGAAGCCGGCTGCGCCGATGCCGACGCCGTAGCGGGTCGCCATTCCGTTGTCCCGCACGTGGTACAGGAACCGGTCGGTCGTATCGACGACGACGGATCCCGCTGGTTCTCCGGTGGTGTTCGGGACTTCCTGACGCCAGAATTGCTCGGGCACCAGTGACATGTCTGACGCGCGGATCGGGTATTCGTCGTCCAGCACCGCCGCGTACATCGACGCCACCTCGGGAGGCACCGGACGGCGGACCGGCGTGCTGCCTTGCGACCGTGCCGAACTGGCGGTGGTGGCACATCCTGCCAAGGAGGAGGCGAGAAGTGCTGCGGAGCCAGCGAGGAGCGCGCGGCGGTTCAAGGTGATCATCGTGTATTGTCCTGTTGTTCGATGATTGGCGGGCCGGGGCTCAGCCCTGAAGTGCATGCGCCGGGATGTTCTCCCACTCGGTGGGGAGGACGCCGAGCATGGGTGCGATGCGGTGGATTATCCGTCCGGAGATGTCACCGGCGTTGTAGGCGGCGGTGCGCCCGGTGCCCGGCCTTTCCGGTTGGGGTTCGTCGACCATGACGACCATCGCGTATCGAGGGGCGTCCAGCGGAAAGACGGAAGAAAAGAAGGTGGTTACCTTCTCGCTGGAATACCGACCGGCGACGACTTTCTCGGCGGTTCCGGTCTTGCCGCCCATGCGATAACCATCGGCCAAGGCGTTGGCCCGGCGGGCGGAGCCCTGCAGGGCGTTTAGGCGCAGCAGGTACCGCATCTTCATGCTGGTGGCCTCGCTGATCACCTGCTGTCTGACCAAGTCGGCGCCCGCCTCTTGCTTGAGGAGCGTGGGACGAACGAGGTAGCCCCCATTCACAAGGGCCGCCGTTCCGGTCAGCATCTGCAAGGGCGTGACGCTGAGCCCGTGGCCGAAGGACACCGTCGCCGATGCGACCTCTGATAGCTTTGCAGGCACGATCGAGACGGTCTTTTCCGGAAGTTCGATCGCAGGCAAGGAGTCGAAGCCCATGCGGCCCAGGAAGGCGCGGAACTCCGTCGGCCCGATCTTCTCCGCGATGCGAACGGTGCCGATGTTGGAGGAAAAGGTGAGCACCTCCGCCACTGAGAGGTAACGGTGCTTGCCGTAATAGTCGGAGATGGAATGACGACCGAACCGTACAGGTGTGCGGGCGTCCACCTGATCGGAGATGGTCACGACGCCAGCGTCGATAGCGCCGGCTATGGTTATGGGCTTGAAGATGGAGGCAGGTTCGAACTTTCCTGCCGTTATGCGATTAAAACGCCCTTCCTCGAGCATCGTCCCCGGTCGGTTGGGATCGAAATCGGGCAACGACACCAGGCCGACGACTTCGCCGGTGTGGACATCGATGACGGTCCCAGCCGCGGCGATCGCCTGGTAGCGGGAAAGCGCGTCTTCCAGTTCCCTATGCAGCACGTTCTGGATGCGCATGTCGACCGATAGCGTGACTGGCTCCAG
This sequence comes from Devosia lucknowensis, assembly GCF_900177655.1. Classification (NCBI taxonomy): domain Bacteria; kingdom Pseudomonadati; phylum Pseudomonadota; class Alphaproteobacteria; order Hyphomicrobiales; family Devosiaceae; genus Devosia; species Devosia lucknowensis. The sequence goes on along the minus strand of NZ_FXWK01000001.1, from coordinate 2,195,956 downwards.
GGCGGCGTCTCGTCCAAGACCGGTGGAATGAAGGACGTCAAGGCTATAGAGCTCGTCGATATGGGCCTCGATTCCCGCTATGCCTGCATTGTCCACGTTCACGGCTCCCAAGACATGGGATGCCTGCCGGAAAGCGGGATAGACGCGTCGCGTCTCGGACAGGAAATCGAGGCCGGGGATACCCTTCCTCATCAGCTCGGACTGCTGGACCGGAGACAATTCCCTCGCGATCCAGGCGAAGCCAGCGTCGCCGTCGAGCCGGCTCCGCAGCCAGGTTTCCTCCAGCTCGGGCAAGACCGACGTGATCGCCGCTGCCGCCTCGTTGACATCGATGATGTGCCGCGGCTCGGCGAAGAGCGACGGCACCCGGATGTCGAGAGCCATCGGCACGCCGTTCCTGTCATTGATGACGGGGCGGGAGGCGAGCGTGGCGTTGAGGACCCGCCCGTCGAAACGGGGCTGTTCATCCGCCGTGCCCAGCTCCACGAGGCGGCCGCTGATGACGGCGAAGCAAGCCAGGATGACCCAGGTGGCGATCTTCAACCGCTTGCCGGAGACTTCGAGATTGCCGGTCCGGGCACCTTTGAGGACGATCGGCGTTTCGACGCTTGCCGAACCCGTGGTCTCGCGGTCTGATGCTGGCAGAAGGTTCTGCATGTTCAGGTGCACTCGGCAGTTGGACGTGACTGGTCGGCCCCGGGAAAAACCCGAGGTTTGAAGTTGAGACGAATGAATTTATGTAGTATGCTGATGATCAGCATACTTGTCAAATGTAGGGATGGCTGTATTGGACCTGAAGCATCTCCCCGGCCACCTCGCCCGCCGGTTCCATCAGATCTCCACCACGCTTTTCGACGTGGAGATGTCCCGTGTCGGGCTGGTCCTCACCCCTGTCCAATTCGCGGCGCTCGTCGCACTAAGGGATCGTCCGGACGTCGATCAGGCGACGCTGGCAGCGACGATCGCCTATGATCGAACCACGATCGGCGGCGTGATAGACCGTCTCGCGGAAAAGGGTATGGTCGAGCGAAATGCCGATCCTTCCGATCGGCGCTGTAAACGGCTGAAGCTCGCGCCAGCCGGACGAGACGCCTTGGCCATTGCCGAACCGCTCGTTGCTCGTTCCCAGCAAGAACTGGTCTCCAGCCTTTCGGCTACGGAGCAAGAGCAACTGCTTGGCCTCATGCAGAAAGTGGTCGATGCGTTGGGTGACAAGAGTCGAACATCGCGCTCGCACTAGTCCGGACACGATCGACCGTACTCTCGATGAATGCCGCGAACATCGTCCGCGACATCATCTGGTGTTCACCGCTCAAGCTTCGATAGGCCTATTCGAAGCCGACGCGATCGAGCTGTCCGACACCGGGAACGGTCAACACATGTTTCTTGCCGTCGCGGGCAAGCCATGTGATCGACTGCCCGATCCTAAGACCGATCAAGGCGGCACCGACCGGCGTCAATACCGATATTCGTCCCGCCGATATGTCGGCGTCGGAAGGACAGACCAGTGTCACGTCATTAAGCTCGTCGTCGTCCGTCCGGTATTGGACGCGCGACCCCATGCGGACCGTGTCGGCAGGAAGCCTTGCATCCGGAACGACGCGTGCACGCTCCATCTCGTCAAGCAGTGTTTCGGCTGCGGCGGACGAGCCGCCGCCGGCCATTGCGAGCAATTGCCGGTGTTCGCTTTCGGCAACGACTATCTTGGGCCTTAGAGTGTGACTGCGCATACTCATCTATGTCTCTCTTTCGATAAGAATCGTCGATCGGGCGTGTTGGCTACCCCGATCACTTCGACCCAGTCGCAAGCACCTTCGGCAGTGCGCCAGGACAGCCGCTGGCCCGGTCGTAAGCCCAACAAAGCGGCGCCATGCCTCGAGGTCACCGACAAACGATAACCATCGTGCCTCACTTGGCCATGTTCATCCGGGACCACGATCTTCGCGGTGCGTTGGCCGCCCGGCCCGGAAAAACGGACGACGCTGCCCAGTCGAACGACGTCGGACGGAAGCCGATCGTCGGCAATGATCCTTGCCCGGTCCAGTTCATAGAGCAGGAAGTCGATCCGCTCGGCGTCCTCGGTGATGTCTGTCAGGGCTGTCGCGACGAGGCGGCGGTGCTCCTTCTCGCCGACAATGATTTCAGGCGACCGTTCGGCCATATGGGTCAACGTCGTCATTCTTCTGACCTCTGCCGTGGGCCTTCGCGGCCGAGGCGCTCGAAGGCCGCAAACAGGTGTTCGGGTGTCGAACGCGGAGCCGAGTAGTCCTTGAAACACCAAGGGCACCTGCGGGCCGCACGCGGACGCGGTCCCGAGCAGGACCGGCAAAATCTGAGAACTTGCATGATCGGCCTCTACCTTCGGGATCGGAGGGCGCAACCAGGCTTTCCCGCAGGGTACGGGAAGCCAATGGAGATAAGGGAAGTCATCGCGATTGCCTTCAAGACAAGCAGTGTCCCCAGCCGTAGATGCTGGCGGCGGGACATAATCAGAATGGAGGATTGTCAGAGCACCCTGGCGCCACTCTTGCCCGCAGGCAGGTAGCAGCACCAGGCAATCAGCCTATCTGGCGACGACCGGAAAACGGTTGGCGATTGAAAAACAACTCGGGGCTCATGACCTCGATCATGGCCATATCCGCAGCTTTGTCAAATCGAGCGCCCGCCGCTACTCGACCAGGCCGTCCGAGACCCGGATGCGCCGGCGACAGGTGTCGGCGATCTTCTCGTCATGGGTAGAGATCAGGAACGTGGTTTTCTCGTTCTGGTTGATCTCGGCGATCAGCTCCATCACCTGGGTGGCGGACCCGCGGTCGAGGTTGCCGGTCGGCTCGTCGGCCAGGACCAGTTCGGGCTGGTTCATCAGGGCCCGGGCGATGGCCACCCTCTGCTTCTGGCCGCCGGAAAGTTTCGTCGCCAGAAAGTCCATGCGCTTCTCGAGCCCCACCCTCGCCAGGAGTTCACGGCCACGCTCGCGCGCCGCCCAGGTTTCACGCCCCGCACGGACGGCGGAAGGGAAGATGACGTTTTCCAGCGCCGTGAAGTCCGGCAACAGGTGATGAAACTGGAAAACGAAACCGATGTGGCGGTTGCGGAACTCCGTCAGGTCGCGATCGCTTGCCTTTGTGAGGTCCTCGCCGAGCATGACATGCTTGCCCGAGCTGGGCTTCATCAAGGTCCCGAGAATGGCCAGCAGGGTGCTCTTGCCGGAACCGGAGGGGCCGAGCAACGCGGCGAGTTCCCCTGTTTCCAGCTGCAGGTCGAGACCTTTGAGAACACGCGTTTCCGCCTCTCCTTCCCCATAGGTCTTGACCAGATCCATTACCTCCAGAAGCGGCCTCATTGTTCGATCACCTTGACGGGGTCGACGCGAGCGGCTGCACGCGCCGGAAGGATGGAGGCGAGAATTGCTCCGATAGCTGTGAGGGCGATGGCCAGACCGTAGGCGCCCTGCCGGACGTCGACGGGAAGGCCGCCCGGGGGCGCCAGGACGGGGCGTAGATGATCACCAGGTTCTTCAGCTACGGGCTCTGACTTCTTCCACGCGAGAAATTTGCGGCGCCATCGACGCTGATTGGCGGAGCGCGTCCTCTCGCCTTCAACGGCGCATAGCTCGACGGTACCTATATGTCTGCTTTCGGAGGGAGGCCAAGCCGGCCACAACGACTGCAATGGGGTCGCTTTCTGCCATCACGGGATGAAGATATCCCCGCTCCTTCACCGTCCCCTATACTCTCACCCATCACCCGGCGCGGCGGTCTGCAGGCGAACAGTGGTCGGGTGAGCCGGGTGGGACTTTTGCCTGTCCCACAGGTTCCAGTCCGGCCGTGACGGGACGAGCGATCCCCCGCCGCCGGACAGTTCCAAAAACCGGCGACCCGAGGCGGCGACGTCTCATTGCTTTTCCATCATCGAGACGCACGCGCCTCGGGTCCCGTCCACCCAAGCAACCGGAAGCCTTCAGGGCCGCCCGGCGGACAGCCATGCCGACCAATTGGATGCCAAAAAAGGGCCGCGCGTAGCAACCTCCTTGTGTAAGGCGCCTTCTTACGGCTCCCGCACACGATTGGATCACTGCGGAAATGTTTTGAGTTTGAGCCGCGAAAAACCGGATACTTTCAAGTTAAGTTATTGAATTATATGATGAAAATAGGCGAAAAAATTCTTTGTGCGGTTTTAGGCTGATCCGCGAAACTGCCCGGAGCGCCCTTCCGTAACTAACTTCGATCCTGCCGATGAGCGGGACCCGAATTCACACAGGAAGGAACTACCAGATGACTCTTTCTATCCGTGCCCTCTCCGTTGCCGCCGTTCTCGCTTTCGGCTCGCTCTCCGGCGCTGCCGTCATTGCCCAGGACGCTCCGATGGTTGGCGGTGCCGCCATGCCGGCCACCAACAACATCATCGAAAATGCCGTGAACTCGGCCGACCACACCACGCTCGTTGCCGCAGTTCAGGCTGCCGGCCTCGTCGAGACCCTGTCCGGCCCGGGCCCCTTCACCGTGTTCGCCCCCGTGAACGCAGCCTTTGAAGCGCTCCCGGCCGGCACCGTTGAAAACCTGCTGCTGCCCGAAAACAAGGACCAGCTGACTGCCGTCCTCACCTACCACGTCATTGCCGGTGACATTCATTCGGCTGACCTCGTCAAGATGATCGAAGACAATGGCGGTGAGTACAAGGCTGCTACCGTGCAGGGTGGCGAGCTGACCTTCAGCCTCGACGGCGACAAGGTGAAGATCACCGACGCAAACGGCGGTTCGGCTCACGTCACCATCCCTGACGTCGACCAGTCCAACGGCGTGATCCACGTTATCGACGCCGTGCTGCTGCCGGCCTCGTAACCAAAGCCTGCATCCGAGCGAATGATGTAGGTCACAGAGGCTCCGTGTCCGTCCCTCATGCGGAGCCTCATCTTGATGTGATCGCGTAGACCGCCTTCGGAATTCGTGATCACGTCACATTGCAAGGCGCTGTCTGGCCAGTCCTCCGGCCGGGCGGCGTCTCTGCCTTAAGGAGCCGTCCATGTCGTTCGATCGTCGCACCTTTCTGATTTCCGGATCGCTGGCCGCGATGGCTGCGGCCCTCGGCCTCAGCCGGGCGTCGCATGCAGCCGAAGGCGATTTCCCATTCACGCTCACCGATGCGGAATGGCAGAGCAAGCTGTCTCCGGAGGCCTATCGGGTCCTGCGCCACGAAGACACCGAGCGGCCATACAGCTCGCCCCTCAATGACGAGAAGCGCAGCGGCACGTTCCATTGCGCCGGCTGCGATCAGGCGCTGTTCGAATCCGCCACCAAGTTCGACAGCGGCACCGGCTGGCCCAGCTTCTACGATTTCATCCCGGGCGCCATCGGCACCATGGAAGACAATTCGCTCTGGATGAGCCGCATCGAGGTTCATTGTTCCAACTGCGGTGGCCACCAGGGCCATGTCTTCGACGATGGCCCGGCGCCGACCGGGTTGCGCTATTGCATCAACGGACTTGCACTGACCTTCCAGCCTGCCGCTTGATCCAGGGCCTGACGCTCCCTAAATCACAGTCGAACTGTTTGGGGTGCGTCATGCTTCGCGTCAGCGTCGAAAAATACAGAGATGGCCGCCAGGAATCCGGTTTCTGGGTTCCTGTGCCGGTGGTGAAATGGGCTGCAGGTGTCTTGCCGGAGGCGGCCAAGCGCGGTCTTCTCAAATCCGGCATCTATCTCGACGAGATGGTCAATGCGACCGAGGCCGAGACCCCGTTCGCCCGCTGGATCGAGGTCGAGGAAAAGGGCGTCCGAAAATCCATCAAGTTCACCGTGACCAGCTGATAGAGCGAGGGCTGGTCTGCATGGCGCGCTGTTGCCCGTTGCCCCTGGCCTCGGCTAGAAGCGGGGCAGCGAAAGAGTTGCCATGAAGATCACCCTTATCGAAGTCGGCCGCGTGCCCGATGCCCTGCAGGACCGGTTCTCGCCCTATCGCGATATGTTCGGACGCATGTTTGCGTCGTCCGGTCGCGATTTCGAGCTCGACGTCATCGACGTGCTCGGCGGGCAGGCATTGCCCGATCCCGCTGGCCTCGAAGCCATTGCGATCACCGGCTCGTCGGCGGGCGTCTACGAGGACCATGCCTGGCTTCCGCCGCTGCGCAGCTTCATCCGCGATGCCTATGCTGCCGCAACGCCGATGGTCGGCATCTGCTTTGGTCACCAGGTCATGGCCGATGCCCTTGGCGGCGATGTCCGCAAGTCCGAAAAGGGGTGGGGCCTCGGACGGCACACTTACGACGTGGTGTCCCGGCCGGCGTTTCTGGCCGACATACCAGCCAGCGTGAACGTGGTCTGCTCCCATCAGGATCAGGTGATCACCCCGCCTGCGGAGGCAGATGTCATTCTTGCCTCCGAATTCACGCCCAATGCGGGACTGTACTACCGCAACGGCGCAGCGTTGAGCTTCCAGCCGCATCCGGAATTTCTCGACGATTACGGCAGCGCCCTGATCGAGCTGCGCAAGGGCCGGGCCGGCGACGACGTGCTCGAGACGGCCAGACAGACGATGTCCAAGCCGTCGGATAGTGACCTCCTGGTCAAATCAATCGCCGCCTTCTTCCTGGATGGCGATCGCGGACCTGGATCAGGGCGTTAGGCCGGGCTCAGCTCTCGAGCAAGAGGGCGATTTCCGTTCGCAGCTGGGTCAGGCCCTCGCCCTTTTCACTCGATGTCAGAATGACGTCGGGATGCGCAGCCGGGCGCTTGGCGATGGATGCCACCGTCCGGGCGATGTTGGTCTCGAGTTCCCTGGCGGAGGGCTTGTCGATCTTGGTGAGCACGACCTGGTAGCTGACGGCCGCGCGGTCGAGTTCGTTCATCACCGACAGGTCATTGTCCTTGGGGCCGTGGCGGCTGTCCACCAGCACGTAGACCCGGCGCAAGGTGGCGCGGCCCGTCAGGTATTGATGGATCAACGCGGTCCAGGCCTTCACCTTCGGCTCGGGCGCCTTGGCATAGCCATAGCCGGGCATGTCGACGATACGCAGGTTTTCACTCTGGCTCTCGAAGATGTTGAGTTCCTGCGTTCGCCCGGGCGTGTTGGACGTCCGCGCGAGACCTGACGTGCCGCACAAGGCGTTGATAAGGCTCGACTTGCCGACATTGGAGCGGCCGGCAAAAGCGATCTCCACGCGATCCATTGGCGGGAGGTCGGCGAGGCGGACGCAGCCTTTGATGAACAGGAAAGGGCGGGCAAACAGCAATCGGCCGCGCTCGAGGATGTGGGGCGAGTAGTCGGGCTGCGTCATTCGGGAACCCTCAAAATGAGAGGCCCACCGGATGACCGGCGGGCCCAGATAAGTCGTGCCGCTGTCAAAATCAGCTTTCGCTGGTTCCGGCCGTCTTGGGCTTGCGACGGAAGCTGCTGACGATGTTGCCGAGCAGGTTCACCTCGACGCCGTGGCGCTTCATGATGAACCACTGCTGGGCGATCGACAGCGTGTTGTTCCAGGCCCAGTAGATCACCAGACCAGCCGGGAAGGTCCCGAGCATGAAGGTGAAGATGACCGGCATCCAGTTGAAGATCATCGCCTGGGTCGGATCCGGCGGCGGCGGGTTGAGGCGCATCTGCACCCACATGGTGATGCCCATTATGACAGGCCAGATACCGAGGTGAAGGAAGGATCCGATGATGGGGAGGGCCATCGGGTTCCACGGGATCAGACCGAACAGCGTGAAGATGTTGGTCGGATCGGGCGCCGCCAGATCCTGGATCCAGCCGAAGAACGGTGCATGGCGCATCTCGAGCGAGATAAAAATCACGGTGTAGAGCGCGAAGAAGACCGGGATCTGGATGAGGATCGGCCAGCATCCGGAAAGCGGGTTGATCTTCTCTTTCTTGTAGAGCTCCATCATCGCCTGCTGCTGGGCAGGACGGTCGTCCTTGAGACGCTCCTGGATAGCCTTCATCTCGGGCTGCACGCGGCGCATGGCGGCCATGGAGGCATAGGAGCGGTTGGCCAGCGGGAAGAAGATGGCCTTGACGATAACGGTCACGGCGAGAACTGCGAGGCCGAAATTGCCGAGGATGCCGTAGAGCGTGACCAGCAGCCAGTGCATCGGCTTGGTCAGGAAGTGGAACCAGCCCCAGTCGATCAGCAGTTCCAGGCGATCGAAGCCGTAGGTCTCCTGATAGCCGGTGATGATGCGGTCTTCCTTGGCGCCAGCGAAGACGTAGGCTTCGTGACTGACAGTGGCTCCAGCCGGCACCATGACCGGCTGGGTCTCGACGTAATTTGTCTGGAAGACGTTGTTGCCGTTGACCTGGTTGTAGGCAAAGCGTGCATTGATGGACGTGCCTGCCTTGGGCAGCACTGCGGTAGCCCAATATTTGTCGGCGATGCCGAGCCAGCCGGTCGTCGAAGACCAGTCGACCTGACGCTCGTTCTGCAGGTCGCCGTACTTGCGCGATACATAGTTGTTCGATCCCAGCACGCCGATCGGGCCTTCGTGCTGGATGAAGAAGTTCTGCACCTTGGGGTTGCCGTGGCGGACGACACGCGAATAGGGGAACAGGGCAACGTCGCCAGTGCCGGTGTTCTCGACCGTCTGGGTGATGGTGAAGAGGTAGTAGTCGTCGACCGCAAAGGTGCGGCGGAAGACGAGACCGGCCCCATTGTCGTAGCGCAACGTCACCGGTGTCTGTGCCGTCAGGGTGCTGTTGTCGCCATCAACGGTCCAGATCGACTGGCCATCGGGAACTGCGACCGACGTGCCTGCAGCTGCAGCCCAACCCTGTTCGACATAGTAGGCGTCCTGAAGACCCGCGGGCTTGAGCAGCGCAATGATCGGGGAGCTTGGGTCCGTCGTTTCGCGATACTGCTTGAGCTGAAGGTCGTCGATGCGGGCGCCGGTGAGGTTGATCGAACCTTCGAGATCGGCGGTCGAGATATCGACGCGGCTGGTTGCCGCAATGGCGCTGTCGCGATCGGCGAACACCTGCGGCGCATCCGCGGCCGGCGCTGCTGCAGTGCCGTCGGCACTGGTGGCAGGAACGGCAACCTGCTGCGTCTCGGCCTGCTGTGCGGCACGGATCTCGGCCTGGCGCTGCGCTTGCTGGAGCTGCGGGCCGGCAATGAAGAACTGCCAGCCGAACAGCACGATCATGCTGAGCACGACGGCGAGGATCACATTGCGATTGTCAGATTTCATTGTCTCGGGTTCCGTTGGCCGCGGCCGGTAGAATTTCGATTGTCGCCTGACCGGGTGTCATGCACGCGAGCGATGAGGCCGGTCAGATCAGCGACCATCTTTTCGAAGGGTTGGCTGAGAGCTTCGCGCCGCGCCAAGAGGACATAGTCATGTCCGGGCACAAAGTCACGCGCGCAAGCTGCCGCAGCAGCCCGGAGCCGCCGTTTCATGCGGTTGCGCTCTGGGGAATTCCCAACTTTCTTGGTCACGGTAAAACCCACGCCGGCTTCGCTATCCGGGCTGGGGATGACCTGCAGTCCAAACGCAGAGCGCCCGGCGCGATTGCCCCGGGCAGCCCTCAAAAACTGTGAACGCCGCTTGAGACGACGAATCGGAGCGTCTGGCGAAGAGACATCGGCCGTCATCCGGCCAACAATCCCTTAGGCCGAAAGCTTCTTGCGGCCGAGCGCGCGGCGGCGGTTCAGAATGATACGACCGTCCTTGGTGGCCATACGGGCACGGAAACCGTGACGACGGGCACGCACGAGCTTGGAGGGCTGGTATGTACGCTTCATGACATCAGACCGCGCTGTCGCACGGTTCCTCTCGTTTGGTGCTGCTTGAAAGCAGAAATAGTTGTGACGGCTGACAGATGCACCGTCTTCCGGGTTGGTGGCGTCTATAGGGAAAAGAGTCTCGCAAGTCAACGCGCCTTGGCGGCTCGAACACGCCTTGCGCACCAGTTGTCAAGCTCCGCATTCCCTCGCATAAGGAACAGCATTCATTCAAGCCTCAGGCGGACATGGCTGAGATTTCACGACCCGAGCTGTGCGTCGTCGGCGCTGGCGCTCTCGGACTGGCTCTGGCGCAATATGCGCGCAGGCTCGGCGCCGAGGTGACGCTGGTGGACCGCGGCTTTGAAGAACCCGGCGATGCGCCACAGCGCGATCTGGTCGTCGCCTCCATAATAGAGAGCGCAAGGCGTGCGCATGCGATCCGGACCGCCGGGGCCGTTGGGGTGTCGGCCGCGGCTCCCAAGATCAGTATCAAGGCGGTACTCGAGCGTGCGCAGCAGGTCGCCGAGGATCAGGCCGTGCTCGACGGTGTCGATCGACTGAAGGGCCTCGGTATCTCAGTGTTTGCAGGTGCTGCTCACTTTGTCGACGCGGCGACGCTGGCCGTGGGTGACGTGCTCGTCAAGCCACAGGCAACCGTGCTCGCGTTGGGAGAAACGAGCCTTATCCCCGCCGTGGCCGGACTTGAGGAAGCCGGATTTTTCACGCTCGATACCCTTATAGACAACACGCGAAAGCTCACGCATCTCCTCGTGATCGGCAACGATCCGGAAGGTCTGGCGCTGGCCCAGGCATATCGGCGGCTGGGGTCCGAGGTTACGGTGGTGCCGCAAGGGCAGGCACTGGCTGGCTTCGATGCCGAGGCCGCTGCCATATGGTCGCATTTTCTTCGCGAGGACGGTGTGAGCCTGCTTGATGGTGCCAGCGTCAGCGCCATCCAGCCGCGATCGCAGGGGATCGGTGCGACCGTCGCTCTTGCCGATGGTAGCGAGCTCACGCTCGATCTTTCCCACATCCTGGTCGCCAATGGTCAGGCCGCAGAATTGGCGGACCTGAATCTCGATGCTGGCAACATACGGGCTCTCAAAGGGCAGGGCGGCCTCTACGCGTCCGGGGACCTGGGACAGACAAGCAATCGCAAGGTCAGGGTCGTTGGCGCGGCGGCCGGCCTCAACCAGTGGCAACATGCTCTCGCTCATGGGCGAGCCGTGGTCGACGCTGTGGTGATCGGATCGAACCAGAATCGATCTGGAGCACAGCCTCGGATCGTGCCGACGTCTCCCGCCCTCGTGCAAATCGGGCAGCATGTCTCAGGCGATCTGCCTGCGGGATACTCGATCCTGCGGGCCAATCTGGCCGAAAACGCCCAGATCCGTAGTCAGGGCGAAAGTGGTGGGCTGATCAAGGTCATCCTCAATCCCAAAGGGCGCATTGCCGGTGCGAGCCTTGTCGGAAGCGGTGCACAGGATCTGGCTGGCGTCCTCTCGCTGGCGATGGATCAGGGGCTGCCGTTCGAGGCGTTGGCGGGGATGCCGCTGCCGCGCCCCAGTCTCTTGTCCAGCCTTGTCACGCTTTCGGAAAACCGATCGGCGCCTCAAGTCGTTGCTTCAGCAAGAAAGCGCTCCAGCGCCGTGATGCGGATGCTGCGACGTTAGTGTCGGCCTAAACTGCTGACGCCGGACAGCGAACGGCTTAGGATCGTCTCGATGAAAGACCAGCCCAGCGTCATGACCGGTCGATTTTCTGGCCTCTCGAGCAAACTGATCGCCACGATCATCGGGGTGATCCTGCTTGTGGAGATCGTCGTCTATCTGCCATCGCTGGCGAGCTTTCGAGCCACATGGCTCGAAGACCGTCTGCGGGTCGGTATCGTGGCTGCGCGGGTTCTCGATGCCGTTCCCGACGTGATGGCACTGCCGCGCAACCTCACCGATCGATTGCTCAACTCCGCCGGCGCCCATGCCATCGTCTATCGGCGCGAGGGACAAAGCCAGCTGATCGAGTTGACCGATCCGATCATCCCGGATGTCGTCGTTACCGCCGACCTGCGGCTAAGGGATTTGCCGACACAGGTCCTTGGCGCTCTCGACACGTTGTTCGCCGGGCCGGGGCGTACCTTGCGCGTCGTGGGAGCCGGCGACACCGACGAGAGCCTCGTCGAGCTCCTGATGCCCGAAACTCCGCTGCGGCGCGACATGCTGGACTATTCCCGATCCATTGCCCTGGTTTCCCTTGGGATCGCGGCGGTCACCGCGTTCGTGCTCTACGTTCTCGTCAGTCGCCTGTTCATCGATCCCGTGCTGCGCATGACCAACAACATGCTGGCCTTCAGAAAGGCGCCGGAGAATGGCTCGCTGATTCTCACGCCCACGAGACGGCGGGACGAGATCGGCATTCTGGAGCGCGAGCTGGCGGACATGGAGAGCGACCTTTTTTCCATGCTGCGCCAGCGTCGTCACCTGGCCGATCTCGGCCTTGCGGTGGCGAAGATCAATCACGACCTGCGCAATACGCTGACTTCGGCGCAATTGTTGTCGGACCAGGTGGCAACCCTCGATGACCCCAAGGTGCAGCGACTTGCGCCCCGGCTGGTCAACACGCTCGACAGGGCGACGGGGTTCGTACAGTCCGTGCTCGACTACGGGCGGGAAACGACGACCGTGCCGCAATTCAGCAGTGTCGGCCTATACGATCTCGTGGAAGATGCGGCATTCGAGGCGCGGGTCGCTGGGCACCCCCTGGTGACATTCCAGAACGACATCGACCCGGAGCTTTTTGTCGACATCGACCCGGGACAGATGGGCCGGGTTCTGGTCAACCTGATCAAGAATGCCCGCGAGGCGCTCGAGGCCGCCCAGACCGAACAGGCTATCATTGCCGTCGAAACGCGGGTGGGTGACGGTAAACTCATCATCTCCGTGCGAGACAACGGACCTGGTCTCGCACCACGCGCAAGAGCCAAACTTTTCGTGGCGTTCGAAGGCTCGGCGCGGTCGGGGGGAACTGGGTTGGGTCTCGCCATCGCCCGGGAAATCGTCGAGGCGCATGGGGGAACCCTGACCCTCGCCGAAACAGGTTCCGGGACCCAGTTCGACATCGCGCTCCCATGGCGCGGGCCTCTCGACTGATCGTTCCACAAAAATCGCCACGACCCGCTTGCATTGCCCAATATGCCCATGTATGGGTTGCCCCGCTTCGATCGGAAGCGCCAAGACGCACCGATCAAATGAAGTTCGCCGCTTGGTCGGCATGCGCGCCCGTAGCTCAGCTGGATAGAGCACCAGACTACGAATCTGGGGGTCAGGAGTTCGAATCTCTTCGGGCGCGCCATTCTTTCACACACACAGTTCTGCATTCTGCTGTCGAGGCGCGACGGATGTGGATGACCCCTGTCGTCATTGTGTTGCGCAAGTCGGGTACGCTTGGATTTTATCCTCGTGAGAACCGACCGTGCTCAGATTTTCTTCGCTCCTCGCCTTTCCATTTTTCATCCTTGCGACAATCGACGTTGGTGCAGAGTCTCATGCCCATGGTGAGCATGTCGCCAGCATTGGCGAACTCGTCGTGCTGCATGCCTGGACGATGCCAGCGCGGGCCGGCGAGGATGCTGTTGTGTTCTTCGAAGTGGAGAACGGCGGCGAGGCGGTTCTGCTCCGGGGCGGAGAGTCGGAGGCTGCCGCGACTGTGGACGTTGTTGGAGCATCGATGGCCGCTGATGGCACGCGCTCGTACCAGCCTGTCGGGGCTTATTCGATCCCTGGCGGCACAATGGCATTCGATCCAGGAGGGCTCGGACTGCGCCTTAACGACCTCCACTTCGATTTGGTGGAAGGGCAGGAGGTGCACCTTCACCTGCTGCTTGGCAGTGGCGAACTCGAGATGAGTGTCGAGGTGCAACCCGCCGGAGCCACTGCGCACAGCCATGCGGGTCACAGCCACTGAGAGGATTCAGCGTAGCGCTTCGACCACGGGCCGGCGATAGATTATCATCGCCGGCACCAGTGCAAGAACCAGCCCGATGCCCACTATCGTGCTGACCAGCGAAAGTTCGCGCGCACCGATTTCGGCGCGCATCGACACGCCGGTGGATTGGGCGATGAAGTCGGACACGACAGCTGCCAGACCCCAACCAAAACAGAGCCCGACAAGAGCACCGCCCAGCACGATGGTGGCGACGTAAACCCACACAGTGGCGCAGATAAAGATCGGCGAGGCGCCAAGGGCGCGCAGCACGGCAAAGCGCTGACGCTGCAGGTCGAGAATGGCGACCACACCCGCCAGGATTGCGGCTACCACCAGACCTTGAGCCGCCAGGGTCAGGGCCCCCATGATCGCGGTTGCATTGCCGAGCAGGCCATAGAGTTCCACCAGAACTTCGGCTGGAAAGAACGCAGTGGATTGCGGTGTGCGGTAAGCGTTGCGCAGGCCATAGGCAGCCGCCACGTCGGTGGGCTTGACCACCACGGCCGGTACGCCGGGCAGTGCCTCCTGATCGAAAGGAGGGCCGATATGGGTGTCGTCGGGGCGGTGTCCGGTGCCCAGGCCGTGAGCCACCCAATTGTACTCGATCGGGACGACGATTGCCCGATCCCACGGCGTGCCGGTTGGCTGCATGCGCCCCACCACGACAATCGTGGGGTGGTCGTCCTCCCCCGGAACGGCCTCGCCGGCCTCGATGGCGTCCGCTGCGACATCCGCGTCGGCACCGCCACCTGCACCATGTGAATGGGAGACTTCCAGTCTGTCGCCGATGGCATGTGGAGACAAGGCGCCGACGACCGTTTCGTCCACCTTTTCGAAGAGGCGGCCGTCCGCCAGTCCACCGGAGAGATGATCGACAAAAGCCGCTGTCGTGCCGACAACCGCCGCGCCCTCGATATGATCGCCGAACCCGATGGGAGCGACGATCTCTGCCTCTTGGTCGTCCAGCAGCAACGCCGTGATGGCAGGGTCGAGGAGTTCAACGGCGGTGGCGTCGAGATACACGGTCGAAAACAGGACGTCGTTGTGGCTGCCAGGCGCGGCGACGATCAGGTCGAACTTGTCTGCGGCGCGGGCGCTGCCAGTGCGAAGAGCGCGTTCCTGAGCGGAAATGGCGATACCAAGGGCCACGGCAAGCGCGACAATGGTTGCAAAGAGGATGGCCGTAAAACTGTTGCGGCGGAGCGACGCCCAAGCGAGAGGGAAGGGGTTCATGTTCGGCTCCTGGCAATCGAGACGGTATGGCCATGATCGAGCATGACCAGCAGGTGGGCGGCAGACTTGACCGCAGGATCGTGGGTGGCGGCGACTACGGTCCGGCCATCTTCTTGGGCGAGCTGACGAAGCACGTCGATCACCGCTTCCCCCGATGCGGCATCAAGACTGGCGGTTGGCTCATCCGCAAAGATGACCTGTGGGTCCGTGATGAGGGCGCGCGCAATGGCGACGCGTTGTTGCTGGCCCCGCGAAAGAAGGGCGACCTGCGCACGGCGGGACGGAACAGCAAGGCGGTCGAGTAGTTGTAGCGCCCGCTGGCGCGCAGACGCGGCCGAGAACCTGTCGAACCACAGCGGCACCAGCACATTGTCGAGCGGACTGAGCTCTTCGATGAGGTGAAAACTCTGGAAGATGAAGCCGGCATGTCGGCGGCGCCAGCGATCGCGGTGCCTCTCGCCCAAAGCGGCTATGTTTTCACCGGCCCAGAAGAACGCGCCGGAATCAGGCCGAAGCAAGCCGGAGAGAAGATAGAGCAGGCTTGATTTTCCCGATCCCGAAGGCCCGACAAGGGCGACAAGCGTTCCGGGCTCGACCGCGAGTTCAGGGAGTTCTACGGCGGTTTCACCCGCGTAGGAAAGGCGCAGGCCGGAAGCGGCAAGTGGTAGTCCCGGCATGCAAAAATCCAGCGTTAGAGGACAGTATAACGCGTATCGAGCAGCCGCACCTTGCTGACGAAGCCCGTGGGCTCGTCGGTCTTGATACCGGTGTCGAACGTCCCTTCCACCCGGATCAGGTTGGAAAAGCGCGTGAATGCCTGTTCGCCGGCGAAATAAGACAGGACGATATCATTGGGCCAATCCGCAGCGTCGTCGCAGAATGGGCAGGTTGCCATCGGTGTCTTGGTCAGGACGAAGAAGTTGATCTCAGGCTTGAGCGGGGGCGCCATGTAACCCGTCATGGCAATGCGCTGGCCCTGGAGTGACAGCGACAGATCGGAAAGGTCCTTGCCGCGGGCATACATGTCCCGAAAGCGCAACGAGGGGAGGTCGGCGAACGCCGGCCCGGTAAATCCGAGAAGGGTTCCGGCTGCTGCGAGGCTCATGAAATTGCGGCGATGCATCTGGTTTTTCTCCTCTGCTCGTCAAGTCAGGATCTTGAAATGGCATGCAGGAAGCGGAAACGCTCTTGGTCATGGCGTGAGAGGTTGTCGTAGTAGGTTCTTGCAGCTTCGAGCAGGCTGTACGTCCCCATGACGTTGGTGCGCATGAAGTCTTCGGCATCGGATATGGACCGATCGACATGGCTTTCGGCTGCCAGATGCACCACCTTGTCGGGTCGGAAGGACGCGAAAATGTTGTCCATGGCACACCGGTCGCAGATGTCGGCCAGAACGAACGTGTGTTCTGGGCGGCCAGCGATGTCGCGCAGGGATCGCAGTGATCCCGCATAAGTCAGCTTGTCTACCGTGAGGACAGTGTCGCCCTTGTCGCGTATCAGATGGCGCACGAGCGCCGAGCCGATGAACCCTGCTCCGCCGGTAACCAGCACGCGCATTATGCTGCACTCCCTATCGTAAAATAGGGCTGCATTTTCCTGAAGCAGGGAAGGTGTCGGTCCTTGTCGGACAGGAGGGACGGCTCAACGCAATCGGGCCAGGCGATCCCGAGATCGGCATCGTTCCAGCGTACGCCACGATCTGCCGACCGATCGTAATAGGCCGTGACCTTGTAGGCGACGACGGTGTCATCTGTGAGGGTACAGAAGCCATGAAGGAAACCCTCGGGCACCCAGAGCTGGTTACCGCGCTCCGCCGTCAAAATCCGCGTGACACAGTCGCCATAGGTCGCAGAGTTCTCCCGGATATCCACCGCGACATCGAAAATCGCACCACTCAGGCACTGAACCAGCTTTCCCTGGGCGGCAGGTGGCGCCTGAAAGTGCAGGCCCCTTATGGTGCCGCGCCTCAGGGTGTGGGACTGGTTTTCCTGAATGAAACGCCGGTCGCCAATATTGGAGCAGAACCAGTCGTCTCGAAACGTCTCGGCAAAATTGCCGCGCTCGTCCGCGTGCCGTGTCGGCTGAAGCTCGATAACATCTGGAATTGCCAGTTTTTGTGAACGCATTCCGGTACTCGAACTCGATGATCGATTGCTTGCGGATCAGTTTCCAGACGGTCGAAAAAGCTCGCGCCGGACTGTCATCAGGATGATCCTGAGGTCGAGCCACAGCGAGAAATTGCGGATATAGGCGAGGTCGTGGTCGACACGCCGCCTTGCGGCTGCAGCGCTGGCGATTTCACCGCGCAGTCCATTGGCTTGTGCCCAGCCGGTCAGGCCCGGGAGAACACTGAGGCGCAGATGATAGTGGGGTACGAGGGCTCGGTAATCCGCATTGCCGGCGCGCATGCCCGGAACGTGGGGGCGCGGGCCGACGAACGACATTTCGCCCCGCAGGATGTTGATCAGCTGCGGCAGCTCGTCGAGGCTGTAGCGCCGCAGAATGCGGCCAAGCGGGAAAACCCGCGGATCGCCGTCCGTGGTCTGCTGCAGTCCGGTTGGATCCATGTCGCCGGCGTTGAAGGTGCGAAATTTCCAGATCTCAAACGGACGTCCATGAATCCCCTCGCGCTTTTGCCGGAATAATACGTCGCCAGGACCTGACGCCTTGATGGCGAGAGCGAGAAGGGCGAGCACAGGCAGCAATGCAACAAGCGCCAGCGTCGCAAGCACGATATCGAACACGCGCTTGGCATCCCGTTCAGTATCGGTCAGAGGCCTTTCGGGCAGGATGGGTGCGCCGTTGAAATGCGGCAGCGGCAGTCCGCTCTGAGAGACAAAATCGTGGGGCCAGGTACCACAACCCGTGCATGACGTTGACGACCGCAATAACGCATGACTTGGCGCGGTCAGTCTAAACTCATGAAACCTCTGCAGGCCCGCCATGGTTTTACTCGCACAACACGGCAGATCCCCAATGCTGCCGCAGGATTTATATTAACAAAACATTAATACTTGGCAAGATGACGTTTTTGACTTTGTTGACGCGAAGTTTGAGGGGCGGGTGGCACGGTCAAGGGTCTGACGAACAAGCGAAATCGGGTCCATCCAGCGCAATTGGCCAGATGCTGATCTCTCCGCCGTTACGATTTATTGCGCGGCGACTGGCGCCGGCGCCTGCACACCAACGGGGCGGTACGGAAACAGCAGATTGAACTTCGAGCCCTTGCCCTCGACACTGCGGATATCGATGCGGCCACCATGCAGCGTCATGATCTGCGACACGAAATTGAGACCGATACCGGTTCCCGATATGCCTTCTGCTGTCCTTGCCCGGAAGAAGCGCTCGGTGATGAAGCCGATCTCATCGACGGGGATGCCAACGCCGTTGTCTTCCACCGAGATGGAAATGTCGCCGCCGTGACGTTCCCCCCGGACGGTGACGCGCTTATCGGCAGCGGAATATTTGAGGGCGTTGGAGACGAGGTTCTGCACGGCCTGCTCCAGAAGGGTACTATCAGCGATGGTCATGCGCGGCAGTTTTTCGATGTCGAGCACGATACGGCCCTGGTCTTCGTCGGGCTGGTTTTCGCAGACCGAGCGCATCAGTTGATGCAGGTCGCAGTCGCGTGCGTGGAAGCTGATTTCACCCTGTTCGAGGCGCGCGGCGTTGAGCGTGCTCTCCATGAGACGGGTGAGGCGCTGGCAGGCATTGCGGATTTTGGTGACGCGGTTCACCAGTTCGTCCTGCGTCATGGCGGAGCCGCGGCGCAGCATGCGCTGGGCGCTGGCGTCGATGATCGACAAAGGCGTCCGGAACTGGTGCGACACCACCGAGGTAAAGGCGCGATGCAGCCGTGATACTTCGCGCTCGTGCTGCAAGGCCGCCTGTGCCTTGGCGGTATTCTGAAGGCCTCGTACAACGATGAACGCGACGAGGATGCCGGCAGCAAGGGTTGCCAGCAGATAGCCCAAAACTTCAAACAGGATGCGTCGCCTGCCATCTCGGACGGCATCCTGGCGGTTGCGTCCATCCAGCATGCCGGCATTGGCGAAGTCGCGCATGGTCTGGGCCATGGATCGCGCAACGTCATGGAGGGCGACGATCGCCATTACGTCCCGACGCTGAACATTGGGCATCTGCTGGCGCTGCGCGTTCATGGTCGCGCGCAGGGCGGCAATGTCGTCGTCGTAACCCATGTCGGCGACGCGACGCGTCATCTGTCCTTCCTCGAACAGGCGCAGCCGACTGTCGAGCAGGTCGAAGCGAAGCATCAACTCGTCGCGCGAGACGCGGCCGGTTTCGTAGAGCAGGGCCGCATCTGCAAGGCGCATGGCTTCATACTGGCCCTGACTGGCGAACCAGATCACGCCTTCGGCAGGCTCGCCGGCGATGCGGCTTTCGTTGAGAGCGAGGCGCGTCACGGCTGCAATCAAAAGCGCGAACAGCACGGTCAGCGCAAGGGCAGCCGCCAGGAATGGCCGCGATCGCCACGGCCGGGACATCATTGGATCTTCAGCGCCTTCAACTGCCAGACCCAGCGTTCGTGCAGTTTGCGGTCTTGCAGCGCAGGAACGTCGTCGCGCGGATAGACGATCCAGAGCGGGCCCTTGTCGCTGACCTGCATCTCTTCGCCATTGAGCTCCATGGCCAGCATCACGTCATAGTCCATGAAGTCCGACATCGGCACCTCGACCGTGTAGTCGTTGAGCGCCGAAGCCAGGATGAGCGTGCCGTCGGCGCCCACGCGCTCGAGCACCGTGCGCCCCAGGACCCCGCCGAAGGTAACGACGCCATCGGTCCAGGGGGTGGATGTCCGGATTTCGGCTATGCCGAGGTCGGTCAGCATCTGACGATCGAAGGCTGCGCCTTCGGGCGTGTTGGTCACCTCCACATTGCCGCTGACGGTGAGGATCACCGGGCCGGTGGGCGCTGGCAGGGGGTCTGCAGCCTGCGTGGCGGGCAGAACCGTGAGCATCAGCGCAGCGACGGTTGCGCAGCGGGTCATCGGCCTCGCCAGCGCGTGCAGACGGGTGGTCCACTTCGAGTAAGACACGGCAATCGCCTCAACAAGGATCGGAAAAAACTGGGAACAATATGTACGCGGTGGCGAGGTGTTCTGCATCAAGATTCTTACGGCCGGATGTCGCTTTGCATCGCGGGGTAAGTCTTCGGTCGCTAGCGGAGCCATTTCAACTTTCCCGCACAAACAGGTGGGGAACAGTCGTCGGCGTTTCATTATCACGCCCCGCCATGCGGCGCCTCTGCGCGCCATTGTTTGGAGCGAAAGAAATGAACGTCCACATGCGCAAGGCGCAGGGCATGATCAGTCCGCCGCTGGCGCTTGAAATCGAAGCGTTGCGGATCCGGTTCCTGGGTCTGATTGCCCTTGGCGATGACCCGGACTACGAAACCCTGCGCGCAGTTGCCAGCAGCAACTGGGATCATCGGCCCATGCTGATCGCACGCGTCGCCAACGCAGCCGATGTCGCAGATGTCGTCGATTTTGCGCGGCGCAATATGCTGGAAATCGCCGTGCGGAGTGGCGGTCACTCCGTGTGCGGTCACAGCACCAGCGAAGGTGGCGTCGTCATCGATCTGCGCGACCTCAAGGCCATCGACATCGATCTTGACGAGATGACGGTCTGGGCGGGAAGCGGACTGACGGCGGGTGAGGTCACGCGGGCGCTCGACGGCCATGGTGTCGCGGTCGGCTTCGGAGACTCCGCATCGGTCGGTATCGGCGGACTGACCCTGGGTGGCGGCGTTGGCTATCTCACGCGCAAGCTAGGTTTGACCATCGATGCTCTGATCGCGGCGGAAATCGTCACCGCTTCGGGCAGCATCCTCACAGTCAGCGAGAGCAGCTATCCCGATCTGTTCTGGGCCATTCGGGGCGGTGGCGGCAATTTCGGCATCGTCACGCGGTTCTGCTATCGGCTGAGCCCGTTGCCCGAGTTTGTCGGCGGACCGTTGATTTTGCCGGCGACGCCGGAAAACATCGTGGGGTTTGTCGCCGCTGCGAAGGTCGCTCCGGACGACCTGACCACGATCCTCATGGTCATGCCGGCGCCCCCGATGCCGTTCATTCCACCGGGCCTCGTGGGCAAAACCGTCCTTCTGTGCATGATGGCCTACGCCGGACCGGCAGCGGAAGCAGACCACGCGTTAGCGCCTTTCCGTGCTCTCGATAACGCCATCGCCGACCTGGTTCGTCCCGGTCCCTATGGAATGATGTACCTGCCGGAGGCCCCTGGGCCCGTG
The DNA here is from genome assembly GCF_900177655.1 of Devosia lucknowensis. NCBI lineage: Bacteria > Pseudomonadati > Pseudomonadota > Alphaproteobacteria > Hyphomicrobiales > Devosiaceae > Devosia > Devosia lucknowensis. Next base: position 2,174,766 of record NZ_FXWK01000001.1, on the reverse strand, counting down.
CCGACGGTTTCCATCCGCAGTCTATTCCGCGACGATATCGATCTGGCTGACGCCTCCGAAATCATCAAGCGGCTGGATCTGTGCGAGGCGCCCATGCGCGTTGCGCAGATCCGCATCCTCGGTGGAGCAGCCTCCCGCATTCCTGCAGAAGCTACAGCCTATGCCCATCGCGATGCCGAAATCCTCGTCGCCTTCATGGCCATGGATAACAGCGTCGAAGCGGCGGTCGCGCATGAGCGGTGGACCGGGGTCTGCACGCTGTCCCTTGGCGGCGCGCAGGATCGCGGGACCTATGTGAACTTCCTTGCCGAACAGGGCGAGGACATGGTGCGTGCCTCATACGGAGACCAAAACTGGCAAAGGCTGCGGCAGGTCAAACACCAATATGATCCCACTAATCTCTTCCGTCGAAACCATAATATCCCGCCCGCGTGAGCCGAGGCCGGCCTCGCAGCACGACGGCGCCGGACCACATCGTCCGGCGCCGTTTTGTTTCTTCCAAGTTTCGTATTTTTTCTTTTTACTTTCGCATCCCACCCGTTTGAGGGGCGTTCGGGCGCTTCGAATGTCGTTAATGGCGCTTGTCGGAACGGGAACGCTCCCGTTCAATCTCTGAGGAAAACCACCATGCGCCGCACGCTCATGCTCTCCAGCCTCTACATGTTTGCCCTAACGGTCCTCGCGCTTCCCTACGCGCTGGCCATGTGAACCATCAGGAAAAACGAAACATGCCTCGTCTTCCCCATACCATCGACTTCGATGATCGGGCATTCCCCGAACTGGCCGAAATTTTCCGCGGCATCGATCTGGGTATCGCCGCCATCGTGGCCAGCGATCCCACAATGCGGCCCAAGCCGGCGCAAAAGCGCAGGCAGGGTCAGGGGCATGTCAGTGCACCGGGTCGTCCCCGCCGACAGGCCAGCCGTCGTGCCGCAGCCTGAACTCAGTCCTCGCCGATGGCGAGGGGGTTCGACATGAACAGGCTGATCAGGTCAGCCTGCCGATCGGTCTCGGTCTTTCGGAAAAGGTTCTTGAGCGTGTAGCTCACCGTATTGCGCGACAGCCCGAATTCCTCTGCAATCTCGTCCAACCGCAGGCCGCGAACCAGGGCAAGCGCCAATCGCGTCTCGGCCGGCGACAATCCGTAAAGCTGGGCCACGGTTTCAGCCGCATCGCTCGATCGCCATTCGGGGTCTGTCACGAACAGTCCCACGGCCGGTTCACCCGCTTTGGCTGGACCGCGGCCGAGCGGGCAGGCCACCGCGATCAACGAACGCCGACCACTTTCACGGGACAGGGCGACCGCTTCGCTGCCCTGTCGGCTGCTGCTCCCGACGCGGGCGATCGCGGTATCGACGATATCGCGCAGGGCCTGCGTCTGGGCGGGCTTTTCGCCGCGCAGCAACCCTTCGCGCGAGAGGCTCAGGCCGTCGGCTTCGTCCAGCAACTCGTCGGCGCGCCGGTTGCGGAACAGCACCTTGCGCTCGATATCGATCAAAAAGACACCCACGGCAATGCGATTGAGCGCTTCGTCAGCACCAAGCAGCGCCGCGCGCAGGGTGTTGCTGGCGTCCTCATCACGGCTCGCCGTGCCCTTGATCCGCGCGACCTGATCGAGCCGGGCGGCGATGGTGATCAGCATGAGATCGAAGTCGATCGGCTTGGTCAGGTAGTCGTCGACGCCAGCCTGCTTGCCCGCAATGATGTCCTGCCGTCCCGCCAGCGCCGTCAGGAAAATGAAGGGCAGGTCACCCTGGCCTGGTTCCTCGCGCACGGCGCGCAGCAGATCGAGGCCAGACATGCGCGGCATGGTGATGTCACAAAGCACGAGATCGTAGCTGCCCGCCCGCAGGCGCTCGAGCGCTTCCTGGCCGTTGCCGGCCTCATCCACGTCATAGCCGGCAGCCACCAGCTCCTCGCAGATGTCCGAGCGCAGATCCGCCTCGTCCTCTACGCATAAGATCCTAGTGATCATGAGCTGGATGCACCCGTCTGTCCCCGTGCCGTCCCTTGCACGGCAGGTATATTGAATTGACGTCTTGCGCAGGTCTAGCGGGTGTCGTGATCAAATCAGACAAAATTTCTGCCCAACACTCATTTGGGTGGGGACACTTTGTTCTGCATCGCCATGCACAGAAACGGTGCAAGTAATGGACCACTCGTTTGGGTGGCGACGCCGTGACTTGTTCCGTGGTCATAGGCTGCATTGCATCGCCGGAGCCGCCCATGCCAAGAACATTGAACGATTTGTCCATCATCTCCTATGCGGGGCTGGCTGCCTTTGTCGTCGGCCACGAAGTACTGGGGCTACCCATTGCGCTTGTTGCGACTGCTGTGCTTGCAGCCGTTTGGCTCGTCATCTCGCTGATCGCAGGACTGGTTGAACGCATTCGGGCGCACAGGGAGGACGACGGCGCCCCCCATATTTGGGTGGGGCGCGATTCAGGGGGGCAACGCTAGGGTGAAATCTAACCAGACCTCCTGACTGACACTGCCGCCCCATCGGGGCGGCATTTTTATTTTGGCTCAGCCTTTTAAGGCAGTCATTATGTGTCGAGTGCCCGCTCAAACAGGTGGGGCGATGTTGCGGCGAGGGCACTAGAAGCGCGCCATCACAAACGGACGCAACACAATGATCGACATTCTCGACACCTGGCGCAAACAGCGCCGCATCAACAAGACCCGCCGACAGCTCAATGGCCTCAGCGATCACATGCTCTCCGATATAGGCATCAGCCGGTCGGATATCGCCTCATATGGCCGTGTGGGCATGTCCGGTCGCCAGACCGAAATCTGAGCCGCGATTACCCATGTTTATGCGAAAGACAACCCGCCGGCGCCTGGTTCGCGCCGGCTTCATCATCCTGGCGCTGGTCGTGCTGATGCCCAAGATGGACCTTTCCGCCTTGCCGCAGTTGACCGCCATGTTCGGTGTCGCCGGGCTTGAACTCCCCACCATTGGCTAAAGCCACTCCTGCATCGTCGGCGCCTGTTCGCGGGTGTCGTCGCTGCAGACAAGCAGGCGCGTCTGTCGTTCGTTCAGAGACGGTAGATGCGCCGCGCATTGCCGTTGAGAAGACGTTGCTGCTCACTGGTACTGGCTTTCGCGATGATCTCGCGCGTGGCATTCACCCAGTCGGTCAATGTGCCGCCCAGCGTCACGACGGGATGATCCGACCCCCACACCACTCTGTCCCAACCGAAACAATCGATGATGTGCTCGACATAGGGACGTAGTCCGTCGACCGTCCAGCCTCTCCCGGCATAGGCCATGATCCCGGACACCTTGGCGTTGAGGTTCGGCAGGCGCGCGATGGAGCGGATGTTTTCGCGCCACGGGCCGGGCTGGGTGAGATCGATATCCTGTGCGCCGCAGTGGTCGAGCACAAAGGCGACGTCGGGGCAGCGGCGGACCAGCGCTTCACCGATCGGCAACTGGTCATGGCGCACGCAGAGGTCGAAAGTCAGGCCGTAGTGCGGCAGCCGCCTCAAATGCTCGGCAAACTGCGCCGTCTGGCTCAGCTCGTCTGGCGCCTCATGCAGGATACGCCTCAATCCGCGGACGCCGGGCATTGCCGCCAGACGCTCGAGCTGGGCCGGAAAGTCCGGGTGCTCGGGGCGGCAGGCCGCGATGGCGCCAACCACGCCATCCAGATGCAGGACATAGCGCGTTTCGGCCTCGATATCGGCTTCGGCAACGTCGACTTCCATGTGCACCGACGCTTCGATGCCGAGGGGGCGCGCTTCCTTGAGGTATGCTTCGATACTCCAATGACCGCTCAGCGGATGAGCCGGCGTAATCCAGGGATAGGCAAAGCGGTCAGGGTAGATCAGGTGCAGGTGCGTATCGATGATCGGGATCATTTGGTTGCCTTTGAAGTCGCTCAGCGTCTGACGCCGAGGCGGGACATTTTTTCGCTCAGCGTCCGGCGCGGCACCTGAAGCGCTTCGGCCGCCGCGGCGATGGAATTGTCATTGCGATCGAGTTCCGCTTCGATCAGGTGGCGCTCATACGACGCGAGCCGGTCCGCAAGCGATTCCCCTGTCGGCTGCGAGAGCCTTTGCCCAAGGATATCCCCGATCGAGCGGCCGGTGGCGCCGAGACCAAGGGCGAACCGGTCGGCAGCGGCCTTGAGCTCGCGGACATTGCCGGGCCAGCCATGGGAAAGCAGCGCGCTGATATCGGCGGGATGAAGCGTCGGCGCCGGGCGACCGAAACGCCGGGCCGCCTCGGACAGGAAATGATGCAACAGGATGACGCAATCATCGCCGCGATCGCGCAGGGGCGGCAGGGCAAGCGTTGCCATGTTGAGACGATAGTAAAGGTCGGCGCGGAAGCGTCCGGCCTGGCTTTCGGCCGCGAGGTCGACCTTTGAGGCGGCGATGATCCGCAGGTCAAGCGCGACCTGCTTGTTCGAGCCGAGCCGTTCCACCACGCGCTCCTGGATCACCCGCAGCACCTTGGCCTGGGCCAGCAGGGGCATGGACTCGATCTCGTCCAGCAGAAGCGTGCCGCCATTGGCATATTCGAACTTGCCGATCCGCTGGCCCGCAGCGCCCGTGAACGAGCCGGCCTCGTGTCCGAACAGTTCGCTCTCGATCAGTTCGGCCGGAATGGCTGCACAGTTGACGGCCACGAACGGACCACCAGCGCGCGGTGAAAAGTCGTGTAGGCAGCGGGCCACCACTTCCTTGCCGGTTCCGGTTTCTCCGAACAGGATGATGTCTGCGGGGATAGGCGCCAGCTCCAGCACCGAGCGACGCAGTTCCCCCATGACCCGCGATGCACCGACAAGCCGGGTGGACAGTTCGCTTTCTCCGCCGTCGAGCTTGCGTCGCAGGTCTGCCAGCTCGCGCTTGAGGCGTGCCTGCTCGGCGGCACGCGAAATGGAATGCACCAGCTGGTCGGGCACGTAAGGCTTTTGCAGGAAGTCGAAAGCGCCAGCGCGCATGGCTTCCACTGCCATGGGCACATCGCCGTGGCCGGTAATCAGGATGACCTCGGTGGGCAGGCCGCGCTCGGCGATCGAGCGCAGCAGATCCATGCCCGAAAGACCCGGCATGCGGACGTCGGTGAGGACGATGTGCGGATGCCGGTCGTCGATGGCGGCCAGTGCTTCCTGAGCATTGGCGGCCGTTGCCGTCTCGAAGCCGGATAGCCGGAGCCATTGCTCGAGTGCGGTGCGCACCATGTCTTCGTCGTCGACGATGAGCACTGTGGGGATCATGGGGTCAGGTCTTCCTGTGCACTGCTGTTCCAACCACGGCTCCGCCCTCGGGCCCGACCCGCGGGCCTTCAGGGGAGCCGCGATGGTCGGGACTATGCGCGTTGAGGGTGACCCTGGGGTCGAGCCCGATGCTGGGGTGCGGATTGAGGCTTATCATTACGCCGAAACCTCGAATGGAACGGCCGTCCCGGCCTTGGCTCCGGCAAGCGGCAGCGTCACCGTGAAAGTGCTGCCCTTGTCGGTCGTGGAGCGGACCGTGATCGTGCCGCCGGCATCGCGGATGAGGCCGGAGGAGATGGCCAGACCCAGGCCGAGCCCTTTGCCGGCCGGTTTGGTTGTGAAAAAGGGATCGAACAGGTTGGACATGTCGGCCGCTTCGATGCCCGAGCCCGTGTCGGTCACGGCGATCGAAGCGGTGTCGTGCCCCGGCGAAACGCCGATCGACAGCACGCGCATCGGCTGATCCTGCATGGCATCGGCGGCGTTGGCGATGAGATTGATCAAAACCTGTTCGAGGTGGATCGGGTTTGCCACGACGCTAACGGAAGGGTTGGGCCTTCTGTATTCGACATCGACGCCGACCTCTCGGAGGCGGTGATCCGTGAGATCAAGGGCATTGGCGATGACCGCCCCTATATCGGCCTGCATGGCGACGCGCGTTTCCTTGCGCGAAAACGTCTTGAGGTGACCCGTCAGGTTGGCCAGGCGCTCGACCACCTTGTCCATGGCGCCCAGGATCGGGCCAAGTTCGCTGCCGCCGCGGCGCTGCTCGATGAGCCGGGCGCTGGCCATGTGCGTCGCGAGGGCGGCCACCGGCTGGCTGACCTCGTGGGCGACGCCCGCCAATGTCTGGCCCAATGTGGCCAGCTTGGCGGCCTGTACCAGCCCTTGCTGGGCATCCTCTTCGGCCTTTTCGGCGCGAATGCGCTCGGCGATCTCGGCGCGCAGCTGTTCGTTCATGGCGTGCAGGTCTTCGGTTCGCTCCGCAACCCTCAGCTCGAGCTGGTTGTGGTCGGCCAACCGCTGCGCCACGAGCCGACGGCGCTGCTCGAGCAGCACGAGGATGAGCAATAGCGCGGCACAGGCGAGGGCAGCAGCCGTCGCCATCGTCAGTGCGCTGCCATAAAGCGGAGCCAGCGGCGTGAAGGACAGGAGCCGCCAGCCATGCTTGGGCAGGCGGAGTTCCTTCAGCACGAAGTATCCCGAGGTTTCCGGATCGGAGCCGGTGAGCAGGGTGAATTCCCCGCCGCGCGAGAACCAGCGGTCGGTGATGATGCCGTCATTGTCGACGCCTCGCTCGCCGTAGCGCTGTTGGTCGGCGATGGCGGCAAATTGGGTGCGCGGAATGGTCTGGAGCGGACGGTATCGCCAGTCCGGCCGTGTGGAGAGGATGATAACGTTGTTGAGGTCGACAATGCCGATCAGTTCTCCCGATCGCCACCAGGCCGCCTCGATCTCCCCCAGGTTGATCTTGGTCACGGCGACGCCCAGCGGGCCGTCCGGCCCGTCAACGCGCTGCGACAGAAACAGCCCCGGCACGCTCGTCGACATGCCAAAGGCGTAGAATTCGGCTCTGCCACGCGCCATGGCGTCGGCGAAGTATGGACGGAACGAATAATTCGTCCCGACCAGACTGGTAAGGGTCCACCAGTTGCTGGCCGCCACGACGCTTCCTGTGTCCTCCATCAGGAAAATTTCGCTCGCGCCCGCAGTCTCGTTGAGCTTGCTCAGGAAACCGTTGGCGGCCTCCACCGCCTGGGCATTGTCAGGGTTTTCCAGCGCGGCACGGGTTTCCGGTGCCTGCGAAATCGCGACGGGCAGATAATGGAAGCGCTCGATGATGGCTTCTAGCGTGCGATCGAACAATGCCAGCCGGCGTTGGGATTGCACATTGGCGTCGCGCACTGCGCCAGCCAGCGTGACCTCGAAAGCGATCCAGAACACCACGGCGATAAGACCGGCCGCCGCTCCGGCCAGGATCAGGCGCCGCCGGCGTCTCAGTCGCGCCGGTGATGTAGTCCCCTTCGTCATGGCCTTCCTTGGCAAGATATTGCCAGCACTCTGCCCGATGCACGGCAAGTTCTTGCCAGATCGATTAACACGATCCGTGCCGATTGCATATCTGCCTTGCATTTTTGCCTTGGCACGCGGTTTGCAAGAGGGATGGCAGCTCCGGGCAAGCCGGGGTGCCCCACATCATCTGGGGACATGCAATTCGGGAGGATACAATCACCATGAAGACCGTTTTCAAGGCGCTGGCACTCAGCCTCTTCGCCGCTTCTGCCCTCGGGTCCGTCGCCGTCATGGCGCAGGACTATCCCACGCAGCCTGTCACGATCGTCGTGCCGTTTGCGGCCGGTGGTCCAACCGATACGGTCACGCGTCTCGTGGCTGCGGCGATGAGCGAGGATCTCGGGCAGCAGGTGGTGGTGCAGAACGTAGGCGGCGCCGGTGGTACGCTGGGTGCCGGTCAGGTGGCAGCGGCGACCAACGATGGCTACACGCTGCTCCTGCACCACATCGGCATGTCCACGGCGCCGGCGCTCTATGCCAGCCTGCCCTATGATCCGATGACCGACTTCGCCACGATCGGCCTCGTCACCGAAGTGCCGATGACCGTCGTCGCCCGCAGGGACTTCGAGCCCGCGTCGCTGGAAGACCTGATCGCCTATATCAAGGAAAATGGCGAAAACATCACTTACGCCAATGCCGGCATCGGGGCGGCGAGCCAGCTCTGCGGCCTGCTCATCATGGATGCGCTTGGGACCAAGATGACAGAAGTTCCCTATCAGGGCACCGGTCCGGCCATGACCGATCTGCTCGGTGGCCAGATCGACATGATGTGCGACCAGACCACCAACACCACCAGCCAGATCCAGGCAGGCGAGATCAAGGCCTACGCTGTTACCACGCCCGAGCGCGTCGCCGTGTTGCCTGACCTGCCGACGCTGGCCGAAGGCGGTCTCGATAATTTCAATCTCTCGATCTGGCATGGCCTCTACGCGCCTGCCGGCACTGATCAGGCCATCATCGATCGGCTGAGCCAGTCGCTCCAGAAGGCCCTGGCCGATCAGAACCTGGGCAACAGCTTTGCCGAGCTGGGCACCTATCCGGTGCCCGCCGACCAGGCCACTCCGGCTGCGTTGTCGGAAAAGCTCGAAGGTCAGATCGGTCTCTGGGCCGAGGTTATCGCTGCTGCCGGTGTTTCCGCGCAGTAACATCAGCACTGGCGCCGGACGTGTCCGGCGCCAGTCACTCATCTGACACTGCGAAAAGCCGGACACCACGAACCGGCGCGGCAGGACCTGGGGGAGACAATGGCGCTCAACGCTTCGCGAAATGATCTGGCTGCCGGAGGCATGTTCGTTGCCTTTGGCGGCTTCTTTGCCCTGCAGGCGCTGGGCTACGAATTCGGAACGCCGTTCCGCATGGGCCCCGGCTTCATGCCGGTCGTGCTCGGCGGCATCCTTGTCGCCCTCGGCATTGCCGTCGCGGCGAAGGGCTTTGGCAAGCCCGATGACGGCGAGGCTGCGCCCTGGCCCTGGCGCGGAATAGCGCTGGTTCTGGGCACCATCATCTTCTTTGGCGCGACCATCCGGGGACTTGGCTTTGTCCCTGTCGTCCTTCTGGCCGCTTTTGCAACGGCACTGTCGTCGCGCAAGAACAACGTCGTGCAGGCCCTGATCATTTCAGTCGGCCTCACCTTCCTTTGCTACCTCATCTTCGTGGTTGGCCTGGGCATGCTGGTGCCGCTGGTCGGCCCCTGGCTGCAGTTCTAGGAGCGCGCGATGGATCTCTTCTCTTCACTGTCGCTGGGTTTTTCGGTCGCGCTTGACCCCTACAATGTCCTCTACTGCTTCGTCGGCGTGCTGCTCGGCACGCTGGTGGGCGTTCTGCCGGGCATCGGGCCTACGGCCACGATCGCCATGCTGCTGCCGATCACTTTCTCGCTCAATGCCGAGACGGCCCTGATCATGCTCGCCGGCATCTACTACGGTGCCCAGTATGGCGGCTCCACCACTGCCATTCTCATCAACCTGCCGGGCGAAAGCTCGTCCGCCGTCACCGCCATCGACGGCTACCAGATGGCCCGAAAGGGTAGGGCGGGTGCGGCCCTGGCCACCGCGGCGCTGGGTTCGTTCTTCGCCGGTTCGGTGGCGACCTTCCTACTGGCGGCTTTCGCGCCACCACTGGCCCGGGCGGCCCTGAATTTCGGCGCACCTGAATACTTTTCGCTCATTGTGCTGGGGCTACTCGTATCGATCGCCCTCGCGCACGGGTCGATCCTCAAGGCTTTAGCCATGATCGTGCTCGGATTGCTGTTGGGCATGGTCGGTCAGGACATCTACACCGGAACGCCGCGCTTCACTTTCGGGCTGCGCGAACTTTTCGGCGGTCTCAACTTCGTGGCGGTGGCCGTCGGCGTGTTCGGTATCGCCGAAATCCTGCGCAACCTCGAAAACGAACACGAGCGTGAAGTCGGGGTGAAAAAGGTCACCAACCTTTTCCTGACCCGCGAGGATATCAGGCGCATCATCTGGCCGATCCTGCGCGGCACCGGTCTCGGTTCGCTGCTCGGCATCCTGCCTGGAGGAGGGCATATCCTATCGTCCTTCGCCTCGTATTCGGCCGAGAAGCGTCTTTCCAAGCATCCGGAAGAATTCGGCAAGGGCGCTATCGAAGGCGTGGCCGGCCCGGAATCGGCGAACAACGCGGCGGCACAGACCTCGTTCATTCCGCTCATGACCCTTGGCATTCCTGCCCATCCCGTCATGGCGCTGATGATCGGTGCGTTCATTCTTCAGGGCATCACCCCGGGTCCGAACGTCATCAACGAACAGCCCGCGCTGTTCTGGGGCATCATCGCCTCCATGTGGATCGGCAACCTGCTGCTGGTCATCCTCAACCTGCCGCTAGTTGGGCTGTGGGTGAAGATGCTCTCGATCCCCTATCGCGTGCTGTTTCCGGCCATCGTGCTATTCGCCTGTATCGGCACATTCTCGATCAACCAGAATATCTATGATATCTACGCGATCGCCTTTTTCGGCATCGTCGGCTACCTGCTGATCCGCTTCGGCTGCGAGCCGGCGCCACTGCTGCTCGGTTTCGTGCTCGGGCCATTGCTGGAAGAGCACCTGCGGCGGGCCATGATCATCTCGCGCGGCGATCCGACGATTTTCGTCACCCGTCCGATCTCGGCGACGCTCCTGGCCCTGGCCCTGCTCGCCGTCCTCATCGCGGTGCTCCCGGCCATCCGCAAGAAACGCGCCGAAGTGTTCGTCGAAGACGATTGATCGGCCCCGCTGGCCTCACCGGACAGGGGAACGGACCTGTCTGGTGGGGCAATCACCTGCAGCAAACGCTATTCCGTCCTCGGGCTCGCCCCGAGGATCATTCGCGTCAGGCACGCCGCATGCGCGGGGCGACATGGAGCGGCTTGAAAGGGCGTGGTCAGGCGAGGCGGTTGCGGACTTCGGCCAGTCCGGCGGTCGTGCCCTTTGCAGGTCGGTATTCCAGCCCCACGCGACCGTCATAGCCCTGATCGAACAGCCATTTGAGCGGTGTCTTCAGGTCCAGCCCGCCCGTGCCCGGGTCCTGGCGGCCGGGATGATCTGCGACGTGCACGTGAATGACGCGGTCGACGCGGCCAGTCAGAACGTCCTGGGGTACCTCGTCCATCACGAGGGAATGGTAGAGATCGTAGAGGATGCCGATTTCGGGCCGGTCGACATCGTCGACAATGTCGAGCGCCTCGCTGGTCGAGGGCAGGAAATAGCCAGGGTGATCGATCCGCGTGTTGAGCGGCTCGACGCCAAGGCGCACTCCGTAGCCGGCCAGGACGTCGGAAGCAGCGGAGAGACAGGCCGTCAGGGCTGATCGCTGCTCGGTCCGGCTTCGTCCGGCCAGATCATGGCCTGCCTGTGCAATCAATATCCGTGCACCCAAGCGTTGCGCGACATCCACGGATCGCTTGAGACCCTCCAGGAAGGCGTCCTTATTTGCCGGATCGGTCAGCGGGATCATGGGCTCGGCGACGAAACCCGAGAGCGAGACGCCGGTCTCCCTGAGCGCGGCTTCGATCGCGTCCAGGTCCTTGTCGCTCCAGCGCCAGAACTCGACCGCATCGAGGCCCGCCTGCCGGGCGAGCCGGATACGCGCGTCGACGCTTTTCGCCTCATCGGCGAATAGCCATTCGATACATGCGGATAACTGCATCAGCCTGGTCTCGCAAAACCGCCGTCAGCGGAAGCTTGGAATGACGTGCCGCCCGTAGTTGGCGATGATTTCCTCTTCGTCGCCACTGTCGAGATAGATGTTGAACTGGGTGACACCGGCCGTTTCCAGATCGCGGATCTTGGAGATGTGGTCTTCCGGCTCGCCGAGAACGCAGAAGCTTTCGACGACGTCGTCGGAGATGAAGTCGAGGAAGGGGTTATCGGCCTGTCCGTGCTTGGAATAGTCGTAGCCGCGGCGCTTTTCGATATACGAGGTGAGCGCAGCCGGCACCTTGTCGCTATCAGAGCCGTACTTCTCGACGATATCGGCCACGTGGTTGCCGACCATTGCCGGGAACCACTTCACCTTCTCGATGGCGCGCTTCTTGTCGCCGAAATAGGCGGGCGCCGCCGCCATGGAGCGGAAGCCGGTCATGTCCTTGCCCGCAGCCTTGCCGGCATCGATGCACTGGTCGGTGAACCATTTGCACAGGCCGGGGTCGGCAATTTGCAGCACGACGCCATCGGCATGTTCGCCGGCCGTCTTGAGTGCCAGCGGGCCATAGGCGGCGATCCAGCTCGGCATGTCGTGGCCGACAGCCCAGGGAAATTTCACCGGCGCTGGGATTTCGCCATAGGTGACTTCCTCGCCACGCACCATAGCCTTGGTCTTGTGGATGAAGTCGGCAACGCGCGCGAGGGTGGCCGGCTTCTTGCCCATCACGCGCATGGAGCTGTCGCCGCGTCCCACGGCCAGGTCGAAGCGGCCTCCCGACTGCTTGGACAGCGAGCCGAAGATCGAGGCGGCCACCGACCAGTCGCGGACATCAGGGTTGGTCACGAGCGGGCCGAAGCGCATGTCGCTGGTGTGTTCCATGCACATGGCGATGGCGGCATAGCAGTCGCGCCAAAGGATATGGCTGTCGTAGAACCAGCAGTAGGAAAAGCCGGCATATTCGGCAGCGCGCACCAGATAGCGGGCGCGCTCGTGTTCAATAAAACCCTTGAAGGTGATGCCGAATTCCATGGTGTCCCGCCGCTCCCTTGATGGATCAGAAATTTGACCAGTCGATCAAATTTTTGAGTGGCCCAGGCATGATTGTCAATCGGGAATCTGGTGGGGCGGAAAGGCGTCGGCGTCGTCGTATACGATGAGCGGCCTGCCAGCCTGGGGATCACGGACTAGACGTGCGTTGACGCCGTAGATTTCCTGCAAGCGAGCGGGCGTCAGCACTTCATCGGGTCGCCCTTCGGCCGCCAGCCTGCCTTGCGAGAGCAGCACGAAATGTTCGCAGTAGCGTGCCGCGAGGTTAAGGTCGTGCAGCACCAGCAGCACCGTCATCCCGGAGGCGGACTTGCGCTTGAGGAGCGCCAGCAATTGCAGCTGCGCGGCAATGTCGAGATGGCTCGTGGGCTCGTCGAGTAGCAGCAGGCGCGGCTGTTGCGCCAGTGCCCGTGCCATATGCACGCGCTGCTGCTCGCCGCCCGAGAGGGTATCGAAGCGGCGGTCGGCAAAGGCCGTCATGCCGGTTTCATGCAGTGCCATGGCGATGATGCCGGCATCCTCGGGGGAGGGCGCCGCCTGCCAGGCCGCCTCGTGCGGGATGCGTCCAAGGGCAACGACGTCGCGGACCAGAAGGCGTTCTTCGGTCGAGGCGGACTGTTCGACCAGCGCGACCATGCGGGCCCGCTCGCGGCGCGGCATGGTGGGCAGCTCCCGGTCTTCGAACCGTGCGCTGCCCGTGGCGGTGAGGAGGCCAAGCATGGCCGAGAGCACGGTCGACTTGCCGGCGCCATTGGGGCCGATGATCCCTGTGATGGCACCCGTGGGGGCCGTGAAGGCGATGTCAGAGACGATGGCCTTGCCGGACTTGCTGACCGAGAGTCCTGAGACCACGAGGCTCATGTGACCCTCCGGTAGCGCAGGAGCACGATCAGGAAAATCGGTGCACCGATAATGGCCGTTATGATGCCCACCGGCAGTTCGCGCGGATCGAACAGGGTGCGTGCGGCAGTGTCGGTCCAGAGCATGAAGAGTGCCCCGACCAGTACGGCATGAGGCAGCAGCGCGCGGTGCTTAGAGCCGACGGCAAGCCGTACCGCATGCGGTACGACGAGGCCGACGAAACCGATGGCGCCGCCAATGGCAACCATGACACCGGTCAGAAGGGCCGTGGCGCCGAGCAGGGTCCAGCGCAGCCGGGGCACGTCGATGCCCAGGGCGGCGGCGGCGGTGTCGCCGAAGGCGAAGGCATCCAATGCGCGTCCGGCGAGAACGATCACCGGACCGCAGACGGAGAGTGCGAGAAAGGCCAGGCCCGTATCCGCCCAGAGCGAGCCGGAAAGCGAGCCCATGAGCCAGGACAGGATTTCGCGATAGCTGTCGCCGGTGGCGTACCAGAAGATGATCAGCGAGGTGAGGGCCGAAGCGAGTGCCGAAATGCAGATGCCGGCGAGGATGGCGCGGCTCGGCGTGGCGCCGCCGAGAAGGCGCGCGATCAGCAATGCCAGGGCCAGCGCGCCGAGGCTGCCGAAAAAGGCGCCAACGGGCATCAACAGCGTCAGGCCCACGAGCGCAAAACTCACCGCGCCGAGCGCAGCGCCCGAGGACAGGCCCAGCAGATAGGGATCGGCCAGGGGATTGCGGGTCAGGGCCTGCACAACCGTGCCCGACAGGGCCAGACCTGCTCCGACCGCCAGGGCCGTCAGCACGCGCGGCAGCCGCAGCTCCCAGACGATGGCGTCGCGCAGCCGCGAGACCGGACTTTCGGGCACGATGCCCAGATGATGCAGGATCACCGACCACACTTCGCCAGCCGTGATGTCGGCTGGACCGAAGGTGACGGCCACGATCGCGCTGAGGACGACGAGCAGCGCTAGCGTGGGAAGGGAGAGACGGGTCATGCTTGTATCGCGTGTGCCGGTACCTCTACCCAACATCCGCCTCTCAGGGAGAGGTTGGCTAAGGGGATTCTCCAAGACTAAACGCTCAATCTCCGAAATCCAGTCGCGCCAACTGCTCGGCCATGTCAGCCGTCGCCGGGACATTGCGAACGCCCGCTTCGGCGGCGGGGAAGGGTATGATCAGATAACGCTCGTTCGTGACGGCATCGAGTTCCCGGGTGATCGGGTTCTCGGCAAGCAGCTGCTTTTTCTGCGCGGCCGAGTTCCAGGCGGCGTCCACCAGCACGATGACATCGGGGTTGGCATCGACGATGGCTTCCCAGCTGGCCGAGGTCCAGCCGTCGTCGACATCGGCGAAGATGTTGGTGAGGCCGAGTGCCTCGAGGATCATGGCCGGCGCATTGCTGCCGGCGCCGACATAAGGGGTCTTTGTGCCGGAGGAGTACCAGACCGCGGTCAAGTCGCGGGTATCGGACTCCACCCGCTCAAGCATTGCCTGCTGTCCCTCGACGACGACTTCGGCATCGAGGGCCACGTCGAAGATCTCTCCCATTTCGCCAATCTCATCGAAGAGCTGATCGAAGGTGAGTTTGGTCGGCTTGATCGAGCGGCAGGCGGCGGGCGCGACATAGGTGGCAACGCCAAGCTGTGCCAGCGTCGGCCGTTCGCCGGCGCCGTCGGCGGCAAAATTGCTTTCCCAGCCGCCATAGACGAAGTCGGGTTCGGCCTCGAGCACAACTTCCTGGCTGGGCAGCTTGTCGGAAAGGACGGGGAGGTCCGTCGCGAGCGCCTCGGGCAAGGGCCCGTCCTGGAAGCCGACCCCGACGATCCGGTCAGCGAGGCCAAGCGAAAGCAGAAGTTCGGTCGCGGTCGACTTGATGGTCACCACACGCTCGGGCGGTGCATCGAAGGTGACGGTCTGGCCGCAATTCTCGATGGTCAGGGGGTAGGTAGTGGCCGCGAATGCCGGCGTAGCGCCGGCGAGGGCCACGAGTGGGATGACTGCGACGAACCGCATGGTGATCAATCCTGACGCTGCTTGGATTTGGATTTGACGTCCGCCAGCGCGGCATCATAGCCGAGGCGGTAGGCTTCGGCCGAACCGAAGCGGAACATGTCGTCGTCGCCGGTGCGGCTGAGGGTGCGCGCGCCAGGCGCATCGAGCCCCAGCACGAAGCGGCCGAGGCCGCGCACGACCGCCACTGGGATGCCCGTCGTCTTGCCCTTTACCAGATCCGCCGCTCCGGCGATCTCGTCGGCAATGACGGCCTGCGTGACATGGAGCGGCCGCCCGTTGGCGTCATTGCTGCCGCGCAGGTCGTCGGTCAGCTGCACGCCTGCCGCGCCGATCGCCATGTCGGTCTGTCCGATGCGCCAGGCACGGCCGATCGTGTCCGTGACGATGATGCCGATATCGACGCCGAAATGCCGACGCAGCCCCTCGCAGAGAACCCGGGCCGAGGCATCGGGGTCGGCGGGAAGGCGCAGGGCCGTGCCCTCGGGAACGTTGGACATGTCGATGCCCGCGGCGGCCATCACCAGGCCCTGCCGCGTTTCAACGATCCGGAACGTGCCGCCCGGGTGGACGCGCTCGGCAACGACGCGAACCGTGTCGGCCGCGATGGCCTGTTCGCGCTCTGCGGCCGGCACCTGCATGCCCTCTGCCTTGGAAACGATCTTCGAGGTTACGACGAGAATGTCCCCGGGGAGGAGGGCAGCATCCGGGTCGGCTGCCGATTGGGCCTCGATGGCGGTAGCGATCAGTGCGACGAGGTCGTCACCGGGTCCGATTTCCGGAATGCCGGGAATGCCCCAGACGGTGAAGCGTGGGGTCATGGAAGTTCCTCACCACGCCTCGGGAAGTGGTCACCCCCACCTGGCCTCCCCCTGCAAAAGGGGGAGGGACCGATCCAGTTGGTCGCGGGACCGGTCGCTAGCTTGATGTACCCCGCCCCCTGGCAGGGGGAGGTTGGAAGGGGGTTCTTACCCATCTTACGCCACCATCCTGCGCAGCCGTGGCAGGATTTCCTTGGCGTAGAGCGCAAGGAAGCGGCTCTGGTCGGTGCCGGGGGCATGGAAGACCAGATGGTCAAAGCCGTAGTCCATGTAGGTCTTGATGGCCGCGATATGCTCGTCCGGATCCGACGATACGATCCAGCGCTTGGCGACGCGCTCGATCGGCAGGGCATCCGCCAGGCGTTCCATCTCCTCGGGGTCCTTCACCGAGTGTTTTTCCTCTGCCGAGAGCGACAGTGCCGCCCAGTTGCGCGTGTCGTTGAGGGCACGCTCCGGGTCGGTATCGAAGGATACCTTGACCTCGATCATGCGCTCGAAGGGCTTGTTCCTGAGAGCGCTTTCGGCGCGGCCTGCCTCGACATTGGGCAGCAATTCCTTGGTGTAGAGATCGGCTCCCTTGCCCGAAGTACAGATGAAGCCATCACCGGCCCGACCGGCATATTTTGCGTTGAGCGGGCCGCCGGCCGCGATATAGATCGGTAGCGGCTCGGCCGGCTTATCGTAGATGGTGGCGTTTACGGTCTTGTAGAAGTCGCCCTCGAAGCTGACGCGATCCTCGGTCCAGAGTTGGCGGATCAGCCGGACGGCCTCGCGCAGGCGGGCCGAACGTTCTTTGAGTTCGGGCCATTCGATACCCGTCGCGGGCACCTCGTTGAGGCCTTCGCCGGTGCCGACGCCGAGGATGACGCGGCCCGGGAACATGGCGCCCATGGTGCCGAAGGCGTGGGCGACGACGGTCGGGTGGAGCCTGAAGGTCGGCGTCAGCACCGAGGTGCCGAGAATGATGCTTTCGGTGCGGGCCAGCACGGCGGACATCCAGCCGGGTGCAAAGGGCGCATGTCCATCGGTGTGCTTCCAGGGCTGGAAATGGTCCGAAACCCAGACGCTGTCGAAGCCGGCCTGTTCTGCCTCGACCGCAAAGCGCAGCAGGTCATTGGGTGCAAATTGCTCCGCCGATGCCTTATAGCCAAACCGCATATCGACCCTCCCGAAGCCCAACATCCGTATTTTTGATCGTTTGGTCAAAAATGGTTCATAGTCAAGCCGCTTCGTGATACACACCCGGGTCAAGCGACGACACAAGAGAAAAGCAAGAACAATGAAAGTTATCTTTGACACCGATCCCGGCATCGACGACGCCATGGCGCTGCTCTACCTGAGCAAGCTGCCACAGATCGAGCTTCTCGGCATCACCACCGTGGTCGGCAATGCCAGTCTCGACACGACCACGCGCAATGCGCTGTTCCTGCGCCAGAAATTCGGCATTTCCGCCCCTGTCGTGCGCGGCGCCGGCAAGACGCTCGATGGTGTCGAGAAGGCCGAGCCCGTCATCGTCCACGGTCTCAACGGCCTGGGCGAGATCGAGATTCCCGATGTCGACCAGAGCGGGCTCGCGGACGGCGAAGCCAGCCAGTTCATCATTGATACGGTTCGTGCGCATCCGGGCGAAGTGACAATCATTGCTGTCGGTCGCATGACCAATCTGGCGTTGGCGCTGCGAGCGGACCCGGAAGTCGCCAGGCTGACCAAGCAGGTCATCATCATGGGCGGCGCATTCGGCTACCAGGGGCGCAGCGGCAATATCACGCCGGCGGCCGAAGCCAACATCCATGGCGATCCGGTGGCTGCGGACGAAATTTTCGCTGCCGAGTGGCCGGTCGTGGTAGTCGGCCTCGATGTCACACATGACATCATCCTCGATACCGACTATCTCGCCGCCCTGTCGCGCGATGCCGGCGAGAATGCCGAACTGCTGCGCCAGATGTGCGACCACTACGCGCGCTTCTACAAGGAAATCATGGGGCTTTCCGGCGTCGTGGGCCATGACCTCCTCGCCGTCACCTATGCGCTTCATCCCGAATGGTTCGAAACGCGCCGCGGTCCGATCGTGGTGGTGCGCGACGGCATCGCCGTGGGGCAGACCATTCAGATGCCGGTTGAGCGCAAGGGCGGACACCCCGCATGGGCGGGACGACCGGTGCAGACCATCTGTACGGCGGTTGAGGGCGACAAGGTGCTGGCGCACTTCCGCGACACCGTCGCTGGCTGACATCAGGCGTCTATCAAAGGCATGTGCGTAACGAACCCGGCGCACTGGATACGAAGCGGCGGCAGGTGCAATCTGCCGCCGCCTTTCTTTCCAGTTCCGGATATCCGTCATGCCATTTCCCGATCTCGTCCATCCTGCCCTCGGCGCTTACGAGAGCGCGGTGACCATGCCGGCCGATTTCGCCGCATTCTGGCAGGCGACGATTGCCGAGGCGCGGACGATCGGCGGAACAGTCAGCATGGTGCCGGCCGATACGACGCTGAAGCTGGTCGAGGTCTTCGATGTCACCTTTCCCGGCTTCGGCGGCCATCCGGTCAAGGGCTGGCTGGTGTTGCCCAAGGCGCGCGAGGGCAGGCTGCCGCTTGTCGTCCAATATGTCGGTTATGGCGGCGGTCGCGGGTTTCCGCACGAACTCCTGCACTGGGCGGCGTCGGGCTTTGCCTATTTCCGGATGGACACGCGCGGGCAGGGCAGTGGCTGGAGCACGGGGGCAACGCCTGATCCGGTCGGCTCGAACGGTCAGATCCCCGGCGTCATGACCAAGGGCGTGCTCGACAAGCAGGACTACTACTACCGGCGCCTCTTCACCGATGGTGTCAGGGCAGTCGATGCCCTTGTGGCACAGGATTTCATCGATCCTGAGCGCATTGCCGTGTGCGGTGGCTCGCAGGGCGGCGGCATCGCGCTGGCCGTGGCCGGGGTCGACGACCGGGTCAAGGCGGTCATGCCCGACGTGCCGTTCCTCTGCGATTTTCCACGGGGCGTGCGTACGGCCGGGCGCGATCCCTACGGCGAGATCGTCCGCTACCTTGCTCAGCACCGCGACAAGGCGGACGTCGTGTTCGAAACCCTGCGGTATTTCGATGGCGTCAATTTTGCCCGCCAGAGCCGGGCGGCCGCGCTTTTTTCGGTCGCGCTCATGGACGACGTCTGCCCACCCTCGACGGTCTATGGCGCCTTCAGGGCCTTCGCTGGCAGCGACAAGACCATGGTCGAGTATGAATTCAACAACCACGAAGGCGGCCAGACTTTCCAGGACCGGCGGCAGATGGTGTGGCTCGCCGAGCGGTTTCGGCCCTAGCCATCGTTAAATGATCGTTGCGGGCTGGAACTTCGGTTCCGGCCCGCCGTTGCCCGGCCAGCGTCATCATCCAATTCAGAACTGGAGCTGAAGACAAATGGCTGAAAAGCAACTCGACGACCTGTTTCTCGATACGCTCAAGGACATCTATTACGCCGAGCGTCAGATCCTCAAAGCCCTCCCCAAGATGGCCAAGGCCGCCACATCGCCCGAGCTGAAAGCCGGGTTCGAACAGCACCAGGCCGAGACCGAAGGTCAGGTCGAACGCCTGCAGCAGATTTTTGAACTCCTCGGCAAGCCGGCTCGCGGCAAGACCTGCGACGCCATCCTCGGCATTATCGAGGAAGGCAAGGAAATCATGGACGAGTACAAGGGTACCGCAGCCCTCGACGCCGGTCTCGTGTCCGCGGCGCAGGCCGTCGAGCACTACGAGATCGCCCGTTACGGCACGCTGGCCACCTGGGCCAAGCAGCTCGGCCATACCGAAGCGCTGAATCTTCTCCTTGAAACGCTCAAGGAAGAAGAAGCGACCGACCAGAAGCTGAGCCAACTCGCCAAGAGTTCCGCCAACGTCAAGGCTGCGGCCTAACCGAGATCAGATCGCGTCGCCGATGCAGAAGAACACTGTCGTTGCCGAGCAGATTCGGCAAACCGCCTACTTCCTTTGGGAGCAGGACGGACGCCCGGAGGGCAACGCCACGGCCTATTGGCTGCGCGCGAAGGACATGTTGTTGCGTCAGCGCGCCTATGACCGGTGGCTGGCGGGCGGTGCGCCGCCCGACCAGGCAGAGTTGTTCTGGACCGAGGCCGAGCGTGATCTTGGTGACGAATGAAAAACGGGCCCGAAAGGGCCCGTTTGCTTTGGAGTGCACGTGGCGCTGGGCGCCTCAGTCCTTGGCGCGTTCCACGTAGGAATTGTCTTCAGTGAGGATGACGATGCGCGTGCCGGCGTCGATATGCGGCGGCACCATGACGCGCAGGCCGTTGTTGAGCGTGGCAGGCTTGTAGGACGACGACGCCGTCTGGCCCTTCACGACCGGTTCGGTCTCGGTGATCTCGAAGGTCATGCGCTGGGGCAGTTCCATGGAAAGGGCAATGCCCTCATGGGTCATCAGGTGCACCTTCATGCCATCGGAAAGATAGGCCTTCTGGTCGCCGATGACGTCGTCGCCCACCACGAGCTGCTCGTAGGTCTCGGGCTCCATGAAGTGGTGGCCTTCGCCGTCGGAATAGAGATAGTCGTAGACGCGATCGTCGACGTCAGCCTTCTCGACCATTTCCACGGTGCGCCAGCGGCCGATCACCTTCACGCCGTCGGAAATGCGGCGCATGGTGACGTTGGTCACCGAATTGCCCTTGCCGGGATGCACGTTTTCGGCGGTGAGCACCACGTGCAGATTGCCGTCCTGCTCGACCACATGGCCCTTGCGCAGGGACGAGGCGATGACCTTGACCATAATTCTTCCTTGTTCCAATCACTGGCGCGGTCTAGAGGCAGGGCCGTCCGGGCGCCGAAATTCCGTAGTGTGGTGCGCCCGATACAATATTCCGCGCCCTTTCGCCAGACCGGACGGCAAGAAACCCTGTTATGAGCGCTGCTGAAACATCGCCCTGGTGGCATCCCGATCGCCATGCCGATCGCCGGCCCGCGTTGCTGGCGCGGTCGCGCATCGATGCGGCCGTGCGCAACTGGCTGGCCGAGCGCGATTTCCTGGTCGTCGACCCGCCTGGCCTGCAGCGCTCCCCGGGCAACGAGACGCACCTGCATGCCTTCGGCACCAGCATGATCGGCAATGATGGGATCGGGCAGGCGATGTATTTCCATACCTCGCCCGAATTCACGATGAAGAAGCTGCTGGCGGCCGGCGAAACGCGGATCGCGAGCCTGCAGCATGTCTGGCGCAATCGCGAGCGTTCGGCGCTGCACCATCCCGAATTCACCATGCTCGAGTGGTATCGAGCCGATGCGCCCTATGACGCGATCATCGCCGACACCCTGGCCATCATCCGCCTTGCTGCTGACGTGACCGGGGTCGCGCAGTTCGCATTCCGCGGCCGGGTCTGCGATCCGCGCGCCGAGGCCGACCGCATCAGCGTTGCCGAGGCGTTCCAGCGTTTTGCGGGCATAGACCTGCTCGCGACCATGGACTGTTCCGGCGTGCCCGACGATGCAGCGCTGGCCCAGCAGATGCAGGCTGCCGGGATGAGCGTTCCCGATGACCGGCGCTGGAGCTACCTTTTTACCCAGGTGCTGGTGGACAGGGTCGAGCCGCAGTTGGGCAATGGCCGCGTCACCGTCCTGGATCGCTACCCGGCCTGCGAGGCGGCCCTGGCGCGCCGCGTGCCCGGCGATGCGCGCGTGTCGGAACGGTTCGAAGTCTATGCGTGCGGCGTCGAGCTCGCCAACGGCTTCGGCGAGTTGACCGATGCAGCCGAGCAGCGCGTGCGCTTTGCGGCCGAAATGGAAGAAAAGGCGCGGATCTACGGCGAGCGCTACCCGGTGGACGACGATTTCCTGGCCGCTCTCGACTTCATGCCCGAAGCCAGTGGCGTGGCCCTGGGGTTTGATCGTCTCGTCATGCTGGCGACCGCGGCGCAACGGATCGAGGCGGTGCTCTGGGCGCCGGTGGCGGAATGAGCGTGGTGATGAAACGGCACGTCGTCTCACCCCAGTCAACGGCAAGGGGTGCGGTGAAAACCGTGACCGAGCTGGAGGCGTCCGGTCTCGTGCCCGAGAAGTCCGGCCTCGCCGCCGTCGCCGAAAAATACGCCATCGGCATCACCCCTGACATCCTCGCCCTCATCGATCCGAGCGATGCCGATGACCCCATCGCGCGTCAGTTCGTACCCACCGCGGCTGAACTTATCACGACGCCAGAGGAACGCGCCGACCCGATCGGGGACCTCGCGCATGCGCCGGTTGAAGGCATCGTGCATCGTTACCCCGATCGCGTGCTGCTCAAGGCCGTCCATGTATGCCCGGTCTATTGCCGTTTCTGTTTCCGCCGCGAGATGGTGGGCCCCCAGGGCCTGGGCACGCTGACACCCACGCAGCTCGATGCAGCGATCGGCTATATCGCCGAGCATTCCGAAATCTGGGAAGTGATCCTCACGGGCGGCGATCCGCTGGTGCTGTCGCCGCGGCGGCTGCGTGATCTTATGGAGCGGCTGGCCGGGATCGAGCATGTCCGGATCGTGCGCTTTCATACCCGCGTGCCCGTGGTTGAGCCCGAGCGGATCGACGACGCCATGGTCTCGGCCCTCACCGCAAGCGGCAAGACCACCTATGTTGCCGTCCACGCCAATCATCCTCGCGAGTTCACGCCGTCCGCGCGGCTGGCATTCAGGCGTCTTTTCGAGGGCGGTGTGGCGCTGCTCAGCCAATCGGTGTTGCTCAAGGGCGTCAACGACGATGTCGAAACCCTGGCGGCCCTGATGCGCGGCTTCGTCGAGAACCGCATCAAACCCTATTACCTGCATCACCCCGATCTGGCGCCGGGGACCGGGCATTTCCGGGTGACCATCGAACAGGGGCAGGCCTTGGTGACGGCTCTGCGCGGACGGATTTCAGGGCTTTGTCAGCCCACCTATGTGCTCGACATTCCGGGCGGCCATGGCAAGGCCGATATTGGCGCGGCGAGCATTGTTGGTCAGGACGGGTGCTTTACCGTGCGCGACTGGCAGGGTGGGGAGCACGAGTACCGTTCTGGGAACGGCATCCCCACCTAACCTTCCCCTGAAGAAGGGGGAGGGACTCATCGAGTTTGCTGTGCTGCTTGTGAAAGACGCGGGTCTGCACCTCCCCCTTCTTCAGGGGGAGGCTGGGTGGGGGTGAATCCTCAATCCACGACGCGCGGATCGACGTCCTTGGAATAGTCCACGCCGCCAACGGCAAAGCCGAAGAGTTTTAGGAACTCCTCGCGATACTTGGGCAGGTCGGCGAGTTCGGCCAGGTTCTCGGTATCGAGAATTTCCCAGCGCTTGGCCAGTTCGGCCTGCATGGCGGGGGACAGCTCCCAGTCGTCGACGCGAATGCGCTCGGCTTCGTCGAGCACCACGGTGCCCTGCAGCTTGTCGCGGAACAGCCGGTCGATCTGCTGGATCGGGCCTTCGCCCAGCCCCATTTCGTCCTCGACCTTGATCAGCAGCGTGCCATAGAGCGGCACCACCGGAATGGCCGAGCTGGCTTGTGTCACCACGGCCTTGAGCGCCACGACGTGCGCGGCGTTGTCGCCGTGCTTTGCACGGATGGCCGCCGCGGCCCGGTCGAGATCGCCCTTGGCCTTGCCCAGCGTGCCCTTGTGGTAAATCGGCCAGGTCAGCTCGCTCCCCAGATAGGTGTAGTTCAACGAACTGAAACCCTCGGCGAGGACGCCGGCGTCGCTGAGCGCGGCGATCCAGAGTTCCCAATCCTCGCCACCCATCACCTTCACGGTAGCGGCGGCCTCTTCTTCGGTGGCCGGTTCGACGGAGATGGTGGAGACTTCGCCCGTGCCGGTGTTGAGGGTCTTGGATGTGACCTGCTGACCGTAAGGCTTGATGGCAGAGCGATAAGTCACGCCGTCAGCCGGATCGGTGCGGACCGGAGAAGCGAGCGAATAGACGATGAGGTCGACCTGGCCGAGCGTTTCCTTGATGGCGTCGATGGTCTGCGCCTTCACCTCGTTGGAGAATGCGTCGCCTTCGATGGTCACGGCCTTGGACCCGGCCGCACGCGCACGGTTTTCGAAAGCGCGGTTATTGTACCAACCTGCCGATGCTGGCTTGGTCTCGCCCGGCTCGCGCTCGAAGCTGACGCCGACGGTGTCGGCCCCGCTCCCGAATGTCGTCACGATGCGTGAAGCCAGGCCATAACCCGTCGAGCAGCCCAGCACCAGCACGCGCTTTTTTTCCGAAGGGATTGGTCCCTTGATCACCACATGGTCGATCTGGCGCTGCACATTGGTGGCGCAGCCGGTCGGATGGGCGGTGGTGCAGATGAAGCCGCGAATCTTGGGCTCGATGATCATGGGAATTTCTCCTCGTGTTCTTCCTGCCAATAGCCCGGATAAGGGCCGAGTGCCAGCGCCTGCCGACGTTTTGCCCCAGGCCTTGACGGCAACCTTTCAGTGCTAATATAGTTCGTTAGTGAACTAATGAACTAGTGAGGCAATGGTGTTTAGCGATCACGCTCCGATATACCGGCAGATAGGGGACCGTATCCGCGCCGATATCGTGACCGGCACGCTGGGCGCCGATCAGCAGGTCATGTCCACCAATCAATATGCGAGCTTTTACGGCATCAATCCGGCCACCGCCGCGAAGGCGTTTCAGGACCTGATCGATGAGGGCCTGCTCTACAAGCGCCGCGGCGTCGGCATGTTCGTCAGCCCCGACGCACGGGAAAAGCTTCTCGGCGTCCGGCGGGCACGGTTCTTCCAGGAGCATGTCGAGCCCATGATCGCCGAAGCTAAGGCCTTGGGCATGTCCCTCGACGACATTGCGGCACACGTTCGCGCTGCTGCTCAAACTCAGCCAAAAACCAGCGAGAAGGACCCGAAATGAGCCCAGTTCTCCAAATCAACAACCTCACTGTCCGCTATGGCAACACCGTCGCCATCGACGGACTGACGCTCGCGTTGCAAGGGGATGGCATTCACGGCCTGCTCGGCCGCAACGGGTCTGGCAAGTCATCGCTGCTTTCGGTGATTGCCGGCTTGCGCAAGGCCAGCGGTGGCAGCGTTTTGCTCGATGGACAGCCCATCTTCGAAAACGAGGCAGCAACGACGCGGATCTGTCTCATCCGTGAAGGCGGCGACACGGTCGAGGACAGCGAGACGGTCGCCACAGCACTTCGCTACGCGTCCGACATGCGACCCTTCTGGGACGGCGCCTGCGCCGAGCGTCTGCTGGGCACGTTCAAGCTCGATGCGCGCAGCCGGATTGGATCGTTGTCGCGCGGTCAGCGCTCGGCACTGGGTTGCATTCTCGGGCTCGCGGCACGGGCACCCGTGACCCTCTTCGACGAGGTCTATCTCGGCCTCGATGCGCCATCGCGCTATGCCTTCTACGAGGCGCTGCTTGCCGACTACATGGATCACCCGCGACTGATCGTGCTCTCCACGCATCTGATCGAGGAAGTAGCGCGGCTGTTTTCCGATGTCATCATCATCCACGACGGCAAGCTGCTGCTGCGCGAGGACGCGGAGACGATACAGGGCCGCGGCCTGTCGCTGATCGGGCCCGAAGATGCCGTAGCCCGCGCGACGTCGGGCCTCACAGTGCTTGCCACCAAGTCTCTCGGGCCGACGCGGTCGGTCGCCGTTTATGGTCAGGCCGAAGAGGTTGAGCGACGCGCCCGGGACGAGGGTCTCGAAGTGGGCGCCCTGCCTCTCCAGGATTTGTTTGTCCACCTGACTGCGGAAGGAATGCAGAAATGAGCGCACCATCCATCACACCGACGGTTTCGCGACGCTTTCCACATCTGCCGCTCCGCATGATCGGCGACTACGCGATCTTTGCGGCCATGGTCGCGGGTGGAGCGGTGGCTTCGATCATGCTGATCACAGTGGTCGTCTCGTTCTTCCGGCCGATCGAGGCCAGCGGCTGGGATATCGCTCAACAGCTGGGCAACTGGTTCGCCCTGGGGATCGCCGCGCATGTCGGTGCCCGTGAATTCTGGCTTTATGTCACGCACGGACAAACACGTCGCAATTTTTTCGGCGAAGCGTCGATCTTCGTTGCCATTTTCGCCCTGGTCCTGGCCGTCTTCTATTCTGTGGGCTTCTGGGTCGAAGCGCCGCTTTATGGCGTCACCGGCTGGCCGCAGCTGGCGCATCAGCCGACGCTCTATACCGACGTCCTGGCTCTGCCGATGGTGCTGCTCGAAAGCTGGCTCACCTACTTCCTTTGGGGCGCGGCGGGCCTGGCGATCGGCGCTGCATTCTATCGAAGCCTGCTTTGGGGCAGCGTGATGTGTGGCCTCTGCCTTTTCGTCGCGCAGCTGGCTTCCCTGGGCCTGGGCCAAGATGCAGGTCCCGTTGGGTCTCTGGTGCGCACTGGCGTCGTTCCGGCAGAGCCCAACCTTGCGCTCGCCATTGCCGTGCATGTGGTTGGTGGCGCCGTGCTTCTCTGCGGTGCCTGGATCGCCATGAAGGACGCGCCGATCCATAATCGCAAGTGAAAGCGATGGGCCGGGCTAGAGCGCCCGGCCGGCGGGGAATATTCCCGACATGACCGTGAAACCCGGCACGCGCCGCACCCTATCGGTCCAGCGGCGCAACGCCGGGTAGTCCTGGCGCGCGATGCCGCCTTCCTCGCTCAGCATCACATAAGGAAAGCAGGCGATGTCGGCAGTGGTTGGGTGGGCGGGCGCACACAGCCAGTCCCGCCCGGATTTTTCGCCAAACCACAGGTGCTCGTCCATGATCCTGAAAATGCGGTGGGCACCCTTTTGGGATTTTTCGATGTCGAAGGGGTAGTCGTAGCCCAGCGCGAGGCGTGCGGCCGAGGATGTCGCGGTGATGTCGTCCGCCACCGCATGCCAGCGCAGCACTTCGGCGGTGATGGCCGGGTCATCCGGGAACCACTGGCCCGAACTGTCGTAGGTCTTGGCGAGGTAGGCGAGGATGGCGCCACTATCGGACAGCACGAGGTCCCTGTCCTTGAGCACCGGCAACTGGCCGAAGGGATTGAGGCGCAGGAACCAGTCTGCCTTGTGCTCGCGACCAGGAAAGAAGTCCACCGGCACGATGTCGTAGGGAACACCGAGGATATTCATCAACAGCCGCAGCTTGTAGCAGTTGCCGGAGAGTTCGAAGTCGTAAAGGGTTATGGTCATCAGCGAACACTCATAGCGGTCGTCATTGCCCGGCGGACAAGCCGGATGCGGAGAAAACGGCGCATCGTTAGATATCCAGAACGAGGCGGCCGGATTTGGCGCGGCTGACGCAGGTCATCATGCAGGTGTTCGAGGCTTTCTCGGTCTTGTTGAGGTAGACGTCCTTGTGATCGATCTCGCCCTCGATGACACCGGTCAGACAGGTGCCACAGGCGCCCTGCTCGCAGGATGAGGGGACGGTGAGGCCCGCTTCGCGCATGGTTTCGAGGATGGTCTTGCCAGCCGGAACATGCAGCGTCATGGCCGAGCGCGCCAGTTCGACGTCGAAGGCCGATGAGGCATCGATCGTCTTGTCGTTCTGGAAATATTCGAAATGGATGGCTTCGTCCGGCCAGCCGAGGTCCGCCGCCACCTGCTGCACCATTTCGAGCATGGCGCCGGGACCGCAGATGTAGACGTGGTTGGCAAACTGGTAGGGCCCAAGGACATCGCGCACCTTGGCGCGAATGGCGTCGCGGGCCAGGCCCACATGCTTGTCGATCCGTCCGTGCAGCACGCCGAGTTCGCTCGAAAAGGCGGCGCTTTCGCCCGAGCGCACGAAGTAATGCAGCTCATAGTTGAGGCTCGACTTGTCCAGGAAGCGGGCCATGGAAAGCAGCGGCGTGATGCCGATGCCGCCGGCGATCAGCACGGTGCGAGTGGCGTCGCGGCGCAGCGGAAAATTGTTGCGCGGCTCGGAAATGGCGAGCACGTCGCCCTCGCGTACCGTCTCCACCAGCACCTTGCTGCCGCCCTTGGAGGCGCTTTCCTGCTTGACGCCGATGACGTAGCTCGACAGATCACCCGGCCCGTTGGTCAGCGAATACTGGCGCACCAGCCCATTGGGCAGGTGCACGTCGATATGGGCGCCGGGCTGGAACGTCGGCAGGTGCCTGCCGTCACGATCGGCGAGCTCGAAGCCGATGACGCCATCGGCCGATGTCCACTTGCGCTTGACCATGACGGTCAGCGTGTTGCCGCGCGGCACGGCGATGTCGGGCATGCTGGCCAGATCGACCGAAACCTTCTCGAACACCGGCTGCAGCGGTTCGGGCGCCGGCTTTCGTGCCGCGGCGCGTTCGAGGCTGTCGCGCAGCTTGGTGAGTTGCTCGTTGTAGTAGCGCAGCGTCGCCAGCGCATCGGCCGGCCGGCCGGGCAGGATGCCGCGAATGACCGCGCGATTGGCATCGACGGGCTGCACGAAGAAGAGTGCACTGCCCAATTTTACCGCCAGGCCCGGCAGAAAATCGGTGGGTTGGTCGTCGGGCGCGAGGCGGCCGAGGCCGGCGAGCACGTCTTCGGGTGTCGCGTTGACCGGCAGTGGCCGCAGCGGGAACCAGTCATGGCCCTCGGCGCCGGGGAAGGGCTCAAAGGGCTGGTCATCATTGGCGGCTGACCAGACGAGGCCAAACGCCTCGCGGATGGGGTATTTGCGGTTCTCGATGCGGCGGGCAGGCGCATCGGCCGGATGGGCGGGGATATAGGTGCAGCCGGCGGACTGATTGGCATAGCGCCAGCCGTGATACTGGCACTTGAGTTCCTGGCCCTCGTTGATGCCGATGGACAGCCGCACGCCGCGATGGAGGCAGCGGTTTTCCCACACGTTCACATTGCCATCGTCGGCCCGCCAGACGGCGAGTTCACGACCGAGCAACTGGCCATGATAGACATGGCGGAACGGCAGGTCGTCGCTCGAGGCGATCGGGTACCAGGTGGGGTCGGACAGACTGAGGGGCATTGTCGATCAGATCCAATGTTACAGGGATCGCGCCACGATCGGTGTTTGGTCAAGTCGCGGTCCTGGCGTACGGGACTCTGACTTCCTCTTCCTTTGGGAGAGGTGAAAGGTCAGGACGCCTGGGGAATGACCCCATAGGTGATGCCCTTCTGGCTCAACCATCTGCGGTAGGCGATGGCGCTCTTGTCGGCGCGGATCGGCGTTTCAGCGCGCGGGTCGAGTGGCAGCTTCTTGGGATACTGGTTTTCCAGGATCGGCTTGTCCTGGCCGAAAATGGTCTGCTGGAAGCGCCGGAGGTCGGTGATGGTCGAGGTCGAATCGATCATGGACTGCAGCAGGTGGGCGCGGCAGCGTTCCTCGGTCATGGGCTGGAGGAAGATGCCGATGACGTCGCGACGGCTCTCGTCCTCCGGACAGGATTTGTACAGCACCGAACAGAAGGGATGCGGCACGCGATAGACGTACTCCACCTCCATCGCGCCGGTCGCCGACTTGGCAGCCATGGGCTGAATGAAGCGGCACTTGGTGGCCAGCACCTCGTCGCGCTCTTCCGACACCTCGACGTCGTATTCCTTGACCTCGGTATGCGGCTCGGAGCCGAGGATATCGGTGTGGACATAGGGGAAGTGGCCCATGTCGAGGAAATTTTCCACTGCCCGCGGCGCCGAGACGTGGATGCCGATCGAGCCGCAGCTCATGTTCTTGCGGTCGGTCTCGGCATATTCCGGGATCGGGAAGAGCTCGGCCGATGGGGTGCCGAGACAGGTCCAGGTATAACCATAGGCGGTGCGCACCGGGAGACGTTCGAGCACGGTCTCGGCGTCGATCTCGTCACCGTTTTCTTCGTCGGTGCGGCGCCACACCACCGGCATGCCGTCGGTGCCGCGGGTCATGGCGAGACGCGTATCGAGCAGCAGCGTGGTTTCGACGAGGCCGATCGGCAGCTCCTCGGTCGCGGCAATGACGTGCCAGAGATTGGCGGTGATGGGATCGGGGCTTTGGGGCATGGGCAGTCTCAACTTTGGCGCCAGCATAGTGCGCTCACCTCAGAGTGCCAACAAAAAGCGCGCTGCCGCCCCATGCGCTCACCGCATGGCCGGGCATTTCACCCCGTCGCTCCCACAACACATCATGCGATGACGGCAGGAGACCGATCGGGCACAATGGCGCACGAGGAGTATTTTCATGCAGGCCGACGACACACGACGTTTCCCCGAAGCTCTTCTGCGCGAGTGCGTGGAGGCGCGCCTTGCCGAGGCCGGCGCCAGCCCCGGCTCGCGCGCGGCTGCCGGCCGCGCCATGCTGCATGCCTCGCTTGTCGGCGTCGACAGTCACGGCGTGCGCCTCGCCGAACATTACTGCCGCATGCTCGGCGGCGGGCGCCTCAAGCGCGATCCGCTCCTGTCGGTCGAACACCGCGGCGCGGGCAGCGCCATGGTCGATGGCGATGACGGCCTCGGGCACTTCGCGGCCTACAAGGCGGTCGAGGTCGGCATCGCGCTCGCCAGAACGGCCGGCGTCGGCGCGGTCGGGGTCAGGCGCTCTTCGCATCTTGGGGCGGCCGGCGCCTACGCCCTGGCCGGTGCGGAACAGGGATTTGTCACCTTCGCGACCACCAATACCGATTCCATGGTCGCACTCTTCGATGGCGCGCAGAAATTCCACGGCACCAACCCGCTGGCCTTCGCCGCGCCCCTGCCGGGCGAGCGGCCCTGGCTTCTCGACATGGCCACGAGTTCGATCCCGCTCAATCGGGTCATGCTGCATCGCTCTCTCGACAAGACCCTGCCCGAGGGTGGGGCCGCCACGCCGGACGGGGAGCCGACCACCGATCCCTACGCCGCGGACATGCTGCTGCCGCTCGGCGGCGTCGACTATGGCTACAAGGGCGCGGCGCTGGCGGGCGTCGCCACACTGTTTTCCGCGCTGCTCACCGGCACCACGCTCGATAGCGATTTCATTCCCATGTATGGCGGGGATGACATCTCGACCCCGCGCAATATGGGCCATTTCGTCCTAGTGATCGATCCGGACAAGTTTGCCGGCCGGGCCGCGTTCGGCGCCGCCATTGCCCGCTATGTGCAAAGCCTGCGCGGCTCGGTCCCGCGCGCCGGTGGCCGGGTCATGGCGCCGGGCGATCGTGAATGGGCCGAAATGGACGAGCGCCGGGCAACGGGTATTCCCGTCGATCCGGATACGGTCAGGTTTCTGGGGCTCTGAGCCTGTTGCCGTTGATGTCCACACCCGGGCCCACATAGGCGATGGCGGAAGGGTAGATGGGGCCGGCGACGTTGTCGTCGCCAAAAATGCCGCGCAGTTCAGCCACGATGGCGTCGCCCTCCTTGCGGTGGGCGGCCTCGTCCTCTCGGTCTTCAAAGGTGGCGATCGGCGGTGCCTCGCGATCCTCGGTCTCGAAGGCCATGCTCCACCAATGAATGCGGTTCGCCAGTTCGAGCGGCATATGGTGCTCCGGCGGGTGGTCGATGCCGGTATCGGCGTCGACGAAGGCATGGCGGCCCTGCCGGGGCTCGATACGCACCCTTGTTATCGGTTGGGTGCTGTCTGGTGCGCCGTAGCAGATCTTGTCGGGGTAGTAAGGCCCACTGGCGTTGGCATCGCCGAAGATGATCTTGAGTTCGGCGACGATATCCTCCCCTTCCTGCCGATGCGCCGCCTCATGCGCTTCGTCATCGAACTGTCCGAAAAGCGTCTGGCTATCGTCGTCGGCCGCGAAACTGTGGCTCCACTGGTGGATCCTGTTCGCCAGGTCGATCGGGATATAGTCATCGGGCAGGCGTTCTTCGCCGCTATCGGCATCCATGAACGGATAGCGGCCCCAGCGCGGTTGGAGCCGCACCCGGGTCAGCGGCGGAACCGGCCTCGGTTCGGAATAGTAGACGTCGTCGAAACCCTCATCGTCGGGGCGGAGTCCGAACTTCGCCTTCGAGGCCTGCCAGAATAGGCTCCGGGCCACACTGCCCAGCAGCACGATGCCGGCAAGGGGAATCGCCAACGCCCATATGTCGAACCAGGGTCGCAACAGGCCAGACCAGGCTGCGGCGAAAACGCCGATGGTAACGACGGCGTAGACGACTGCGGCATTGATGGTCTGGCTGCGGCCTTTCCTGGCATCGTCACCGTCTGGAACAAGGGCCGATCGCGCCCAGCCCAGATAGATCACTTGCGTCGCAAGGCCGAGACTGAACAGCGGCAAGGCCCAGAGGCTCAATACCATCAGTGCCGCTCCGCCCAAGGTGATGACCATGCCGGAGATGGCCCAAAGCCAACGCTTGTGCGCTTCGCTGCCTGGTTGTGCCTCGAGCGTCAGCGCGCTCAGCATCTGGTCCATCGTTCGGTCCATGACGACCATGCGCATCACCAGGAAGCCGGCGAAAACGTAGAAGGCACCGCCGAGTCTGAGTCCGATCTCGACAGCAACCATGTCTATTCTTCCGCGGGTGGCGTGTATTCCACGTCCTTGCCCACCAGCGTATTGCCTTCGATTTCGAGGGAAATCACGGCGCTGCCGCCGCTCGGGCAGCAGTTGCCGTCTTCGCTCTGCCACAGGGCCGTGCGGGCCACGTAGCCCGACCACGGATTGGAGAAATCGAAGGTCACGCCCTTCCAGATCTCCTTGCCTTCGGGCAGTTCGACACCGGCCAGCCAGTTGTCCATGTCGATCGGCGTCCAGGTCGTTCCGTCTTCCTCCAGCCGATACAGCCGGTCGGTATTGAAGACGCCGGTGCCTTGGCTGTAGCCGGGAATATGGAGGATGTTGTCGTCGTTGAAGGTCGGAACCTGGAAGAAGCCGTCCGAGGCCTTGTCGAGCACGTCCCAGCCCGTGCCGCTATGGCGGAACAGCACGAAGCCGCCGATGACACCGTATTCGCCGGTGCCGGCATGGGTCTGCCAGGCGATCAGCGGCTCGCCTTCGGCATCGCTATAGTCCGCCCGGTTGAAGTAGCCGGCCGTCAGCACCTTGCAGGTGTCGAGGTCGCTTTCAAGGCAAGTGTCGCCGATGGATTTGAGCGACACCTGGGCGTTGGCCGGAAGGGCGGTAAACAGGGTCAGGGGCAGCAAAAGGGCAAGGCGCAGCACGAGGGGTCCCTCCATGGTGCGCCCATACTGCCCGTTTGCGGGAAGCCTGTCAGCCCTCGCGATGGATGGCGAACGGTCCGATGGCCTGCGTCGTCGCCATCAGCTGGATCTTGTTGACGTTGACATGGCTTGGCAGGCTCGTCGCCCAGAAGATGCTCTCCGCAATGTCCTCGGCGGTCATGGCCTTGGTTCCGGCATAGACATTGCCCGCCTTGTCCTCGTCGCCCTTGAAGCGCACCACCGAGAATTCGGTTTCCGTCAGTCCCGGCTCGATATCGGTCACCCGGACATTCTTGCCCTGCAGGTCCGAGCGGAGATTGAGCGCGAAGTGCTTCACGAAGGCCTTCGAGGCTGCGTAGACCGAGCCGCCGGGATAGGCGAATTCGCCCGCCACCGAGCCCAGCGTCACCACATGCCCGCCGCCGCGCGCGATCAGGCCGGGCAGCAGCAGCCGCACCGTGTAGACCAGTCCCTTGATATTGGTGTCGATCATGGTTTCCCAGTCGTCGAGGTCGGTCTCGGCGGCCGGCTGCAGGCCGAGGGCGAGGCCGGCATTGGCGAGCACGATGTTGATCGCATCGAAAGGAGCAGGGATGGCGGCGATCGCGGCCTCGACGGCGGCGCGGTCGCGCACGTCGAGCGGGATGATGTGGCACTTGTCGTGTCCGAGCTCGTCGCGCAGCGCGAGCAGGCGATCCTCGCGCCGCCCCGTTGCGATCACCTTTGCGCCCGCCGCCACATAACGGCGAGCCGCGGCGGCCCCGAAGCCAGACGTGGCTCCGGTGATGAAAACGACGAAGCGGCTGGGGTCGAGCAGCGAATACATGGCATATCCAGAGGAGACAAAAGACGTCGCGACGTTGGACCCTTCGGCCGCTCACCGTCAACCACTCCCGACCCTTTGATTGGCCTCGCCCGTCAAAGCTTGCCAACCTTACGAAGTCCTAACGTGTGCCGGGGCAGGGATCGTATTATCTTGGGGCGACATCGAATTTTGCAGGACGTGGTGATTTGAAGACTTTGGCGAAGTGGCTCGTCACATTGGTGGTTCTGGGCGGCGCAGGCGCGGCGGCCTGGTGGTATTTCCTGGCTCCGACCCAGGCGAGCACGGCGCCGGATACGGTGAGCGTCGCGCGCGGCGATATTGAAACCACGGTTCTTGCGTCGGGCGTCTTGCAGGCCAGCAGTCTTGTCAGCGTTGGTGCCGAAGTCTCGGGCAGCATCAAGGCCGTGCACGTGGCTCTGGGCGATGCGGTCGAGGCCGGCGACCTCATCGCGGAGATCGACAGCCTCAATCAGGAAAATGCCGTGAAGTCGGCGGAGGCGGCGCTCGCTGGAATCGAGGCGCAGAAGCGCAACCAGGAGGCCAGTCTGGTTTCAGCCGAGGCGGCTCTCGCGCGCCAGCAGCAGCTCAGTGCCAGCAGCCTCGTGTCGCAGACAGCGCTCGAGACAGCGCAGGCCACCGTGGATCAGGGCCGGGCCCAGATCGATCAGCTGCAGGCGCAGATCGCGCAGGCTGAACTGACAGTGGAGTCCGCCGAACTCGACCTGGCGCGGACGCGCATCGTCGCACCAGCCGATGGTACCGTGGTCGCGCTCTTGGTCGAGGTGGGGCAAACGCTTAACGCCAATTCCGCGACGCCCACCATCGCCAAGATCGCCAATCTCGACACCATGGTCATCAAGGCGGAGATTTCCGAGGCCGATGTCGTCAAGGTCAAGCCGGGCCAGAAGGTCTACTTCACCATCCTCGGCGAACCCGACGAGCGCATCGAGGCCACTTTGCGCGAAATTGAGCCTGCGCCGACGTCCATCGCCGACGACACAGCCACGTCCGGCAGCGCGGTCTACTACAATGGGCTGTTCGAAGTGCCCAACGAGAACCATCGCCTGCGCATCTCGATGACCGCATCGGTGACCATCGTGCTCGACGAAGCCCGCGACGTCCTGACCTTGCCGTCCAGCCTGGTGACCCGACGCGGTCCCGATGGCGCCATTTCCGTGATGGTCTACGACCCAGCGAGCGAGGAGACCCGGCCGGCTACCGTCGAGGTGGGCCTCAACAACAATATCAGCGCCGAAATCATTTCCGGTCTCGCCGAGGGCGATCAGGTCGTCAACGCCACGGGCGCCCGGCTCTCCGGTGGTAGCCAGGGTGGCGGTTCGCGTGGCGGGCCGGGCGGCATGGGCATGATGCTGCCGCGCGGGGGTGGTTGATGAACCGGCCTTTCAGCCCCCGTGAGGGCGTCGGCGCCCAGGCCCATGATGCTGGCCGTGGTCAGCCGATCATTTCCATCTCCGGTCTCATCAGGCGCTTCCAGGCGGGCGGCGAAGCCGTCGCCGTGCTCAAGGGCGTGGACGTCGATATCCATCGCGGCGAGATGGTCGCGATCATCGGCCAGTCGGGGTCGGGCAAGTCGACCCTGATGAACATTCTGGGGTGTCTCGACCGCGCCAGCGAAGGCACCTACCGGTTCGCCGGCAAGGATGTCAGCAAGCTCGATGCCGATGCTCTGGCTGCCCTCCGGCGCGAGCATTTCGGCTTCATCTTCCAGCGCTATCAGCTTCTGCCCGATCTCGACGCCGTCGAGAATGTCGAAGTGCCGGCCGTCTATGCCGGAGCCGACGCCTCGGCGCGGCGCGAGCGGGCGATTGCCCTTCTGACGCGCCTTGGTCTGGGCGAACGTCTCGATCATCGCCCCAATGCCCTTTCAGGCGGACAGCAGCAGCGGGTCAGCGTCGCGCGGGCACTCATGAATGGCGGCGAGGTCATTCTCGCCGACGAACCCACCGGTGCGCTGGATTCGCGCTCGGGCAAGGAGCTGATGGCGCTGCTCAAGGAGCTGCATGCCGACGGACACACCATCATCATCGTCACCCACGATCCGCAGATCGCGGCCCAGGCCGAGCGTGTGATCGAGATTGCCGACGGTGAGATTGTGGCCGATCGCCTCAACAGCGAACCGCGCCGCGTCGAGGCCAGGCCGGCCGAGATCAAGGCCGCAGCCAGCTGGCGTCGCGGTCTCGACCGGTTCGGCGAGGCCCTGCGCATGGCGCTGCGGGCCATGGCCGCACACAAGCTGCGCACGTTTCTCACCATGCTCGGCATCATCATCGGCATCGCGTCGGTGGTGTCTGTCGTCGCGCTCGGGCAGGGTAGCCAGCAGGCGGTGCTGCAGAACATTTCCGCCATCGGCACCAACACCATCAACGTCTATCCGGGCAGCGGTTTTGGGGACATGCGGTCGGGTCGCGTTCGGACCTTGCGCGCAACCGACGCCGAGGCCCTTGGTGGACAGCCCTATGCCGACAGCGTCACGCCGCAGGTGACCGCCAACGCCACCGTGCTCTATCGCAACACGGCGACCAGTGCCTCGGTCACCGGCGTCGGGGCCGACTTTTTCCAGGTGAATGGCCGGACCTTCACGGCCGGATCCGGCTTTGGCGCCGACAGCATCGATGACATGGCGCAGGAAGCCGTCATCGATCAGAACGCGGTCAATGCCATCTTCACCAATGGCGAAGATCCGGTCGGACACGTGATCATGCTGGGCAAGGTGCCGGTCCGCATCATCGGCGTCGTGGCCGCCTCGACCGGTTTCGGCGGTGGACGCGACAATGC
Source organism: Devosia lucknowensis (assembly GCF_900177655.1). Classification (NCBI taxonomy): domain Bacteria; kingdom Pseudomonadati; phylum Pseudomonadota; class Alphaproteobacteria; order Hyphomicrobiales; family Devosiaceae; genus Devosia; species Devosia lucknowensis. Next base: position 2,137,956 of record NZ_FXWK01000001.1, on the reverse strand, counting down.
CAATGTCTATGTGCCCTACACCTCCGCCATGAGTCGCATCCTCGGGCAGAACTGGCTCAACGCCATCGCCGTGCGCGTCACCGACGACTATGACACGGCGCAGGCCGAGGCCGAGATCACCGAGTTGCTGACGCGTCTGCATGGCGGGACACAGGACTTCTTTCTCCAGAACACCGACACCATCCGCGAGACCATCCAGTCGACGACCGCGACGCTGACCATCCTGATTTCAACCATTGCCATCATTTCTCTGGTGGTGGGCGGCATCGGCGTCATGAACATCATGCTGGTCTCGGTCAGCGAACGGACCAAGGAGATTGGCATCCGCATGGCCGTGGGCGCGCGCCGCGGCGACATCATGCGCCAGTTCCTGATCGAGGCTATCCTCGTGTGCTTTGCAGGCGGGGCGGCCGGCGTGGCCCTGAGCTTTGCGCTGGGGCAGGGCCTCACGGCAATCGTGCAGGGGGCGCAGCTCGCCTATTCCACCGAATCGATCATCCTCGCCATCGTCTCGGCGAGCCTGATCGGCATCATCTTCGGCTTCATGCCTGCCCGATCGGCCTCCCGTCTCGACCCGGTCGAAGCGTTGGCCCGGGAATAAAATCTGTCGGATCAGAAGGCCGGGGCAGGGCGTCAACCGTGGCGCATCGGCCACGCCTCGGCCATCAAAACTCAACCGAGCCAACACAATGGGTGGCCCTCGGCGCCCGCTCGCCCTAAACTCGCCATGAAACCTCCGCCATTTGGGCGGGGGCGGCCGGAAGGATTAACGCAATCTTTCCGCCCGTGTGGCAATCTTCGTTTCGGCCCGGTTTGGTTGAAGCGTAAAAGGGCGGGATAGACCACTGCAACGCGCGCGTTTGGTAACGAGTATTGGCGCTTTGTGCGTCGGCCTGGCCTTGGCGGCCGGCGCCGCGCCCGCCTCTGCATTTGAGCTCTTCGGCATCAAGTTCTTCGAGGACCAGGCCGAGGAAGACGCGGCCGCGGTGATCGTCGATCCGCAGCCCTATTTCGTCACCTTCACCGCCAGTGATGGCGCCGTGGAGTCGGCGTTGCGCAATGCCTCCGCGCTGATCGCCGACGAGGCCGAACCCGCTTCGGGGGCCGCCGGGCTCATTGCCAAGGCACGCGGCGATTATCGGCGCCTGCTCGCCGCGCTTTATGGCGAAGGCTATTACGGCGGCACCGTCAGCATCCGCATCGGTGGACAGGAAGCGGCCAACCTGCCGCCTGACACCAATCTGCCCGATCCGGTGGACGTGACCATCGCCGTCACGGCCGGTCCGCTTTTCCGGTTCGGCAATGTCTCCATCGTCAATCAGGCGCCCCCGACCTCCGATCCGCACGATCAGGTCGACCTGCCGATCCTGCGCGGCTACGGCACCGGCGAGATCGCACGCTCGGCGGTTGTCCTGCGCGCTGAACAGCTGGCGCTCGAAGCCTGGCGGCAGCAGGGCCATGCCAAGGCCGAGGTCGTCTCGCGCGATGTCGTCGCCGATCATGCCACCAATACCGTCGATGCGGTGATCACCGTCAATCCCGGGCCGCGCGCGGCCTTCGGCCCGGTGCGTGTCACCGGCACCGAGAATATGAATCCGGAATTCGTTGCGCAGCAGACCGGACTCGCCGTGGGTCAGGAGTATGACCCCGACGATGTCGAGCTGGCGCAGAAGCGGCTCGATCGTCTCGAAGTCTTCCGCTCCGCGCGCCTGCAGGCCGCCGAGAGCATCGGGGCTGATGGCCTCCTGCCTTACGACCTCATCGTCGAAGAATTGCCGGGTCGGCGGTTCGGCGTCGGCGCCACTTATTCCACGGTGGATGGCCTGGGGCTCGAGGGCTACCATCTCTGGCGCAATCTCTTCGGCCAGGCCGAACGGCTGCGCCTCGACGCGCGCGTCGCCAGCATCGCCTGGCCCATCGACACGGCGCAGTTCGACTACATGATCGGCGGTACCTTCACCAAGCCCGGCTTCTACCACCCCGACGTGGATCTCGTGGCCACGGTCTCGGCTGAACGCACCATCTATCCAAAATATACCGAGACGTCGGCCGGCGGTCGGGTGGGCCTCAGCTGGTTCTTCTCCGACGAATTGACCTTCGAGGGTGGCGCCAGCTTCGAGGTAGCGCGGTTCGACGACGTCTTCGGCACGCGCGACTTCCAGACGGCCGGCGTTTATGCCGGCGTGATCTATGACGGGCGCGACAGCACGGTCGATCCGACCGAGGGCTGGTATGCCTCGGCCAATCTCGAGCCCTATTTCGACCTGCTCGGTGGCAATCCCGGCGCGCGGCTCGTGGTTGAGGGCCGCACCTATTTCGGCTTCGGCGAAACCGATCCCTTCGTCCTTGCGGGCCGCGTAAAGGCGGGGGCGGTGGTGGGGCCCGACCTCATCGATATCCCGCCCGACAAGCTGTTCTTCGCGGGCGGCGGCGGTTCGGTGCGCGGCTATGGTTTCAAGTCCATCGGCGTCGATGACGGCAATGGCAACATCACCGGCGGGCGCTATCTGCTCGAAGCCTCGCTCGAGGCGCGCGCCAAGGTCACCAACGACATCGGCGTGGTCGGCTTCGTCGATGGCGGCTATGTCGCGGCCGATACGTTCCCGGGCCTGGACGACCTGCGTCTGGGTGCTGGTGTCGGCGTCCGCTACTATACCGGTCTCGGCCCGCTCAGGCTCGACCTCGCCATCCCGCTCAACAAAAAGGCCGGCGATCCCGATTACGCCATTTATGCCGGCATCGGGCAGGCATTCTGATGCCCAGGATTTCGCCCATCACTCGCCGCCGTCTGTTCATCGCCGCCCTGCTGCTCGCACCCGCCGCCGTTCCGGTGGCGCTGGTTGCTCAGGATATGAATAATGAAGAACAGAAGGACTGGCTGACCAGCTTCGTCCAGGATCGCCTCTCGACGCCCGAGCGCCAGATCCGCCTGTCCAATATCGATGGCGCGCTCGGCTCGGATGTCTCGATCCGCGAGATCACCATATCCGACGCCGAGGGCGTCTGGTTGCGCGTCAACAATGCCAGCCTCAACTGGAACCAGGCCGCGCTCTTCACCGGGCGGCTCGAAGTCAATTCGCTGCGCGCCGATTCGATCGAATATGTGCGCAATGCCATTCCGGTCGAAGGGGCGGTCGATCTGCCATCGCCGGAAGCAGGCACGCTGGAAATTCCGGATTTCCCGGTCGCCATCAATATCGGCGAACTGGCCGTGCCGAGCGTCACCTTCGGCGAAGGCGTGTTCGGTCTCGGGTCGCAGATATCGCTCAATGGCTCGATGCGGCTCGAAAGCGGTAATCTCGATGCTGCGCTGGATATCGTTCGCCTCGACGGACCCGGCGGCACGCTCGACCTCGATGCCATCTACCGGCGTGAGGGCAATACCATCGATCTCGGGCTGTCCCTCGTCGAGCCGCCCAATGGCGTCATCGCCAATCTGCTCAATATCGAAGGGCGTCCCGCCGTTACGCTGACGCTCGACGGCGAAGGTCCGGTTTCCGACCTCACCGCCCAGATGCGCCTGCTCGCCAACGAGCAGGAAGCCTTGGCAGGAACGGCCACCATCGCCCAGACCGATGCCGGCTTTGCCGTTGATGCCGATCTTGGCGGACCGCTCTCCACACTCGTCGCCGAACCCTACCGGGCCTTCTTCGGCGCCGAAACGCGCCTTGCCGCATCGGCGCTGCTCCGCGACGAAGGCGGCATCGATATTTCCAGTCTCACCCTCAGCGGCGGCCAGCTCGGCCTGACGGCGCGGGCGCAGACCACCGCCGACAATTTCCTGTCGCTGCTCGATCTCGAGGCGACCATCGCCGATCCCCAGGGCAACAAGGTCGTCCTGCCGGTGCCCGGCAGCTCGACGCTGGTGCAGGGCGGGCAGGTTCGCATCGCCTTCGGTACCGAAACGAGCGAGAACTGGCAGGCACGATTCGATCTCGAAGGGTTCGAGACCGATGGTTTCGCCGCGCAGACATTCGGCCTCGGCATCGGTGGCGTCGCCCGCAATCTGGACGATCCGGCGACCCGTATGGTGACGTTCAACGGCGATGGCAGCCTGTCTGGCATCACCGCGGATCCGGGCGTCGAGGCAGCTTTGGGCGACAGTGTCGGCCTCGGCATTGCAGGCCTCTGGAACGCGGGCGAACCGATCGAGCTGGCTGAGCTGCGCGTGGTCGGCGAAGCTCTGGTTGCCGGCATGACCGGTACGATCGACGGCACCGATTTCAACGGCCGTATCCAGGTTGAAACCGACAGCATTGCGCCCTTCTCGGGCCTGGCAGGGCGGTCACTGACGGGGGCATTGAGCCTTGTTGCAGATGGCTCCGTTATGCCGGTTTCGGGCGGTTTCGATCTGGTGTTCGACGGCACGGGCACCAATCTCGCCATCGACGATACCACCGCCGATGCGCTGCTGGCCGGCACGGTCAACCTGTCGGGGCGTCTGGCGCGAACCGAGGCAGGCATCACTGCCGACGACTTCGCCATCGCCAATCCGCAGGTGCAGTTCCGTGCCGATGGTGCCTTTGCCACCGAGACATCAGACTTCACCATCGCCCTCGATCTCAGCGATCTCCGACTGATCTCGCCCGAAGCATCCGGCGCGCTGACGGTGCGCGGGTCGGCGCGGTCGGACGCGCCCGAGGCGCCGCTCATGCTGCTGCTCGATGGCCAGGTGCCTTCGGGTACGCTGGGTCAATATACGCTGCGCGACGCCAAGGTCGGCATTGCCGCCAGCTTGCTGGGCGGCACGATTTCGGGCGACGTCACCGGCAATGCCATGCTCGATGGGCATCGCGCAACGCTCGCGACCCATCTTGAAACCGACGATGTCAGCCAGGCGCTGACCGGCATCCGCTTCGAAATAGCGGGCACCCAGGTGTCCGGTGCGGTCACCCGCACTGTTGAAACCGGCCTTCTCGATGGTCGTCTCGACGTTGCGGCAAGCGACGTGTCGCTGGCTGCCGCGCTGCTGCTCACAGAAGCGTCGGGTGCGGTCAATGCCGCCCTCGAGCTGACGCCGCAGGATGGCAAGCAGGGAGCGGGCGTGACCGCCAATGTGTCCAATCTCGTCGTCAACGATATCGTCGTGGGACGTGCCGACCTTTCGGCAGGCATTTCCGACCTTTTCGGCGTGCCCGTCGTCAACGGCACGGCCAGCGCCAGCGCCATCGAAGCGGGCGGCGTTGAAGTCGACACGCTCAATGCACGTGCCAGCCAGTCCGGCGATACAACCAGTTTCGATGCCCAGGCGGCGCTCGCCACGGGCACCGATGTCGATCTTGCCGGATCGCTGAGCCCGGTTCAGGGCGGCTACCGTCTCTCGCTTGATCGCGCAAACCTGGTTCAGGGCCAACTCTCGGCCCGTCTTGCCAACCCCACCGCGATCATGGTGCAGGGCGAGACCGTGACGCTCGATGCGCTCCGCCTCAGTGTGGGCTCGGGCAGCATCACCGCAACCGGTAGTGCCGGCAGCGAGCTCGATATCATCATGGAAATCGAGAACCTCCCGCTCTCGATTGCCAATGCCGTCGCGCCCGATCTCGAGCTGTCCGGTACTTTGAACGGCCGCGCCGATCTCTACGGCCCGGCAAGTGATCCGCAGGTCGCCTTCGAGGCACGCGCCACCGGCGTCGGCGCCGGTGCCATCGCTCAGTTCGGCATCACGCCGCTCAGCGTGGTGGCAAGCGGGTCCTATGCCGGGAACCGAGTGAGCATTTCCGGCCTCTCCATCGATGGCAATGGCGGGCTTTCGGTCTCCGGCTCGGGCACCGTTCCGCTGGCGGGCAACGGCCTGTCGCTGTCGCTCAACGGCTCGGCGCCGCTCTCACTGGCCAACCGGTTCGTCGCCGATCGCGGCGCGCGGGTGTCGGGCACGGCGAACTTCGATGCCCGCATCGGCGGCAGCCTTTCCAGCCCGCAGTTCTCGGGCGGCGTTTCGGTGGCGGGGGGCGAGTATGTCGATCCCGACCTCAACCTGCGTCTCACCGGCATCAACGGTCGTGCCAATCTCTCGGGCACCAATGCCACCATTGAAAGCCTCACGGCGAATCTCGCGACCGGGGGCAGCGTCTCCGTGTCCGGCAGCGTTGGTCTCACCGGGGGCATGCCAGCCAATCTGACGGCCACGCTGAGCTCGGCCCGCTATGCCGATGGCGATCTGTTCGTCGCCACTCTCTCCGGCGGTCTGACCCTCACAGGCAATCTGACGGGCTCCCCGGTTCTGGGCGGCAACATTTTCATCGAGAATGCCAATATCACCGTGCCCGAAGGACTCGGCGGCGGCGCGCAACTGATCGATGTCGCGCACCGGCGCACGCCGATCGAGGTCATGCGTACGCTCGAACGGGCGCGGCTCAACGCCGTCACCGGTCAGCCGATCGAGGCGTCGCGCGGCGGTGGTGCCGGTCCGGCGCTCCAGCTCGACGTCACCGTCGACGCACCCAACCAGATCTTCATTCGTGGCCGCGGCCTCGATGCGGAAGTGGGCGGCTCCGTGCGTCTGACCGGGTCTCTGGCCAGCATCCAGCCGGTCGGCGCATTCAGCCTCATTCGTGGCCGCCTCGACGTGCTCGGCCGCCGTCTCACCTTCGAAACCGGGTCCGTCACTCTGGTGGGCGATCTCGACCCGCAGCTCAATTTCGTGGCCCGCACCGAGGGTGATGGCATCACCGTTTTCGTCACCATAGCGGGCCGTGCCTCGCAACCCGATGTGAGCTTCAGTTCCAATCCGACGCTGCCGCAGGACGAAGTCCTCAGTCGTCTGATCTTCGGCCGCTCGATGGGTGAGCTCTCCCCGATCCAGCTGGCGCAGCTGGCGGCAGCGGCAGCCGAACTCGTGGGTGGTGGCGGTGGAGGCGGCCTCGTCGACGGTCTTCGTGGCGCAGCCGGGCTTGCCGATCTTGATGTCGTCACCGACGATCAGGGCAATGTCGGCGTCCAGGCCGGGACCTATATCCAGGATAATGTCTATCTGGGCGTCACCGCCGGTGCCAATGGCCAGTCCAAGGTCACGATCAACCTCGACGTCACCGACGATCTCACCATCAAGGGCGCCGCCGGCCAGGACGGAAATACCAGCCTCGGCGTGTTCTACGAGCACGATTACTAGCGCCGTTGCGACGCCCCTCCAATCCCGCCGTTCCGTCCTCGGGTCTGACCCGAGGACCACTCGCAGCCAACACCAGCATGGCGACAGCCCCCAGCCGCCCTCGGATCAGGTCCGAGGGCGTATTGGTGCGTCTTGTATCCCGGTCCGGCTGCGGCGCTACTGCACCGCGCCGCCGGTCTTTTCGGCCTTGGCTTCGTCCCACCACCAGAGCGTGGGGAAGCCCGAGGAGAATTCGGGGAGGTTTTCGGGCCGGCTGAAGCGGTCCCAGCGGGCCGAGCGGGTCATGCGCAGCGTGTAGCTGGGGATGACGAAATGCTTGGCCAGCAGCACCCGGTCGAGGGCCTTGGTGACGGCTTCCTGCGTCTCGCGATCGTCGGCAACGATCAACTGCTCGATCAGCGCATCCACCGCCGGATCGGCGATGCCGGCATAGTTCTGCGCGCCCTGTTCATTGGCGGTCGACGAGCCGAAGAAGAAGCGCTGTTCGTTGCCCGGCGAGAACGACTGCGTCCAGCCTGCATAGATCATGTCGTAGTCGAAGCTGCGGGCCCGGTTGATGAATTGCGGGCTGTCCACCGTGCGGATCGTGGCGGCGATGCCGATCTGCGCCAGGTTGGTGACGAGGTTCTGCGCCACTGGCTCGATGGTCGGGCCGTTGAGCAGGATCTCGAAGGTGAACGGCTGGCCATCAGGGCCGATCATCTGGTTGCCCTGGAGGCTGTAACCGGCCTGGGTGAACAGATCGAGCGCCGTACGCAGGTTGGCGCGCAGCTTGGCGGGGTCGCCGCTGACAGGATTGGTGTAGGGCGTGTCGAACACCTTGGCCGGCACTTCGTCGCGCACGCTCTCGAGCACCTCGAGTTCCTCGCCCTCGGGGAGCCCGCTGGACTTGAACGGCAGGCCGAAGAAGAAGCTGTCGATGCGCTCATACTGGCCATAAAACATGGTGTTGCTGAGCTCTTCGAAATCGAAGGCATAGTTCAGCGCCTCGCGCACCCGTTCGTCGGCGAACTTGTCACGCCGCAGGTTCATGACGAAACCGACCATGAGGCCGTTGTCTGCATAGTCCTGCGGGAACAGCTCCTGCACCACGCGGCCTTCCTTGACCGCCGGGAAATCGTAGCCGGTAGCCCAGCGGCGTGCCTGGTTCTCGGTCCACCAGTCGAACTGGTCGCCCTTGAAGGCCTCGAACATCACGCTGAGGTCGAGGAAATACTCGATCCGATATTCGTCGAAATTGTTCTGCCCGACCTGGGACGGATGATCGGCACCCCAGTAGTCCTCGACGCGCTCGTAGACGATCGAGCGGCCGGCCTCGAAACTGGCCAGCCGATAGGGTCCCGAACCCATTGGCGGCTCGAGCGTCGAATCGGCGATGTTGCGCTGCTTGCCGCTGGCATCGGTGCCTTCCCACCAGTGCTGCGGCAGCACCAGCAGCTGCCCCAGGATCAGCGGCAGTTCGCGATTGTTCTTCTGGTCGAAGGTAAAGGTCACCTCACCCGGCGCCGTCACCTCGGCCGAGGTGATGTTGGCGTAGTATTGCGCGCGATCGGGATTGACCTCGATCAGCTTCTCGAACGTCCAGACCACGTCCTCGGCCGTCACCGGCTCGCCGTCGTGCCATCTGGCATCGGGATCCATGCGGAAGGTGACCGAGCCATAGTCGGGCGCGATCTTGAGCGCCTCGGCCAGGTGCACGTAATAGGTGTTGTTCTCGTCGGACGAGGGGCCCATCAGCGTTTCGTAGAGAAGCCCGATGCCGCCGGCCGGTTCGCCCTTGGGCAGGATGGGGTTGAACGTGTCGAAACCGCCCAAGTCCCCGAGCCGCACGACGCCGCCCTTGGGCGCATCGACGTTCACGTAGTCGAAATGGGTGTAGTCCATCCCGTATTTGGGCTCGCCTGACAGGGTGAAGGAATTGGTCCAGACATCGGTCTGCGTCTGTGCCATGGCTGGCACGGCGAGGCCGACTGTCACGAAGGCCGCAAGGAGCAGCGATGAAAGCTTGAAGGCGCGCGTCATGGTACGGCTCCGCAGGATGGGTCGAACGAAAGGTTAGACGGTTCCCGGTGCATTGGGCAATCGGTCCGTATTCACTGCATCGGGAGGGACGAGGTCGAGCGCCGCCGCCAACAGCTGGCGCGTATAGTCTTCCTGCGGCGCGGCGAAGATATCGGCCGCAAGGCCCTGTTCCACCACCTTGCCGTGCCGCATCACGATCAGCCGGTGCGCCAGCGCCCTGATCACCCGCAAGTCGTGGCTGATGAACATGTAGCTCAGCTGCCGCCGTTCCTGCACGGCGCGCAGGAGGTCGATCACCTGCGCCTGTATGGAAACGTCGAGAGCCGAGGTCGGCTCGTCGAGCACCAGGAAATCAGGTTCGAGCACCAGCGCCCGGGCAATGGCAATGCGCTGGCGCTGCCCGCCGGAAAATTCATGCGGGTAGCGGGACGCCGTGGCCGGGTCGAGCCCCACCTCGCGCAGCGCGGCCGCCACCTTCTCCGCCCGCTCCGGCCGGGATAGGCGCGGAAAATGCACGCCGAGCCCTTCCTCGACGATTTCGCCGACTGACAGGCGCGGACTGAGCGATCCGAATGGGTCCTGGAACACGATCTGCATGTGCCGCCGCAGAGGCCGCAGGGCACGCCAGGAACGCGACTGCACCTCGTTGCCCAGCACCACGATCCGTCCTTGCGACGGGATCAGGCGCAGCAGCGCATAGCCGAGCGAGGATTTTCCCGAGCCGCTTTCTCCCACGACGCCCAGCGTCTCGCCCTTGCGCACCGTCAGGTCGACGCCGTCCACCGCCCGGATATGTCCGACCGTACGACGGAAAAAGCCGCGGCGGATCGGAAACCACACCTTGAGGTCGTCGGCGGCGACGATGGCGGGGGCATCCTTCTTGGGCACCAGTGGCGTGCCGCGCGGCGCTGCGGCCAGAAGATGGCGGGTATAGTCATGCCGGGGCGCCGAGAAGATCGTCTCCACCGCACCCTTTTCGACGATCTCGCCCCCGGTCATCACACAGACCCTGTCGGCGATGCGCCGCACGATGGACAAATCGTGGGTGATGAACAGCATGGCCATGCCGTTCTGGCGCTGCAGCGACTTAAGCAGCTCGAGAATCTGAGCCTGTACGGTGACATCGAGTGCAGTGGTCGGTTCGTCGGCGATCAGCAGTTTCGGATCGTTCGCCAGCGCCATGGCGATCATCACGCGCTGCCGCTGCCCGCCCGAAAGCTGGTGCGGATAATCGTCGAGCCGCGAGGCCGGATCGGGAATGCCCACTGCGTCGAGCAGCTCGAGCGTGCGAGAGCGGGCCGCGTTGCGCCGCAGGCCCTGATGCACCGCCAGCACCTCGCCGATCTGCTTGCCGATGGTGTGAACCGGGTTGAGCGAGCTCATCGGCTCCTGAAAGATCATGCCGACGCGGTTGCCGCGCACCTGGCGCAGCGTTGCCTCGGGCGCCCCCACCAGTTCGGCGCCATCGAAACGGATCGATCCGCTCAAGGTCGCGGTCGGCGGCAACAGTTTGAGGACCGACAGCGCCGTCACCGACTTGCCCGACCCGCTCTCGCCCACCAGCGCCAGCGTCTCGCCCGGCGCGATGTCGAAGCTGACATTGCGGACCACCGTTGACGCGCCGAACGCGACGCTCAGGTCTTGGATGGAGAGCAGCGGGGCAGTCATCGGAACGTCTTTCGCGGATCGAAGGCGTCGCGGACGGCTTCGCCGATGAACACCAGCAGGGTCATCATGATGGCGATGGTGAAAAATCCGGTGAGGCCAAGCCAGGGGGCCTGGAGGTTGTTCTTGCCCTGGGCGAGGAGTTCGCCGAGCGAGGGCGAGCCGGGCGGCAGGCCGAAGCCGAGGAAGTCGAGCGAGGTCAGGGTTGCCACCGAACCCGACAGGATGAAGGGCATGAAGGTCAGCGTCGCCACCATCGCATTGGGCAGCAGGTGCCGCCACATGATGACACGGTTGGAGACGCCCAGCGCCCGGGCGGCGTTGACATATTCGAAGTTGCGCGCCCGCAGGAACTCAGCCCTGACGATGCCCACCAGCGTCACCCAGGAAAACAGCAGCAATATGCCCAGCAGCACCCAGAAACTGGGTGCGATCACCGACGACACGATCAGCAGCAGGTAGAGCGAGGGCACCGAGGTCCATATTTCGATGAGCCGCTGGGCAATGAGGTCGATCCAGCCGCCGAAATAGCCCTGCACGGCCCCGGCCAGCACGCCGATGACCGACGAGGCGACGGTCAGCACCAGCCCGAACAGCACGGAGATGCGGAAACCATAGATCAGCCGGGCCAGCACGTCGCGGCCGCGATCGTCGGTCCCGAGGTAGTGGTAATTTCCCGGCACGCAGTCGGGATCTTCGGTCCCTAGCGGGTAGCGCTGGCAGATCTGTTCGCGGCTCAGCAACCAGCTGGGCGGGTTGGCGCCGGAAAAGGCGACATAACTGTCCACGGTGGCGAAGTTGAAGCGGACCGGCGGCCACAGCGTCCAGCCATTGGCCGCGATCTCCTGCGCGATGAAGGGATCGCGGAAGTTGGTGGTGGCGAGGAAGCCGCCGAACCTGGATTCTGGATAGTCGACAAGGGCAGGCACCATCAGCTCGCCCTTGTAGGATACCAGGATCGGCCGGTCGTTGGCGATGAATTCGGCGCCCAGCGTCACCGTGAAGATGACGAGGAAAATCCAGAAGCTCCACCAGCCGCGACGGTTGGCGCGGAAGTTGGCAAGCCGCCGGCGGTTCAGCGGCGACAGGATGCCGGGACGGTCGGAGGCGAGGGCAGGGGACGTCATACGTCGCGCCCTTCGAAGTCGAGCCGCGGATCGACCCACATATAGGCGAGGTCGGAGATCAGTCCGATGATGAGGCCCAGCAGCGAGAAGATGTAGAGCGTGGCGAACACCACGGGATAATCGCGGTTGGCGACCGACTGGAAGCCGAGCAGGCCGAGGCCGTCGAGGGAGAAGATGGTTTCGATCAGCAGCGATCCGCCGAAGAACACGCCGATGAAGGCCCCGGGAAAGCCAGCGATGATGAGCATCATGGCATTGCGGAACACGTGGCCGTAGAGCACCTGACGCTCGGTCAGGCCCTTGGCGCGGGCCGTCACCACATATTGCTTGCCGATTTCGTCGAGAAACGAATTCTTGGTCAGGAGCGTCGAGGTGGCGAAGGCGCCCAGGCCCATGGCGATGATGGGCAAGACGAGGTGCCAGAAATAGTCCAGGATCTGCCGCCACCACGGGAATGTCGCCCAACCGGGCGACGTGAGGCCGCGCAGCGGGAAGATCGACCAGAACGAGCCGCCCGCAAACAGCACCACCAGCGCAATGGCGATCAGAAAGCCCGGCACGGCATAGCCAATGATGACGACAGTCGATGTCCAGACGTCGAAGCGGGAGCCGTCCCTGATGGCCTTGGCGATGCCCAGCGGGATCGATACCGCATAGGCGATCAGCGTCATCCACAGGCCGAGCGAGATGGAAACCGGCATCTTTTCGAGCACGAGATCGATCACCGAAATGTCGCGGTAATAGCTCTCGCCGAAGTCGAACCGGAGGTAATTGCCGATCATGGTGAAGAAGCGCTCGAGCGGCGGCTTGTCGAAGCCGAACTGCTTTTCGATGCGTTCCACGAGTTCGGGTGGCAGGCCCTGGCTGCCGCGGTATCCCGTCTGGTTGCCCTGTCCGGGCTGGGCCGAGAAGTCGCCAGCCTCGCTGCCGGTAATGCGCTCCGCCAGGCTTGCATTCTGGCCCGAGAGATTGGCCAGCGCCTGTTCCACCGGTCCGCCCGGCGCAAACTGGGTGATCAGAAAGCTGACGGCCATGATGCCGAACACGGTCGGGATCATCAGCAAGAGACGGCGGAGAATGTAGGCGCCCATCGCTGCTCCGGCGAAATGCTTCGTCCTTTCCGCAGCTTGGCGCGATGTGCCAAATCAACCGCGGGCGGGATTGAACCCAATGCAACACTTCGATGAACGCTTGGCAAGCCGTCGAGCGGGGGTACGTATGGACACGAAATTGCGACATGATGCGGGGTGCGGCGCGCTTGCGCGATCGTCGCCGAATGCGCACCATGACCTCACATGAGGAGCAGAGCATGAAATTGACGCCCATCGTCCAGGTCAAAAGCCGGTCCGCCGCGCAGGTTCTCATCGTGGCGCTGCGGGCACACGGCTTTCACCCGCTCGACACGCGCGAGGGCGGCCTGCCCGGCGTGCCGAACTTTTTCGGCGCCGATGGGTTTATCGTGGAAGTGCCCGAGGACGAGGCGGCCGATGCAACCTTGCTGGCCACCGATCTGCTTAAGGACATGGAAGGTTCGGCCCGCTGATCGAGCCTAAATCGGCCACATTGCTGTGAGACCGGGAATGTTGCGGGACGGGCAATTGAACCGGGTGGCAGCTTTGGGTATAAGCCGCCACAAGTGTTAATGTGCATTAAGCCCTAGCGGCAGGAGTGATCAATGCAGGATTGGAAGCGCGGCGCTTCATCCGTAGCCGGCCTTGTGGCCCTCGCCCTCGTGGCGGCGGCCTGTTCCCCGACCAGCCGGACCAATACCGCCAACCTCAATGTCGTGGGCCAGCCAGGCCAATTGCAGCCGGTGCAGAATTCCACCGTGCAGCAGACGACGCTGCCGGCCATCGGCGCCACTGGCACGCCGGCCCCCGGTCTTTCCGGCCAGCCGGTCCTTGGCGGGCAGACCACCACGACGACAACCGTCGCCGCTGCGACGCCGGGCGTGGGCATGGGCACCAACAGCTCCATCCAGACCCTGGGCACACCGGGCACGGCGTCCGCGCCGATGACCACCGGCGTCTCGAGCGGTCCGGAAGGCGCGTGGAACGTGGTTGCCGGTGGCGCCACCTGCCGCCTAAACCTGCCGCTCACCTCCAAGACCGGCACCAATTACTATCGCGCGTCGGCTCCGGGCTGCACCGTGGGCCAGATCGCTGCCGTTACCGGCTGGCAGCAGGTCGGCAGCCAGCTGCAGCTTTACGATGATAACGGCAACATCGCCGCGTTCCTCGCGCCCTCGGGTGGCCGTTACATCGGCACCATGAGCGGCGGCCAGGCCGTCTCGATGGCCCGCTAATCCCGAAAGCCGGTCCGATGGGCCGGCTTTTTGCTTCCGGACACCCATCCGGGCACAGTTCCTGACCAAAACTCCAGAGCCCTGAATCGCCCACCGCCCAGCCCTCGGGCTTGACCCGAGGGCTACTCTCAACGCATGGGATGGGGCGACTGGCCCTCGGGTCGAGCCCGAGGGCGGCACGGTGTTTTGATGTCTTCTGATCGTTCCCTTTCTCCCGTCCGCGCCGCCTATGACGAGCTCGTTGCCCGCGGTTCACTGACACCCGATCCGGCGCAGGTCGATGCCGCACGCGAGCTGGACCGCGTGCTCGCGGATCTCGTTGCCACGAGGCCCCGGAAACGCTTCGGCATCTTCGAGACGTCACCCCAGGCGGTGCGCGGTCTTTACCTCCATGGCGAAGTGGGGCGCGGAAAGACCATGCTGATGGACCTGTTCTTCGCGGCGGTGCCGTTCCGCGAAAAGCGGCGCGTGCATTTCCATGAATTCATGGACGAGGTGCATGCCGGCATTGCCGCCTTCCGCAAATCGCCGCGCGGCAAGAACGACGATGCCGATCCGGTGGAGGCGGTGACCAGGCCGATTCTCAAGTCAGGACTGCGCCTGCTTTGCCTTGACGAATTCCACGTGCACGACATCGCCAATGCGATGCTGCTCGACCGGTTGTTCTCGAAGCTCTTTGCCGGCGGCGTGACCTTGGTCGCGACGTCCAACGTGGTCCCCGACGGGCTCTACAAGGATGGGCTCAACCGCCAGCTGTTCCTGCCCTTTATCGCGCTTCTCAAGGAAAAGACCGTCGTCGCCGACCTGCCGAGCCAGCAGGACTATCGGCGTCTCAAGTTTGCCGGCCAGAGTGTCTATGCTTTCGGCACCGGTCCTGAGGTGAAGGCCGCCATGGACGGCATGTGGCTCAGGATCACCGGTGGCGAGCCCGGTGTGCCGGGCGTGGTCGAAAGCATCGGGCGCGAGATTCCCGTTCCGCTGGTCGCCATGGGCGCCGCGCGGTTCGGCTTTGCCGACCTCTGCGAAAAGCCGCTGGGCACCCGCGACTTCGTCCGCATCGCCCATCAGTTCGATTCCCTTGTCCTTGACGACGTTCCGCAGATGGACCGGACCCGGTCTGATGCCGCCAAGCGCTTCATCCTGCTCATCGACTCGCTCTACGATCGCGGCGTCAAGCTCGCGGCAAGCTTTGCCGTGCCGCTCGAACAGCTCGGCGCCGACGACAAGACCGCCTTCGAATTCCAGCGCACCCTGTCGCGGCTGACCGAGATGCAGTCCGAGGAATATCTGGCCAAGGGTCTTCGCGACTTCGAGGCGAGAAGGCCATGAGCGCTACGCGCGAATGGCGCGCGGAAACGTCTTTGTCCTATCCTCCGGACCACCCCTCGCCCCTTGCGGGAGAGGGTGGTTTTTCGCGTTCAGCGAAAAACCGGGTGAGGGGTTCTCTCCGCGCACTCGGCGTGTTTTTTGGGATCGCAAAACCCCTAATCCGCCCTTCGGGCACCTTCTCCCGCAAGGGGAGAAGGGGGTGCCGAGAATGTGGCGTCATCTGAGATGGTCGAATTCACCTTTGCCCATCCGGCATCGCCCCATCGCCCATCGGCATGAGCTATTCACCCTTTACGACGAAGGGTTCACTTGCCCGGTAAGGCTCCTAGGGTTAAGACGTGCGCCAATTCAACGCAGTCTGGGGATGAAGACTTATGGCCCGCAAGAAGATCGCCCTTATCGGTGCTGGACAGATCGGGGGCACGCTGGCCCTGCTGTCTGCGCAGAAGGAACTCGGTGATGTCGTGCTGTTCGACGTGGTCGACGGCGTCGGCCCGGGCAAGGCGCTCGATATTGCCCAGTCGGCCCCGGCGCAGGGCATGGCTGCCACGCTCAAGGGTACGTCCGAGTACAAGGACATCGAAGGCGCCGACGTCGTCATCGTCACCGCCGGCGTGCCGCGCAAGCCGGGCATGAGCCGCGATGATCTGCTCGAGATCAACCTCAAGGTCATGGAGCAGGTGGGTGCCGGCATTTCCAAATATGCCAAGGACGCGTTCGTCATCTGCATCACCAACCCGCTCGATGCCATGGTCTGGGCGCTGCAGAAGTTCTCCGGCCTGCCCGCCAACAAGGTGATCGGCATGGCCGGCGTGCTGGACTCGTCGCGCTTCATCCACTTCATCGCCGAAGAGCTCAAGGTCTCGACCGAAGACGTCACCGCCTTCGTGCTCGGCGGTCATGGCGACACCATGGTGCCGCTGACCCGCTATTCCACCGTTGCCGGCATTCCGCTGACCGACGTGGTCAAGATGGGCTGGATGAGCAAGGAAAAGCTCGAGGAAATCGTGCAGCGCACCCGTGATGGCGGCGCCGAGATCGTCGGCCTGCTCAAGACTGGTTCCGCCTTCTACGCGCCCGCCGCTTCCGCCATCGCCATGGCCGAGAGCTATCTCAAGGACAAGAAGCGCGTCATGCCGGCCGCCGCCTTCCTCAACGGCGAATACGGCGTCAAGGGCACCTATGTCGGCGTGCCCGTGGTGATCGGCGCCGGTGGTGCCGAGAAGGTCGTCGAGATCGCGCTCAACTCCGCCGAGCAAAAGGCGTTCGACAAGTCCGTGGGTGCCGTCGAAGGCCTCATCGAGGCGTGTAAGAAAATCGCGCCCAAGCTGGCGTAATCCATCCAAGCCGCTGGCCCCGCCCAGCGGCTTTTGGCTTTCCGGCTCCAGAAATGCCGGATTTCTGTCTGCCCATCCAAGGGGAATTGAATGAACATCCATGAACATCAGGCCAAGGCGCTGCTGAAGGAATTTGGTGCGCCCGTCGCTGCCGGCGTCGCCATCTTCTCGGTCGACGAAGCCGAAGCCGCCGCCAAGTCGCTGCCGGGCCCGCTCTATGTGGTCAAGTCGCAGATCCATGCCGGCGGTCGCGGCAAGGGCAAGTTCAAGGAACTCGGTGCCGATGCCAAGGGCGGCGTGCGCCTCGCGCGTTCGATCGAGGAAGTCGTTTCCCATGCCCGCGAAATGCTGGGCAATACCCTCGTGACCGCCCAGACTGGCGACGCCGGCAAGCAGGTCAACCGCCTCTACATCGAAGACGGCGCCGATATCGCCCGCGAACTCTACTGCTCGCTGCTGGTCGATCGCTCCGTCGGCCAGGTGGCCTTTGTCGTTTCCACCGAAGGCGGCATGGACATCGAAGCCGTCGCCCATGACACCCCGGAAAAGATCGAGACCATCGCGATCAATCCCGAAGCCGGTGTGACCGATGCCGACATCGCGCGCATCGTTAAAGCGCTCAAGCTCGACGGGGCTGCCGCCGAAGACGCCAAGAGCCTCTTCCCGATCCTCTACAAGGCCTTCAGCGACACCGACATGGCGCTGCTCGAGGTCAACCCGCTGATCGTCATGGAAAACGGCCATCTGCGCGTGCTTGACGCGAAAGTGTCGTTCGATGGCAATGCGTTGTTCCGCCACGACAATATCAAGGCGCTGCGCGACGAGACCGAAGAAGACAGCAAGGAAATCGAGGCCTCCAAGTGGGACCTCGCCTATGTCGCGCTCGACGGCAATATCGGCTGCATGGTCAATGGCGCCGGCCTTGCCATGGCGACCATGGACATCATCAAGCTCTACGGCAAGGAGCCGGCGAACTTCTGCGACGTCGGCGGCGGCGCCGGCAAGGAGAAGGTTGCGGCAGCCTTCAAGATCATCACGGCCGACCCGAAGGTCGAGGGCATCCTCGTCAACATCTTTGGCGGCATCATGAAGTGCGACGTCATCGCCGAAGGCGTTGTCGCAGCCGTCAAGGAAGTGGGTCTCAAGGTGCCGCTGGTCGTGCGCCTCGAAGGCACCAATGTCGATCTGGGCAAGAAGATCCTCAACGAGTCGGGTCTCGCGATCACGGCGGCCGACGATCTCGACGACGCCGCCAAGAAGATCGTCAAGGCGATCGAAGGCTAGTCCGGTGCGCGCGGGCCTCGCTCTCATTCTGGGCCTGGTGCTGGCGGTGACGCCGGCCTTTGCCCAGGGCAAGACCAAGACCGCCCCGGCCGACGAGGCCGTGGCGGCGCTTGAAGTGTGCGAGGCTTTTGCGAGCCGGGACAGCGGTGCGCTCGACAAGGCGATCGAGGCCGGCTGGGACGCCTATGACGAAGTCTCGGAAAGCCCGTTCGTGGTCCAGTATGGCGCGGCGCGGGAAATGCCGGGCATCGGCTGGGCCGACCTCTACGTGCTGCAGGAAGGCTATCCGGGGACCGAATTCGGCTATTGCCGCATCGACGTCACCGAGCCCAAGGGCAAGGGTGCCGCGGCCATCGAAGCCATTGCGGGTCTTGATCGCTATGAGGGCGACGTGACCACCGAGGGGCAGGGCACCTATGCCAGCCTCGAAGGCACGGGCGAGGGCCAGACCCTGCTGATGACGCATTGGGACGAAACCGGCTTTGTCCTCCAGCTCACCAAGATCGCGCCGAAAGCCGCTCCGAGCGAACAGTAAACCTCCCGCAGCCACGCGGGGAATGATTGCGGGCCAAGGCCCCAGACGGAAGAGAAACACATGTCCATTCTCGTCAACAAAGACACCAAGGTCATCGTTCAGGGCCTGACCGGCAAGACCGGCACTTTCCACACCGAACAGGCATTGGCCTATTACGGCACCCAGATGGTCGCCGGCATCCACCCCAAGAAGGGTGGCGAGACCTGGACCGGCGCCAAGGGCGAAACCCTGCCGATCTTTGCAACCGTTGCCGAAGCCAAGGAACGCACTGGCGCTGACGCCTCGGTCATCTATGTGCCGCCGGCCGGCGCTGCCGATGCCATCATCGAAGCCATCGATGCGGAAATCCCGTTCATCACCTGCATCACCGAAGGTATCCCGGTGATGGACATGGTGCGCGTCAAGGCGCGCCTTGATCGCTCCAACTCGCGCCTGCTCGGCCCGAACTGCCCGGGCATCCTGACACCGGAAGAGTGCAAGATCGGCATCATGCCGGGCTCGATCTTCCGCAAGGGTTCGGTCGGTATTGTTTCGCGCTCCGGCACGCTTACCTATGAAGCCGTGTTCCAGACCTCGAACGAGGGCCTGGGCCAGACCACCGCTGTCGGTATCGGCGGCGATCCGGTCAAGGGTACGGAGTTCATTGACGTGCTCGAGATGTTCCTGGCCGACGACGCCACCGAATCCATCATCATGATCGGTGAAATCGGCGGCTCGGCAGAAGAAGATGCAGCGCAGTTCCTGATCGACGAAGCCAGGAAGGGCCGCAAGAAGCCGATGGCCGGCTTCATCGCTGGCCGCACCGCGCCCAAGGGTCGCACCATGGGCCATGCCGGCGCCGTGGTTTCCGGCGGCAAGGGTGATGCCGAGTCCAAGATCGCAGCGATGGAAGCCGCGGGCATCCGCGTTTCGCCCTCGCCGGCGCGTCTGGGGACGACGCTGGTTGAAGTTCTGCGCGGCTAAAGACGGTCGCGACCCCCACCTAACCTCCCCCTGGAAGGGGGAGGGACTTATCGGGTTTGGCTCGATTTTGGTGGGCCACGGACAGATTCCTCCCCCTTCCAGGGGGAGGCCAGGTGGGGGTCTACCCACCCATGAAATTCCCATCTGCGACCAATGTCGGTCGCGCTTCGGTCACGGTTCGGTGTTAACCGGGACCGCGCTGGCTGGAATCGGTACGGTGCAGTGCCGGTTGAACTGGAATTGAGCCGCGTTCCTGCTCAGGGAACGCATCACTTAACAGGATACTAAGGATAAGCGGTCAGTATCCGCGCAAATTTAGGGACCGCATGAAACCGGCTTGGCCGGTTCGTTGAGAAGGATGGCAGGGCGAGAGGTCCTGCGACACAAAGCGATGACACGACAGGAAAAGAACGACACGTTCTTGCTGACCTCGTTCCTCTATGGTGGGAACGCCGACTACATCGAGCAACTCTACTCCCAGTTCAAGACTGATCCTTCCAGCGTCGATCCGACCTGGTCGAGCTTCTTCTCCCGGCTCGACGATAGCCAGGCCGATGCCCAGAAGAGCGCTGATGGCCCGAGCTGGGGCCGCAAGGACTGGCCCAAGGCCGAAGGCGGTGACCTCGTCAACGCAATCGACGGCGATTGGGGCCAGGTGGCGCTGAAGGTCGAAAAGGCCGCGGGCAAGAAGGCCGTCGCCGAAGGCAAGCCGGCGCCCGCCGCAGCCGATGTGCTGCAGGCCACGCGCGACTCGATCCGTGCCATCATGATGATCCGCGCCTACCGCATGCGTGGTCACCTGCATGCCGATCTGGATCCTTTGCGCCTCAAGTCCGACGAACCGGCACCCGAGCTCGATCCGACGAGCTACGGCTTCACCGAAGCCGACTTCAGCCGCAAGATCTTCATCGATAACGTCCTGGGTCTGGAATACGCCACGATCCCGGAAATGCTGGCGATCCTCAAGCGCACCTATTGCGGTACGCTGGGCATCGAGTTCATGCACATCTCCGATCCCGACGCCAAGCAGTGGATCCAGGAGCGCATCGAGGGTCCGGACAAGGAAATCACCTTCACCGCCGAAGGCAAGAAGGCAATCCTGGGCAAGCTCGTCGAGGCCGAAGGCTTCGAGAAGTTCCTCGACGTCAAGTATACCGGCACCAAGCGCTTCGGTCTTGATGGCGGCGAAGCCACCATTCCGGCGCTCGAGCAGATCATCAAGCGCGGCGGTGCCCTGGGCATCAAGGACATCGTGCTGGGCATGGCTCACCGCGGCCGTCTCAACGTCCTGACCCAGGTCATGCAGAAGCCGCATCGCGCCCTGTTCCACGAATTCAAGGGCGGCGCCTTCTACCCTGACGACGTCGAAGGTTCGGGCGACGTGAAGTACCACCTCGGTGCCTCGTCCGACCGCGATTTCGACGGCAACAAGGTGCACCTGTCGCTGACGGCAAACCCCAGCCACCTCGAGATCGTCGATCCCGTCGTGCTCGGCAAGTCGCGCGCCAAGCAGGACCAGCACATTTCGCCCGACCACAAGCTCGTCAACATGGCCGTCGAGGGCAAGCCGGACCGGTCCATGGTCTTGCCGCTTCTCATCCATGGTGATGCGGCTTTTGCCGGCCAGGGCGTCATTGCCGAATGCCTGGGCCTGTCCGGCCTCAAGGGCCACCGGACCGGCGGTTCGATCCACTTCGTGATCAACAACCAGATCGGTTTCACCACGAGCCCGATGTTCTCGCGCTCCTCGCCATACCCGACCGACGTCGCCAAGATGATCGAGGCGCCGGTGCTGCACGTGAACGGCGACGATCCGGAAGCCGTGGTGTTCGCGGCCAAGGTTGCGGTCGAGTTCCGCCAGAAGTTCGGCAAGCCTGTCGTCATCGACATGTTCTGCTATCGTCGCTTCGGCCATAACGAAGGCGATGAGCCCAGCTTCACCCAGCCGCTCATGTACTCCAAGATCCGGAGTCACAAGACGACGCTCGAGCTCTATGCTGAAAAGCTGATCGGCGAGGGTCATGTCACCCAGGCCGATGTCGACAAGCTCAAGGCCGACTGGAAGGCCAGGCTCGAAGGCGAATTCGAGTCGGGTCAGGACTACCGCCCGAACAAGGCCGACTGGCTCGATGGCCAGTGGAAGAGCTTCAAGCCTGCCCATGACGAAGGTCCGCGCCGTGGCGAAACCGGCGTCGACGTCGATCGCCTGGTTGCCATCGGCACGCAGCTCACCAAGGTGCCGCCCGACTTCAACGTCCACAAGACGGTGAAGCGCTTCATGGACAATCGCCTCAACGCCATCGAGAGCGGCGAGGGGATCGATTGGGCGACCGCCGAGGCTCTGGCCTTC
Source organism: Devosia lucknowensis (assembly GCF_900177655.1). NCBI lineage: Bacteria > Pseudomonadati > Pseudomonadota > Alphaproteobacteria > Hyphomicrobiales > Devosiaceae > Devosia > Devosia lucknowensis. The sequence goes on along the minus strand of NZ_FXWK01000001.1, from coordinate 2,115,931 downwards.
GGTACGCTCGTCACCGAAGGGCACCCGGTTCGCCTTTCCGGCCAGGATTGCGAACGCGGTACGTTCAGCCAGCGCCATTCGGTGCTCAATGACCAGCAGGTCGAGAACAAGACCTTCACCCCGCTCAACAACCTCACGCCCGACCAGTCGCGCTACGAAGTCATCAACTCGATGCTTTCGGAAGAAGCGGTGCTCGGCTTCGAATACGGCTACTCGCTGGCAGAGCCCAAGGCGCTGACCCTGTGGGAAGCCCAGTTCGGCGATTTCGTGAACGGTGCACAGGTCGTCATCGACCAGTTCATTTCTTCGGGCGAGCGCAAGTGGTTCCGCATGTCGGGCCTCGTGATGCTGCTGCCGCATGGCTATGAAGGGCAGGGCCCGGAGCACTCCTCCGCGCGTCCCGAGCGCTTCCTCCAGCTTTGCGCCGAAGACAACATGCAGGTCGCCAACTGCACGACCCCGGCCAACTACTTCCACATCCTGCGCCGTCAGCTGAAGCGCGATTTCCGCAAGCCGCTGATCCTGATGACGCCAAAGAGCCTCCTGCGCCACAAGCGTGCGGTTTCGGGTCTGGTGGAACTGGGGCCGGACAGCGTCTTCCACCGTCTCCTCTGGGACGATGCCGAGGCGCCGGGCCTGCCCAAGACCACGGTCAAGCTCGCCTCGGACGAGAAGATCCGCCGCGTCGTGCTGTGCACGGGCAAGGTCTATTACGACTTGCTGGAAGATCGCGAGAAGAAGGGCATCGACGATGTCTATCTCCTGCGCGTCGAGCAGCTTTATCCGTTCCCGGCCAAGGCGCTCCTCGATGAACTCAACCGCTTCCCCAATGCCGAAGTGGTCTGGTGTCAGGAAGAGCCGCGCAACATGGGTGCGTGGGCGTTCATCCAGCCCTATGTTGAGTGGGTGCTCGACCAGATGGGCCGTGGCAATCAGCGCGTCCGCTATGTCGGTCGAGCCGCTGCTGCCTCGCCGGCGACCGGCCGCATGAGCGTGCACCTGGAACAGCTCCAGGCGTTCCTCGACGACGCGTTTGCGCAGTAACCCGAACAAGAAGGACAATTTTCAATGTCGACAGAAATCCGCGTCCCGACCCTGGGTGAAAGCGTCACCGAAGCCACCATCGGTCAGTGGTTCAAGCAGGTGGGCGACGCCGTCTCCGCCGATGAGCCCATTGTCGAGCTCGAAACCGACAAGGTGACGATCGAAGTCCCGGCGCCGGCCGCCGGTGTGCTTGAAGCCATCGCTGCCAATCCGGGCGATACGGTTGATGTGAACGCCCTTCTCGGCATCATCGCCGCAGCTGGTGCTGGCGCCGCGGCATCCACTCCGGCTGCTGCCCCCCCGGCTCCCGCCAAATCCGAAGTCCCGGCTGCAAATGCTGCGGGTCCGGAAGTGATCAAGGCGACCTCGACCACCGATCGCGCCCCGGCGCCGTCGGCACAGAAGCTCATCAACGAGAACGGTCTCGATGCCGGCGCCATCGCCGGTTCGGGCAAGTCCGGTCAGGTGCTCAAGGAAGACGTGCTGTCCTCCCTGGCTCGTCCGGCCGCTCCGGCTGCAGCTCCAGTGGCTGCGCCTGCTGCCGCTCCGGCGCCTGTTGCCGCCAAGGCACCGGCCGCGCCGCGCGCTCCGGTTGCCGCCGACGACGCCGCCAACGAAGAGCGGGTCAAGATGACCCGCCTCCGCCAGACCATCGCGCGCCGCCTCAAGGACGCGCAGAACACCGCCGCCATGCTCACCACCTTCAACGAGGTGGACATGAAGCCGGTCATGGACCTGCGCAATTCCTACAAGGAGCTCTTCGAGAAGAAGCATGGCGTCAAGCTGGGCTTCATGGGCTTCTTCGCCAAGGCCGTGGTTCATGCGCTCAAGGAAATCCCGGCCGTCAACGCCGAGATCGATGGCGATGACCTGATCTACAAGAAATATGCCCATCTCGGCGTCGCGGTCGGCACCGACAAGGGCCTCGTGGTTCCGGTCGTGCGCAATGCCGACCAGATGTCGATCGCCGAGATCGAGAAGGAAATCGGCAATCTCGGCAAGAAGGCCCGCGATGGCCAGCTGTCGATGGCCGACATGCAGGGCGGCACCTTCACCATCTCCAATGGTGGTGTCTATGGCTCGCTGATGTCGACCCCGATCCTCAATGCCCCGCAGTCGGGCATCCTCGGCATGCACAAGATCCAGGAGCGTCCGGTTGTTGTCGGCGGCCAGATCGTCATCCGACCGATGATGTATCTCGCCCTCAGCTACGATCACCGGATCGTCGACGGCAAGGAAGCCGTGACCTTCCTCGTGCGCGTCAAGGAAAGCCTCGAGGCGCCGGAGCGCCTGGTGCTCGACCTCTAGGTCTCGCCACAGTTCAGGACTAGAAAAGGGCTCGCTCCAGCGGGCCCTTTTTCGTGGCTCACCGAAAGGTGTGCCTGGTCCCATCGAGTGCTAACAGTCTGTTAGCAAATTGCCTGTTTATGCATGGAATATGCGCGATTTCGGCACAGCGCTGATCGGAGATTTCGAGTTGCGACGACACCAGTTTTTCGCCGCTGCCCTGTTGATGACCCTGCCTGTCCAGGCCCAGGATCAGGCGTCTGACCCCGCCCTTGTCGGCGAGCTGATGGCTTTTCACGGCTCCAAGGCCATCGTCGAAGTCATGACCACCCATTGCTACGAAACCACCGGTCTCGACACCGTCTACAAGGATGCTGCGGCCAACTGGTACCTGAGGAATATCAGTTACCTGGACCTCGCCGACCGCGTCATAGCGCGTCTTGGCGGCGGTACGGAAGGTCAGCTTCAGGCGGCCGAAACCTATGGCGGCAGCCAGATCATGACCGCCTATAACCAGGCGCCCGACAAGAACGTCTTCTGCCGGACCTTCCTCGAACAGGTCGTGGGCGGCAGCCTCGACATCGACAAGCAGCTTCCCGATATCCTCAAGCGCGCGCAGGATATTTCGGCGTCCTGAGTTTTGGCTCTGGTCAAAACCGGATGGTCGGCGCTAGGTTGCTCCAGTCTTGAGGGGGGCGGTTATTGTGCGGCGACACGTCGTTATTGTTCTTGCACTTGCGGTTTCAACGCCGGCAATCGCGGCTGACTGTACGCTCTACAACGCCCGCTACAAGCAGCCCGATGCGCCTTGGTGGCTCACCTTCACCCAGGTGCCGCAATTCGCGGCCGCCAACCAGACGGCGGCCTTCTATATCGAATTGCCCAATTCCGGCGTGAGGCTCGAAGGCGGCGTCAGCGTTCCCAATGGCTTTGGTGCGCCCCTCTGGTCGATCTCCGGGCCCTGCAGTGCCGAGGCCGATGCCGAAACCTGTACCTTCCTCAACGAAACCAGCATGCCGTCCATCTATGGCATCTACGATGGCAAGGTCACGTTCCTCGGCATCGAGCGCGGCTCGGTCGCGCCGGACCAGGTCATCCTGCCCGAACTGGCCGCGAGCCTCTGGTATTCCAGCTACCGCCAGGACGAGTGGGACGCGGACGACCTCTCCCCCGGCGATGCTTTTGAACTGGTCGGCTGCGAATAGCGTTTCGGCCACAGGTTTTTCAGAAAGCGAATTCGATCATGACCATTGAGCTCAGCCTCCTCATCTGGAGTGCGATCCTGGCCTTTGCCTATCTGGGCGTACAATCCATCGTCTATCGAATGGACTACGGCATCAAGCATGCCAACAGCCAGCGCGACAACGAGCGGCCGCCCAACAAATGGACAGTTCGGGCGCAACGCGCGCTGGGCAATTTCCTCGAAACCTATCCCGTCTTCATCGTGTTGGCGGTGGCAACTGAGCTCTCGGGCCGTTCGGACGGGCTGACCCAATGGGGCGCCATCATCTGGTTCGCCGCCCGCTGGGCCTATCTCCCGGCCTACTTCATCGACATCAAGCAACTGCGCTCGAGCATCTGGTCGATCTCGCTGATGGGCCTGTTGCTGATGTTCTTCGGCGTGGCGTTCTGACAGCGGATACCCCCACGCGCCTCCCCCATCTGCAGGGGAGGCCGGGTGGGCTGCATTGGCAACCCACCCCATGCTCATAGGGCAGGGGGAGATCGTCCAGGGCGCGTTGCCGGAGCCGCATGGGTGGTGTAACCCTTTGCCCAACTCTTGCGGCGGTGCCTCCCGATGACCTTCCCCTGGTTCGAATTTCTCGGCCTGATGCTGGCTTTCGGCATCAATGCGGTCATTCCGGGCGCCGATTTCGCCATGGTGCTCAGGCAGTCGGTCGTCCACGGCCGGCGCGAGGCGCTGTTCACCTCTGCCGGCATCGCGACGTCGATCCTCGTCCACGGCACCTATACGCTGCTCGGCGTGGGCGTCATCGTCGGGCAGTCGCTGCTGCTGTTCAATATTCTCAAGTGGGCGGGCGCGGCCTATCTGGTCTACCTGGCCATAGCGGCCCTGCGCAGCCCGCCGCCCCAACCGCCCGTCGTGGGCGATGGCGCCGTGGCGCGCAAAGGGGACATGGCCGCGTTTGCCCTTGGCTTCCTGACCAATCTGCTCAATCCCAAGGCCGTCCTGTTCTTCCTCGCCCTCTTTACGTCGCTGGTTTCGGTCCAGACGTCCGGCGAGGTCAAGACGATCTATGTGGGCAGCATGTCGCTCATGCTTTTTGCCTGGTTCGCATTGGTCTCGGTTTTCTTTACGACACCAGCTGTGCGGCAGGGGTTTTTCCGCGTCGGCCGGTGGTTTAATCGGATCACCGGCATTACATTCCTGGCGCTGGCTGTGCGTGTCGCACTCGCCCAGCAGCGCTGACAACGTTGAGGCTTCAGACAATGGCAGACCAATTCGACCTTACCATCATCGGCTCCGGCCCCGGCGGCTATGTCTGCGCGATCCGCGCGGCGCAGCTGGGAATGAAAGTGGCCGTGGTGGAGAAGTGGGCGACACTGGGCGGTACCTGTCTCAACATCGGCTGCATTCCCTCCAAGGCGCTGCTGCACGCCTCGGAACTGTTTGAGGAAGCCGGCCACGGCTTCAAGGCGCTGGGCATCGATATCCCCGCGCCGCAGCTCAACCTCAAGCAGATGCAGAACCACCGCTCCGAAACGGTGGCGTCCAATGTCGGCGGCGTCGATTACCTGTTCAAGAAGAACAAGATCACCGTGTTCCGCGGCATCGGCTCGATCCCGTCTGCCGGCAAGGTGCTGGTGACGCCGCAGACCGGCGCGCAGCAGGAAATCGCAACCAAGAACATCGTCATTGCCACGGGTTCTGTTTCGGCAAACCTGCCTGGCATCGAAATCGACGAGAAGCAGATCGTCACTTCCACTGGCGGTCTCGTCCTTGAGCAGGTGCCGAACCGCATGGTCGTCATCGGTGCCGGTGTTATCGGCCTTGAGCTCGGTTCGGTCTGGATGCGCCTCGGCGCGCAGGTCACGGTGGTCGAATATCTCGATCGCATCCTGCCGGGCATGGACAGCGAAGTTGCCCGCCAGTTTCAGCGCATGCTGCAAAAGCAGGGCATGGAATTCAAACTGTCGAGCAAGGTTGCCGGCATCGACAAGCAGGAAGATGGTTCGCTCAAGGTGCGTGTCGAGCCCGCCAAGGGCGGCGAAGCCGAGACGCTCGATGCCGATGTCGCGCTGGTCGCAATTGGCCGCAAGCCGTTTACCGAAGGTCTCGGCCTCGACCTCGCCGGCGTGGCGCTCGATGAGCGCGGCCGCGTGCGCGTCGATGCTCACTACAAGAGCTCGGTCGATGGCATCTATGCCATTGGCGACGTGATCGTCGGCCCCATGCTGGCCCACAAGGCCGAGGACGAAGGCATTGCCGTCGCCGAGATTCTCGCCGGTCAGGCGGGGCATGTGAACTACGCCGCCATTCCTGCCGTGGTCTACACCAATCCGGAAGTCGCCTCCGTGGGCAAGACCGAGGACGAGCTGAAGGCCGACGGCGTCAACTACAAGATCGGCAAATTCCCGTTCACCGCCAATGGCCGCGCCAAGGCGATGCTGGCGACGCAGGGCTTCGTGAAGATCCTGGCAGATGTCGAGACCGATCGTGTCCTGGGCGCCCATATCGTGGGCAAGAATGCCGGCGAGATGATCCACGAGCTGGTCACTCTCATGGAGTTTTCCGGGGCGTCCGAGGATCTGGCACGCACGACGCACGCACACCCGACGCTTTCCGAGGCCATTCGTGAAGCCGCGCTCGCCCTCGGCGACGGCGCCATTCACATCTAGCATCGGGACATCCTTCGACGGGCCATACCTGACTGAAAAATGAAGGGAGCCGGGGACTTGGCCTCGGCTCCCTTCTTCATTTCAAATTCATCATACAACATACCAATTATTGTATGTTGACTTGTCACTTCATCTTCCATACCAGTTTCTCCCAAGACCCGTCGATCGGTGACGATACCGGGTCGGGCGGCCGCGCCGCTGCAGCAAAGGGGGGAGGACCCCTGCGCTGAAAAATGGACCTATGGGAGGACATCCATGTTTCATCTGCCCAAGATGGCGGCTGTTGCCGTCGTCGCATCCAGCCTTATGATTTCTGCTGCCAGCGCCCAGACGGTGCTGCGCTCTTCGGATACCCATCCTGATGGCTATCCCACCGTTGAAGCGGTGAAGAAGTTCGGCGAATTGCTCTCCGAAAAGACCGACGGCCGCTATTCGGTGGAAGTGTTCCACTCGGCCCAGCTCGGTGCCGAAGCCGATACGATCGAACAGACGCAGTTCGGCGTGATCGACCTGAACCGCATTTCCATCGGCGCCTTCGGCACGCAGGTTCCGGCCGCGACCGTGACCCAGCTGCCCTACATCTTCCGCTCGGCCGACCATTTCCACAACGTGCTCGATGGCCCGATTGGCGAAGAAATCCTGGCTGCCTTCGATGCCGTGGATGTCGTTGCCCTGGCCTTCTACGATGGCGGCGCCCGCTCCTTCTACAACAGCTCCAAGCCCATCAATTCGCCCGAAGACATGGCCGGCATGAAGTTCCGCGTCATGCAGTCGGACATTTTCGTGGACATGGTCGGCGCGCTGGGCGGCAATGCCACCCCGATGCCCTATGGCGAAGTCTATTCGGGCATCCAGACCGGCGTCATCGACGGCGCTGAGAATAACTACCCGAGCTATGACACTGCCGGCCACGCCGAAGTCGCCAAGTTCTACTCGCTCGACGAACACCTGATGGTTCCGGAAGTCCTGGTCGTGTCCAAGATCATCTGGGACGGCCTGACCCCCGAAGACCAGGCCGCCATGCGCGAAGCCGCCAAGGAATCCGTAGCGACCCAGCGCGAGCTTTGGGCCGCCAAGGAAGTCGAATCCAAGGCTGCCGTGGAAGCCCTCGGCGCGACCATCAACGAAGTCGACAAGCAGCCCTTCATCGATGCGATGAAACCTGTCTACGACAAGTACGTCACCGATCCGGCCCTGCAGGACCTCGTGGCCCGCATCCAGGCCACCGAAGGCTAAGATGAAATAGCCGGGCCGGCGCAAGCCGGCCCGGATTCTATTCGGAGGACATCCTCGTGAGACAATGGCTCCTGCCTGTCAGCAATGCGCTGCGGGCCACATCCAACGCTGCTCTCTGGCTTGCCGGGGTCATGCTGGTGGTGATGACCGTCATCGTGGCCTATCAGGTCTTCATGCGCTACGTGGTCAACGCGTCTCCGTCATGGACGGAAGGAACCGCCATCATGCTGATGAGCTGGTTCATTTTCCTGGGCGCGGCCGTGGGCGTGCGCGAGAATTTCCATATGGGGTTCGATGTGCTGACCTATGTGCTGCCGCCGCGTGCCAAGGGTGCACTGCGCACCATCAGCGACCTGGCTGTCTTCGCCTTCGCTTTCGGCATGGTCTACTACGGTGGCCTGCTCGCTATCCGGGGCTGGGGCGTCAACATTCCCGTTCTGCATGTGCCGCAGACCATGACCTACTTGCCCATCGTTATCTCCGGCTTTCTCATGTGCCTTTACGCAGTCGAGCGCATTCTGCGGCGCCTCGCTGGCGAGCCCATCGATGAGCCCCCTGCCGAACTCGTGACCGAGGCCTGACGTCATGGAATACTGGATCCTCTTCGGTGTATTCACCGCGCTCATGCTGGTCGGCACGCCCATCGCCTTCTGCCTCGGCATCGCCAGCTTCGCCACCATCATCTATCTCGGCCGCCCGGCCATGGTGGTGTTCCAGCAGCTCAATTCCGGTCTTGCCGGCTTTACCCTCCTGGCCATTCCCTTCTTCATCTTCGCCGGCGACCTGATGATGCGCGGCGGCATCGCTGCGCGCATCATCCAGTTTGCCGGTGCACTGATCGGCCACGTGCGTGGTGGTCTGGGCCAGGTCAACGTCGCAGCGTCTACGCTTTTCGGTGGCATTTCCGGTTCGGCCGTGGCGGAAGCGGCGGCGGTCGGCGGCATCATGATCCCGCAGATGAAGGCGCGCGGGTATGGCGCGGACTATGCGGTGAACGTGACTTCGATGGCAGCTCTGATCGCGCTGCTGCTGCCGCCCAGCCACAACATGATCATCTATTCGCTCTCCGGTGGCGGCCGCATTTCCATTGCCGACCTCTTTACCGCCGGCATCATTCCGGGCCTGCTGCTGGCCGTGGCGCTCAGCATCACCGCCTATATCGTCGCAGTGAAGCGCGGCTATCCGACCGAGCCTTTCCCCGGCTTTGCCAAGGCCTTCCAGTATCTGCTGATCTCCATCCCGGGCCTGATGCTGATCGTCATCATCTTCGGCGGCGTGCGTTCGGGTATCTTCACCGCCACGGAAAGCTCGTGCATCGCGGTGATCTACGCGCTGCTCGTGACCCTGCTGGTCTATCGGTCGCTGACATGGAGCGAGTTCGTGCACTCCGTCATGGGGGCCGTGCGCACCACCTCCATGGTGCTGTTCATCATCGGCGCCGCCGCCTCGTTCGGCTGGCTCATGGCTTACCTGCGGGTTGCGCCGATCCTGACGGATCTGATCTCCAATCTCACCACCGATCCGCTGATGGTGCTGCTGCTGATCAACGTCATGCTGCTGCTGCTCGGCACGTTCATGGATATGGGCCCGCTGATCATCATCACCACGCCGATCTTCCTGCCCATGGTTCAGAAGTTCGGCGTCGATCCGGTGCATTTCGGCGTCATCATGATCCTCAACCTCGGTATCGGCCTCAATACGCCGCCCCTTGGGCCGGTGCAGTTCGTGGCCGCGGCGGTGGGCAAGATATCGATCATGACGGCGATGAAGAGCGTCTGGCCCTTCTACCTGGCGGGTCTCATCGTTCTCGGACTCGTCACCTACATCCCGGCGCTGTCGCTCTGGCTGCCGAGCGTGTTCAGGTGATGCCATGTCCCTGATCGACGTCACCGCCCCGGGCCGCAAGCCCAAGCTGGCCGAAATGGTGGTCGATGCGCTGCGCAAGCGCATCGGTGCCGGCGAGTTCGGCCCGGGCGAGAAGCTGCCGACCGAGAACCAGCTGACGACGCATTTCGGCGTCAGCCGGACGGTGGTGCGCGAGGCCATTGCGGCACTGGCCGCCGATGGCATGGTGCAGCCGCGGCAGGGGGCGGGCGTCTTCGTCATGGCGCAGCCCACCTCGGCGTTCAGCTCAATCGCCGGCGATCGCTCGAACAAGATTTCGGTGGCGCTCAACGTGCTCGAAGTGCGCATGGGCATCGAGATCGAGTCGGCGGGGCTGGCCGCGCAGCGCCACAGCACCAGCCAGGTCGCCGCGATCCACGAATCGTGGAACGAGTTCGGCCGCCTGCTCAAGCTGGGCAATCCCACCGGCAAGACGGACTTCGCGTTCCACCGCGCCGTTGCGGTCGCGACCAACAATCCGTTCTATCTCGAAGTGCTCGATGCGCTGGGCAGCCGGACCATTCCGTGCGACGTCGCCTCGCCCTGGGGCACGGAAAGCGTGCTCACCTACGAATATCAGGTGGGCCTGCACGAGGAGCATCGCCGCATCCTCAATGCCATCTCCGCCCGTGACGCCGATGGCGCTCGCGAAGCCATGCGCGACCACCTTTCGCGCAGCCAGGATCGCTATCGCAGTCGCCTGGCCGAACAAAGCCAAAGCAACTAGGACACCTCATGAGCACAGACTTCGACATTCGCTTCGCAATCGATCCCGGCACGGCTGCCGCCATGGGGACCGACGAGCTGCGCGAAAACTTCCTGATCGATGATCTCTTTGCCGCAGGCGAGGTGCGCTGGACCTATACGCATTACGATCGCATGGCCGTGGGTGGCGCCGTGCCGAATGGCGCTCCGCTGGCGCTCGAGGCCATCAAGCCTACGGGTACGGCCGGCTTCCTTGACCGGCGCGAACTGATCGCGGTCAATATCGGCGCGTCCGGCACGATCTCGGTGGATGGCACCGATCACGCCGTCGGCCCGCGCGACATGCTCTATATCGGCATGGGTGCAGCCGATGTGCGCTTCGGCGGCGCGGGTGCGAAATATTATCTCCTCAGCGCCCCGGCGCATGCCAGCCATCCGACGCGGCTGCTGCAGCAATCGGGCGCCAAGCGCCTCGATATGGGCAGCGCCGAAACCGCCAACGAGCGCTCGATCTTCCAGTACACCAATGATCTCAAGAGCTGCCAGCTGGTGGTCGGTCTCACGCAGTTCGCGCCGGGCTCGGTGTGGAACACCATGCCGGCCCATGTGCACGACCGTCGCATGGAGGCCTATCTCTATTTCGATCTCAAGCCCGATGCCTTCGTCGTGCACCTGATGGGCGAGCCGGACGAGACGCGGCACCTCATCGTGCGCAACGAGCAGGCGATCCTGTCGCCGCCGTGGTCGATCCACTGCGGTGCCGGCACCGGCGCCTATACCTTCATCTGGGCGATGGCCGGCGACAATGTCGACTATACCGACGCCGAGAAGGTCCCGATGGAAGATCTGCGCTGATGGATCTGCAGGCCTTTTCTCTCGCCGGCAAGACCGTCATGGTCACCGGCGCCAATACCGGCATCGGCCAGGGCATCGCGCTGTCGGTCGGTCGTGCTGGTGGCAAGGTCATCGGCGTTGGCCGCTCCTCGATGGAGCAGACCGCCGCATTGATGGCGGGGCAGGGCGCCGACTTCGTCGCCGTCAGCGCCGATCTGGGCTCGACCCAGGCCGCGCAGGCCATGTTCGAAGCCGCCTGGGACGCGCATGGCCCCATCGACGGGCTCGTCAACAATGCCGGCATCATCAAGCGGGTCGATGCGGTGGACTTCACCGAAGACGACTGGGATCAGGTGATGGACATCAATCTCAAGACGATGTTCTTCCTCAGCCAGTCCATCGGCAGGAAGGCCATCGCCGCTGGTCGCCCGGCCCGCATCGTCAACATCGCCTCGATGCTGAGTTTCCAGGGCGGCATCCGCGTCGCCAGCTACACCGCCTCCAAGAGCGGCGTGCTCGGCATCACCCGGCTTCTGGCCAATGAATGGGCGGCGAAGGGCATCAACGTCAATGCCGTAGCGCCCGGCTATATCGAGACCAACAATACCGAAGCGCTCCGCAACGATCCGGATCGCTCGGCCTCCATCCTCGGCCGCATACCGGCCGGCCGCTGGGGCGTTCCATCGGATATCGGCGATGCCGCCGTGTTCCTGCTCGCCCCTGCTTCCAACTACATGCATGGCGCCGTCATCCCCGTCGATGGCGGATGGCTTGCGAGGTAACCGACATGACCGAACCCAAACTCTTCGCCCAGCCCAACGAAACCGAATGGACGGTGCTGGCACCGGGCAATACCCGGCGCGTGCTGATCCACCTTCCTGAACTGATGCAGGTCGAGTTCGGCTTCGAAAAAGGTGCGGTGGGGGCGCTCCACAGCCACCCGCACATTCAGGTCAGCTACGTCGCCGAGGGCAGTTTCGAGGTGACGATCGACGGGGTCACCCAGGTGGTGGGGCAGGGGGGCAGCTTCATCGTGCCGCCCGATGTGGTGCATGGCGTCGTGGCGCTGGAAAAAGGGCGTCTGGTCGACGTGTTCACGCCGCACCGGGCCGATTTTCTCTAGCGCAAATCCTCCAGCATGGCGGCGTAGGCGTTGCCATGCTCGCCGTCATGGTTCTCCATGCCCGGCTTGGTCAGCCAGCCGCGCCGGGGTGGGATCATGGAATAGATCTGCCGGACAGGCTCTTCGCGCCACTGCAGGTTGAATGCCGCAAACTTGGGAAAGAACTCCATCGCGGAGTAGGGCAAGTGATCGTGTATCCACCAGGCCAGGGCCTCCCAATCGCCCGTCCGCTCATAATAGGGAATGAAGCGGTTGACGATGACGCAGGCCGTGGCACCCATGCGCCCGGCGGCATCGCGGCGGTCCCAGATATGGTGGGCAAGGTTCTTCTCGTTGCTGGCGCAGTTGAGCCGATTCTCGTTGCCGAAGCGGTTGACCTCGGGCGATCGATAGGCCGAGCGGATCGAGATGCGGCCCAACCGTGCCTGCAGGGGCTCGAGCAGCTCTTCGCAAAGCCGTCGGCCGGCAGCGATGGCGAGGTCCGGATCGTCGGGCAGGTTGGTGAAACCGTTGATCGCGGCGATCTCGGAATACAGAAAATCGCGCATGAAAAAGCTCTTGGAGAGCCTCACGCGACTGAAGGCTTCCAGCGCGCGGACGGAGCGGGGCTGACGCATGGGGCTTGCTTCCCTTGTGAGCTGCGGGCACATGCTCCATGCATAAGGGAAGCCACACAACCCGGTTTCGACCATGCTGCTGATCGCCTTCTACATCGCCGTCGCCGCCGAAGCGATGACCGCCGCCCTTGCTGCCGGGCGGCGCAGCATGGACTGGTTCGGCGTCTGCCTCATCGCCTGCGTTACGGCGCTGGGGGGCGGTACCATCCGCGATATCCTGCTCGATCACTATCCGCTGGTGTGGGTGGCCAATCCCTATATCCTGCTCATGGTGTGTGCGGCCGCCCTGCTCACCATTCCGCTGGCGCGCCTTGTCGATCGGCTGCGCTGGCCGTTCCTGCTGCTCGACGCCCTCGGTCTCGTGGTCTTCACGGTCATCGGCTGCAATATCGGCATCGAAGCGGGTGTGCACCCGATCATCGTCATCGTGGCCGGCATGGTCACGGGGACGGCGGGCGGCATCCTGCGCGACGTCCTCTGCAACGACGTGCCGCTGATCTTCCAGGGCGAACTCTATGCCAGCGTTTCGATGGTCGCCGGCATCGTCTACTTCCTGGGCCTCAGCGGCGGCGTCCAGCAGGATCTGATGGCGCTGATCGCCATTGTCCTCGGCTTTACCCTGCGCGTCCTGGCGATCGCGTTCAAATGGGAAATGCCCAAATTCGTCTACGACAGGGACATGCGCAAATGAGGCCGCAGCGGATCGTCCTCTCGCGGCGCGCGGGTTTCGATCTGCAGGCGGCCTCGCGCGCACTCAACGGTCTCGCTGCCCAATCGGTCGCGCGGCCCGGTCCCTGGGGCAATCCCTTCACGATCGATGCCGTAATGGCCGAAACCGGGCTCGATCGGGCTGCCGCACAGGCAGAAGCCGTCCAGCGTCATGCGCGCTGGATGCGCGGCGAGATCGAAGCGGCACGGCCCCGTCCGCCCCTGTCAAAAGTCCGCGCCGACCTTGGCGGCAAGAACCTGGCGTGCTGGTGCCGTGAAGGCACACCCTGCCACGTCGATACCCTCATTTCGCTGGCCAATGACTGAGCCGGCTTCATAGGAACGGAGTTACCCAGTGCGACAGACATGGCGTTGGTTCGGCCCAAAGGACCTCACCAGCATCGACGACATCACCCAGGCCGGTGCCGTCGGCGTCGTCAGTGCGTTGCACCATGTGCCCAATGGCGTCGTCTGGACGCCGGACGAGATCGAAAAACGCCATCGCGAAATCGCCACCCGCAAGGATGGTTCTGCATCCGGCCTCACCTGGGACGTTGTCGAAAGCCTGCCGGTCAGCGAGGACATCAAGAAGCAGAAGGGCGACTGGCGCGAGCACATTGCCAACTACAAGGTGTCGATGAAGCACCTTGCCGACAGCGGCATCGAGACCATCTGCTACAATTTCATGCCGGTGCTCGACTGGACGCGCACCGATCTGCGCTGGACAGTCGCGCATGGCGGCTCCTGCATGCGCTTCGACATCAACGATTTCGCGGCCTTCGATATCCACATTCTCCAGCGTTCCGGCGCTGCCGCCGATTTCACCAATGCCATCGCCGACGAGGCGGCCCGTCGCTTCGAGGCGATGGACGAAGATGACAAGAAGCAGTTGGCGCGAAACGTCACCATGGGTCTGCCCGGGTCTACGGAAAGCATGTCGCTGCAGGACGTCCAGGCGCACCTGGACGAATATGGCGCCATCAACCGCGACCAGTTGCGCGAGCATTTCATCGCCTTCCTCGAAGAGGTCGTTCCGGTCGCCGAAGATCTGGGCCTGCGCCTCTGCTGCCATCCGGACGATCCGCCGTTTGCGCTGCTCGGCCTGCCGCGCATCATGTCCACGGCCGAGGACTACAGCTATATCCTCAACGCGGTGGACAGCCCCGCCAACGGTATGACCTTCTGCACCGGCTCGCTCGGTGCGCGCCCGGACAATGACCTGCCTGCCATGTTCGGGCAGTTCGCATCCAAGGTCCATTTCCTCCACCTTCGCAACGTCAAGCGCGACACCGATGACGTCGCCGGCTCGTTCTACGAAGCGGAGCACCTGGCCGGCGACACCGACATGGTGTCGGTCATCGCTGCTATTCTTATCGAGGAACGCCGCCGCAAGGCCGAGGGGCGCGCCGATTGGGAAATCCCGATGCGCCCCGATCATGGTCAGGACATCCTTGACGATCTGGGCCGTCGGTCGCAGCCGGGTTATCCCACGATCGGGCGCATGAAGGGCCTCGCCGAACTGCGCGGCGTCATGAAGGCGCTCGAGCATGCCCAATGGGGTCTCGGTCGCGCCTGAACAACAGGCAGGTGGCAGGGCTATTTGCCCTGCCATCCCCGTCGTTGCCAATATTGCCAGCAAATCTTCCTGGTTTATTGCGTCGATCGGACAGTTCTAAAGGGCCGAGCACACTCAATATTAAGGCGAACTGATGCAGGGTCGCGCCATGTCGGGGCCCACGAATGCATTTTCTCGGATCAACGGTTTCGTCGATCGCGCCATAGGCGCGGACGGCCTGTCCCATGCATTGCGCGACAAGCTGCTTGGCCAGCAACTGGCCTCCGTGGCGCTCATGGTTCCGTCGCTGATGGCGGCGTCGCTGATCGTCTCGGCTGTCTTCATGGTAGTCACATGGGGCCAGCCGATTTTCGGCCCGCTGGCAGCGCTGCTCAGCATCATCAATGCCATTCACCTCTACGCGTCCATTCAGGCATCGCGCGGCCGTCCGCAAAAGCGGGATTCCCGTCGCGCCGTCCGCAAGGTTCTTGGATTGGCGCTGACGGTCGGCGTGCTCTGGGGCGCCGTCCTCTCCATGCTGCCCGTCGAACAGGATGCGGCCATCCGTACGGTGGCCCTGCTTGGGGCAGGCGGTCTGTTGTGCATTTCGCTGATTGCCCTCATCAATTATCCGCAGGCTCTCGCCGCTTTCACTATTCCCATCGTCATCGGATCGGCCCGAGGCCTCACCGGGCTCGGCCAGTCCGGCGACCTTCTGGTGCAGGCGACACTGATCGCAGGCTTCACCTTCATCCTGGTGACGGTGGTGTTCAATCACGCGTCCGGCTTCGTGGCCCTGCGCGCTTCGGAGATGCTGGTCGAAGAAAAACGCCAGATTATCGGCCTGCTCCTGCGCGAATTCGAACAGACGGCATCTGACTGGGTCTGGGGCGTCGATACGTCGGGGGTGGTCAATCGGCTCTCGGGTGGGTTTACCAAGGCCACGGGCGCATCGGAGGCCGACATGCTCGGCGTGGACCTCCTGGCCTTCCTCAAGGACATCACGGCTCCCGGCGATGCCATGATCCGCCAGATCGAGCGCGCCATGGCGAGTGGCGAAACTTTCCAGGATGTCGAAATCGAGATCATGGGCACGGGCCGCGAGTGCTGGTGGCGGCTGACGGGCAAGCCTGCCTATGACGAGGCCGGCAAATATCTGGGTTATCTCGGCACCGGGTCCGATATCAGCGAGCGCAAGATTTCCGAGCGTCGCATCACCCTTCTCGCACACCACGATTCGCTGACCGGGCTGCTCAACCGGACGCGGTTCACCGAGCAACTGTCACTCAACGTCTCCCGGCTCGAGCGGTACGGGACGCCATTTGCGGTCATGTATCTCGATCTCGACCAGTTCAAGGGCGTCAACGACACCAAAGGGCATATGGCCGGCGACCGGTTGCTGGCTGAAGTGGCGGCAAGAATGCAGTCGGCGCTGCGCGATATCGACCTGGCGGCCCGGTTCGGCGGCGACGAGTTTGCCATTCTGCTGCCCGAGACCGGCGACAAGGGGGCGGTGGACGCGCTGGCCGCCCGGCTCGTCGCCATGATGCGCGAGCCCTTCGTCGTGGATGGCGACATGTTCCTGATCGGGGCCAGCATCGGCATTGCCATGGCGCCCAGCGATGGCGCACGCCCCGATCACCTCCTGCGCAATGCCGATCTGGCGCTTTATCGCGCCAAGTCCGACGGACGCTCGACGTACCGCTTCTTCGAGAACCAGATGGATTCCGAGGTGCGCGAGAAGCGCATGATCGAGGCCGAATTGCGCGGTGCCATCGCGCGCGGCGAACTGGTCCTGCACTACCAGCCCCTCGTCAATGCAGATGATGGCCAGCCCACCGGCTTCGAAGCCCTGGTGCGCTGGAACCATCCCACACGCGGGCTGGTCCCGCCTGCCGACTTCATTGCCATCGCCGAGCAGTCCGACCTCATCGTCGACATCGGCGACTGGACTATCAACCAGGCTTGCCTCGCCGCCTCGTCCTGGCCCGACCATCTGACCGTCGCGGTCAACCTCTCGGCCCGCCATTTCCGTCGCTCCGACATTGGCGGCGTGGTGGAAACAGCCCTGCGCAGATCCGGCCTCGCGCCTGAACGCCTCGAAATCGAGATCACCGAAGGTCTGCTGATCGAGAACCCCGAAGAGGTGATCGAGAAGCTCGGTGAGATCCGCGCCCTTGGCGTGACCATTGCCATGGACGATTTCGGCACCGGCTATTCGTCGCTCAGCTATCTGCTGAAATTTCCGTTCGACAAGATCAAGATCGACCGCTCCTTCGTGGTCGCATCGACCAATGACCCGATCGCCCGCGACATCCTCAGGGCCATCGCCACCATGGCCAAGACGCTGAAGCTGCGGATCACGGCAGAAGGCGTCGAGACGGCCGAGCAGGCGGCGTTCCTTTCGGAAATCGCCTGCCACCAGCTTCAGGGTTTTTACTTTGCACGTCCGCTTTCGCAGGCTGACCTGCCCGCCTACCTGCTGGCGAGCATCCCGGCAGAAGCCCATGAGGAGCGGTTTCCTCAGGCGTTGGCCAGCTAGTCAGTCTTCGAGCAGGTAGCCACCCGCGCGCGTGGGCAGGATGTCCTTGCCAACGATCTTGGCGACCGAGGATCCGACGACGACATACTTGGCGCTGGCGCGCGAGAGGATGATGCCATCGGTCCCGGCACGGAGCGGGCTGCGGGCGAGGAAGGCTTCGGGACCATCCATTGCAATGATGTCGGCAACGACGTCGCCCTTCTTGACCCGGTCGCCGAGCTTGACGCGATAGGCCAGGAGACCGGGCCGGTCCGCCCGCAGGACTTCGGTCGCTTCGAAAGGCGTTGGGCCAGGCGCCGGTTTGGCTGCGGGCGGCGTCGTCTGGATGAGGCCGCGACCTGCCAGGAAATCGAAAAGCCCCTTCGCATCCTCGGCGCCGATCTCGTCATGGGTATCGGCTTGTCCCCTGTATTCGAGCGTCGCCGTCTCGGCCGCCATGGGGATCGGCACATCCGGATTGTCGCGCTGCGCCTTGCGGTAGAGATTGGGCAGAACCTCGTCGAAGGAACCGCCGCCGCTGTCTTCCGCCGTCAGCGTCGCCGCCACGCCCATATGGTCGGCGAGGTCCTGCAGACCCGGCATCAGGTCGGGCGAGGTGAAGATGTGTTTGAGGCTTTCGTCATCGCAATGCAGGTCGAGGACAATGTCGGCATCGTGTGCGGCCAGCATGATGTGACGACGCAAGCGCTGGATTGTCGTGGCGGGACTCTGAAAGGCTAGCATTTTGCTAACCGCTTCGCGGATGACGCGAATATTTGCCGACGGATCAGTGGAAAATTTATCCGAAACGGCGTCTTTTATCAGCGGATAGAGGTCCGGCCAGCGCCGGTTGAAGTTGACGCCGGTCTCCAGATCATAGCGGCCGATATGCCGGCGCAACACCCGGGTTGCAAGGCCCAGCGGGTTGACCGAAGGGTAGATGACGAAGCGCGCGTTCAGCTGACCCGCCGCATCCGCATCGCGCAGTTTTGGGAGCAGATGGTGGAGAGCCATGGTGCCGGGCTGCTCGTCGGCATGCAGGGCGGCCTGCATGTAAACCTTGGTCGCGGCGGTCGTGGGGCCGATCGTGTACCAGTAAAGGGTGTGCGTCTGGCCGGGAGTGTCGCCGGCCAGAACTTCGGAATGTTGCTGGAAAGTCATTGGGTTAGCGGATCCATTTGGGCGCGAAGCGCATGCGGGGCTGCGCCGGAAGGTGCCGCATCAGTCGCTGGTAGACGAGACCGAAGATGAAGAACACGATCAGCGAGACCATGAGGAAGTAGAGCGCCGCGACCGAAAAATGCAGGAACGCATTGAAGTCGCGCTCGAACAGGCCCTTGGCCGTAATCATCAATTCTCCCTGGCCTGAGAGCACCGGCAGGGCGAAGTAGACGATGGCGGTGGCGTGGAACAGGAAGACCACTTCGTTGGTGTAGGCGGGCCAGGCAAGGCGGATGAGATTGGGCCAGATCACCCTGGTGAACTGCTGCCGCCTGCTCATGCCATAGGCGCGCGCCGCCTCGACGGCACCACGGGGTACGGCCCGAAGCGCGCCGTAAAAAATCTCGGCCGTATAGGCCGCCGTGTTCAGGATGAGGACCAGAGGGCCCATGAACAGGGGATGGAGCACCACGCCCGACCATCCCATCGGCTTCCAGAGGCCGACATTGAGCGACAATGCCAGCGAATAGAACATGAAGAACTGGATGAAGAGCGGCGAGCCGCGGAACGCGTAGATATAGCCACGCGAGAGGCGGTTGATGAGCGGGTTCGGCGAGGCCTTGCCCAGGGCCAGGAATACGGCGAGCACGAAGCCTATCGGTATCGAGGCCAAGGCAAAATAGATGTTGAACAGAACTGCCGGCGCCATGATGGCCAGATCGTTGAAGAACCCGTCCATCAGGCCTGTGCCTCGCTGAGAATACCGCGACCGGCCCGGCGCATGATGGCTTCGAACGCACGCTCCGACAGCCAGGTGACGAGGATGTAGAAAACGAAGAGGACGAGGTAGTAGCGCCAGCGCCAGTCGTCATGCACGAGGCCGACCGAAGGCAGGAAATTGGGTGCGCCGAGGCGATCGGCCCAGAGCACGATGTCGGCGATCTGCAGCAGCGAAAGCAGCGAGGTGGCCTTGATGATCAGCATCCAGACATTGGAAAGGCCGGGGAGGGCATAGACCCACATCTGGCGGATATGGACGCGCCAGAGAACCTGCCGGGCCGACATGCCGAATGCCCGCGCCGCTTCGAGCTGTCCGGCAGGAACAGAGCGTAGCGCGCCATGGATCACGTTGGATGCGAAGGCCCCGTAGACGAGGCCGAGGGATACGCTGGCCAGGAGCAGGTATTCGGTGGTGCCGAGGAACCAGTTGGCTTCTCTGCAGGGCGGCCAGGGCGCGGTCTGCGCCGCGATCATCTCCGGGCTGCACACCTGCGTGGCGACCAGCCATTCCACGCCCTGCTCGAATGCTAGCGGAAAGAACAGGAAGAAAAGGACGTCGGGCACGCCCCGCACGATCGAGGAATAGAACCAGCCAATCATCCGGAACGGAAGAAAGCGAGAATTCTTGGCCGTGGCTCCAGCCAGGCCGAAGACGACCGCCAGCGCGCCGCCCATGAGGGCCGCGAAGATGGTGAACTGGAAGCTGGCATACCAGGTCAGGTGCTTGCCGTTGGTGAGGTAGCTGACCCAGAAGGCGATGTCGTCGAACATGCCGTCCTACATTCTGGTTGCCCCTCCCGTGGAGGGAGGGGCGTGAGTGGATCCGATTACTCGGCGAAATAGGGACCGCGGCCTTCGAACCACTGTGCGATCAGCTTGTCGACAGTGCCGTCGGCCTTGAGAGCGGTCAGCGCTTCATCGACCTTGGCCTTGAGGTCCGCATCGTCCTTGCGCAGGCCTGCACCGACGCCGTTGCCGATCATCACGTCTTCGCCCACGAAAACGATGGCGTCGGGCGAGGCCGCAACGACCGGCTCGAGGTAAGCGCCATCGGCGAGGATGGTGTCGAGATTGCCGGCCATCAGGTCGGCCATTGCCTGGTCAGCCGTCGAGAAGGTCACCACGGTGTTGCCCGAAGCGAGGTTTTCCTCGGCATAGGCAGCCTGGATCGTGCCACCCTGGACGCCAATGCGCGCGCCCGAAAGATTGGCGGGATCAACCGTGTCACCGGCAGGCGCAACGAACTTGGACGGATCGGGCGGGAAGTAGTTCTGCGAGAAGTCGATGGTCTCGAGGCGCTCGTCGGTGATCGACATGCCAGCCATGATCAGGTCGTAGTTGCCGGCGAGCAGGTTGGGGATGATCGAATCCCAGTCGTTGATGATCCATTCGCAAGACAGGCTGGCCTTCTCGCAGATGGCATTGCCGAGGTCGATTTCGAAGCCAGCCGGCGCGCCGGAATCGTTGAGGAAATTCCACGGCGCATAGGCGCCTTCGGTGGCAATGCGCACGGTTTCCTGTGCGAATGCAGGAGTGCCGAGAGCGAGGACGGCCGTGGCCGCGAGCATCAACTTCTTCATGGTTGTTCTCCGTTTTGTTTTACGTCTGCATTGTCGCCCGGCATTCCGGGTCGTTTCTCAATGCCGTCAGGCATGGCTGGCGGCATTCAGGAATTGCTTGAGGCGCGCCGATTGTGTGGCGCCGAAAACCTGTGCGGGTGTCCCCTGTTCCTCGATGTGGCCCTGGTGCAGGAAGATGACATGGTCTGAGACAGATCGAGCAAAGTCCATGTCGTGGGTCACGAGGATCATTGTGCGACCCTCGTCGGCGAGCAGCTTGATGACGCGCAGAACTTCGACTTCCAGTTCGGGGTCGAGTGCCGATGTCGGCTCGTCGAACAGCATGACGCGCGGATTGACGCAGAGTGCGCGGGCAATGGCGGCTCGCTGCTGCTGGCCGCCCGAAAGCTGGGCCGGGTAGGCATCTGCCTTGGAGCCGATGCCGACCTTGTCGAGCATGGCGCGCGCTTCGGCTTCCACCTCGGACCGCGCCCGTCTTTGCACGACCAGAGGCGCTTCCATGACGTTTTCGAGGATGGTCATGTGCGCCCAGAGATTGAACGACTGGAACACCATTCCCAATTCGGAGCGAATGCGGCGGATCTGGTTTTCGTCCGCGATGCGACGGGTCTGGCCCGACCCGGACAGGGCAATGGCTTCGCCGTCGATCAGCACGTCGCCCTGATCGGGCACTTCGAGCATGTTGATGCAGCGCAGCAGGGTCGACTTGCCTGAGCCGGACGAACCGATCAGCGAAATGACCTGTCCCTCTCGCGCTTCAAAGGAGATGCCCTTGAGCACTTCAAGCGCGCCAAACGACTTGTGAATTTCGCGCAGTACGACGACCGGCGACGCCCCCGCCTTGGCGGGTTCAGCATGCTGCATGCTCACCTTCGGCCCCTTGCAGGGCCCTTCCTGACCGGCGATCGCCTTATTTCGCTGGCAATCTTGACCGTCTGGTAGAAAACCAGAAGCGAGTGAGATAGCAAGCAAAAAAGCGGGTTTTGCCCGCCCAGGCGAAAAGGGAGCATGATGTTTTTTGCGGCCTCCAAAGCATTCTGGCTGTTTGCCCAACCGGTCAGCCTCGTGCTGCTTCTCCTCCTGGCCGGTCTTGCCTTCCTGATCCTGAAGAAGCGCCGAATGGCGATCGCATCATTGTCGCTGGCCGCTACGGCTCAGTTTCTGGTCGGTTTCACCAGCCTCGGCTATGTCCTGATTCAGCCGCTCGAGGATCGGTTCGAGCAACCCAGTGAACTGCCGACGAATGTCGGTGCGATCGTGGTGCTGGGCGGGGCCACCATGGCAAGGCCAAGCAGCGCGCGCGGTGTCGCCGAGCTCAACCAGGCAGGCGATCGCCTGACGACGACGTTGTGGCTGGCCCAGAGATATCCTGACGCCAGGGTGATCCTCAGTGGGGGCGGGGGTTTCCTGATGGGTGAGACCGAGAGCGAGGCCGAAACGATGCGCCGGTTCTTCACGAGCTTCGGCATTGCTGACGACCGGTTGATGCTCGAGGGAAATTCCATGAACACGGACGAAAATGCGAGCTTCACGCGCGCGATGATCGATCAGGCCGAAGACGGTGCGAGAGCGGTGCTTCTGGTCACGTCCGCCTTCCATATGCCCCGTTCGATCGGCATCTTCAGGAAGCAAGGTATTGCTGTCATGCCCTGGCCGACCGACTATCGAAGTTCAGGACGTCAAGGTTTCGAGCTCGATATCGCCAATCCGAACCAGAACCTCGAGACTGCGACGGTCGCGGTTCGAGAGTGGATCGGACTTCTCGCCTATCACCTGACCGGACGGACCGACGACCTGTTTCCCGCCCAATAAAAAAATGGCGCCGAGTGGGCGCCATTTTCTTTAAATCGTTATCGACCGTCAGGTCCTGCGGAACAGGCCGACGACCAGGGAAATGACCAGGAAGGCCAAGAACAGGAAGAACAGGATCTGCGCGATACCTGCCGAAGCGCCGGCAATACCACCGAAGCCAAGAACACCTGCAATCAGCGCGATCACCAGGAAGACAAGAGCATAGTACAGCATGGGAAACTCCATGATTAGAAACTTGCCATATCAACGCGGTGCTTGGGCTGGCGGTTCCGGCAGCAATGAAAAAGGCCGGCTGGAGCCGGCCTTGATCGGATAACGGGATTTCAGGCTCACGCTGCGGCGCGTGAACCCTCGTCGAAAAACAGAGCCTGGCTGATCAGCGCCTTCACCATTTCAGGGTTGAAGGGCTTGGTCACGAGGAAGGTCGGCTCGGGACGTTCGCCGGTCAACAAGCGCTCAGGGAAGGCAGTGATGAAGATTACCGGGACAGAGTGGGTATTGAGGATGTCGTTCACCGCGTCGATGCCCGAGCTACCATCGGCCAGCTGAATATCCGCAAGGATCATGCGCGGCTGGGTCTGGTTGAACAGATTGACTGCTTCCTTGTGGGTCCGCGCAATGCTCACGACCTTATGGCCAAGACTTTCGACCATCTGCTCGATATCCATAGCGATCAGCGGTTCGTCTTCGATGATCATGATCTCGGTCGCAACCTGGCGGGAGATATCGGTCGACGCCTGGTCGAGGAGTTCGGCGAATTCTGCTTCGCTGCTGTTCAGGATTTCGGCGGCCTGTGCATGGGTGAAACCTTCAACCGCAACAAGCAGGAAGGCCTGACGCGGAAGTGGCGCCAAATTGGCAAGGTTCGCCGCAGCGCGCTGTTCCCAGGCAAAGCTCGAGGACGGCTGCGGAATGGTCACTGCCGAGGACGAAAACAGGGCGGAGAAGAGCTTGTAGAGCGAGATGCGATCGCTGGACGCTTCAGGAAAGAGCGAAATATCGGCGATCAGGGCTTCAAGCGTGGCGGCAACATAAGCATCGCCCGAGGTCTGCGAGCCTGTTACCGCGCGGGAAAAACGGCGCAGGTAGGGCAGGTGCGGGGCGATCCGCGTGGACAATGACATAGACGAAACTCCCAAGATGACGCTTTAGTTCAGGACCTCACGAAGGCAGAAAACGCCGCCTTCCGATAAAAGTTCCAGCAGGTTGGAACTTTTATGCAAACGGCGCATTTCTGGGTCTGAAGTGCTAGCGGTTTCATGGACTGAGCGGTCGAAGGCGGAATGACAAAGGATGATCTGGTGACGCAGCAACGTGTGCGGATGCAGGCGGGGCGGGCGGAAGATGGGCTTGGTCCGACAACGGACATAGGCTCGCGTCTGCGCGCGCTATACGGTGCTGTCCAGGACGAAGGGGTCCCGGACCAACTGCTCGACCTGCTCGAGAAGCTGGACAATGCCGAGCAAGCGCAAGGCAGCAAGCAGAACAGCAAGGGTGGGGAGTAACCGCATGAGTGCGGAAGGAACCTCGTTCAAGCGCGAGATGCTTGCGACTCTACCCAGCCTGCGCGCGTTTGCTGTTTCGCTGACAGGCAAGCACGACAAGGCCGACGATCTGGTCCAGGACACCGTCATGAAAGCCTGGGCCAAGCAGTCCAGTTTCGAGATGGGCACCAATATCAAGGCTTGGCTTTTCACCATCCTGCGCAATGAATTCTACAGCCAGATGCGTAAACGCGGCCGCGAAGTTCAGGACAGCGATGGTGTTTTCACCGAGCGTCTTGCCGTGCATCCGTCTCAATACGGCTCCATGGATCTGGAAGATTTCAAGGCAGCGCTGTCGAAGCTCCCGGATGATCAGCGCGAAGCAATCATCCTGATCGGTGCGTCCGGCTTCTCCTACGAGGAGGCGGCGGCGATCTGTGAGTGTGCGGTGGGAACCATGAAAAGCCGCGTCAGCCGCGCGCGGACGCGCCTGACCGAACTGCTCAAGATCAGTGGCGAGTCCGATTATGGTCCGGACGCCGTTTCCGCTCAGGTCACGTCCGGCAACGGGTTCTGATCGAGCCGCAGACGGATTGCCCGGATTATGTCATCGTCCGGGACTGGCTTGACAATCACTGGGGTGCCGGGAAGTTCCGGCACGCCTTCGCGTAGGCGAAAGTCGGCGGTGATGCCGACGATGGGTATGCCGCGCGAATGAAGCTTGCGCGCCAGCTCGAACGAGGCCGGGCGGTGCAGTTCCAGTTCGATGATCGCCAGTCCAACCAGGGACAACGCGTCATCGTCCTGAGCGTCCCGCGGATTGCCGGCGATGGTGATGTGAGCAGCGTCGAGCGTTTCGAGAACGGACTGGATGCTCAGCGCGATGATGATTTCGGTCTCGACAACGAGAACCGTGCGTCCGGCAAGCATGTATCCGCCTTCATCCGTGGAAGCACTTCATCGCGGTTACCGACCGAGAAGTCATTTAACTTTGACATGCGGGAACACGCTTGGGCGGCCGTGCGTTTGAGCCTCCGAATTCCAAAGCGTCAGGAAATCTCGTGAGTCTTGTTCTTCCATCAACGGGGCGGCGAGTGCCCTGCGAACAATGTCCGTTGCGTCCCTTGCCGACGTTCCGCGACTTCACCGTACCGGAGTTGAAGTTCGTTTCGAGTTTCAAGACCGGTGAGATGACTGCCGAGCCCGGCGCGGCGATCGTCTCGGAGGGCGCCCACAGCGCCCACCTTTACACCGTGCTCTCGGGATGGGCATTCCGCTTCAAGACCCTTGATGATGGACGACGGCAAATTCTCAACTATCTGCTGCCCGGTGACCTTGTCGGGCTGCAGGGTTCGATCATCGGTGAGATGGAACACTCGGTGGAAGCCCTTTCGCCGCTCGTGCTCTGCGTGTTCCAGCGGGATCGGCTGGACGAGCTTTTCCGCAACCATCCAGGACTTGGTTTCGATGTTACTTGGCTTGCGTCCCGGGAAGAGCGCATGCTGGACGATCATCTGCTCAGCCTGGGTCGACGTACGGCAATAGAGCGGGCGGCCTACCTACTGGCCTTCCTGCATGAACGTGCGATTGCCGTCGGACTTGGGAAGGGCAATGTGCAGATCCCTCTCACCCAGCAACATGTGGCCGATACGCTCGGGCTCTCGATCGTTCACACCAACAAGACGTTGCGCAAGTTGACGAACAGGGGTCTCATCCGCTGGCTCGGCCGCAGCTGCGAGATTCTGGATGCCGGCGAGCTGGCGCGCGTTGCAGGCTGGGATGGACCAGCCGAACGTGTTCGACCGCTGATCTGAGAGGCCTCAATGCTGCCACCGGCACACTGCATTGCTAGCCGAGGCTCCGGACCTTACCGCGCCGTGAGCAGGAGATGAGCGTCTTGACCGATCGTGCGCGCAGCCCGGAGGCCATCAGGCTCGGCAAGCGAGGCACCAGACGCCTTGCTGTCTGGGTTTCGCTCGGCTTGCTGTGCCTGGCCGCTGTCGCCGCATTGCTGATGATGCAGGGCATAGATCGCCAGCTCAACGACATTACCAAGACCTATGCCGTGCGCAACGCGGCGCGCGAGCTGACGCACGCGCTCAGCCAGGCCGAGGCCAGCCAACGGGGCTACCTGCTGACCGCCGACCGGCAGTTCCTGCAGCTGTATCGCGATGCCGTGTCCGGTCTCGATCAGCGCGTGTCCACCCTGTTGGAAATGACCGCCGATGATGATGCGCAAAGCCGCCGCGTCATCAGCATCACGGGCGACATCGCCACCAAGCTGGCCGAAATGAACCGCACCGTGGAGCTCGTGAACACCGAACGCAGTGAAGAAGCGCAAACGCTGACCGAAACGGGCATGGGCGCCCGCCTGATGGCGGAAGTCAGCAGGACGCTCGAAGACTTCATTGCGGAAGAAGACATCAAACTTGAAACCCGTAACCAGGCGATCGATACGACCCGTACAGGGCTCGTCGCAGCGCTGATCGCGGCGCTTTGCGCAGCGGCGATCCTGGCCTATGCGTTGCTGATGCGTACGCAGAGACAGGTGAGCGCGCTGGCGCAGAGGCAGCACGGCCTTGTGACGCAGAATGAGGCTCTCGAAGCAGAAGTGGCTGCTCGCACGAGAGATATCGAAGAAGCGCGCGCTTACGCCGAACGCGAGCGGCAACGCGTCGAAGCCTTGCTGCAGGATACAAATCACCGGATCGGCAATTCGCTCGCGACCGTCTCGTCGCTTCTGGCACTGCAGATGATCCGCAGCAAGTCCGAGGCCGTCCGCACGGCTCTGGAGGCCGCCCGGTTACGGGTGCACGCGGTTGCGTCAGCGCATCGGCGGCTGAGACTGGGCAGCGACCTCGAGCGGGCGAGTGCTGACGAGTTCCTGGCAGCGGTGCTGGAAGATATTGCCGAGACCCAGACCGATGGCGGGCGCATTCTCCTCAGCGGGCAGATCGATGCCATCGAGGTCAGCGCGCGTGACGCGACCACCCTTGGCATTCTCGTTGGGGAGCTGGTCACCAACGCGCTCAAATATGCCTTCCCCGACGAACGGCGTGGTGAGATCAACGTCACTTTGAAGCTGGACGACCGCGACGTGCCGGTGCTCATCGTGCGCGACAATGGTGTGGGCATGCCCGCACCGGCCGGGGATTCCGAGCAAGGCCTCGGTTCGGTCATCATCCGACAATTGTCCGAGCAATTCGGCGGCCTGCCGGACTATACCGTCCCCGAAGGCGGAGGAACCAAGGTGACAATCCTGTTGCCGGAATTGACCAAGCCGGTGGTTATGGCGGGGGACCGAACGCTTTGAAAATCCGCGCCATTCTCAACCGGGACGGTGGGACGCTCCGCACCATGAACCTCGAGGAGTTCGCCAGGCGGGCCGAGGCACTCTATGCGCAGGAGGGACATGCCCTCCAATGCCGGATCGTGCCTGGGAAATCGGTTGAAGCGGAGTTGCGGAGGGCCAACCAGGATTCTGATGTCGAAGCCATCATTGCCGGTGGTGGAGACGGTACCATTTCCACGGCGGCCGCCATGGCGTTCCGTAGCGGCAAGCCGCTTGCCGTCCTGCCTGCCGGCACGATGAACCTGTTCGCGCGAGCACTCGGCATGCCGCTCGATCTCGACGGGGCGCTGCTGGCAATTGCCCGAGGCCGCCTGGACCGTATCGACATCGCGACGGCGAACGGCCGTCCGTTCGTGCATCAATTTGGTGTGGGCATCCATGCCCGCCTGGTGCGCATCCGCAATGGCATGGTCTATCGCGGGCGGGTGGGAAAAATGCTGGCAAGCCTGCGCGCCATTGCCGCCGCGGCTTTAGACCCGCCACGCTTTGAAATGGAACTGCATACTGAAAAGGGCGATCGCACCGTGACGGCGTCCGGACTGGCGGTGTCCAACAATCCGCTCGACGACAGTCCCGTCCCGGTTGCGGAGTCGCTCAAATCTGGACGGCTGGGAGTCTATGTCGCAAAGACAGTGACGACCGGAGAGCTGCTCAGCCTTGCTCTCGACGTGATGACCGGCCGGTGGCGGGCTAACCCGGTGGTGAGTGAAACCGAGGTTCGCGACCTGGTGCTGCGCTTTCCGAAACGGAAGCGCGGCACATTTGCGGTGCTTGATGGCGAGCTGATCGATCTCGAAACCGCAGTCACTTTGCAAATACATCCGCTGGCACTATCGGTGATAATGCCAGCGGCGCAGATCCGTTCAGAAACCTAGTCGCGCTTGTTGTCGCGAAGCAGGGCAATGGCGGCAATCGCTGCCGCTGGCAGGCCCAGACGAAGGATCGCGGGAGACTTCGCCAGCAACGGCAGGGCCGTCAGAGCGGCGGTGGTCAGGAATGCCCCGCTCTCGCTGGCACGCCGCTTTTCGGCCAGTTCACGCTGTCGCTTGTTCCGACCCACCATCGACCCGAGATAGACCGCGAGCGCGAGCAGCAGGAACACACCGGCCATGATCTGCGCCGCTGCGAGCGGACCGAATTCGTCAGCCAGAACCATGAACCCGGCTGCCAGAAGGAAGCCGATGGCAATAGCGGAAAACAAGCCGATCAAGCCGTAGACGAGCGCCATGGCTTTGGCGCGCGCCGCGATCCCCTCGACCTCCAGGCCGAGGAGTGCTGCAAGAGGGCCAATCAAACCCATGACTAGTGCCGGGTGAGAAGGGCGAAAACGAAGCCGATGCCAGCTGCCGCAGCCACTGCGGTGAGGGGCTTCTCGCGGATGCTGTCCTTGAGCTGCTTTTCGACTTCGCCGGCCTGATCCTGAGCTTCGCTGAGAAGCTGTTCGCCCTTGGCCTGCAGATGGCGCATCTCGGTCTTGGCAATAGCACGCGCTTCGCCGACCTTGTCGCCAGTGAGCTTGGCGAGCGTATCGGTGATGGCCTTCAGGTCATCCTGCAGCTGTGCCACCTGTGCTTCGAGCTGGCGTTCGCGCGTATCGGCGACAGCGCCACGCACACTGGCTTCAGTTGCGGCTGCTGCCTTTGCGGCGCGGGCGCCGGTTGCGGACTTGCGGCGAGTGGGTGCCATATCGGATGTGGTAGCCATGTGGACGCTCCTTTTCGTTGTCTCAATAACGCGATGGATGTGGCCAAGTTCCCTTGCACCGGCCTGCAAAAAGTAGTCCCGACAAGCGATTGCCTGCCGGGACTAAAGGCGCGGACCGTCAGGGGGCGACCGTTGGTCCGCTTAAGGCACATTCCGTTTATGGAATTCCAGAGGGACCTGGCGTGCCTGTTCGCACGTTCTGCGCTAGATGCGGCCCATAAGCACCAGGATCAGCACCACGACCAGAACGACACCGAGAATGCCGGACGGGAAGTATCCGAACCCTCGCGAATAGCCCCAGTTCGGCAAGGCGCCGATCAGCAGCAGAATAAGAATGATGATGAGAATTGTGCCAAGTGTCATGAAACCCTCCTGAAACCCAAGGCTTGGTGCGCCGTCTGACCCTAGATCAGCGCTACCAGCAGCGCGGTAGCCGTTGCCAGGATCAATGACGCTGGCAGGAGAGCGACGGCCACTTCAGCAAAGCGCGGCTGATGGTTCAGCACGTCATCACCCCATACGGCGGTGGTTGCACGGGCTGACTTTTCATACGGCTTGAGCTGAGAGTGGTTCATGTTCTTCTCCTGCGACCCGGGGTGCCGGATCTATCCTGGCGGGACTTTCGAACCGCGTGCGATATGAACGGAGAAGTATTCGAATTGGTTCCGCCGCCGCGCTATTCGACCCTCACGACATCCACAGACTGGCGAGTTTCGTGGGAGCCGTGGGTTCGCAGGACGCCGACGATCGGCGAAATGTCGGCATAGTCCCGGCCTGAGCCGATGGAAATATGGTCGGGTCCGGCGACCATGGCGTTGGTTGGGTCGAACTCCACCCAGCCAAGGCTTTTGCCGCACCACGCACGGACCCATGCATGCATGGCGTCCGCGCCTTCGAGGCGTGGTTTTCCCGGGGGAGGGTTGGTGCGCAGGAAACCGGACACATATCCCGCCGGTATGCCCAGCCCGCGCAGTCCGGCGATCATGACGTGCGCAAAATCCTGGCAGACACCCTTGCGCAATGCGAAGGCTTCGGCTGGCCGGGTTTCGACATCTGTCGCCTTGGGATCGTACTGGAAGTCCTTGTGTATCGCCATGCAGAGGGCTGTAACCGCTTCGAGCGTGGTCTGCGTGCCTGAGGTGACATCCGTCGCGTAGGCGGTGATTTCGGGTACGACCTGCACGCGCGGCGACGCTGCGAGGAAGTGCTGCGGGCTCTCGGGGGAAATGGACCAGTATTGCGCGATTTCACGAGCCAGCTCCGCCAGGGGTGGCGAGAGGTCCGCAGGCGGCGTGAGATCTTCGACGTAAACCCGCGCCGAAAGCTTTATCGTCAGCTTTTCATGCGGCTCGACCATGGTGATGGCGGTCACCGCATTGCCGAAAAAGTCGAGAAAGGCCGTCTGTCGCGCGGGCCTGGGATCGACGGTCAAAGAGGCGGCAATGACGCGCTGAATACCTTGCACGGTCGTCGGAGCGACACGGATGTGATGGCGGCCGCCATGAACGGGCGCATCGTAGTCGTATTCGAGCGTCATGCGGATGTCGTAAAGCATCGCGGCGCCTCAGGTGAAATACGCTGCGGCGATCAGGCCGGACAACATGCCGATCTCCGATGCGACGCGATCCAGCCCCTCAGGGGGCAGTTCTGCCGGCTCGGCGATCATGAGATCGGTGTGAATCTGCAATGCCAGCTTGGCGGCCGGCGAGAGTTGCCCATCCTCGACACCCCCTGGGAGGGTTTCGATTTGTGTGCGCAACTCGGCAAGCTGGAAGAGGGTGGACCGCGGATTGAGCGGGTCGAGGATCAGCAGATCGACGACGCTCTGGGTTCCCGCGCTCACCGAGTAGCGACGGCGATGCGACATGACGCTGTCACCGATTTCGAGCAGCATTTCCAAGGATCCATCGGGAGCCGACTTATCGGTCAGCCACGAAGTGGCCCGTGTGATCTGGATGGCTCGCTCGAGACGGCGGCCGAGTTCGAGGAAGCGCCAGCCAGCGAACCGATACATGTTTTCGTGTACGAGGCCGGAGAAGCCCGCAAGCTTGCGCAACAAGACCGTCATCGCTCGGGTCGCGTCATCGCCTGGGCCTACCCGCGTGGCGAAGCGCTGCGCTGTCTTCTGCAAGTCGTTGAGCGCCAGCCAGCCATCAGGCGAAAACCGATCGCGTATCTGGCCTGCACTGTGCACGGCGCTGTCGATCGACGCCAGCAGGCCGACCGGCATCGCTTCGGATGCATCGACGTCCAGCGTTTGAAGAAAAGCCGTAGTATGGCTCAATATCGGTAGGTCAGGCTTGGACAACTCGGCGAGGCGCGCATTGTAGGCCCGCAGAATGCGGACTGTGGCTTCGCACCGCTCGGCATAGCGGCCCAACCATATGAGGTTGTCCGCTGCCCGGCTCGGCAAGCTTCCAGGCGAATTTCGGACCAGCCTCTGGCCTTCCACCGGCAAGAGAGAGACCTGCTCGACGGGTTTGGACGACATGACCCAGACGTCCGCTGCCTGGCCGCCGCGCTGCATGGCGAGCGCGGTGGTGTCCGTCGTCGATCCGACCCGGGCGAAGCCGCCCGGCATGATGGTCCAGCCTGCCTCGGTCCGCGCAGCGTAGACGCGCAGCGTGATGGGCCGCGGCTCGAGCCTGCCATCGGAATAGACCGGCGCCGTGGACAGGCGGACGGGCTCCTGGCCGACATAAAAGCCGCCCTGAGCGGCGATCCGATCCCGCAACTGCGCTTTCTGCTCGACCGTCATGCTCGCACCCAGAGCGGTGCCTCTGAGGTCGTCGAAGGGCAGCTGGGTGGAGAATGCCGGGCCGATCATCAGGCTGTCGAAATTGTCGAGGACATATTCCTGTTCAGCGCCCTGGCCGCACCACCACGTGGCAATTTCGGGCAGTTCGAGACCGGTCCCCAGCAGGTGCTTGCAGATGCGGGGCATGAAGGCTGCAAAGGCGCGGGTTTCGAGAATGCCGGTACCCAACGCGTTGATCATGGATATCGAGCCCGAGCGCAGCGCCTCGACCATTCCGGGCGTGCCGATATGGCTGTCGTAGCGCAGCTCGAGCGGATCCGCGAAGCTGGCGTCGAGCCGCCGCCACAACACGCTCACGGGCCGCAAGCCGGCAACCGTCCGCACCATGACCTGACCGTCCTCGACGACGAGATCCTCGCCCTCGAGCAGCATCAATCCCAAATAGCGGGCGATGTAGGCGTGCTCGAAATAGGTTTCGTTCAGCTGCCCCGGCGTCAGGATGCCCACACGCCCGCCGTCGCGGCGGGCCTGGGCAAATAGCGCGTCGCGGAAGCCACGAAAGAAGCCCGCCAGGCGATTGATGTTCAGTCCCGAATATATGTCCGAGAGCGCGCGCGTCGTCGCCACGCGATTTTCGAGGGCAAAGCCCGCGCCGGAAGGTGCCTGGGTGCGATCGCCTAGGACCCACCAGGTCCCATCGGGGCCCCGGCCGAGTTCGAAGGCGCAGAAGTGCAGGAAGTGACCGCTGGCGGGCCGGATTCCCACCATGGGCCGCAGGAACTCGTTGTTCTGAGCCACCAGTTCGGCAGGTAGAAGGCCTTCCTGCACCAGCGTGTTGTTGCCGTAGATGTCGGCGACGATCCGCTCGAGCAATTCGGCCCGCTGCGTCAGGCCACTCGAAATCTGGATCCAGTCGGCCTCGTCGATCAAGAGCGGGATATGGGCAAGCGGCCAGGCGCGTTCCTTGCCCTCGGCGCCGTCATACTTGCGGTAGAACACGCCAGCGTCGCGCAGATATTGGTCGGCTCGTTCGAAGCGGGCAGCAAGCTCGGTCGGCCCCAGCGCATCGAAGGCGGCCATGAGCTTGTCCCAGCCCGGACGGAGCCGGCCGGACGGGTCGACCATTTCGTCGGGCACGCCCGGCAGCAGATGGTAATCAGCAATGATGCCATGACCGGCCGGAGGCTTGCCGCGGGTCTGGGAAGTGCGCGAGGTCATGGCATCACGTGAAGCGCGGCGGACGCCGGAGGTCAAGCGTCAGCGGGAAGTCATCCGCAGGCTTTTCGGGCCGCAGGACATAGGGGCCCGGTGTGTAGTCATGGGGCACGAAGCGGGCGAGGCGCCGGGCTTCGGCTTCGTTGCCATTGACGGGGAAGGTCTCGTAGTTGCGCCCGCCGGGGTGGGCGACATGGTAGGTGCACCCGCCGACGGCGCGGCCGCTCCAGGTGTCGTAGATGTCGAAGACGAGCGGCGCGTGGACGGGCATGACCGGATGCATGCCGGAGGCGGGCTGCCACGCCTTGAACCGAACACCCGCCACCAGTTGCCCCGACACCCCGCTCGGCCTGAGCGGGACGTCGCGCTGGTTGCAGGTGACCCGATACCTATCCCGATCCGGGGTCGCGAGCCTGACTTCAAGCCGTTCGACAGAGCTGTCGACAAACCGGACAGTGCCACCGATGGCGCCCTGTTCGCCCATGACATGCCAGGGTTCGAGCGCCTGGTGGAGCTCAAGCGTCACGCCTTCGACGCTGACTTCGCCACAGAAGGGAAAGCGGAATTCGCGCTGGGCGGCGAACCAGGCCGGGTCGAAGTCGAAGCCATGCTGGCGCAGATCGTCGAGGACGCCCAGAAAATCCTGCCAGACAAAGGTCGAGAGCATGAAACGGTCGTGCAGGGCCGTGCCCCACCGCGTAAAATCGCCAGCGAGGGGACGGTCCCAGTAACGGGAGATAAGGGCACGCACCAGGAGTTGCTGAGCCAGCGACATCCGTGCATTGGGCGGCATCTCGAAGCCGCGGAATTCGACGAGGCCGAGCCTGCCGGTCGGACCATCGGGCGAGTAGAGCTTGTCGATGCAGATTTCGGCCCGGTGCGTGTTGCCGGTGACGTCGACCAGCAGATTGCGGAAGAGGCGGTCGGTCAACCAGGGCAGGGGCGGCTCGCCCTCTCCGAACGACGGGACCTGGGCGAGGGCGATTTCGAGTTCGTAGAGACTGTCGTGCCGCGCTTCGTCGAGCCGGGGCGCCTGACTCGTCGGCCCGATGAACAGGCCGGAGAACAGGTAGCTCATGGAAGGGTGCCGCTGCCAATGCAGCACCAGCGATTTGAGCAGGTCCGGACGCCGCAGGAACGGGCTGTCATTGGGCGTAGCGCCGCCGACGACGACGTGATTGCCGCCACCGGTTCCGACATGCTTGCCGTCGATCATGAACTTGTCGGCTCCCAGGCGGCACTGGCGGGCCTCTTCGTAGACCGCGTTGGTCGTGGCGACGCAGTCGTCCCAGCTGGATGCGGGGTGGATATTGATCTCGATGACACCGGGGTCCGGGGCGACCCGGATGACATTGAGACGAGGATCGTGCGGAGGCGCATAACCCTCGACATGCACCGGTTTGCCGATGTCCCGCGCTGCAGCTTCGGTGGCGGCGATGAGCTCGAGATAATCCTCGAGTGCTGCGACTGGCGGCAGGAAGACGCAAAGACGGCCTTCGCGCACCTCTACCGTGACCGCAGTGCGGACGCTGGAGTCGATTTCGTCGAGGACCTGCTCGTTGATCACCTGTCCTTCGGTGGCGGCCGTGAAGCTGGCGGCAGGTTGAGGGCGGATATCGGCGGCCGATCCATTGTCTGAGGTGGCGATGATTCCCGGCTCTGGCAGCGGGCCCCGCGGCGCCCCGGGATCCATTGGCACAATGTGAGGATAGTTGGTGGCGTCGAGGTGCCGGAGGCTAGACAGGGGAAGGCGGTAGCCGGCGGCGCTGTCGCCGGGCGCCAGGTAGAGTTTGCCGCGGCGCGTCTTCCATTGCTCGGTGACCCAACGCCGGTTGTCGCTGGCCGGGGCGTTCCAGCGCTGGACAGGCAAGACATAGCCAGTGGGCGTGCTCAATCCGCGATCAAACACCCCGGCAATGCGCGCACGCTCTTCGGGATCGGCCAACCTGGAGTTGGACGGGTCGACATTGTCCGGAAGCCTGGCTTCCCGCAAAATCCATTCCGCTGGATCTTCGTATGCAGCCGCAATGGACTGCGTACCGAGACCCAGGTTGGAGGCGATGGACTGGCTCAGCGCCTCGGCATGATTGTTGGTGACGCCATAGTCGATGCCTTCTTGGGCGATGAGCTTTGCATCCTGCCAGACGGGTTTTCCGTCCACCCGCCAGTAAAGCGAGAAGGTCCAGCGCGGCAGGCTTTCTCCGGGATACCACTTGCCCTGACCGTGGTGCAGCAAGCCGTTGGGCGCGAAGCGACTGCGCAGGCGACGAATGAGATCGTCGGCCAAACGACGCTTGGTCGGCCCGACCGCGCCGGCATTCCATTCTTCGGACTCGAAATCGTCGATGGAAACGAAAGTCGGTTCGCCGCCCATGGTGAGGCGGACATCCTGCTGAGCGAGTTTGGCATCGACCTGCTTGCCCAAGGCATCGAGGCGCTCCCAACTCTCGTCAGAGAATGGTTTCGTGATCCGCGGATGCTCGGCCACCCGTGTGACCTTCATATCGAAGGCGAAATCGACTTCGGCGAAGGACGCATAGCCCGAAATCGGAGCAGCGTTGCGATAGTGCGGGGTGGCGGCAAGCGGCACGTGGCTTTCGCCGGTCAAAAGGCCTGAAGTGGGGTCGAGACCGATCCATCCGGCACCGGGCAGGTAGACTTCGCACCATGCATGCAGGTCGGTGAAATCGTGGTCAGTGCCCGCAGGTCCATCGAGCGAGACAAGGTCAGGCTTGAGCTGAATCAAGTAGCCGGAGACGAAACGCGCAGCGAAACCGAGGTGGCGCAGAATATTGACCAGCAGCCAGCTTGAATCCCGGCAGGACCCCTTGCGGTTGTGGAGTGTCTCTTCCGGCGTCCACACACCGGTCTCCATACGAACGATATAGCTGATGGTCTGCTGCAGGTGGGCATTGAGCTCGGTGACGAACGTCACCGTGTTCTTCGGGTGCTTGTCGATTGCGTCGAGATAATCCTGAAGGAGCGGCCCGGCGGGCTGGGGTTGGCGGTAGACGGCAAGGTCGGCGCGAATGTCTTCCGGGTAGTCGAACGGCCAGGTTTCTGCGCTTTCCTCGACGAAAAAGTCGAATGGATTGTAGACGGTCATGTCCGCGACCAGATCCACTTCGATCTTGAGTTCGGTCACCGGCTCGGGAAAAACGAACCGCGTGAGGAAGTTGCCGTATGGATCCTGCTGCACGTTGACAAAATGCAGCGATGGCGAGACCCGCAGCGAGTGGCTCAAGACCTTGGTGCGCGAATGCGGTGCCGGCTGCAGCCTGATAATCTGCGGCTGCAGAATGACCGGTCGATCATATTTGTAGTGGGTGAGGTGGTAGATGGCGGCTTTGATCGACATGCGGCTTTGTCGCTCGCTCTGAGGCCACAGAATAAGACTTCCCGGCAAAGAGCTTAGCCGGGAATGCGGCGCTTGGGTAGCGGGCTACTCGAGGCTGTCGATGACTTGTCGTTGGCGCAGCATTTCGAGGAAGATCTGGTAGTCGCGCTCGAACTGCGCGCGGGCCTGTGGGTTTGGCGCTCGCGATGTGCCGCCCTGCTGCATGGACAGGCAGGCCTGGTCGAGACTGGGATAGAGCAGTGCGGCGTTGGCTGCGACCATGGCCATGCCCAAAAGGGTAGCGTCAGGGGTCGACGGCTCGACCACGGTACAGCCGGTGGCGTCGGCGTAAAGCTCCATCAGCAGTGGATTTTTCGTGTGGCCGCCAGTGATGTGGAGGGTGTCGATGGCGTAGCCGCGCGTGTTCAGCGTTTCAAGGATGTGGCGGACGCCGAGGGCGATGGAGACACAGGTGCGCCAGTAGAGGCGGCAGAGCGAGTCGAAGTCACTGTCGAGTGTCAGGCCCGAAATGACGCCGCGGGCGAAAGGATCACCCAAGGGGGAGCGGTTGCCGTGGAAATCAGGCAGCACGTGCAAGCGGTTGGCGAGGGCGAGGCCCTCGCTTTCTCGCAGCTCCATGACGCGACGACAGATTGCAAGGTGCCTCTCGCGTGTCGGTTCACCGCCAGCGCCGTGCCAACGGATGATGTGATCGAGCAGCGCGCCGGTTGCGGACTGACCACCTTCATTAAGCCAGACGCCGGGCAGGACAGCACCGAAATAGGGTCCCCAGACGCCCGATGTCGGACGGTCCTCGGCCGATAAAGCCATGACGCAGCTCGATGTTCCAGCGATAAGGGCCAGATGGCGGTCGATGGTGCCGACATCGGAGGTGAAGGCACCAAGGACGCCGAGCGCGCCGGCATGAGCATCGATGAGGCCTGCGCCGACGCGGCAGTTTTCGGTCAGTCCGAGCTGGCTGGCCGCGGCCTTGGTCAGTGGGCCCAGATCGGCACCAACGGGACTGGCGCGTTCAGGAAGGGCCGCTTTTTCCAAAAGGTCGCCGAGACCGACGCGTTGGAGGAAATCCTGGCTCCAGCCGGGCGTGCGGTGGCCAAGATAAGTCCATTTGCAGGTCAGGGTCGATTGCGAGCGGGCGAGCGAGCCGGTCGCCTTCCAGGACAAAAAGTCAGCAAGATCAAACATCTGGCCGGCGCGCGCCCAGCTTTGCGGCAGGTGGCGCTTGAGCCACATGAGCTTGGGCACTTCCATTTCCGGCGACATGACGCCACCGGCAAAATGGAGTACTTCATGGCCGGTGCGATTGCATTCATCGGCCTCTTCGAGGGCGCGATGGTCAAGCCAAACGATTGTGTCCCAACGATCTTTTCCATCGTCGGAAACCGTGACCTGCTCACCCCTGATATCCCGGACGACGAGGGAGCAGGTTGCATCAAAGGCGATGCCGACGACGTCGCTACTCTTGACGTTGGCCTGCGCGATGGCGGCCTGCACCGCCTGACAGACGGCGGACCAGATATCCTCGCTGTCGTGTTCGGCGAAGTTGGCGCCGGTGCGCCTCATGGCGATGGGATTTTCGTGGCGACCCAACAGTTTGCCGTGGCGCGTGAAGACGCCGGCCCGGGCGCTGCCAGTCCCGACATCCACTCCCACCAGGAGGTCTTGCGCCACGCCGGCCTCTCTTGTTCAGTCCGGGCGGACCTTAGCGGAAGCAGGACTGAGGGGCTAGAGGCGGTCGGCGAGATAGGCTTGGAGCGTCGCCTCGGTTCCGTTTTTCCAGATGTGGTTCAAGGACTTGGTGAAAGCGGCAACGAAAGATGGAGCCTTGGCGAGGTCGCCATAGATGTCGGTCATTTCGAGCCAGGCCGCCGGGTTTTCCCTGGCTTTCCGGGACTGGGCAGTCAGCCGATCCCAGCTCGGATCATTTTGTGCGATTTCTTCGCCAGAATCCGTCGTTCCGTAGCAATAACGACACCAAAAAGCAGACACCAAAGCCAATCCGGTTAGCGAATGGTCAGCATTTGCGCGGTCGAGCGCGCTAGGGATGATGAACTTGGGCTGACGGTTCGATCCATCGAGAGCGAGACGACGGATCGTGTCGCCGATCTTGGGGTTGGCGAAGCGCTTTTCGCAGAGCGCGAGATAGTCATGAAGGTCGGTGTCCGGCACGGGAGGGACGACCGGGATGATCTCTTCGGTCTCGATCTTCCTGAGGAAGGCGGAAACGAGTGGATGCTCCATGGCCTCGTGAACGAAGTGGATATCCATAAGACCGGCCGGGTAGGCGATGGTGGCATGGCCGCCGTTGAGGATGCGGATCTTCATGTGCTCGTAGGGCGCGACATCGGGCACGAACTGGACGCCGACCTTTTCGAGAGCAGGGCGGCCGGCGGGGAAATTGTCCTCAAGCACCCATTGCTTGAAGTTTTCGCAGAAGACCGGCCAGGAATCGTCGATACCGAAATTCTCGGCGAGAAGTTTTTTCTCGCGGTCGGAGGTTGCCGGAGTTATGCGGTCGACCATGCCATTGGGGAAGGCGACCGAGGTCTTGACCCATTCGGCCAGCGCCGGATCGACCAGGCGAGCGAGGCCGGCGACAGCGTTTTCGGTGACATGGCCGTTGCCGGGAATGTTGTCGCAGCTCATGACGGTGAAGGGCTGCAGACCCGCGTTCTTGCGCGCGACGAGACCGGCAAGAATCAGGCCAAACGCGGTTTTCGGCGCGTCGGGGTTGGCGGCGTCGTAGACGATGTCGGGATGGGTCGGGTCGAATTTCTGCGAGGCCGGGTCGATATAATATCCGCCCTCGGTGATGGTCAGGGAGACGATGCGGATGGCGGGATCGGCGAGCCTGGCAATGACCGCGGCGCTGTCGCCGGGTTTCAAGTAGTCGATCATCACGCCGGTGATGCGCGCCGAGCTAGAGTCGGCCTCCTGCTCGACGACGGTGGTCAGCCAATCCTGGCCCATGAGTTTCTGGCGCATGGCTTCGTCGGCTTCGCGCACGCCAGCGCCGATCAGCGCCCAGTCGTGACCCTCGCCACGATTGAAGAGCGCGTCGAGATAGACGGCCTGATGGGCGCGATGAAAGTTGCCGACGCCGAAATGGACGATGCCGGGGGTCAGGGTGTCGCGGGAATAGGCGGGCCTGGCGGCGGTGGTGATCGAGGGAAGGGTGGCGACGGAGAGTTTGGTCATGTCGAGATAAACCTCGGAGTCATAGCCGCGAAAGCGGGAGCCTCCGTTACAGGGAAACAGGGGTTCCCGCTTTCGCGGGAATGACATTGAGGATGAGACGCGACGCTCCCATTCGTCGTCATTGCCCGGCTTGTCCGGACAATCCAGCTTGTGGCCGGATGGATCACCGGGACAAGCCCGGTGATGACGATGGTGGGTGGTGCGGTGCGCATTCAGATCGCCTGCCCTGCAGCGTCGAACTTGTAGATGCGGTTGGGATCGGGGGTGAGCCAGATCTTGTCGCCGTGGGTGAAGGTCTGGTCGCCATCGGTGCGGACCGTCATCAGTCCAAGGCCGTCCACATCGACGTGGAGGAAGGTATCGGAGCCGAGCTGTTCGGCGACGTTGACGGTCCCGCGCCACTGGCCTGCGCCTTCGGTCGTCGAAAGCGTGAAATGTTCGGGGCGGACGCCGATCGAAGCTGCCTGATGCTTCTGCGCCTCGGCGCCGTCCACGAAGTTCATCTTGGGCGATCCGATGAATCCGGCGACGAAGCGGTTTGCGGGGCGCTTGTAGAGCTCGAGCGGTGAGCCGAACTGCTCAACATTGCCGGCATTGAGCACCACAATGCGGTCGGCCATGGTCATGGCTTCGACCTGGTCGTGCGTGACGTAGATCATCGTGGTCTTGAGCTGCTGGTGCAGTTCGGTGATCTCGAGGCGCATGTTGACGCGCAGCGCTGCGTCCAGATTGGACAGCGGTTCGTCAAAGAGGAACGCCTTGGGCTCGCGGACGATGGCGCGGCCGATGGCGACGCGCTGGCGCTGCCCGCCGGACAGGGCGCGAGGCTTGCGATCGAGATAGGAAGCGAGATTGAGGGTGCGCGCGGCGTAGTCGACCTTGCGGTCGATCTCGGCCTGCGGGACCTTGGCCATCTTGAGCGGGAAGGCGATGTTGTCGCGCACGCTCATATGCGGGTAGAGCGCATAGGACTGGAAGACCATCGCGAGGCCACGGCGCGCGGGCGGAGCGTCGGTGACATCCTCTCCGTCAAGCTTGATATGGCCGGAGGTCGTGTCCTCAAGGCCCGCAATCAGCCGCAGGAGTGTCGACTTTCCGCAGCCCGAGGGCCCGACGAAGACGACGAACTCGCCATCCTTGATGTCGAGTGAAATGTCCGGGATGACCTGGACCTCGCCGAAGGACTTGTTGACGTGTTCGAGGGTGATGGAACCCATGTTTTTGGTCCTTCTAGGCTGAGCGTTTCGTGGAGGTGGGTGAGAACCCCCACCTGGCCTCCCCCTGGGAGGGGGAGGGATGCATCGAGTTTGGCAGGAGGCTGGTGAGCCACCACACGACTCCTCCCCCTACCAGGGGGAGGTTGGGCGGGGGTGTAAGCTCCTTCATTTCACCGCCCCGAACGTCAGACCACGCACGAGCTGCTTCTGGCTGAACCAGCCGAGCAGCAGGATGGGGGCGATGGCGAGGAGGGAGGCGGCGGAGAGTTTGGCGAGGAAGAGGCCCTGCGGCGACGAGAAAGACGAGATGAAGGCGGTCAGCGTGCCGGCACGGCCCGAGGTGAGCGTGATGGTCCAGAACGCTTCGTTCCAGGCGAGGATGACGTTGAGCAGGAGCGTCGAGGCGATGCCGGGGATCGCCATGGGGATGAGGACGTGGGTGATCTCGTTCCAGAGCTCGGCGCCGTCCATGCGGGCGGCTTCGAGAATGTCGACCGGGATTTCCTTGAAGTAGGTGTAGAGCATCCAGATGATGATGGGCAGGTTGATCAGGGTCATGATCAGCGTCAGGCCGTGCACGGTATCGAGGAGCCTGAGATCGCGGAAGATCAGGTAGATCGGGATCAGCACGCCGACGGCCGGCATCATCTTGGTCGAGAGCATCCACATCAGGATGTCCTTGGTGCGCTTGGTCGGGGCGAAGGCCATGGACCAGGCCGCGGGGATGGCGATCAGCAGGCCAAGAAGCGTCGAGCCGACCGAAACGATGATCGAATTGGTCGCGTGCTTGACGTAGTCGGAACGGTCCTGCACGGCGCCGAAATTGTCGAGCGTGAAGGTCTGCGGCAGGAATGTCGGCGGCGAGGCTATGGCCTCGGCCTCCGTCTTGAAGGCCGTGACGATGGTCCAAAGGATGGGCGAGAAGAGCAGGAGGGCAATGCCCCAGGCGAGGATGGTGAAACCGATGCGGGTTTGAACAGGGACGCGGCGGGCCATTTTATTTCTCCCACCCTTCCGTCGACCACCGAGTCATTCCGGCGCAGGCCGGAATCCAGGCGCGAAGCGGACCGAGAACGCAGTGGTCGAGGGAAGATGCGGACATGGATTCCGGCCTGCGCCGGAATGACACGGTGGGTGAGACGGGCATTGCGTTACGCATCGAGGTTCTTCCCCACGGAGCGCATCAGGAAGATGGCGACGATGTTGGCGATGATGACGGCCACGACGCCACCCGCGGAACCGGCGCCGATGTCGTTGGACAGGATGCCGGTGCGGAAGACGAGGAAGGCGATGTTGGTGGAGGCATAGCCCGGGCCACCGCCGGTTGTGACGCGGATTTCAGCGAAGATGCCGAGCAGGAAGATGGTCTGGATCAGGATCACGATGGTGATCGCCCGGGCCATGTGCGGCATGATGATGTAGCGGAAGCGATTGACAGCATTGGCGCCGTCCATTTCCGCGGCCTCGCGCTGTTCTTCCGAGAGGGACTGCAAGGCGGTCAAGAGGATCAGCGTCGCAAACGGCAGCCATTGCCAGGCGACGATCACGATGACCGAGAACAGTGGATACTGGTTGAACCAATCGACCGGCTGGAGACCGAAGAACTTCCAGAGATGGCCGAGCATGCCATAGCCGGGGTGCATGAAGCCGTTCTTCCAGATCAGGGCAGCGACCGGCGGCATGACGAAGAAGGGCGAAATGACGAGGATGCGCAAGATCCCCTGGCCCCATATGGGCTGATCGAGCAGGAGAGCGAGGAAGGTGCCGCCGACAATGGTGATGACCAGAACCCCGCCCACCAGCAGGAGGGTGTTGACCAGCGCCTGGGTGAAGCTTGGATCGCCGATGACGTAGACGTAGTTCGCCCAACCGGCAAAGCCCGTCATCATCGGGTTGATGAGGTTGTAGTTCTGGAACGAGAACCAGACGGTCATGACCAGTGGCACGATCATCCAGATGAAGAGCACGATGACGGCAGGCGCCATCATGGTGCGGGCAAGCGTGCGAGTCTGTCTCGTGGCCAATTTCTACCCCAGAGTCTCGGTGGACGGGGAAGAACCCCCACCCGGCCTCCCCCTGAAAAAGGGGGAGGAGTTCGCTTCACTCGGTGGCGAGATCTCGCCACGAACACCTGTTCGCTCCTCCCCCTTTTCAGGGGGAGGTTGGGTGGGGGTGCCGGAGCATCCCCACCCCATTGCCGGGCCATTCGAGCGTAGCTCTCATGGCTTTCTCGCCTCAAATCGCTCCACCGGAGCGATTTGCCCTTCGGGACGGCTCGAAGTTACTTGATGTAGCCGGCGCGGGTCATATCGCGGGTGGTGGCGTCCTGGGCCTGGGCCAGCGCGTCGTCGGCACTCATCTGGCCGGCGAGAGCGGCGGAGAAGAGCTGGCCGACATTGGTGCCGATGCCGGCGAACTCCGGAATGGCCACGAACTGCACGCCGGTATAGGGCACCGGATCGACAGTCGGGTTGTTCGGGTCGGCGGAGTTGATCGAAGCCAGGGTCATGGCGGCGAAGGGTGCGGCGGCCTGATAGTCCGCATTCTCATAGAGCGAGGTGCGGGTGCCGGGCGGCACGTTGGCCCAGCCGTCCTGTTCAGCCACGAGCTCGAGATAGGCCTTGTCGGTTGCCCAGCCGATGAACTGCTCGGCGGCCTCGGCATTCTGGGAAGACGCCGGGATGGCCAGCGACCAGGCCCAGAGCCAGTTGCCGCGCTTGCCCAGGCCATTGTCGGGCGCCTGAGCAAAGCCGACCTTGTCCGCGACCGTCGAGTCGTTGGGATTGGTCACGAAGGACGCGGCGACGGTGGCGTCGATCCACATGCCGCACTTGCCCTGCTGGAACAGGGTCAGGTTTTCGTTGAAGCCGTTGGACGAGGCACCGGCGGGGCCGGCATCGGCCATCAGCGAGAGGTAGGTATCGAGCGTTTCCTTCCACTGCGGCGTGTTGAACTGGGGCTGCCAGTTTTCGTCGAACCAGCGGGCGCCGAAGGAATTGGACATGGCGGTCAGGAAAGCCATGTTCTCGCCCCAGCCGGCCTTGCCGCGCAGGCAGATGCCGTTGATGTCGTTGGCACGGTCGGTCATGGCGCGGGCGGCCTCGCCGATGAATTCCCAGGTCGGGGCATCGGGCATTTCGAGGCCGGCTTTTTCCATCAGATCGGTGCGGTACATGATGAAGCTGGATTCGCCGTAGAAGGGCGCTGCGTAAAGCTTGCCATCAAGCGAAAGGCCGCCG
The DNA here is from genome assembly GCF_900177655.1 of Devosia lucknowensis. Classification (NCBI taxonomy): domain Bacteria; kingdom Pseudomonadati; phylum Pseudomonadota; class Alphaproteobacteria; order Hyphomicrobiales; family Devosiaceae; genus Devosia; species Devosia lucknowensis. The sequence goes on along the minus strand of NZ_FXWK01000001.1, from coordinate 2,071,698 downwards.
CGGATAGCGGGCAGGAGATCGTCGACATCGTAATCGGCATCGGCGGCGAGGCCATCGAGGGGCTTCAGCCAGCCCTGCTTGGCCCAGATCGGGGCTTCGTAGGTGCCGATGGTCATGATGTCGTACTGGCCACCATTGGTGGCGATGTCGGTGGTGACGTTCTGACGGAGCGTATTCTCCTCCAGCACCACCCAATTGAGCTCGATGCCGGTTTCTTCGGTGAAGGCGCTCGAGAGACCCTGCATGCGGATCATGTCGCCATTGTTCACCGTCGCAATCGTCAGTGTCTGCGCCGAAGCCGAGCCAGCCAGGGCAAGCAGAATTGCGCCCGCGAAAAGGGGTGTGAGTTTCATTGATATCCTCCCAAGGACGGAGCGAGTTTTTGCTCTCATCTTGGGCAAATGTTCACCAGCTGAGCGAAAGTGTCAAGCGGGGTATTTTTGCTCGTTTGGGGTCGAGGGTGTGAAAACCGCTATTTGGGTGGGCGTCAGGCGATGCGGGAACAGAGCCGCGACGCCTGCACTATCGTCATTGCCCGGCTTGTCCGGGCAATCCACCGCGCAGCCAGATGGACCACCCGGACGAGCCGGGTGGTCACGGCCGCCGAGAATTCAGAGTGGGTCAGGCCAGCAGCATCTCGGCCGTTGCCTCGTCGGTGATGACGCCATTGGCCAAACCACTTTTCAGGGCGGCGCGGATGGAGGCGGCTTTGCTGCGGCCCATGGCGAGGGCGATGACGGGGCCCTTGGGAATCGGGGCGGAGGCGACGCGATCATTGGTGAGGCCAGCGATCAATTCGCCTGCGGCATCGAAGGTCCAGCCGCAGATTTCGCCGACGGCGCCGGCTTTCAGCAGTTCTGCGTGTTCGGTTTCGGTGATGAAACCATCGAGGAGCAGCGGCGCGTCGGGGCCGAGATGGCCGACGCCGACGAAGGTGACCTGGGCTTGCGCGGCGAGGACCAGCGTCGCTTCGATCATCGCCTGGGTGTGGAGCAATTGGCGCTCCCTGGCCGAAGAGGCAATGACCGGCAGGGGCATGGGGAAGGACCGGGCCTTCACCGTATCGGCGACGTTGAAGATGACGTTGTAGAACGCAGCGGAGCCATCGGGGGCGATATTGCCGGTGAGCGAGACGACCTTGTGGTGCTGGCAATCCATGGGCTGGAGCTGCTCGATGGCGGCTTTGAGCGTTCGGCCAGTGCCGATGGCCATGACGATTGGGTCTGTGCTCTTGAGGTAGCGCTCGATCTCGGCCGCGCCGGCTTCGGCGACCCCGATGGTGGTGGACCCAGAGGCTGGATCGGAGGGCACGACTTCGCACTGGACGAGGCCGAACCGGTCGGTAAGGCGCTGGGCAAGATCGAGGCAGCGGCCGATCGGGTGATCGAGACGGACTTTGATCAGGCCCTCGCTGACCGAGAGCGAGACGAGGCGCTGCGCGGTCTGACGCGAAATGCCCATCTTGGCGGCGATCTCTTCCTGGGTATTGCCGGCGACATAGTAGAGCCAGCCCGCCCGGGCGGCATCGTCGAGCCGGGTCGCCATGTTTTCGGTTCGCGCAGCCATCGGGCCCTCGTCGTGACGGTCACGCGATTATTCCGATCGGGCCGCCGGCCGCAAGGGCATTTACCGGCTGCGCGTGCGCGGGGGACGATCGGCCATGCTGGAGAGGGCGTTGCGGATGTCGCGCTCGGTATCCTTGAGATGAAGGCGCATGGCCTCTCCGGCGGCACGGCCATTGCCCGAGCGGATCGCCTCGAGGATGCGCTCGTGGGCGGCGATGGTGTCGAGCAGGGTGTGGCCGCGGTTGGCGTGACCGCGACGGCTGATCTGGATGCCCTGGCGCAGCGGCACGGACATGGCTTCGAACAGGTAACCCAGGATGCGGTTGCCGCTGGCGAGGGCGATGGCCTCGTGAAAGGCGACGTCGCAATCGTGGAAGCGGCGATCGGCTTCCGGGTCGTCGGCCATGGCTGATGCAGCGGTGTCGCGCATGCCCTGCAGGGCGCTCTCGATCGCCGCGGTGCCGGCACGACTGCCGCGCTTGGCGGCCATGGTGGCGCTCTGCACCTCGAGTGAGAGACGTACCTCAACGAGGTCGAACAGACCCTTGGAATCGTTGTGCAGCAGTGCGGTGAGAAAATCGGCGAAGGCGGCGCCATCGGGTTCGCGCACGACCGCGCGGCGACCGCGCGACAATTCGAGCAGGCCGCGGCCGGCGAGGAGCTTGACGGCCTCGCGGATGGTCAGGCGGCTGACGGAAAACCGCTCCGCCAGTTCGGCCTCGCTGGGCAGGTTCGCGCCGGGCGTCAGTTCGGTCAGAATTTCATTGGCCAGATCGTCGGCCACCGCTGCCGCGGCACTGGCCTGATCGGGCCGGCTTTCACCGGTCAAATCGATATAACTCCTCAAAGGTATCTGATACCTTTGAGCTGTTGTTGATCATTGGTTGACCAATTTCAACAGCTCCTCCCCGAGACGGCCGCACCATATCGAGGGTAGAAGTCGCCAGCAAGCGGGCATTCGATTTTATTGCAAGCGTCGAAAAATATACGAACCGAACGAATCCACGCTTTACAGTCCTGTCTGATTATCCTAGCGTTCGGCGCCATGGGCTTGGGAGAGTCCATGGCGACAAAAATGTCGTCCATGCCGGAGGACTTCATGCAGTTCCGAGTGGTGGCGCTTCACGGTGCCGGCCGCAGATCAAACGGTGGCAATCGATGCTCGATGCTGCGGCCTTGTGGTCGCCGCGTCCCGGGTCGCGCCCTCGCCGCCTGAAGCCAACCAACCCAGCAGACCATAAACAAACCAATCTCGAATATTTTTAGGGAGTCGAGACGTGAAGGTTCTCAAAACAATCGCGACGCTGGTCGCCACCGGTGCGCTGCTCGCCACCGCCGCCACCAGCGCCTTTGCCCAGGACAAGGGCCTGATCGGCATCGCCATGCCGACCTCGTCGTCGCTGCGCTGGATCTCGGACGGCAACGAGCTCAAGGCCGCTCTCGAAGGCATGGGCTACACCGTCGACCTTCAGTACGGCGAAGATGAAATCCCGAACCAGCTGGCCCAGGTCGAGAACATGGTCACCAAGGGCGCGAAGGCCCTGATCATCGGTTCCATCGACGGCACCACGCTGTCAGCCGTGCTGCAGCAGGCTGCCGACCAGGGCATCAAGGTCATCGCCTATGACCGCCTGATCCGCGACAGCGCGAACGTCGACTACTACACCACCTTCGACAACTTCCAGGTGGGCGTGCTCCAGGCAAACAGCCTGGTGAAGGGCCTCGAAGAGCGCTTCGCCGACGACAAGCCGTGGAACGTCGAGCTGTTCGGCGGTTCGCCGGACGACAACAACGCCTTCTTCTTCTATGACGGCGCAATGGCCGTGCTGCAGCCGATGATCGACGCTGGTGACATCGTCATCAAGTCGGGCCAGCAGGGCATGGAACAGGTCGGTACCCTCCGTTGGGACGGTGCTGTCGCTCAGGCCCGCATGGACAACATCCTGTCGGCCAACTACTCGGACGGCACCCGTGTGCACGGCGTCCTGTCTCCCTATGATGGCCTCTCGCGCGGCATCATCTCGTCGCTCCGCGGCGTTGGCTATGGCTCGGGCGACCTGAGCTGGCCGATCATCACCGGCCAGGACGCTGAAGTCCCGTCCGTGAAGGCGATCATCGCCGGCGAACAGTACTCGACCATCTTCAAGGACACCCGCGAACTGGCCCAGTACACCGCACAGCTCGTCGACACCGTCCTTTCGGGCAACGAGCCGACCGGCCTCGACACCGAGACCTACGACAACGGCGTGAAGGTCGTCCCGTCGATCCTGCTGACCCCGTATGAAGTCGACGCGACCAACTACAAGGAACGCGTGATCGACTCGGGTTACATCAAGGAAGAAGAACTGCAGTAAGCTGCGGTTCGACCGAAATGGGGCTCCGCGGCGACGCGGGGCCCTTTCCGGCCTCAAGATATCGGTTCGACGCTGCGTCATTCCCGCGAAAGCGGGAATCGTCGTTTGAGATCTGAAACGGCGGACAGGCGGTTCTCGCGGCAGCGAGCGGGCGAGAGCCAGGCAGGGCGATGTCTTTTGAAGATGGAACGAGAATGACCAATACGATCCTGGAGATGCGCAGCATCACCAAAACCTTCCCCGGCGTGAAAGCGCTGTCGGACGTCAATCTCGACGTCAAGGAAGGCGAAATCCACGCCATCTGTGGCGAAAACGGTGCCGGAAAATCCACCCTGATGAAGGTGCTGAGCGGGGTGTACCCAGCCGGCAGCTATGATGGCCAGATCATCTACAAGGGTGAGGAACAGCAGTTCAAATCCATTCGCGACAGCGAGCACAAGGGCATCGTCATCATCCACCAGGAGCTGGCGCTGGTGCCGCTGCTGTCGATTGCCGAAAACATCTTTCTCGGAAACGAACAGGCCAAGAACGGCGTGATCGACTGGGATGAGACCCGCGACGGCGCGCGCAAGCTGCTGCACATGGTGGGCCTCAGCGAAGACCCGGACACGCTGGTGACCAATATCGGCGTGGGCAAGCAGCAATTGGTGGAAATCGCCAAGGCGCTCAGCAAGCAGGTGCAGCTGCTGATCCTCGACGAACCGACAGCATCGCTCTCGGAAAAGGATAGCCAGGCGCTGCTCGAGCTGCTGCTGGAGTTCAAGAAGCAGGGCATCACCTCGATCATCATCAGCCACAAGCTGAACGAGATTTCGCGCGTTGCCGACCGCGTGACGGTGATCCGCGACGGCCGAACCATCGAAACGATGGACACCGACCAGATCACCGAAGACCGGATCATCACCTCGATGGTGGGACGTTCGCTCGAAGATCGCTACCCTTCGCGCGAGCCCAAGATCGGCGATGTGGTGTTCGAAGTGCGGAACTGGAACGTCTACCATCCGCAGCATCGCGAACGGCAGATGATCCGCGACGTCAGCGTCAACATCCGCAAGGGCGAAGTGGTGGGCATTGCCGGCCTGATGGGATCGGGCCGTACCGAATTTGCCATGAGCATTTTCGGCAAGTCCTATGGCCAGAAGATCTCGGGCGAAGTGTTCATGCACGGGCAAAAGATCGACACTTCGACGGTCGACCGGGCGATCCGCAACGGCATCGCCTATGCCACCGAGGATCGCAAGACCTATGGTCTCAACCTCATCGACCACATCAAGCACAATACGACGCTCGCCAATCTTCTGGGCGTGTCCAAGTGGGGCGTGATCGACGACCTGGCGGAACTCGACGCCGCGAACGATTATCGCAAGAAGACCAATATCCGGTCGTCCAGCGTCTATCAGGTGACGGGCAACCTTTCGGGCGGCAACCAGCAGAAGGTCGTGCTGAGCAAGTGGCTCTTCGCCAACCCCGACCTGCTGATCCTCGACGAACCGACCCGCGGCATCGACGTGGGCGCCAAGTACGAAATCTACACGATCATCAACCAGCTCGCGGCCCAGGGAAAGGCGATCCTCGTGATCTCCTCCGAAATGCCCGAGCTGCTCGGGATCACCGACCGTCTCTACGTAATGAACGAAGGCCGCATCGTTGGGGAAATGCCCACCAGCGAAGCCAGCCAGGAAAAGATCATGCGCTCCATCGTGCGCGCTGAAGGAAAAGCATCATGACAACCGAAACTGCACCGACCGGCGGCGCCGCCAAGCCGGCACAGTCCCAAGAGATGAGCCTGGTGGGGGCCCTGCGCGCCAATCTGCGCGATTACGGCCTGCTGCTGGCCCTCGTGCTGATCATGCTGTTCTTCCAGTTTTACACCAACGGCGTGCTGTTCAAACCGGTGAACCTGACCAACATCATCCTGCAGAACAGCTACATTATCGTCATGGCGCTGGGCATGCTGCTGGTGATCGTGGCCGGCCATATCGACCTGTCGGTCGGCTCGGTTTCCGGCTTCATCGGGGCTCTCGCCGCGATGCTGATGATCGGCTGGAAGTTCCCGCCGGAACTGGCTTTCCTCGCCAATCCGATCGTGGCCGGAGCCATCTGTCTCGTCGCCGGCGCCGCCATCGGTGCGGCGCAAGGCTACATCATCGCGTATCACAAGGTCCCAGCGTTCATCGTGACACTGGCCGGCATGCTGATCTTCAAGGGCCTGTCGCTGGCGATCCTCGGCGGCAAGTCCGTGGGTCCGTTCCCGGCTGAATTCCAGCTGCTTTCGGCAGGTTTCATTCCCGACGTGATCGGGCCGACCACCACGCCGTTCATCGCTGAAAACGGCAATCCGGTCGTGCTGCACACGACGACCATGGTCATCGCGATCCTGGCCATCGTCGGCATGGTGTTCTTCGCGATCCGCACCCGCGCGCGCCGCAAGGCCCGCGGCTACGATGTCGAGCCGTTCAGCCTGTTCGTGATCAAGAACATCGTCATCACCGCGCTGGTGCTGTTCTTTGCCTATATGCTCGCGTCGTATCGCGGCCTGCCCAACGTGCTCGTGGTGATGGGCATCCTGATTGCCGGCTTCGTCTTCCTGACCAAGCGCCTGACCTTCGGACGCCGCATCTATGCACTGGGCGGCAATCTCAAGGCGGCGGCGCTGTCGGGCGTGAAGACCGAACGCACGACGTTCTATATCTTCGCCATCATGGGTGCGCTGGCGGCGCTGGCCGGCATGATCTATGCGGCCCGCCTCAACTCGGCGACCCCGAAGGCCGGCCAGGGGCTCGAACTCGACGTGATCGCCGCCGTGTTCATCGGTGGTGCCTCGGCACTGGGCGGCGTGGGCCAGGTGGCCGGTGCCGTGATCGGCGCGTTCATCATGGGCGTGATGAACAACGGCATGTCGATCATGGGCGTCAATATCGACTGGCAGCAGATGATCAAGGGCGTGGTCCTGCTCGCCGCCGTGTTCTTCGACCTCTACAACAAGAACCGCTCGGCCTGACCTGATCGGTCTGAAATCAGGGGCCGCCGGGGAAACCCGGCGGCCTTTTTTGTTGGGTGGCTTCTCGGGGCAAGGGCGCTTGACGGCAGGCTCGTTATGTAACTAATAAAGTTACATTTAACAAAGTTGACCGCGATGTCCAATCCCATGCCGCTCAATGCCTACGCCGATAGTGCAATCAAGCAGGTGCCCGGGCTGCTGAGCCTGCATCGCATGACCGGGGTGCTGCTGGCCGAGAGGGTGGGAGCGGACGGACGCGTGCTGGTGCTGGGTGCCGGCGGCGGGATGGAATTGAGCACGCTCGCATCCACCCATGCGGACTGGCGCCTGGACGGGGTGGATCCGTCAGACAGCATGCTGGATGCGGCTAGAGTCGCAACGGCCAAGTTCGGCGAGCGGGTAACCTTGAGCAAAGGAACGATCAATGAGGCACCCGAGGGGCCATATGACGGCGCGACATCTATCCTTGTGTTTCATTTCATTCCCCTGGCCGAACGGCTGGCGACGCTGAAGGGCCTGCACAAGCGGTTGAAGCCCGGCGCGCCACTGGTGCTCGCCCATATGAGTTTTGCGCAGGATGGACCCAGCCGGTCGCGCTGGATGCAGCGTCACGCAGCCTTTGCCATCGCCAATGGTATCGATCCGGCTCATGCTGAAAGTGGCCGGCAGGCCATGCTCGAGCGGCTGCATCTGCTGTCGCCAGAGGCTGAAGAGGCAATGCTGGACGAAGCGGGGTTTTCGGGCGTGAGTCTCTTTTACGCCGGCTTCGACTTTCGCGGTTGGGTCGCCTACGCCTAGGTTGCGGCGGGGCCGCGTGCTGCAGCTTCGATGTTGTTGCCGTCCGGATCGAGAACGAAGGCGCCGTAGTAACCACCGGCGCCCTGGCGCGGGCCGGGTGCGCCGTTGTCGGTGCCGCCATTGGCAAGGGCGGCCTGGTAAAAGGCCTCGACCATAGCCTTGTCCTTGGCCTTAAAGGCGACGTGCATCTGGTTGATCCCGGCGCGAGAGCCCTCGGCCCAGTAAGAGGGGCGCGTGGTGCCGATCCAGAGATAAGGAATTGGCTCGGCGGCACTTTTGCCGAACAGGAAGGCTTCGGGACCGTTATCGGCTGTCTGCAAGCCGAGTGCCCTGGCGATGGCGTCGTAGAAGCGGCGAGCCCTCGCCAGGTCTGTAACGACTATTCCGGTGTGGTCGAACATGGCGGTCTCCTCTCACAAGGAGAAAGCGTCAAGCGCCACGGTTGTTCCGTCAGCTTTCGATCTCGGCGTCCTTGTGGGCGCCCCATTCGGCCCATGATCCGTCGTAGACCGATACGTCGGTTGCGCCCGCCTGTTCGAGCGCGAGGGCAAGAGTGACGGCGGTGATACCCGAGCCGCAGGAGGTGATGATGGGCTTGCCCAGATCGACCCCACGATCGGCGAAGAGGGCCCGGAGCTCGTCCGGCGACTTGAGCCTGCCGCCTTCGCTGAGCAGCCCAACCGGGACGTTGAGACTGCCCGGAATGTGGCCGGACTTGAGCCCCTTGCGCGGTTCGGCGACTTCGCCGTGGAAACGCGGCGCCGGGCGGGCATCGATGATCTGCGCGGCGTGGGTTCGCAGGTTGGCGAGAACCGTGTCGAAGTCGACGGCGGCGTCGGCATCGAAGCTGGCGTCGAAACGGACGCGGTCGCGCGTCACGAGGCCCGCTTCGATCGGGCGCTTTTCAGCGCGCCATTTCGGCCCGCCACCCTCGAGCATGACGACGTTGCCCGCGCCGAAGGCGCGGAAGGTCCACCAGACGCGGGGCGCGCTGAACAGCCCGATCTCGTCGTAGACGACGATGGTTTGCGCCTCGGAAATGCCGAGAGCACCGACGGCACGGGCGAAGTCGGCCGGCGCTGGCAGCATGTGCGGCAGGTCGGTCGTGGTATCAGCGATGCCGTCGATATCGAAGAAGACGGCGCCGGGGATGTGGCCGGCCAGATACTCGGCCTGGGCGTTGCGCGAAGCATTGGGCATGTGCCAGCTGCCATCGACGACGACCACGCCCGGGTCCCTGAGGTGGGCGGCCAGCCAGTCGGTGGAAACAAATGGATTGTCCAAGGCGCAACTCCCGTTTGATGGAACGGACAATGGGCCGATGCGGGCTTGGGGTCAAACGCTTAAAGCAGGTCAGGCGGCGCCCAGATCGAGCACGTCGCGGCTGGCGAGATGCAGGGTGACGCGATCGCCGCGCCGGGGCGGGGTGGCCGCATTTGCATTGAAGGTGTCGATACTGAGGGACGTGCCTTCGACATCCACGCGCAGTCGCAGGACAGAGCCCAGAAAGCCGATATCGGTGATGGTGCCGTCGAGCGTGGTATCGGTATCCGGCGCCGGGGCGAGCGAAATGAGCTCGGGGCGAATGGCGCGGTCAGCACCGAAGCGCGCGGCGGGTAAGGCGTTGAGGTGACCCACGAAGGTGGCGGCGAAGCGGGAGGCAGGACGATTGTAGATGTCATGCGGGGTGCCGAGCTGTTCGATATTGCCGGCATTCATCACCATGATGCGGTCGGAAATGGAGAGCGCCTCTTCCTGGTCATGGGTGACGAAGACTGTGGTGATGCCGAGCTCGCGCTGGATGGCGCGGATTTCCTCGCGCAGGGACACGCGAATCTTGGCGTCGAGTGCAGAAAGAGGTTCGTCGAGCAGCAGCAGGCGCGGGCGCGGTGCAATGGCCCGGGCGAGTGCAACGCGCTGCTGCTGGCCGCCGGACATTTCGTAGGGAAACCTGTTCTCGAAGCCGGGCAGGCCGATAAGCGCGAGCATTTCGGCGACCCGCGCCCGTCGCTCCTCGCGCGGGACGCCCGCGACTTTCAGACCGAAAGCGATGTTGTCGCCGACGGTCAGGTTGGGAAAGAGCGCATAGGCCTGGAACACCATTCCCAAACGACGCTGATTGGGCCTGAGGGCGGTCATGTCCTCGCCATCGACGTGGATGGAGCCGCCAGATGGCGTCTCGAAGCCGGCAATCATGCGCAGGATCGTGGTTTTGCCGCAGCCCGAGGGGCCGAGCAAGGAGATGAACTCGCCCTTGGCAAAGCCGCAGCTGATGCCCTTTATTACCTGGTTGACGCCGTAGAACTTGGAAAGGTTGTCGACGCGGAGGAAGTGCTGGTCGCTCATGGGAACTCAGTCCGTGCGGGCGGAGGTGCGGGGGGCGAAACGCGCCAGGAGCTGGATCATGCCCATTGCCCCCCAGGTGATGACAAAGGAAATGATCGCCAAAGCCGAGGGCTCATAGGCGCGATTGGCGCCGACGGTCTGGAGATAAGGGCCGAAGGCGGGGCGATTGAGGAGGCTGGCGATGGTGAATTCGCCGATGACGATGGCGAAGGTCAGGAAGGCGCCTGAAAGAACCGCGATGAGGATATTGGGCAGGATGACCGTCGCGATGATGCGCAGCGTGTCGGCGCCCATGATCTGGGCCGCCTCGGTGAGGGTCTTGATGTCGATGGCGCGCATGCCGGTATCGACGGCGCGATACATGTAGGGCAGGGCCAGGGTGACATAGGCGCAGGTCAGCAGGAAATCGGTGCCCAGTGCAGAGCCGGTGAAGGGAATGATCGAGCTCGAATTGTAGAGCCGGATGTAGCCATAGACGAGCACGATGGCCGGGATGATCAGCGGCAGGAGCGTGGTGAATTCCATCAGCGGGCGCAGGCGGGGCAGGCGCAGGCGCACGAAATAGACTGCCGGCACCACGACCAGAATGCCCACGACGATGGCGAGGAGCCCGACGACGGCGGAATAGAGGAAGGTGGCCTGGAAGGCAGGGTCGGAAAAGACCGAAGCGTAACTGTCGAAGCTGTAGTAGCCGCGCCGCATCTTGAGCGAGAACTCGAAGGTGGCGAGCAGCGGCACGATGAAATAGGCGGCGCCCAGTCCGAATACGACCCAAGCCCAGAGCTTGCTCTGTTTCATCGCATCCACCTTTCGGCACGGGCGGAGATGACGAGGTAGATGATGTTGGCGAGCGCGGTAATGGCGATCATGCCGAGGGCCAACGCGGCGCCGAGGCCGGGATTTTGCAGCGCGTCACCGCGGATCTGCGCGTAGAGCAGGATGGGCACGATGTTGAGCGAAGAGCCGGTCAGCGCATAGGCGGTGGCGATGGCGCCGAAGGCGTTGGCGAAGAGGAGGCTCAGCGTTCCGAGGAAGCTGGGCCAGAGAATGGGGAAGCCGACGTAACGCCAGAACTGCAGCGGCGTGGCGCCGAGGGTCTGCGAAGCCTCGCTCCATTCCTTCTTGAGGCCATCGATCGCCGGGGCGATCATCAGCACCATCAGCGGAATCTGGAAGTAGAGGTAGGTCAGCGTCAGCCCCCAGAAGGAGAGGATGTTGAAGCCGGCGCGGTAGATGTCGATGTCGAAAACGGTCTTGAGAATGACGGTGACGAGGCCGAGACGCCCAAGGGTGGAGATGAAGGCAAAGGCCAGCGGGACGCCAGCGAAATTCGAGGCGACGCCGGAAAAGGTCATGACGGCGGAACGCAGGCCATCGGGCAAGCGTCCGCGAATGATGGCGAGGGCAATGGCAAGGCCGATCAGAGCCCCGAGAATGGCGGAGGCGCCGGAAATGCGGATGGAAATCCAGTAGGCGGCGAGGATCTGGTCGGTAAAGAGCCCCGCAATGTTGTCGAGAGTGAAGCCGCCGTCACGCCCGACAAAAGCAGCGCCCACGAGGTAAAGCGTGGGCAGGATGAGAAACATCACGGCAAAGACGATGAATGGCGCGAAGCCCAGCCATTCGAGGGAGAGGCGGCTTCGGCGATGCGCGGTTGTGGCGGTCATTTCAGCTCTGAGCAGATTTTCTCGACATGCATCGGCCCGTCCTCAGGCTTGACCCTAGGACCGGTTGCAGCATTGACCGTGTGGAGAGTGGCCCCCGGGTCGAGCCCGAGGGCAGTTCGGTGGATGGGGAGGGCGTGGGTTCCTCCCCAAGGGCGCCCTATTCAGAGACGTTGGCGCCGACGGTGGAGTCCCAGCCAGTGGTGATCACTTCCTTGGCGGCGTTCTGCTGCTCGATGGTCGGGAACACGGCCTTGGCATAGGCTTCGGCGGGAGGCAGGGCGTCGAGCAGGTTCTGCGGGATCTTGCCGGCATCGGCGAGCGCGTTGAAGCGGATCGGGTGGCAGTAGCCTTCGAGCCAGAGCAGCTGACCCTCGTCGGAATAGAGGTATTCCATCCAGAGCTTGGCAGCGTTGGGATGCGGGGCGTGGGCCGAAATGGCCTGCACGTAGACGCCGGCCACGACGCCAGTTTCCGGAACGACGATCTCGGCCTGCGGATTGCCTTCGAAGCTGTCGCGCCAGGCGAGCAGATTGTAGTCCCAGGCGACGAGAACCGGGGTGGTGCCCTGGGCGACCGAGGCGGCCTTGCCGATCACCGGAACGAAGTTTCCGGCGTCGTTGACGGCCTTGAAGAAGTCGAGGCCGGCCTGGGCAGCGCCTTCATCCGAGCCGGTCTGCGCAAGGCCTGCGGCGTAGACGGACTGGATGGCCTGGGCGGAGGCACGCGGGTCGCCGGCCAGCGCGACGGAATTGGCGTATTCGGCGCCGGTGAGGTCGGACCAATCGGCGGGGAGGGTCGAGACGAGGTCGGTGTTCACCAGCATGGCCATGACGCCATAGTAGTCGCCGTACCAGTAGCCTTCTTCATCCTTTGCGTCGGCCGGGATTTCGTCCCAGGTCGAGACCTTGTAGGGCTGGAGAAGGCCTTCTTCCTTGGCCTGCGGACCGAAGGCGAGGCCGATATCGAGCACGTCGGGCGCCTGCGGGCCGGTGTTGCCGATATTGGCGCGCACCGCTTCCAGCTCGTCGGCCGAACCGGCATCCGGGTTCAGTTCGTTGACAGTGATGCCCGGATACTTGGCCTTGAAGCTCTCGATGACCTTGCTATAGCCGCACCAGTTGTGGGGCAGGGCGATGGTGGTCAGCGTGCCCTCTGCCTTGGCGGCTTCATAAAGGGCGTCGAGATCGGTCTGGGCAAAAACCGGAGCGGAAAGGCTCAGGACGGTCAGCAGCGAGACCGAGGTGGTCAGGGCGGACTTGAAGGTCATTTGGGAAATCCCTCTGATGGCGTTCGGTCGCGGGGAAAGCGCCGAATGGCTGCCGATTAGAGGGCGGTCATGTCAGTCCGATAACGGTTCGATGACACCGATGCGACAGTCCCTGGGAATGCGCTCAGCTCCGTGGTGCGGGGCCCGAGCTTTCACGCAGGACCAGCTCCACCGGCCAAAGTTCATGGATATCGGCCTGCGACTTGCCGGCGAGGATCTGCATGATCAATTCCGAGATGCGCGTGCCGGCCTGCCTGATCGAGGAGCGCGTCGTCGACATGGACGGATACATGTTGTCGGCGTTGAGATAGGGGAAAACGTCGTCGTGCGCGATCATCGACACATCGGTGCCCAGCTGCAGTCCGGCCTGCCGGATGGCGCGGAAGACGCCCAGCGCGGTCATCATGGAGCCGGCAAGGAAGGCGGTGGGGCGTGGACGCAGTTCGAGCATGGATGCGGCCATGCGGAAGGCGATTTCGTCGGTGAATGCGGTATGGCCAAGGAGCGCCGGATCGAGCGGGACCCCGCGCGCAGCGAGCGCGGCGCGATAACCGATATCCCGATGTTCGGCGAATGTGCGGCCTTTCACGCCATTGAGCATGGCGATGCGGCGATGACCGAGATCGAGCAGGTGGCCCGTGGCGCGTTCGAGCGCGCTGGTATTGTCGATATCGAGCCAGGCGACCGGCTTGCCAATGTCGGTGCGACCGTGAAGCACAAAGGGGATATTGAGCTCGGTCAGCAGCTCGGCCCGCTCGTCCCGCACGGTGGGCGAATGAAGAATGACCGCATCGACCTTCTGGCTCGCGGCGAGGCGGCGGTAGGCGGCGAGTTCTTCCTGGTGGCTGGCGACCGTCGTCACCAGCATGTCGATTTCCTGACCGGCCATGTAGCTGCCGACGCCGGACAGGAACTCCGACATATGCGGACCAAGCTCGTCGGCGCCGCGCAGCACCAGGCCGATGGCCCCGGCCCGGCCGGTGGCCAGGCGCAAGGCGCTGGCATTGGGCCGATAGCCGAGCGTGTTGGCAGCTTCGGCCACGCGACGGCGCGTGGCTTCGTTCACTTCCGGGTAGCCGTTGAGGGCACGGCTGACCGTGGTCTGCGACAAGCCGAGATGTTCGGCGAGGTCTTTCAATCTCATAGCGGCGATGCGGCCCGGTGGTATGACGCTCCGGCGCCCCGCGGCCGCAAGGACGCGCAAGACCGGTCGGCACAGCCATTAGGGCAGGCGGCGCCCTTTGAACAGGGCCTGCCGTCATTCTCCTCCACGGGTCATTCAAAGCGATTTCAAATTTTCCTGCAAGAGGCGGAAATCGTTTCCATTATTTGAGGTGCGTACATCAGGGTGGATGATACGAATTTTAACGAATGCTCGCCGGCTTACTGTTTAAATCATTGAATTACATAATGTTTTTACGTTCGTACTCCGAAATTTATGAAAATCGGCGCGTGGGCTGCTTGACAGTTTTTAGAGCCTCTGGTTCCTTATCGTCCAAAGCGCTTTAAATCTGGACGGCAAAATCGGTTCGGCAGAGTGCTTTTAAGGGGGAGGAGTTCTGGTCCGGCGCCGTGGCGCGGGTCAGCTCTGCATGCCTCTCCCGCACATTGTTTTTCTCGGGAGGATTTCCAATGATGTTGAAGACGCTGCTCGTAGCGATGATGGCGAGCGTGACTCTTGTGTCGGCCTCTGCCCAGGCCGCGGAACTGTCCATCGTTTCGGGTGACACCGGCAACGGCCTCGAGTTCCTGCGCAGCCAGCTCGACCGTTTCGAAGCCGAAACCGGTCATAAGGTGACCGTGGTGCCGATGCCCTCGTCCACCACCGACCAGTTCGGCCAGTACCGCCTGTGGCTCGCCGCAGGCAACGCCGATATCGACGTGTACCAGACCGACGTGATCTGGGCGCCGCAGCTGGCGGAGCACTTCGTCGACCTGACCGAAGCCGCTTCCGACATCGTGGGCAACCACTTCCCGTCGATTATCGAGTCGCAGACAGTGGACGGCAAGCTCGTCGCCCTGCCGGCCTTCACCGACGCGCCGGCGCTCTACTACCGCACGGACCTGCTCGAAAAGCACGGCAAGTCGGTTCCGACCACCTGGACCGAGCTCGAAACCACCGCCAAGGAAATCATGGATGCCGAGCGCGCCGAAGGTGCTTCGGAGCTCTGGGGCTTCGTGTTCCAGGCCAACGCCTATGAAGGCCTGACCTGCGACGCCCTGGAATGGGTGATGTCGAATGGCGGCGGCCAGATCGTCGAAGCCGACGGCACCGTTTCGATCAACAATGAACAGGCTGCTGCCGCCATCGACCGTGCTGCAGGCTGGGTCGGCACGATCGCGCCCGAAGGCGTGCTTGCCTACATGGAAGAAGAAAGCCGCGGCGTGTGGCAGCTCGGCAATGCCGTGTTCATGCGCAACTGGCCCTATGCCTACGCGCTGGGCAATGGCGATGACTCGGCCGTGAAGGGCAAGTTCGACGTGGCTCCGCTGCCGGCCGGTGACGGCGAAGGCGGGCGTTCGGCGGCCACGCTGGGCGGCTGGAACATGGCTGTGTCGAAGTACTCTCCGGACCAGGACGCCGCCATCGAGCTGGTGAAATTCCTGGCTTCGGAAGACGTGCAGAAGGAACGCGCCATCAAGCAGTCGAACCTGCCTACCATCCCGTCGCTCTATGAAGATGCCGACGTGCTGGCCGCATCGCCGTTCATGGCCAACTGGCAGGCGATCTTCGAGCAGGCCGTGCCGCGTCCGTCCGCACCGACCAAGACCGACTACAACGAGGTCTCCTCGCTGTTCTGGAGCGCCGTCCATGACACGCTCTCGGGCAATGGTACCGCCGCAGAGAACCTCGAAGTTCTCGAAGCCGACCTGAACGATCTCAAGGGCGACGCCTGGTAAGTCCTCCCAGCAGTCCTGGCAAGCGGGCGGTGGGGCTTCCTCCGCCGCCCGCTCCGCGCAAGTATCGAACACGACGGGGAGGGGACGATATGGCAACCGATGCAATGGCGCCGCTGGCAGTGAGCAAGGCGCCCAGGGTGAAATCGGAACTGATGCAGCAGCGGGTTCGTGCCGCGCGCTGGTTCCTGGTACCCATGCTGATCGCACTGGCCGTGGTGGCCGGATGGCCGCTGGCCCGATCGATCTATTTTTCCTTCACCGACGCGACTCTCAACAACCTCTACGGCGCCGAGTGGATCGGCTTCGGGAACTACCTGCGCTGGCAGGTGCTCGAAAGCGGCACGGTGCGCTACCGGGGCGTGCTGGCCGACGCCGACTGGTGGAACGCAGTATGGAACACGATCCGCTTCGCCTTCTGGTCGGTGTTGTGGGAAACCGTCCTGGGCATGATCGTGGCGCTGGTGCTCAACGCCGAATTCAGGGGCCGCGGCATCGTCCGCGCCGCCATCCTCATTCCGTGGGCCATCCCCACCATCGTTTCCGCCCGCATGTGGAGCTGGATGCTCAACGACCAGTTCGGCATCATCAATGACCTGGGCATGAAACTGGGCCTGCTGGCTGCGCCGGTGGCGTGGACCGCGTCGGCCGACACGGCCATGACCGCCGTGCTGATCGTCGATATCTGGAAGACAACGCCGTTCATGGCGCTGCTGATCCTGGCAGGCCTGCAGATGATCCCCAAGGACATCTACGAAGCGGCAGCCATCGACGGGGTGCATCCTGTCAAACAGTTCTTCAAGATCACGCTGCCGCTGGTGCGGCCGGCGCTGATGGTGGCGATCATCTTCCGCGTGCTCGACGCGCTGCGCATCTTCGACCTGATCTATGTGCTGACGCCAAACTCGCGCTCGACCAAGACCATGTCAGTGCTGGCGCAGGAAAATCTCTTCCAGTTCAACAATTTCGCCGAGGGCTCAACGCAATCGACGCTGCTGTTCCTGCTGATCGCGATTTTCACGATCCTCTATATCTGGCTGGGCAAGGTCAATTTCGAGGGGGGAGACCGGTAATGGGCGCGACATTCGACCTTTGGAAAGTCACCAAGACGGTGCTGTTCTACGCCCTCGTGGTGTTCATCGTGGTGGTGTCGGTTTTCCCGTTCTACTACGCCATTCTCACCAGCCTCAAATCGGGCACGGACCTGTTCCGCATCACCTATTGGCCGACGTCGCTGAGCTTCGACAACTTCCGCCAGGTGTTCACCCAAGGGGCGTTCCCGCGAAACCTGCTCAACTCGGTGTTCGTGGCGAGCGTGACGGTGATCCTGGCGCTGTTCCTTGCGATCACGGCCTCCTTCGCTCTCAGTCGCGTGCGGTTCCGGGGTCGGGGCCTGCTGCTGATGACGATCCTCGCGGTATCGATGTTTCCGCAGATCGCGGTGCTCGCCGGGCTGTTCGAAGTGATCCGGTTCCTCGGCATCTACAACACGCCCTGGGCGCTGATCTTCGCCTATACGATCTTCACGCTGCCGTTCACAGTCTGGGTGCTGACCACCTTCATGCGCGACCTGCCGGTGGAGATCGAAGAGGCGGCGATCGTCGATGGCGCCACGCCCTGGGTGATCATTACGCAGGTATTCATGCCGCTGATGTGGCCGGCGCTGGTGACGACGGGCCTGCTGGCCTTCATCGCGGCCTGGAACGAGTTCCTGTTCGCCCTGACCTTCACGGTCTCGAACGAGACGCGCACCGTGCCGGTGGCCATCGCGCTGCTTTCGGGCGGATCGCAGTACGAAATTCCCTGGGGCATCATCATGGCTGCCTCGGTCATCGTCACGGTGCCGCTCGTGGCCCTGGTGCTCATCTTCCAGCGCAAGATCGTCAGCGGCCTCACCGCCGGCGGCGTCAAGGGATAAGAGCGATGCCCGACCAACGCAGGATGACCTGCACACTCTCATCGACCGCGCCGGCGGTTTTCGCGGGTCGCGATGCCGATGCCGCGGGTGCCACCGGTTCGACCCATCCCAAACTGACTGTCCACTCGGCCTGACGGAGTCACAGAATGGCAAGCATAGAACTTCGCAACGTCCGCAAGTCCTTCGGCATGGTCGAGGTGATCAAGGGTGTCGACCTCGAGGTGCGCAAAGGGGAATTCATGGTCTTCGTCGGCCCGTCCGGCTGCGGCAAGTCCACCCTGCTGCGCCTGATCTCGGGCCTAGAGGACATCACCTCGGGCGAGATGCTGTTCGATGGCAAGGTGGTGAACGCGCTGACGCCGTCCAAGCGCGGCATCGCCATGGTGTTCCAGTCCTATGCGCTCTATCCGCACATGACGGTCTACGACAACATGGCCTTCGGCCTGAAGCTCGAGAAGGGGCACAGCAAGGACGAAATCCGCCAACGCGTCGAGCGGGCCGCGGACATGCTGCAGATCCGGCAGTATCTCGACCGCCTGCCCAAGCAGCTTTCGGGTGGCCAGCGCCAGCGCGTGGCCATCGGCCGGGCCATCACCCGGGATCCGAAAGTGTTTCTGTTCGACGAGCCGCTCAGCAATCTCGATGCGGCACTGCGCGTCGCCACCCGCATCGAAATCGCCAAGCTGCATGAAGGCATGCATGACGTGACGATGATCTATGTGACGCACGACCAGGTCGAGGCGATGACGCTGGCGGATCGCATCTGCGTCCTGCGCGACGGCCTGGTCGAACAGGTCGGTACGCCCATGGAACTCTACGAGCGCCCGGACAGCATTTTCGTGGCCGGCTTCATCGGCTCGCCGAAGATGAATTTCATCACCGGCGACAAGGCCGCCGTGCATCAATGTTCGACCCTGGGTATCCGCGGCGAGCATATGGTGGTGTCTCCCGACGGACAGTGGGAAGGCACGGTCATCCATACCGAGAACCTCGGCGCCGATACTTATGTCTATCTCGAGATGGGACAGGAAGAGCCCGTGGTGGTGCGCATCGAGGGCGCGGCCGAATATCCGAGCGGCACGACGCTGCGGGTTTCGCCGGTGGCGGACAAAGTCCACCGCTTCGACGAAACCGGCAAGCCCATGCGCTGAGGGCGATTTTCGGATGACGGTCCCGGGATCGTCATCTTTTCGATCCACCGTGTCCGAAGCAGACGGGAACCTCGAGCGCAAACAGGGGTTCCCGCCTTCGCGGGAAAGACGCGGAATTCACAAGGCCCTCTCCCCCGGGCCGATATCCTAGGAGCCTAGCAATGCCGATCCGTACCCTGGTGTGGGGCGAAAACGTCCACGAGCAAAAGAACAAGGTTGTCGCCGAGAACTACCCGAACGGCATGCACAACCAGATCGCCAAGCTCCTGTCGGAAGATGGCAACCTGTCGATCAAGACAACGACGCTGCAAGAGCCCGAGCATGGCCTGACCGATGCCGTGCTGGCGAACACCGACGTGTTGCTGTGGTGGGGTCACGCGGCCCACGACAAGGTCGACGACGTGGTGGTCAAGCGCGTCATGGAGCATGTCTGGCAGGGCATGGGCCTGATCGTGCTGCACTCGGGCCACCACTCGAAGGTATTCAAGGGCCTGATGGGTTCGCCGGCAAACCTGCACTGGCGCGAAGCAGGCGAGCGCGAGCGCCTGTGGGTGGTCAATCCGGGCCATCCGATCGCCAAGGGCCTGCCGCCGTATTTCGAACTCGAATACGAAGAAATGTATGGCGAACCCTTCACTGTGCCGGAGCCGCTCGAGACGGTGTTCGTTTCATGGTTCCAGGGTGGCGAAGTGTTCCGTTCGGGCCTCACCTATCGCCGCGGCGCGGGAAACATCTTCTACTTCCGCCCCGGCCACGAAACCTACCCCACTTATCATGATGCCAATGTCGGCAAGGTACTGCGCAATGCGGTGAACTGGGCCTATGACGGCACGCGCCATGCGCATCTGATGAAGGCGCCGAATACGCCGGTGGGCGAAGCGATCGAGGCCATCGAGGAGCGCGGCGCCAAGCTTTCCGCCGCCGACCACGCGGGCGAAGTGAAGAAGTAAGGCTGCCCGGGTGTCGTCAATGCCCGGGTTGTCCGGGCATTCCATCCTCCTGAAGCATGGACCACCCGGCATGCCGGGTGGTGACGAAATTCAGGGCTGGAGCCAGGCGGGATCACCCGCAAAGCCGGGTGAGCAGATTGTGAAAATGGTCGCGGTCAGTTCCCGCTTGCGCGGAGCCGGCGCGATGATAAAGCAGCGGGCGATTTGTCCCCTCAAGGAATAGAAGAATGCGTATCCTCATCCTGGGTACCGGCGGCATGGCCAATACGCATGCCAAGAATTTTGCGGCGATCGAGGGCGTGACCCTGGCGGGCGGCGTCGACGTCGATCCGGCGCGCGTCGAGGCGTTCTGCGCAGCGCACAATATCGAGCGCGGCTTCGGCTCGCTCGATGCCGCCATCGCATGGGGCGAGTTCGACGCCGTCGCGAATGTGACGCCCGACAGCGTGCACTATCCGACGACGATGGCTGCGCTGGCGGCCGGCAAACACGTTTTCTGCGAAAAGCCGCTGGCAACCGACCACGCCCGCGCGATGGAAATGACCGAGACGGCCGAACGGCTGGGCCTCGTCAACATGGTCAACCTGACCTACCGCAATGTCGCGCAACTCCAGAAGGCGCGCGAGATCGTGCAGTCCGGCCAAGTGGGCACAGTCAAGCATTTCGAGGCGAGCTACCTGCAGAGCTGGCTGGTCAGCAAGGCGTGGGGCGACTGGCGCACGGAAAGCCAGTGGCTGTGGCGCCTCAGCAAGAAGCACGGCTCAAACGGGGTACTGGGAGATATCGGCGTCCACATCCTGGATTTTGCAGCCTATGGTGCCGGCAGCGATTTCTCGAAGGTGTTCTGCCGTCTCGAAACGTTCGACAAGGCGCCGGGCAACCAGATCGGCGAATACGATCTCGATGCCAATGACAGTTTCGCCATGACGGCGCAGCTGGAAAACGGCGCCCTGGGTGTCGTCCATGCGACGCGCTGGGCCACCGGACATTTCAACGAGCTGCGACTGCGCGTCTATGGCGAGCTCGGGTCAGTGGAAGTGCAGCACCGGCATGACTGGTCGAAACTGTTCACCTGCCTTGGCGCAGACGTCGAGACGGGAACCTGGACCGAAGTGGCCGTAGACCCGGTGCCGACCAATTACCAGCGCTTCGTCGACGCGTGCAGGACCGGACAGAATCTCGAACCGAGCTTCCGCCACGCCACCAATATCCAGAAGGTGCTGGACCTCGGCACGGTCACGGACCGCGACCGCATGGAACATTCGGTGTAGAAAAACAGGAAGGCCGGACAGATGTCCGGCCTTCGTGCTGCAGATCGGCTTAATGCCGCTCAATAGCTCTGAAATCAGTCCTGGCTGTTGGTGTAGATCACCAGCGAACCATCCTGATTATTGCTCAGGGCGATAACATCGGACACGTCCACTGCGTTATCGCTGAGGATGCCGGTCAGGGCCTCGTTGCCATTGATGGCGTCTTGGAGAGCAGTGATGTTGCTGGCATTGCCGTTGAGCGCGTCGTTGAGCGCGTTGGCGTCGAAGTTCGCTACGTCAGCGACGTCGATAACCTGGACATCACTCACGCCGGAAATGTCGCCGATATCGGTGTTGCCGGCTTCAATCATGGACAGGATGTTCGAGAGATCGGCATTGCCGACGTCACCCACAGTGTTGCTGACATCGCCGACCGAGCCGGACGCATCGCCGCCAACATCACCGGAATTGGTCACGCCGTCGACTGTCGAATTCACGCCTTCAACGGTGGAGTCGAGCGTGTCGTTGAGTGTATTCACCGTTCCATCGACAGTATTGGTGACGCCATTTACTGCGTCGTTCAAAATATTGCTGTTATCTCCGCTCTGCGCATATGCGGCTGCGGAAGTGAGCGTGAGGGCTGCAACGGACGAAAGTAGAATTTTATGGATAGAGCGCATGGTTCCATCCTCCATTTTTTTGTGAATTATACTAAACCTTTATGGTTCGGTATCTTAATCCGTTCGGGATGATATTGTTCCGGGCAAATTCATATTGTGATCGGTCTCGCTTTGACTGGGCTTTAAGAAAATTGTTTCTAGAGAGGGGTTTAACGGCGGTGCGAGACGCCGACGATCACGGCAGCGTCATTGATTGTGATCGCAACGACGTCCTCAAAATCAATTCCAGCGTCGGAAATGGCGGCGCGAAAAGGGGAGCTTTCGTCCCAAACATGTCGCTGGTCCTGTTGCGGATCGCAAACCGCTTGCTGCACCACGATAGAGAAGCCACCAGCCAAGGCACGGTCGAGGGCATCTTCCGCAACGGTGGTACAGGGAAGACTCGAAGATCGCGCGCCCTGTGAGGCAAAGGGGCCGGCAACCTTGACTGCGGTTGCCGCTTCTGGCGTTCCCGTCGGGCTGGGCGCGTCTGCTGGAGTGTCGGGTCTGCCACCCAGTTGAATCGGGTTGTCGTTCAATGTGACGCCAAGGTCGACCGCGACATGATCATCGCCGCGACCGAGCGACAGGGAGCCACCGGAGTCAATGGATAGCGATAGGGCATCGTTTGCCAGTTCGACCGTCTGTGTCTGCGAACCCTGTCCCTCCAGGGCGGGCAATCCCTGCCCGAGCGATGGTGCGGCGCAGAACAAGACGATGGCGGGTGAAAGAAGGGTTCTCATGGTTATCTCCTGGACCGGGCCAACGGTCGCGATCCGTCCTTGTTCCGCTAGGAGATCATGACGATCGGGAGACAAAAAGAAGGCCCCGGTGAACCGGGGCCTCTTTCAATGCGTGGACCTTGCGATCAGGCGCGGTCGTCGACGTAGACGATAACCGAGCCATCGGCATTGGACTTGACGGCGACGACGTCGGACGATGCGTAGCCTTCGCTCTCAAGCTTGGCCTTGATGGTAGCGTTCGCATCAATATTGGCGTGCAGCGTCGTCTGACCCTCGGCGTCGGCCGACAGAGCTTCGTCGAGCGCAGAAGCTTCGTTAGCGGCGTTGCCCTGCAGCGACGAGAGCAGCACGATGGTGACGTTGGCCTCATCGGTCACGCCGGAGAGGTCGACGCTGGCCGAGCCTGAAATCGAGGACATGACCGAGCCGTAGGTGTTGTCGGACATGCCGCCAGCATTGGCGTTTGCATTTGCATTCGCGTTGGCGCCGGCTTTGGTCGTGTCAGTGGTGGTGGCGGCACCCGCATTGGCGTCGGTCCCGACCGAGACATCTCCGGCAGGGGTTTCGGCGTTGACGCCAGCGCCTGCGCCCGCGTTGACCCCGGCATCCTGAGCAATTGCCAGCGAGCCGGCGCTGACGAGGGTCGCGATGGAAAGTGCAGTCATGAACTTAATCATTGTTCTTAGCTCCAGTAGGTTGCTTGCCCACCCGCGGCGACACAACGTGCCCTGCGCCCGACGGTTGCAGGAGATTCGTTCACAAGTGGAATGAATTCGATTTTCAGCACGTGCTGCAACCGGTCGACGGGATCAGAACTTATTGGCTGATCACAACTTGGAGCGTCAGCACATGAATATTCTCTGGGCCATCATCATCGGATTTTTTGCCGGCCTTATCGCCAAATGGGTCACGCCCGGGGACAACAAGCCGCGGGGGTTCATTCTGACCACCCTGCTGGGCGTCGTCGGTTCGGTCCTGGCCACCTGGCTGGGGCAGCAGATCGGCTGGTATGAGGCGGGCGACGGAGCGGGTTTCATCGCCTCGATCGTCGGTGCCGTGATCATCCTGCTGATCTGGGGGCAGTTGGCGCGGCGGCGCTAAAAGGCCATTCCCGTGGCTTTGCGCAGCGTTCACTTTGTGACGCTTACAAAGTGATGACAGAGGTTGGAACCGTCCGATCAGCGTGAGGATTACCGCACAGTATAATGGTGGCGGGATTTTCAATGAGTACGAATGTTTCCCCTCGAAAGTGCTTCCTCGTCGTCGACGACGAACCGTTGATCCGCATGGACATCGTCGACCTGATCCAAGAGCATGGATTTGTCGCCTGGGAAGCGAGCAACGTGGCCGAAGCGCTCAGCATTCTCGACAAGGCCGGGGCCGATTTCACGGGGCTGATCACGGACGTGAACATGCCGGGCTCGCGCAATGGTATGGTGCTGGCAAACCACGTTCGCACAATGTGGCCGCATATCAGGATTGTCGTCGTTTCTGCGGGACGAAAGCCGATGGCGGGCGAGCTGCCTGAAAACACGGCCTTCGTGCCAAAGCCTTGGGAAGCACACGGCCTGATACAGGCCATCGGGAACTTCCACTAAGAAAAAGGGCGCCTTTCGGCGCCCTTCGCATTTCTGTCTTCAAACTGGATCACTGAAGGATGGTTATGCGCCCATCGGTGTAGGGGGTGTATTCGCCACCCTGCTTGGCGATGTAGTCGGCCAGGACCTGCTCAAGAGGCGGGCCGAAGTCATAGGGATTGTCGCCTTCGGCAAAGGTGCCGTAGCCGTCGCCGCCACCACGCATGTAGTTATTGGTGACGACCTTGTAGGTGGCTTCTTCGTCGATGGGAGCCCAGGCATCGCCGCCGACCAGCACCTGTACATCGCTGATGCGTTCGCCGACCGGATTGGTGAGGGTGTAGCTGTACTTGAGGCCCGAAACCTGCGGGAAGCGGCCTGCGCCGTTCTCGATATCGGAAACACCATTTTCCAACGCATCGATGACGTCGGCACCGGAAATTTCCACGGTGGCCAGAGTATTGGAGAAGGGCAGGACGGTCAGCACTTCACCCATGGTGATCTCACCAGCATCGATGGAGGCACGCAGACCGCCGCCGTTCTGGATGGCGATAGTGGCACCCTGATCGGCAACGCGGTCGAGCATGGCGTCGGCCACGAGATTGCCCATGGTGCATTCCTCGACGCGACAGACTTCACGACTGCCGTCGATGGCTTCGGTCGCCGTGCCAATGACTTCGGCCATCAGCTCCTGGATCGGCTCTTCGAGCTCGGCCAGGCGGGCAACGTAGCCGGCGTCGGGCTCGACGGAGGCATCGAGGAGGATAGGCGCGCCCTCGGCGGAGATGACCTTGCCCTCGTCGTCCCAGGTGACGACGATGTCGCCAAGATACTTGCCGTAGGAATAGGCAGTGACGACCGGCACTTCGACGCCGTCAGGGTTCTTCACCAGGGTCGGGTAGGGGCCGGCGGCACCTTCCTCGGTATTGGAAAGAAGCGTGTGCGAGTGGCCACCGACGACGACGTCGATGCCCGGCACGTTGGCTGCGATCTCGAGGTCATGCGTGTAGCCCACATGCGTGAGGGCGATGATCTTGGTGACGCCGGCGGCAGTCAGCGCATCCACCTGTGTGCGCAGGCTGGTGATGGTGTCGTCGAACTCGACATTTTCGCCGGGCGAGGAGGTTTCGTCGGTGTCTTCGGCCAGAGCGGAAACGAAGCCGATCTTCTCGCCGCCGATTTCGAGCACATGGGTGCCCTCCACCTTGCCAGCGAGCAGGGGTTCGTTCTCGACATTGGTATTGCCCGAGATGATCGGGAAATCGGTGGCGTCGATGAGCTTGGCCAGCTCCTCGGGGCCATCGTCGAACTCGTGATTGCCGACCGCCATGACCTCGATGCCCAGATCATTGGCGAACTCGGCAATGATCTCGCTGCGGTACTGGGTGTAGAAGAGAGAGCCCTGGAACTGGTCGCCGGCATCCACGAGGACGACATTCTGCCCATCGAGCTCGGAGCGCTTGCCATCGATGGCGGTCTTGAGGCGGGCAACACCGCCAAAGCATTCGCCGGCAGCATCGGTTTCGGCATCGCAGTTGGAATCCGTGCCGGTGATCGGGCCGAAGCGAGAGTGGAAGTCGTTGATGTGCAGAATATTCAGCGTGTACTCAGCCTGAGCGGCTGTCGAATATCCGGCGCAGAGCGCGAGCGCCGTGGCGCCCAGAAGCAGTCTCTTCATCCCTGTTTTTCCCTTTTGCTTATTGTGTTCGACGGTCTCTCCATTTCGCCGGCGCACGGAGGCGTGCACCAACCGAAAGCGTCAGCGGGCAGTTAAGCAGGGAATTGTGACAGTGGAAAGTGGACCTTCTGGTCAAATTTCCCCGGCGTTTACCGCGATCGAGAATGGTGCGGCGACGTAAACGCGACCGCAACGGATCAACGCTAGTATCAGGCAGATCCAACCAGAGCCGGATTTTTTCGATCATGAGTGCCGCCCTCCAGAGCCTGATGCGGGAGCCAGTCCAAACCTTTGGAGACGCACCACGCGCCGGCGGAATTCTGTCGTTTCTGCTTATCGGCGGCGGGGCCGCTCTTGGCTTCGTCGCGTTGTCGAGCGTGCTCGTGCCGCTGCTGCCGACGGTCGAGGAATGGCTGGTGAGCGCAGCCTGCTATGCGGCTTTCATCGTTCCGGTCTACCTGCTGCACCGACGTTTCACCTTTGCATCGGATGCGAACCACTGGCAGGCGCTGCCCCGCTACGTCGGCGTGCAGATGATGGCGCTGCTTCTGGCCGCGGCGTTTGGTCTGGTGTTTCACGGCACGCTGGCGCTGCCCAGCCTGCCCGCGGCGGTCCTCGTGATCGTGCTAACCTCGGGCGTCAACTACGTAGTGCTCAAGGGCTGGGCATTTGCGGCGTCGCGCCGGTTCGAGACAGTGGCGGCATGACGGGTATTCATCCGGGCAAGCAATTGCTCAATGCCGTGCATGGACGCCTGATTTTCGAGCGCCGGGTCGAAGCCCTGGCCGATGCGCTGGCGGCGGCGATTCCAGAAGGCCCGGCACGGGTCCTCGACC
Organism: Devosia lucknowensis; assembly: GCF_900177655.1. NCBI lineage: Bacteria > Pseudomonadati > Pseudomonadota > Alphaproteobacteria > Hyphomicrobiales > Devosiaceae > Devosia > Devosia lucknowensis. Next base: position 2,045,040 of record NZ_FXWK01000001.1, on the reverse strand, counting down.
TGGGCTGCGGGGACGGGCAGGTGGCCGTGGCGCTGATGCAGCGGCGTCCGGAGCTCAGCATCGAAGGCATCGATGTGCTGGTCCGTCCGGTCACGCATATTCCGGTGACGGCATATGACGGGGCGACACTGCCGTTCGTGGATGGTGCCTTCGACTATGTGACGATCGTCGATGTGCTGCATCATACCGACGATCCCGCGCGCGTGCTGGCCGAGGCGGCGCGGGTGGCGGAGCGGGGTGTGATCGTCAAGGACCACCTTCGGGAAGGATGGCTTGCGGGTCCGGTGCTGCGGCTCATGGATTGGGTGGGCAACCGGGGACATGATGTCCGGCTGCCCTACAATTATCTCGACGAGCCGCAATGGCGGCATGCCTTCGCGGAGGCCAGCGTTTCAGAGGCCGACCGGCAAGAGCAAATCGGGCTTTATCCAGCGCCGCTCAGCTGGGTGTTCGAGCGTCGGCTGCATTTCGTGAGCAGGCTCGTGCACGCCAATCGCGTCTGACGGGCTTCCCATACCGGCTCACTCGGGTATTCTCCGCGCCGTTTGATTTGCGGGGTATCGCATATGCGCAGTGCTTTGATCGTTTACGGCGGCTGGGAAGGTCACGACCCGGAAGAATGCGCCACCATTTATCGCCGGTGGCTGCATGAGGATGGCTTTTCGGTGCGGACCGCCACCGAGACCAGCGCCTTCGCCGATCCCTCGATTGCCGACCTGTCGCTGATCATCCCGATCTTCACGATGAGCAAGATCACCAAGGAAGAGGCGGAGAACCTGACCAAGGCGGTCGAGAACGGCGTGGGTCTTGCCGGCCATCACGGCGGCATGAGCGATGCATTCCGCGAGGCGGTGGACTACCAGTTCATGGTGGGCGGCCAGTGGGTGGCCCATCCGGGCAACATCATCGACTACTCGGTCGACATCACGAAGCCTGACGATCCGATCATGGCGGGCCTCCCGACGTCTTTCCCGTACAAGTCCGAGCAGTATTACATGCATGTCGACCCCTCGAACGAGGTGCTGGCGACGACGACCTTTACCGGCGAACATGCGGCGTGGATCGATGGCGTGGTGATGCCCGTCGTGTGGAAGCGTCGCCATGGAGAGGGCAAGGTGTTCCACATGACGCTCGGCCATGCCGCCAAGGAATTCGAGAACACGAACATGGCCACCATCATGCGCCGCGGCATGAACTGGGCGGCGCGCGACGAGTAGACCTGGATCAGCCCCGGTCCCACGATATTACCCATCTCGCCCCCGGCGAGATGGTGCCTTGCCGGGATGCCGGCACACGACCAACAAAAACGTCATCGGCGTGATCGCAACCGCTCCGGGTGGGTGGGGTTCTGCCCCCATGCCCATTCAAGGAGCCCTGATGATGAAAGCCCTCATACCCGCGATCGCGGCCATGACCATTGCCGCCTTCTCGCTGCCTGCCGTCGCCCAGACCGACGGTCCATTCACTCTGCCCGACCTCGACTACGGCTATGATGCACTCGAGCCCGTGATCGACGCGCAAACGATGGAGCTGCATCACAGCAAGCATCATCAGTCGTTCGTCGACAACCTCAACAAGGCTGCTGCGGAAGGTGACGACAACCTGACCGACGTGGCGCTCGAGGACATCCTGGCCAACACGGCCGACTATGCGACGTCCATCCGGAACAATGCCGGCGGGCACTGGAACCACACGTTCTTCTGGGAAATCATCGGGCCGCCGGCCGAGTCCGGAGAACCGAGCGCGGAACTGTCCGCAGCAATCGAGGCCTCCTACGGCTCCATGGACGATTTCAAGACCGCGTTTCAGGATGCTGGCGCTGCGCGGTTCGGCTCAGGCTGGGTCTGGTTGATCGTCAACGATGCCAACGAACTCGAAATCACGACCACGCCGAACCAGGACAATCCGCTGATGGATGTCGCCGAGGTGAAGGGCACTCCCGTTATCGGCAACGATGTCTGGGAACATGCCTACTATCTTACGTACAACAACCGTCGTGCCGAATATCTCAGCAAGTGGTGGGACGTTGTGAACTGGGACGAGGTCTCGATCCGCTATGCAGAGGCGCTGGCCGAGCAGTGAGTCAAGAAAGGCTCCCGGTTCCTCCGGGAGTCTTTCCTACCAGCGCAACAAACGCTGACCCAGCAGGGCCCCGAGCCCGGCGGTGAGCGCAATGCCGAGCGAGTACCAAAGTGCCATGAAGAGCATGCCGGTCTCGGCGCAGTAGAGTGCATAAACGGCTGCGCCGAAACCGCCGGATAGCAACCCTGCTGCAAATCCGGCCATGGCTGGCGAGCGTGGAGCAAAGCGGCGCATGGCAACGATCAGCACGCCAAGCAAGGGCAGGCTGACGACGAGTATCAGCCAGGGGCATACCAGTGCCGTGGCCCCCATCAGCATAGGCATGGGAAAATCGGCACGCATCCAAAGCATGCCACCCGCGCCCAGCGCCGCGAGCACCAGGATCGCGGCGCCCACCAGAGGCCACATGATCCTGCCGTCAGGACGCGAAAGGGCAGGTGCTGTGGCAACGCCGATGAGGCCGAACGCCAGTGTGTAGGCGAGCTTGATCCAGAACATGGATCCACCAAATGCGCCGCCAAAGGGTCGACCCATGACCATGCCGACCAGCACGACGACCAGGACCACGCTCAGCGCCAATCCAGTCAAAAGGGCCATCAGGAGCCGTCGCTCCATGGCCCGTGCGGGGACGGGTGTGAGATCGCTTGCCAATTTTTCGATCAGGGCGTCGGTCATTTGTCGCCCCCGAACCGTCCCATCAACGACTTGATCCCGCGGTGAATTGATACTTTTGCAGCTGTTTCGCTGATGCCGTGGCGCGCAGCGGCCTCGGCAACGCTGGCGCCTTCAATCCTGGTCTGACGAATAAGATCGGCGGTACGGTCCGATACGGTGGCGAGTACTGCGTCGACGTCTCGGCGGTCAGCGGCGTTGGCGCTGTCGTCGGCGGCAAAGACGGGGGCATCGTCCTCTAGGTGAACCGTGGGACGGATGGCCGTGCGCCTCACATGATCTACATATTTGTGGTGCGCGATTGCATGCAACCAAGCCGTGAAGGGGCGGCTTCGATCATAGGTCATGCGCCGCGTATGGACGGCAAGCAGGGTTTCCTGCACGAGATCCTCCGCATGCGATGCGTGAGCGGGCCCCAGGCGTCGCGCAAACCAGGGGCCCAAGTAGCGCGCCAGTTCGGCAAGCAGCGCCCGATAGGCAGATGTATCGCCGTCAAACGCAGCGAGCATCAGCTCTCGCAGTCGCTGTTCGATCCCATCCACCTTTATTTCAACTCCATTCGCGGCCCTGTGGTTCGACGTTACACGCCGCAGACAAAAAAGCGAGCGGCGGTAACGATCGGCACCGGGAGAACGAATGAAAGTTACGTGCTGCAATAACATCGACGTGATGGCGAGCAGCACCGGGTTGCGTTAGCGTTACTGCAAGTGGGCCCAGCATTCGGCCGGGAGGGGAGACCATGACAGACCAACAGAGCCTGCCGCCGCAGCGCGGCCCGCTGGTGTATCGCCAGTCCATCTGGACCCGTCTGACGCATTGGACCTGGGCCATCTGCCTCTTCTTCCTGCTGCTGTCGGGACTACAGATCTTCAATGCCCATCCCGCGCTCTACATCGGTCAGCAGTCGGGTTTCGAGTTCGACAATGCCATTCTCGAAATCGGTGCGATCAACACTCCAAACGGACCGCGCGGGCAGACGACGGTATTCGGCAATACGTTCGACACGACCGGCGTGCTGGGGATGAGTGGTTCGGCAGAGCAGCCGCAATATACCGGCTTTCCCGGTGCGGTCACGATCCCGTCCTATCGCGACCTTGCCACGGGACGCGTGGTGCATTTCTTTTTCGGCTGGATCTTCGTTGCGGCCCTGTTCGTGTGGTTCCTGGCGAGCCTGATCAACGGCCATATGAAGCGGGACATCATTCCTCAGGGCGCAGACCTCTCCGGCCTGCCGCGCGACGCGCTCGATCACGCGCGGTTCCGCCTGCACCATGGCCGCCGCTATTCGCCGCTGCAGAAGCTCAGTTACTTCACCGTGTTCTTCATTCTCTTTCCGCTGATCATCCTGACAGGCCTCACCATGAGTCCGGGCATGGATGCGGCATGGCCCTGGCTGCTGGATGTCTTCGGCGGCCGGCAGACGGCTCGAACCATTCATTTCATCGTCATGGCTCTGCTGGTGCTGTTCTTCATCGTGCATATCGCGATGGTGCTGCTGGCCGGGCCGTTCAACGAATTGCGCTCGATGCTGACAGGCTGGTACCGCACGAGCCCGGGTACGCCGACCCAGGAAGGGGACAAGCCATGAGCCGGCTCATCGTCAATCGCCGCAAGTTTCTCCTCGGCTCCGCAGCGGTGGGGTCGTCCCTCGCACTGAGCGGCTGCAATCAGTTCGACTTCCTCGGGCAGCGCGGCAATCCGATCCGCGAGGCCATCGAGAGCGCCAATGTGCTGACCTATCGGGCGCAGCGGGCGCTGATCGGCGACGAAGTCCTTGCACGCGAATATGCAGAGAGCGAAATCCGGCAGGGGATGAAGCCCAATGGCTCGACCGAGCCGACGACGGCCGAATACATGTTCCTGCGCCAGGCCGAATTCGAGCCCTACCGCCTGACCATCAAGGGCATGGTGGACAAGGAAGTCAGCTTTTCGCTGGCGGAGCTGCGCAACATGCCGGCCCGGACGCAGATCACCCGGCATGACTGCGTCGAGGGGTGGAGCTGCATCGCCAAATGGACCGGTACGCCCCTGGGACCGGTGCTGGATCAGGCTGGCGTGAAGCCCGGCGCGCGTTTCGCCGTCTACCACTGCTACGACAATATCCAGCGGACGCTATCGGGCGACGTGCTCTATTATACCAGCTCCGACCTGGTGGATGCGTACCACCCGCAGTCGATCCTGAGCTACGGCCTCAATGATCAGGTTCTGCCGGTCAGCAATGGCGCTCCGATCCGCCTGAGGATCGAGCGGGCGCTGGGCTACAAGCAGCCAAAGTACCTGCACACGATCGAACTGGTCGACGACCTCACCCCCTTCGGCCGGGGCAAGGGCGGCTACTGGGAGGACAACGGCTACGACTGGTACGGCGGCATTTGAGGCTTCTGATCACCATAGCGCGGTGTCGTCCCGGCGCAAGCCGGGATCCATGTCCGCGTCTGGCAGCACCCCACCCATGCGCCGGCCGCGCTTGCACTTTTCGTGGATTTCCCCCATATGAGCGGCACGTCGCGGCAGAATGGCCGTCGATGGACTTCCCTTCTTACTCATGCGGTGAGCGGCGAAGTCACCCCGGATACCTAGATCGCCGACCGGCAATCGGTCCGGGTTTGAGCCAGCACCCGCGCGATACATCCCGTTTCGCCCGATTGCATTTTTTGACAGCGCCACCCGCCTTCGGGCCGGCGCATGCGCGATTTCGCGCAAGAGGAAAGACAACATTTTGTCCGATTTCATTTCGCTCGGCCTGCCGACCGTTATCACCGACAGCCTGACTGCCGGCGGCTTCACCGAGCCCACTAAAATCCAGACCCAGGCAATCCCAAAGCTGATCGAAGGCCGGGATATGCTGGGTATTGCCCAGACCGGGTCGGGAAAGACGGCCGCCTTCGGCCTTCCGATCCTGGCTGGCCTGCTGACCCTGACCGGGCGTCCGCGCCCGATGACGACGCGTGCCCTGGTTCTCGCGCCGACGCGTGAACTGGCCGTGCAGATCGAAGAGAACCTGCGCAAGTTCGCCGGCTCGAAGATGAAGCTCGACACCGTGCTCGTGCTCGGTGGCGTGTCGCGCTACCACCAGGTGCAGAAGATTGCCAAGGGCGTGGACGTGGTCGTGGCGACCCCGGGCCGCCTCAAGGACCTGCTGGACGACAACAAGATTCGCCTCAACGAAACGCGCTGGCTGGTGCTCGATGAAGCCGACCGCATGCTCGACATGGGTTTTATCGCTCCGGTCCGTGCCATCGCCAAGGCGATCGGCCTCAAGCGCCAGACCATGCTGTTTTCGGCGACCATGGCCGCAGAAGTGGAAGACCTGGCCAAGACACTGCTGAAAGATCCGATCAAGGTGGAAGCAGCGCCGCAGGGCTCGACGGTGGTCAAGATCGATCAGCGCGTGATCATGTCCGGATCGAAGGCCAAGCGGGGCGTTCTCAACGAGCTCCTGGCCGACGAGAAGGAAGGCATGGAGCGCGTCATCATCTTCTCGCGCACCAAACACGGCGCCGACCGCGTTGCCAAAAACCTGGCCATCGACGGGCACGAGGCCGCAGCGATCCACGGCAACAAGAGCCAGAATGCGCGTCAGGCTGCGCTCAAGGGCTTTGCCAATGGTTCGGTGCGCATTCTCGTGGCGACCGATATCGCCGCGCGTGGCATCGACGTCAAGGACATCACCCATGTGGTGAATTATGAGCTTCCCGACGATCCAGAGAACTATGTGCACCGCATCGGCCGCACCGGCCGCAACGGGGCATCGGGCATCGCCATCACGCTCTGCGACGGCACGGAGAAGAGCAAGCTGCGCGATGTCGAGCGTCTTATCCGCCGCACGTTGCCGGTGAGCGGTGACGTCAACCTGGTTGAGGAAGCTCCAGCACCGCGCCAGCCGCGCAACGCTCCCGGCGCGCCGGCAGGCGTCCGCTCGGCACGCAATCCAAAGCCCAATCCGCGCAAGTTCAACACGCCACGTCCCGGGGGGGAGCGGACCAAGGCAGCCGATGGCAAGCCTGCGCGCCGCGACGGTGAAGTGGCTCCCCAATCGGCCCGTCCCGCCGCAAACAAGCCGGGTGGTGCAAAGTCCGGAAAGCCGCGCTGGAACAAGAGCCAGCGCGAAGCCGGCCGGGCGCGTCGTGCCTCGGCAAACTGATCGAAACCGAAAGGGCGGCTCCAAGGCCGCCCTTTTTGTTTAGAGCGACAGGTCAGGCGACCGACGCGAGATAGAGAATATCGCGCGTGCCGCTACCCGGCCGCAGTGAGCCCGGAGCGAGGCGATCGAGGAAGCTCACCGCCCAATCATCGACATTGTGGCGTTGCGCGGCATCCATCAGGGCGCCCCAGCGTTCGCGCCGCTCCTCGACCGGCATGTCGAGAGCCATGCGCAGGGCCTCGGAGGTTTCGTCGGTATCGAACGGGTTGACCAGCAGGGCCTCCGGGAAGATTTCGGCGGCGCCCGCAAAGCGAGACAGGACCAGCACGCCGGGATCTTCCGGGTTCTGCGAACCAACAAACTCATGGGCGACAAGGTTCATGCCATCGCGTAAAGGGGTGACCAGGCCGACGCGAGCCAGCCGGTAGAGGCCTGCAAGACTGGGCTGGCCGTAGGCGCGCTTGACATAGGTGAGGGGCTGCCAATCCGGCTCGGCGAAATGTCCCATGACCCGGCCGCACATGGCATCGAGCGTGTCGCTCGTTTCCTGGTATTCCTTGATGCTGTCGCGCGAGGGCGGCGCCACCTGCAGCATGTGCACGGAACGGCGGAGGCGCGCGTTATTGGCGAGAAGCTTTTCGTAGGCCTCGATGCGCTGCGGCAGACCCTTGGAATAATCGAGCCGATCGACGCCCAGGATCAGGCGTTGATCGCCCAGCGCCCGCTTCATGCGGTGCACCATCTTGGTCGCGGCAGGGCTCACGGCGAGCCTGGCAAATGCGTCCGGATCGGAGCCGATGGGGAAGGCGTCCACTTCGGAACGGCTGAAGTCGATGTTGCGCACTTCGTGACCGCCGAAGGTGGATGGCGCCTGATGCTCGGCGAATTCGGTGAAGGCGGCGACGTCGCGCCGAGCCTGCATGCCGACGAGATCGTAGCGCGAGAGGTCGCGCATGAGTTCCTCGTGGTGCGGGATGGCGTAAAGTGCATCGGCCGTGGGGAAGGGAATGTGGAGGTAGAAACCGATGCGGTTACGAGCGCCCAGCTGCCGGAGTTCGGAGGCCAAGGGGATCAGGTGATAGTCATGCACCCAGATGATATCGTCCGGCTTGAGCATCGGCAGAAGGGCGCGGGCGAACTGCTGATTGACCCGGCGATAGCCCTCGTACCAGTGGCTCTCGATGGTCGCGAGATCAAGGCGCAGGTGGAAGCTGGGCCAGAGGATGGAGTTGGAGAAGCCTGCATAATAGGCGTGATGATCGTCGCGAGTGAGGTCAACCTGCGCCACTCTAAGCCCGTCGATATCCTCGAACCGCGCCTCGCGCGAGGGATCATCGGTCAGCTTGCCGGACCATCCGAACCAGAAGCCCTCCCGTTCGCTCAGTACCTTGCGCAGGGCCACAGCGAGGCCGCCGGCGGCGGGGCCTTTGCCCGGTGTGCGGTTCGATACGACAACGATGCGGCTCATGGCGGTAGCGTCTCCTTCAAGGTCAGGCTGAGCGGCCGGACGCGTCCGGCCGGGCGGTTCAGTGCGCGGTGGTTTCGGCGAGGATGGGATCTTCCTGCTCAAGCTCTTCGGCTGCCTGCGGACGCGTGGTGATTTCCGCGAGGCCGCGGAGCAGGGCGTGAACGGAAGCCACGTCGGCGATGCGCATGCGGGCAACGGTTTCGCCAGGCCCGAGCTTGATGCCGATGCCGCCCAATTCCTGGGCCACGCGGAAGGCATCCTCGTCAGTGGTGTCGTCGCCGATGAAAATCGGCGTGCGGCCGCGGAACGGTTCTTCCTGCATGAAGGCGCGAAGGGCGCTGCCCTTGTCGTAGCCGGACGGTCGTGCCTCGATCACCATTTTCCCGTGCACTAGAGTGAAGCCCGGATGGTCAGCGATCGCTTCCTGCATCACGAGAACACATTCGTTTTCGAGCTGTTGGGCCTGTCGATAGTGGAGGGCGACGGCACCATCCTTGGCCTCGAGGATGAGCTCGGGATGCGTCATCAGGAACGGCTGAACAGCCTCGGCGATGGCTTCGGCGGCGGCGCTGATTTCGTCATCGAGTTCGAGCAGCGTGCCGTCGGCGCGCCGCCGCTGGGCGCCGTGGGCACCGGCCACGGGCAAGTGCAGAGGTGAGAGGAAGCGGTCGATGTCGGCGATTTCACGTCCGGTGATGACGGCAAACGCGTGATCGAAATCTCGGGATGCCTGATCCAGCTGGTCGGTCAGTTCCGTGGATACTTCAACGGCATCAGGGGTATCGGCGATTTCGACCAGTGTGCCGTCGAAATCCGTGAAGATGGCAAGACGCGGCGCGATGGCGCCGGGATTGGTTGCGGGCTCGGACATGGCATCCCTCTTGAAAGCGTCAGGTGAAGGTTGAACGCCGGGCTAACCCAAAAGGTTCGGGGACGAATGGCGGCCATGCGCCTGAGCCATGCTGGTGAACGCAGGCTGAATGGCCCATTGGCTGGCGGTTCAACCGGCGCCCGCTAGACAAAGGCACAGGCCCAGTTGGGTCGAGCGTCAGATGAGGGTTTGACCGATGTCCAAGGTAATTTTGACGGCGCTGTTCGCCATGTCGCTCAGCTTCCTGACTTTCGCCGCATCTTTTGCGGAAGTGCCGCAGAGTGAGGCGACCTTGGAGCACTAAGCGAGGGGAATGCCCTTGCTGCCCTTGTCCCGCTGGTAGCGGGCAGACAAATCGGCATAGAGCGCGTTGAGGTCGTCGATCCGTGCCAGCAGCGTTTCCCGGTTGCCGCGGTCAAGCCCGGCAATCATGTCCTGCAGGCTGTGGCTGTTCCAGAAATCATTGCGACGGTTGTAGAGATCACGACCAGGAGAGACCGTGCCCGTTTCCGGCTCGGGTACGGCGTACACGGCCTTGAGGATCTGGATATCGTATGGGATGGCAAAGCTGTCGCGGCTGTCCTGGTGGCTGAAGAGATAGTAGAAATTGTCGAAGCCCGACCAGGTGATCCCCGAGAGGCAGAGCGAACAGGGCTCATGGGTGGCGAGGAACAGGCAATCCGCGGTTGCAGGTCGCTCGTCCGCAGGGAGTTCGAAGAAGCGCTTTATGGCATGCATCTCGCCATGCCAGAGGGGGTTTTCGATCTCGTTATTGGTTTCCGCGACCACCACTGACAGATCGGATTTGCGCAGGATCGCCGCACCGAAGAGCTTGTTGCCGCGGTCGACACCGCCTGCTGTGACGGGAGCGATATCCTTCTCGATGATATCGAGAAGGCGTGAAATCAAAGCGGCAGTTTCCACCGAACTACTCCGTCGCGCGAACCAGACCGATCAAAGGAATGCCAGCAGCATCCTTGAGCCGCAAGCTGTCGCCGTCATGTTCGAGTGAGGCGATGGCGGCCAAGGCGGCGAGGTAAGCGCGCTCCTGCTCCATCAAGGCCGGTTCGCAGGCCTTTCGCGTGGCAGCGGCGGGCCCGAAGGACATTGCGTTGTCCTCGATGCTGGCTTCAGCAAAGTAGTTGTTACAACCGGCTGAGCCGCTGGCGCGGTAATCGGCCGCGACCGAGAAGGTGAGCGGCGTCGACCCGGTGACAGGCCTGCCGCCGATGCTGGTAACCGTCCAGACCTGGTCCACCAGTTCGGCGGGCGGAAGCGGCAGGGTGGGGGGCGGATCATGCGGCGGATCGGGGGAGAAACTGACGACGATTTCCACTGGTGTGGCGGTCTGCAGGTCGACGGGGACAGGCTGCATGGCGCGGAACATGACCCGGCCTTCGCTGCTGATTTCAGCTAGAAGACCATAGGCGATGCCGGTATGCGCGACGCCGCTGCGCACATTCAGCGTGAAACCGACCGGTACACTGGCTTTGGGCGCCAGGCGCGCTGCAGCCCCCACAACAGGCTGGGCACGATCGAGAGTAACGAGCGTGACGCGAAGCTGCGCGTCCGAAGGCAGGGCGATGCGCTCCCGATAGGTCACCGTTCCGGTCAGGGTGACGTCATCGGCCCACACCGGAGTGGTCAGCATGACCATGAGCGCCAGGAGGGCACCGAGAAGTCTGGACATGTGCAACGAGCCTCCATCCCTTTGATGGGAGACTACTTCAGGCCCTGAATGGTTGCGAGGAAAGACGGGATTTAGGGTTACGGACCTGCCGTAGACGCGGAAATGGTCCAGGGCCGGTCGAAGTGATGTTCTTCCAGATTGTTTCCATCGCCGCCGCGGTCGACCACCAGGTAGGTGCTCGCACGATCGATCGGCGTGAGGACGCCATGCCAGGTATTCATGGCGATATTGATGCCCTGACCGGCAGATGGGTGGAAGGCGCGGAGCCGAACAGGCAAACCGGCATCGTCTTCGGCAACGATGACCAGCCAGGGGGCGTCCGACAAAGGGTAGAATGCCTGGCTGCCAAGCGGGTGACGCTCCACGAGCCGCAATGAGAGCGGGAGACTGTATGGCTTGCCCTCGAAAATGGAGATGAGCGGGCGCGGGTGGACGCCGCCGAGTTCGATCCGGGCGAGATCATGGTAACGCTCCGTCATCCCTGCATTGATGGGATAATGGTGCGCACCGCTCCGCTCGATGACTTGTCCGAACGGGGCGAAGGCTGCGGCCGTCAATGGCTCGATGACGATGGTCCTTGTCTCGGTCATCGTCAGAACGGCAACTTGGCGTGGCGGTTGACATCCTTGTAGAGCAGGTAGCGGAAGCGTTCCGGACCGGCGTAGCAAGCCTGGGGGCAAAAGGCGCGCAACCACATGAAGTCGCCCGCCTCGACTTCGACCCAGTCACGGTTGAGCCGATAGACGGCCTTGCCCTCGAGGACGTAGAGGCCGTGCTCCATCACATGGGTTTCCTCGAAGGGAATGACCGCGCCGGGTTCGAGCGTGACGATGTTGACGTGCATGTCGTGGCGCAGATCGCTCGGCTCGACGAAGCGCGTCGTGCCCCAGGTGTCGCGGGTCCCGGGCATCCAGCGGATGGCGATATCCTGCTCGTTGGTCACGAATGCCGGCGGAACATCGATGCCGTCGACGCGCTCGTAGCGCTTGCGGACCCAATGGAAACGCGCAGGAGCGGCGCTGCTATTGTTCAGCGTCCACCTGGCAGCTGGCGGCAAGAAGGCGTAACCGCCTTCGCTGAGTTCGTGCGCCTGCCCATCCACTGTAAGGTGGACCTGCCCTGCAACGACGAAGAGAACGCCTTCCGCCTCCGGGTTCATCTCCGGCCGCTCGCTGCCACCCCCGGGCGCGACTTCGACGATGTATTGCGAAAATGTCTCGGCAAAGCCGCTCAACGGACGAGCGATGGTCCAAACGATGCTATTGCGCCAATGGGGCAGGTAGGAGGTGACGATATCGCGCATGACGCCATGCGGAATAACGGCGTAGGCCTCGGTGAACACGGCCCGTCCGGTATGGAGCTGCATTTGCGGGGGAAGGCCGGCGGAAGGGGAGGCGTAGCTGGTCATGGAGCGATCCGTCAGGTTGTGCGTCTCAGGTCTTCGATGATCGTGCCGGCAGCCAGAACTTCGGCCTCGTGGTCGGGCTCGCGCCATGTTTCGGCGATCGCGGCTTCATACCACTCGCGCATCGGTGGCAAATCGAGCAGACGACGGGCGTAGGCATCGGCGACAGTTCCAAGACTGATGCTGTAGGTCTGCAGTCGAAATGCCACCGGCGCATAGAAGGCATCGGCTGCGGTAAAGTCCTCACCGGCAATGAACGGTCCGCCAAAGCGCTGGATGCCGGTGGTCCAGATTTCGGCAATGCGGGCGAGATCGCGCTCAAGCCCGGGCGTGCGCGCATGCAATGCGACGCGCAGTCCGCAATTCATGGTGCAGACATTGCGCAAGTGGCTAAAGCCTGCGTGCATCTCGGCGGTAACGGCGCGCGCATAGGCCCGAGCGGTCCGGTCGGTGGGCCACATCGCCGGATGGATTTCGGCGACGTAATCAACGATGGCCAGGGAATCCCAAACCGTGATGTCTCCGTCCACCAGGAGCGGCACGCGTCCGGTCGGCGAAAATGCCCGGAACGCGTCATGGCTGCCGTGGGCGACGAAGGGTTGCAAATGCTCTTCGAACGGGACGTCGAGCATGCGAAGCGCCAGCCAGGGCCGCAGCGACCACGACGAGTAATTCTTGTTGCCGATGATCAGCCTGAGCATTGTGGACACCCTTCCCGCTCAAGGAAGTAGCGCGGCAACAGGCAAGGCGGCAAGAGCCGCCACCGAGATGGTGGCGGCTTGTCTGGGTCAGACCGGGTAGCGCAGGATGGCGGCCAGATCGGCATCGCGCGGCAGATCCTGACGGCGCACAGCCATCACCTTGGCGCCCGACGCAAGGGCGCGGCCGGCGATCTCGTCTACAATCCCGTAGTCGAAGGCATCGTTGGTATCGGAGAATTCCACCGCACCGGTCTCCTCGTCCACATAGCCGCTGACCATATTGTCCATGTCGACCAGCAAAGTATCGATCGCGCCGAAGGTGGCAGCGCGGGCCGCGTCGGACAGGTCGGAAACCGCGCGGTTCTGCCCGGCCCGGCTTTCGAACAGCTCGGCAAAATCGCTGACGCGTCGGGCATAGCGCCCGTCGAGAACAGGGCGTGCCGCAGTAGCCAGTTCGGCTTCCGTCAATCGGTCCGGACTGCCAGCGATAGTGTCCGTCTCGAATTCGATGCCGCTTATCGATCGGACCATTGATGCGACCGGCTCGGTTGCCGCGAGGACGACGGGAAGGTCATCATTGGCGAGTACGGGACGCAGGGCCGCGTCGACGCGGCGGATGTACTTGGCGAGTTGGACCTTTTCGCCTTCGGAGCCGTGGATGCGACGGCTGGGCGAACGATCATTGATCGTCGCCTGATTGACGGAGTCGGCGGCGCCATCCGGCAGGCCGGGCACGCTGACCTCGACCGGCGGCAAATCGGCGGCGATCTTGATCAGGCGTACGGCATTTTCCGAAACTGCGAGAATGTTTGCGGCGTTGCGGAACGTCACTGCCCGCAATAGCGGTTTGAGATGGAAGCGGTCTGAAACCTCGACCATCTCGCTCAGCCTGTTGGCGAGGCGGAACGTGCGAATGGCATCGGGGGTAGCGAATATTGCGAGAGTATGCGCCTGGAAGCGCCAGAATTCGTTGTCGTCGGCGAGGTCGTCCAATTCTTCGCGCAACGCCTCCAGGCGCCGCTTGTCGAGACCTGCTTCGGTCAATTGCGCTATGGCTTCCTTGCCGAGGTTGCCCAAGCTTATGCGGCTCTTTTCGATATCCTGAGTGAGCGGCGTTGTTTCGAGGTAGATCGAGACACAGGCCTCGTCGCGGACGGCGCGAAGGGTGGTGAGATCCTTCTGGGTCGGAACATCGAGATAGAGCATGCTGGACAGGTCCTTTCCTGCTTGGGGTACGGGAATCGAACGTGTCGCAGACGTCAGGGTTTCGACTTCACCTGGCGATCTGGTCTGAACTTTTTGTCATTCCGTCAGCTCTGACATCGTCTTCAGTCGGCCGAGCATGCTTGCCGCATAGGCCGCGTAAGGTCCGATCCAGCGTTCGTGGATGGCGTGAACCGGGAGCGCGTCGAGATGGTTCCAGCGTTCCCGCCCACGTCTTTCGGCAACGACAAGGCCTGCTTCTTCGAGCACGCCAAGATGTTGCATGACGGTGCAGCGATCGAGCTCCGGAAATCGCGCGCAGAGCATGCCGGTTGTGAGCGTTTGCGCTTTCAGCTGGTCGAGGATGCGTCGCCGTACGCGATGGCCAAGCGCCTTGAAAATCAGGTCATCAAGATCGTCATTTGACATGTTATGAAATTATAACATAATGCCTCACAGGTCAACGGAGGACTGCGGTCATGGCGTATGAATTCACGGTGAAAGGACGAATTGCAAAGCCAGTGCACGAGGTTTTCGAGGCCGTGGCTGATCCAGGGGAGTTATCTGCTTACTTTACGACAGGCGGTGCGCAGGGCAGGCTTCAGACCGGAGCGACCGTGACTTGGGACTTTCACGACTTCCCCGGCGCCTTTCCGGTGCATGTGGTAGAGGTCGTGCCGGACAGGAAGATCGTGCTGCGCTGGGACGCCGCGCCCGATGACGACCCTGCAGGTCTCTACCAGACGACGGTGACGATGCTGTTCGAGGGGCTGGAGGATGGGCGGACGCTCGTGACCATCCATGAAGGCGGATTTCGCGAAACCGATGCCGGCCGCAAGGGTGCCTTCGGCAATTGCGAAGGCTGGACCGGCATGCTCTGCGCCATGCGCATATGGAAGGAGCACGGCATCCGCTTTCGCGAGGGGTTCTACAAGTAGACGTTAGCGCGGCGGTAAGGTTACGCAATCTTCAACACTTGGCGATAGCCTCTCAAGACCATGCGTAATGTGTTGTTGAGTATCGGTGGTCCTCCGCATCATTGGGTGCAGCATAATCTGCCCTGGCTGGCAGTGCTGGCCATGATGTTCGGTTTCGACAGGGACGAGACGGTGGACGAAGCGCCCCGTCACGACGGCTAGGGCAGGACCGCCTTCAGACGCAGATAGGCGATGCGCTCGACCTGCGCGCAGGCGGCGGCGAACTCCTCGGCTGCCGAACTGGCGACACGCCGTTCGAAATTTTCCAGGATCGACGCCTTGGTGTGGTCACGCACCGCGATGATGAACGGGAAGCCGAATTTTTCGACATAACTGGTGTTGAGCGCCGTGAAGTGGGCACGCTCAGCGTCGGTCAGGGCGTCAAGGCCGGCGGAGGACTGCTCGGCCGTGGATTCCGCCGTCAGCCGCTTGGCCGCTGCAAGCTTGCCGGCGAGATCGGGGTGGGCGCGCAAGACGGCGAGACGCTCCTCCGGCGTTGCCATGCGAAACTGGGTCCGCAGCGCGAAATGCAGGCCGATTGCGGTATCGTTGGCAGGACCCATCTCCGCTTCCCATGCACGCTCGGCGATCCAGTGTGAATGCTCGAAGATGGAGCCATAGCGCGAAACGAATTCCGCCTTTTCCAGCTGGCTGGGGATGACATCGGGCGCAACATAGGGATGATGCTCAGCCCAGTGGCGGGCTATGGCGAGACGCGTCGGCACCCAGACCTTGTCGAACGTGCCGATGTAGTCGACGAACTTCTTGAGACCCTGATAGCGGCCGGGCTGACCCACCAGCCGGCAATGAAGGCCGATCGACATCATTTTGGGCGAGCCTGCCTGGCCTTCGGCATAAAGGCAGTCAAAACTGTCCTTCAGGAACGTGAAATACTCGTCGCCATTGTCGAAGCCGGGCGCTGTTACGAAGCGCATGTCGTTGGCGCTCAACGTGTAGGGAATGATCAGCTGCGGCTTGCCGGCAATGACTTTCCAATATGGCAGGTCGTCGTCGTACGTGTCCGAAATATAGGCGAAGCCGCCCGCCTCGGCCACGAGATCAACCGTATTGAGGCTGGAGCGGCCGGTGTACCAGCCTTGCGGACGCTCGCCCGTAGCGATGGTGTGGAGGCGGATGGCCTCGGCGATCTGGGCGCGCTCGTCGGCGGGCGACATGTCCTTGTGCTGCACCCATTTGTAGCCGTGCGAGGCAATCTCCCAGCCGGCCTCCTGCATCGCGGCAAGCTGGGCGGGGGCGCGCATCAGCGCCGTGGCCACGCCGTAGATGGTGACCGGCAGGTTGGCTTCGGTGAAAAGGCGATGTAGCCGCCAGAAGCCGGCACGGGCGCCATACTCGTACATGCTCTCGACATTGGCGTGGCGCTGGTTTGGCCAGGGCTGGGCCCCGAGGACGTCGACCAGAAAAGCCTCGGAAGCTGCGTCGCCATGGAGGACGTTGTTCTCGCCGCCTTCTTCGTAGTTGAGCACGAACTGCACCGCGACATGAGCGCCGCCGGGCCAGTTGGCATGGGGCGGGGTCTGGCCGTAGCCATGCATATCGCGGGGGTAGCGGTTCATGAGCAGGTCTCATCGATTCAGTCAGGAGACCAATGGTATGCGCAAGCCGGTGGCGACCGCTAGTCCTGTGCCGCGGCCACCGTTTCGAGCTTGTCGAGGAAGCTTTTCCAGCCGGCATGGGCGCCGCCATAGGCCTGCTTCTGACTGGGGTGAAAGCCCGATTGCTCGACGCGCAGGTGCGTTCCGGAGACAGTCGGGGTCAGGGTGTAGGTGACGATGCTCTGGAGCGCGTAGAGCGGATCGTCATTGGCAAAATTCCATGTATAGGAAAGGCTGCGCTCTGGCTCGATCGCCAGCACTTCGCAGTCGAGGATGCCGCCCCACTCGCCACGCAGCTTGAACTTATGACCGACCTTGAGGTCAAAGTCGTTGTTCATCAGCCATTCGGAAATGAGGTGGGACTGTGTGAGCGCCTTCCAGATCCTGGATGCAGGTTGGGCGATCTCGCGCTCAACGACAACCGAGCGCAGTTCCGTGGAAGCAGACATGACCTAACTCCTACCTGTTGCCGTTGGCGGCAGAGGCGGCGCGGATGAGTGCCTGGAAGGCCGCCGCATCGATGGGCTCGGATTCGAAGAAGTCGATAGCGCGGCGGACATTGCCGTCCATGCTGGAATTGAAGAGGTGGTCGGGATCGTCGAGCGAAGCTCCCTTTGGGAAGGTCGTCTTCACGTAGCCCTTGTAGACCTCGCCGGTGCACAGGATGCCATTGTGCGACCAGACCGGCTTGCCCCACTTCCACTCTTCAACGACATCGGGGAGCGCCGTCCGGATGAGCTTGCGGATTTCGGCCAGCTTTGCGCCGCGCCAATCCGACAGATCGGCGATGCGCTTGTCGATCAGTTCCGTCGGCGTGGCGCCGGTCGCGAGGTCGGCTGCACTGTTCTTGCTGAACGTCATATTGTCCTCCGCTCAGAGTTTTTCACCAGGCAGGATGCTGGCCTGCCTCACCCAATCGGCGAACTGCGTTTCGTCGATCGTATCGTTTTCGTAGATATCGAGATAGCGCACTTTGGCCTGTTTCGAGGTGCCGGGCGGCAGCGGATCGAGCTGGCTTCCCTTGTGGAAGGCGACTTTCACATAGCGGGTGAGGCAGTGGTAGCTGACGAAGTAATGGTCCGGCTCGACGCCATAGAATGGCGTGTTCCACTTGACCGCCTTGAGGACGCCGGGAACGGTCTTTTCGATGATGGCGTCGAGGCTTCTGCCGACTGCGCTTTACCAGCCGGGCATTGCGGCGATGTATTGCTGTACCACGGCATCGCCATACCCCTTTGCGATCTGCGGGTTGCCGCCCGACAGCCGAACGATGCCATCCGGTCCGGGCTGCAACGCCGGGCGAGACTGCGCACTGCTTGCCATGGCTTACCCCACCATCGCAGGACGCCGACGCCGGGCATAGTGCTGCACGAACATGACAAGTCCGGACGCCAGGAGAAGGAAGAGCGGGGGCAGGGGTGCGTAGGTGACGAGCGGCGGGACGCTGGCGTAGCCCATCGTGCCAATGGCCACGAAGTTGGCCACCACGGCCAAGGTGAAGACTATCGAGGTCCAGCGGTGGAAGCTACGGACGAAGCGGGTCATTGGTCCATCCTTGTGAGCAGGTTTTCGAGGGCGTCGAGGCGACCTTCCCAGAAACCGGTCATCTCCCGGGTCCAATCCGTTAGCGGCGCGAGCGCCTCGATGCGGGCAGAATAGTGGGTCTGGCGACCTTGGGGACGATCTTTCACGAGCCCGGCCTGCTTGAGCACGGCGAGATGCTTGGAAACGGTCGGCTGTGCGACGCCGGCACTGCTGGTCAGCGTGCCTACGGTCTGTTCACCGCTTTTGCAGAGGTGCTCGAAAATGGCGCGTCGCGTGGGGTCGGCCAGAGATCTGAACAGGGCGTCCTGAAGGTCACTCATGTCATTCATTCGCGTTTGGCTATGAATCCAATCAATAGCTCGTTGGCTATGAATGTCAAGGCTGGATCGCACCCGGCAGGGCAAGACCTTCGAAAAAGGCCTTGGCGTGATCGTAGAAAATGGCGGGTGCCAGATGCAGGCTGCTGCCGGAACGCACCATGATCCCGAACCGGTTGGTCGGCAGGCCGCTGTCGCCGAGAGGCCGGAAGATCAGGCGGCCGGCAGCGATTTCGTGCTGGGCGCCGATCGGCGTCATGATGGATGCATAGTGGCCGCCGAGCGCCAGTTCGACGAGCAAGCGAATGGAATTGACCTCGACCATGGGCGGGGTGATGCCGGACGAGCCACGCAGGAATGGCTCGATGACCTCGCGGATGGAAATTTCGGGTTTGCCGACCGCCAGGGGGTAGTCGAGGCATTGCGCCACCGTCAGCCGATCGACGCTGGCAAGCGGATGGGCGGGGCTCATGACGACGCCGATCGAGACATCGCGGCGGAAGGCGATGTCGACCTGCCGGGGCGGCTTGGCAATGAAGCCGAAGCCGATATCGATGCGCTCGTCGACCAGCCGCTCGATCACTTCGGCGGACGGGATGATGGAGACGTCCAGCGTGAGGCGCGGGTAGCGCTTGCCGAAATCGCTTATGAGGTCGGGCAGGAAGGAAAGGCCTACGCTTTCGGCGGTGGCGATCCGAACCGATCCGGCGCGAACACCTCGCAACAGTTCGATCTCGGACACAGCCGCCTCGATAGGTGCTGCCAGCCGGCGTGAATGGCGGAACAGGATTTCGCCGGCCGGGGACAGCCGAAGCCGGCGCTTTTCCCGGAGGAACAGTGCAATGCCGAGGGCGTCCTCAAGCTGAGCGACCTGGCGCGTGACCGCGGACGAAGCGACATCAAGCCGTCGCGCTGCCTCGCGAATGGAGAGATAGGTGGCTACGGCGTTGAAGTAGATGAGCGACGGCTGGTGAAAGACGCGGGACAGGAGTGCCGCGGAGAGGGCATGCTCGCGGGGGCGGTCCGGTGGATGACGCATGTCGAACCTCAAGCCTCGATCTGTTGCTCCTTCGGCAGCATAATGCTCCCAATTTGAGAGTATCAAGAGCAAGTCTGCGTGCTATGGTGCTAGAGGGGAACGACGAACGCGCTCACTGCCAGGGCCCTCAAAGCCATATTCGGCCGCGGCGCGCAGAAGGAGCAGCACTATGGCGGGCGGAGCCCTCACCACCCACGTCCTTGATACCATGCACGGCACGCCGGCGCGCGGCATGCGGCTGGAACTGCATTACGTTCATGGCGACCACACCCATCACCTGGTCGACAGCTATACCAATGCCGACGGACGCGTGGACCAGCCTCTGCTCAGCGATCAATTCCAGCAGGGCGAATACGAAATCCGCTTCCATGTCGGGCAGTACTTCGAACGGATCGGGGTCGAGATCGAGACGCCTTTTCTGGACGTCGTGCCGATCCGATTCACGATCTCCGAAGACAGGCACTATCATGTGCCGCTGCTGGTCAGCCCCTTCGCCTACTCCACCTATCGCGGGAGCTGAGCCATGGTCGAAGTCGCCAATGCCATCCGGTTCCTGCTCAATGGCGAGGAGGTGACGCTAACGGATGTGGCGCCCGACCTGACGCTGCTCGACTGGTTGCGGCTTGAACGCCGGCTGCGAGGCTCCAAGGAAGGATGCGCGGAAGGCGACTGCGGCGCCTGCACGGTCCTGGTGGGCAAGCTGCTGGGCGAGGAAATCATTTATGACTCGGTGACGGCCTGTATCCGGTTCGTGGGCAGTCTCCACGGCACGCATGTGGTTACGATCGAACATCTGCGCGGAGAAAACGGTGCGCTGCATCCCGTGCAGCAGGCCATGGTCGATCATCACGGTTCGCAATGCGGCTTCTGCACGCCGGGCTTCGTCATGAGCCTTTATGGGCTCTGGATGCGCAATCCCGATCCATCGCGGGTTGCGATCGAGAAGGCTCTGCAAGGCAATCTCTGCCGCTGTACCGGCTACGCGCCGATCATCCGGGCGGGACAGGCGATTTCGAGCCATGGGCGGCCGGAAGGTGATCCGCTCTGGGCGGAACGGATTGCAGTCAAGGATAAGATTCGCGCCATGCATGACGGTCGCCGCGTTGAAATCGGCGAAGGCGACAGGCGAATCATCATCCCCGCAAGCCTCGATGATTTCGCCACCATATACGAGTCGTATCCGGACGCGCGGATCGTGGCTGGCTCGACCGATGTCGGCCTCTGGGTCACAAAGTTCATGCGGCCGATCGGCCCGGTGATCTTCATCGGTCACTTGCAGGAATTGAAGCGCATCGCCGACAATGACAGCGAAGTGCGCTTCTATGCTGGCGTGACATATTCGGAGGCCCTGCCGGTCATCGAGGCTAACCTTCCCCAGTTGAGCGAGCTCTGGAACCGGTTTGCGGGAGAGCAGGTGCGCAACATGGGGACGATCGGCGGCAATATCGCGAACGGTTCGCCGATCGGCGACACACCGCCGCCATTCATCGCGCTGGGCGCAAAGCTCAGCCTGCGGCGTGGCGAGCATCGGCGAGAGATCAAGCTGGAAGATTATTTCATTGCCTATGGCAAGCAGGACAGGCAGCCCGGCGAGTTCGTCGAGAGCGTCACCATTCCGTTGCTGCCAGCCGGTGAGACATTTGCGACCTACAAGCTCTCCAAGCGGCGGGAAGAGGATATTTCAGCGCTGTGCGGGGCCTTCCGGGTGTTCGTCAACGACGCAGGCACAGTGGGCATGGCACGGATCGCCTTCGGCGGTATGGCAGCAACACCCAAGCGCGCCAAGTCTGTGGAGACGGCACTGATCGGAAAGCCCTGGACCATGGAGACGGTCGAAGAGGTGGTTGCCCATTTCGCCGAAGACTACCAGCCGATCAGCGACATGCGGGCATCAGCCGACTATCGCTTGCTGGCGGCGAAGAACCTGCTGAAGCGCTTTTTCCTCGACAGCCAGGGACAGGGTGAGCGGCTGAAGCGGGAGGTGGCGTGATGAACAAGCAGAGCGCCATTTCTCTCGCGACTCTCCATCAATCAACCCGCCATGACAGCGGGCCAAAGCATGTCACCGGTACTGCCGAGTATATCGACGACATGATCGAACCGGTGGGCACGATGCATGCCTATCTCGGGCTGTCCACGCGGCCACACGCCGAGATCGTTTCGATCGATTTCTCGGCTGTGAAAGCTGCGCCGGATGTCATCGGTGTGCTTACGGCGGACGACATTCCCGGCGAGAACGACGTCTCGCCCAGCCATCGGCATGACGAACCGATCTTCGCCGTCGACACGGTGCAGTTCTGGGGCCAGCCGATGTTTGCGGTGATCGCGGAAACGCGCGATGCAGCTCGCCGGGCGGCACAGCTGGCGAAAATCGAATACCGCGACCGCGAATGGTTGCCCGACGTGCGTGCGGCGCAGGCGGCGGGCGGCAAGCTGGTGACCGATCCGCTCACGCTTGAACGGGGCGACATCGCAGCCGGGATGCAGGCGGCGCCGCGCCGCGCCAAGGGCGCCATTACCATTGGCGGGCAGGACCACTTCTACCTCGAAGGACAAATCGCCTTTGCGGTGCCGGGCGAAGACGAAGATATCGTCATTCATTCTTCGACCCAGCATCCGAGCGAGGTTCAGTTGATGGTCGCGCAGGTGTTGGGCATCCGGCACAATGCAGTGACAATCAATGTCCGTCGCATGGGTGGTGGGTTTGGCGGCAAGGAAACGCAGGGCAATCTCTTCGCGGCGGTTGCGGCTCTCGCGGCCAAGAAGTGGAACCGGGCCTGCAAGATTCGCCCAGATCGCGACGACGACATGCAGGCGACCGGCAAGCGGCACGACTTCGTGGTCGACTACGAGGTCGGCTACGACGACACCGGCAAGATTCTGGCGGTCGACGCTGTCTATGGCGCGCGCGCCGGATTTTCGTCAGACCTGTCCGGGCCAGTGACCGACCGTGCGCTGTTCCACGCGGACAATGCCTATTGGTATCCAGCGGTGCGCGTGCGGTCCGAGCCGCTCTACACCAATACGGTATCGAATACCGCCTTCCGGGGGTTTGGCGGTCCGCAGGGGATGATGGCCGCCGAGCGCTGGATCGAAGACATTGCCTATGCGCTGGGCAAGGACCCGCTCGATATCCGCAAGGCCAATTTTTACGGCACGGATACAGACAACGTGACGCCGTATCACCAGACGGTGGCGGACAATGTCGTCCATCGCGTGGTGGAGGAACTCGAAGCGTCGTCTGACTACGGGTCCCGGAGAGAGGCGGTACTCGCCTTCAACAGGACCAGCACGGTGCTGAAAAAGGGCATTGCGCTGACACCCGTGAAGTTCGGCATTTCATTCACGGCGACCTGGTACAACCAGGCCGGTGCGCTCGTGCACGTCTACAAGGACGGCTCGATCCATCTCAGCCATGGCGGCACGGAGATGGGGCAGGGGCTCTATATCAAGGTGGCGCAGGTCGTCGCCGATGCGTTCGGTGTCAATCTCGACACAGTCAAGATCATGGCGACGTCGACGGGCAAGGTGCCCAATACCTCGGCTACGGCAGCGTCATCCGGGTCCGATCTCAACGGCATGGCCGCTTTCGATGCTTGCCGGCAGATCAAGGAGCGGCTGATTGCGCATGCGGCCAAGCTCCACCAGGCGCAGGAGAGCGACTGCATCTGGGTACAGGGTGGGCTGCAGGTCGGTGCGGATTTCGTTCCCTTCGCGGAACTGGCGGCGTCGGCGTATCTCAACCGCGTGCAGCTCTCGGCCGCGGGCTTTTACAAGACGCCCGATATTCATTGGGACCGTGCGACCGGTCGTGGGCATCCCTTCTATTACTTCGCTTATGGCGCCTCGGTCTCGGAAGTAACCATCGATACGCTTACGGGCGAATATATCGTCGATCGGGTGGATATTCTTCATGATGTCGGGAAGTCGCTCAATCCGGCGATCGATATCGGCCAGGTTGAAGGCGGATTTATTCAGGGCATGGGTTGGCTGACGACCGAGGAGCTGGTCTGGGACGGCAAGGGGCAACTGCGCACGCATGCGCCGTCGACCTACAAGATCCCACTGGCGTCGGATGTGCCGCCTGTGTTCAACGTTCGTCTGGCGGAATGGTCGGTGAACAGGGAGCCGACCATCGGCCGGTCCAAGGCCGTGGGCGAGCCGCCCTTCATGCTGGCCATGAGCGTCGTCGAGGCCCTGGGAATGGCGGTTGCCAGCGTGGCGGATTATCGGGTGGCGCCGCAACTGGACACGCCGGTGACGCCCGAAAGAGTACTGATGGGCGTGGAGCGGATGAAGGGGGGAGCGACGCTGACATGACCGCCGCCACCGCGCTGGAAGCTTTCTTCGCTGCCAATCCCGACGCGATTGCGTGCGAACTGACTTCGGTGCGGGGATCCTCGCCGCGCGAACAGGGCACTTTCATGCTGGTGGGGCTCGGGGCGATCTACGGCACGATCGGCGGCGGGGCGCTCGAATACATGGTCATAGACCATGCGCGGCGGCTGATCGCCGAGGGGCGAGCCGAAGAGGCCATGGATGTACCGCTGGGTCCCGCGATCGGCCAATGCTGCGGCGGGCGCGTCAAAGTGGGACTGCGTTACGCGAACCCGGCGCTGCGGCGCGCGCTTCTGGCGCGGTTAGTCGCCGAGAAAGCGTCTCAATCCCATGTGTACGTGTTTGGCGCCGGACATGTGGGACGGGTTCTGGCGCAGATCCTGTCGCTGCTGCCGATCAAGCTCGAAGTCATCGACACGCGTCAGGAGGAGCTCGATAGCTTGCCGCCGGGCATTGCCCGCCGGCGGGTCGCCATGCCTGAGGCAGTGGTGCGCTCTGCGCCTTTTGGCAGCGCCTACGTCATCCTGACCCACGACCATGCCCTCGATTTCATGATTGCCAGCGAGGCGCTTGCGCGGGTGGACAGCCCTTATGTCGGCATGGTCGGCTCGCTGACGAAGCGGGCCAAGTTCAGCAGCTGGTATCTGGAACACGGTGGGGACCGTGCCGCCCTGGATCGACTGATTTTGCCGATCGGGGCGCAAGGGCTTGGGGATAAACGTCCCGGGGTTATTGCGGCACTAGCGGCGGCTGAAGTTATGGTCCAGATTGGGGGACGGGAAGCTTCAGTCGGGCACGGGTCCATCCCCATCAAACAGGGGATGGCGAGTGGATTCTGATATGCCCAATCGGCTCGAATTGAGCGGCATCACCAAGCAGTTTCCGGGCGTTCTGGCCAACGACAACGTGTCGTTCGTGGTCAAACCGGGCGAAATTCACGCTCTCCTGGGTGAAAACGGAGCGGGCAAGTCGACGCTGGTCAAGATGATCTACGGGATCATGCAGCCCGATGCCGGCGAAATCCGCTGGAACGGCGTTCCGGTGGTGGTGCCAAACCCCAAAGCGGCCCGCAAGCTCGGGATCGGCATGGTCTTCCAGCACTTTTCGCTGTTCGAGGCGCTGACGGTGCTGGAGAATATCGCCCTCGGCATGGATGCCAAGATCCCATCGCGCGAGCTCGAGGCGCGAATCCGGGACATCATGCAGACCTATGGCCTGCTGCTCGATCCACATCGTACGGTGGCGACGTTATCGGTTGGTGAGCGCCAACGTATTGAAATCGTTCGAGCTTTGCTGCTCGATCCGCGCCTGCTGATCATGGACGAACCAACCTCGGTGCTGACGCCGCAGGAAGTGGACCAGTTGTTCACCGTGCTGCGCAAGCTGGCGGCGGAGGGGTGCTCGATCCTCTACATTTCGCACAAGCTCCATGAAATCAAGGCGCTGTGCGATACGGCAACGATCCTGCGGGGCGGCAAGCTCGTGGATACCTGTGACCCCAAGCAGGAGACCAGTCGCTCGATGGCCGAGAAGATGATCGGGGCCGGGCTCAAGGATATCGTCAAGCCGGAAGCCAGGGTGTTCGGGGTACCGAAGCTGCATGTCAACGGACTGTCCATGCCAGCGCCGGGACATTTCGGGACTGCCCTCGACAGAGTCTGTTTCTCAGTGCGGGCGGGGGAAATCTTCGGGATTGCCGGTGTCGCCGGCAATGGCCAGAACGAATTGCTGCTGGCGCTCGATGGCGAACTGAGCAGCGATGCCTACGCGATCAAGCTCGGAGACGTGCCTGCGGGTGCATTGACGCCCAGCGAGCGCCGGAAGCTGGGCATGTGTTCGGTGCCCGAAGAGCGCAACGGCCACGGGGCGGTCAGCGGATTCAGCCTGGCGGACAATTCCATTCTCACGGCACGCGAACGTCCGGGAATGGTCAATCTGGGGTTCATCAACTTCGGCGCTGCAAGAAACTATACCGGCAAGGTAATCGCAGATTTTGCGGTCAAGGCTCTCGGTCCCAGTTCGACCGCTGGGTCGCTGTCGGGCGGAAATCTGCAGAAATACATCATGGGCCGCGAAATCCTGCAAAAGCCGAGCGTGCTCGTGGTGAGCCAGCCGACCTGGGGCGTCGACGCGGGGGCGGCGGCCGCCATTCATCAGGCGCTGGTGGACCTGGCCGCGGCGGGATCGGCGATCGTGGTCATCAGCCAGGATCTCGACGAATTGCGGGCTTTGAGCGACACGCTGGCCGTGATCAATATGGGGCGCCTGAGTGACGCGCGCCCGGTCAAGGATTTCAGCGTGGAAGAAATCGGCCTCTTGATGGGTGGTGTGCATGGCAAGGAGGCGGCAGCATGATGATGCCGTTCCGCCTGGAAAAGCGCCGCGATCCCTCGCAAGTCATGATTTATGCGACACCGGTCGCAGCTGTGCTGCTGACCATGATCGTGGGGGCGATCATCTTCTCGCTCATCGGTTTCGACGGGGTCGGGGCAGTGCGGGAAATCTTCCTCACGCCGCTGACAAATTCATTCAAGTGGCAGGACCTGGGGGTCAAGGCTGCGCCGCTGATCATCATCGGTGTCGGTCTATCCATCGCCTATCGCGCCAATGTCTGGAATATCGGCGCCGAAGGCCAGTACATCATGGGCGGACTGGCGGCCACATGGGTCGCGCTGTCGACGCATGGCATGGGCGGATGGTGGACGCTGCCGCTGATGGGCATCGCCGGCATGGCCGGTGGCATGGCCTATGCCGCCATTCCCGCGCTGCTGCGCACGCGCCTCAACGTCAACGAGATCCTGACCTCGCTAATGCTGACCTACGCGTCGGTGCAACTGATCTATTATCTGGTGCGGGCACCGTGGAAGGACCCCATGGGCATGGGCTTTCCGCAGACACGCCGCTTCGCCAGCGAGGCGCTGCTGCCCAACATATTCCCCGGCACGATCGTACATGCCGGGGTGCCGATCGCCATCATCGTGGCGCTGATCGCCTGGTTCGTCATGAGCCGCTCGGTGTTCGGCTACCAGATGAAGGTGGTTGGGGCGGCTCCGCACGCGGCCCGCTATGGCGGATTTTCGGAAAACAAGACGATCTGGCTGGCGCTGCTGGTATCGGGTGGACTTGCCGGTCTGGCCGGCATGCTCGAGGTCGCAGGACCATTCCAGCGCATGGTGCCAGGTTTCCCGACCAATTATGGTTTTACCGCCATCATCGTGGCCTTTCTCGGCCGGCTCAATCCGCTGGGTGTCATCTTCGCCGGTATCGTCATGGCGATCACCTTCGTGGGCGGTGAAGTGGCGCAGACAACGATCGGTCTTTCGAGTTCGGCGACCGGCGTATTCCAGGCCATGATGCTGTTCTTCCTGTTGGCGGGCGACATTCTCGTGCGCTACCGAATCAAGCGGCTCGCCCCGCAAGGGGAGGCGCGCGCATGACGACCGAACTCATCATCGCCATCATCGTGACGGTGGTCGGTGCTTCAACGCCGATTCTGATCGCCGCGATGGGCGAACTGGTGGTGGAAAAATCCGGCGTGCTGAACCTGGGCGTCGAAGGCATGATGCTGGTGGGTGCCATCACCGCATTCGTGGTGCTGTTTACCACCGGCAACCACTATCTCGCCATTCTGTGTGCGGCCGGCGCCGGCATCGCCTCGTCCATGATCTTCGGTTTCCTGACGCTCAGCCTGTCGGCCAACCAGACGGCCACCGGCCTTGCGCTGACCATTTTCGGCACGGGATTTTCGGCGCTCGCCGGACAGGGCTATTCGGCGCGACCGGTGACGCTGCTGGGTCCGCTGTTTCCCCCTGAAATCGCCATGCATCCGATCTGGCGCGTGCTGTTCGGGTATTCCGCGCTGGTCTATTTTTCCTTCGCACTCGTGATTGCCGTCTGGTGGTTCCTCAAGAGGACCCGTGCCGGGCTGATCCTGCGGGCGGTGGGCGAAAATGATCTGTCGGCGCATTCCATCGGTTATTCGGTCATCGGTGTCCGCTATGCGGCGGTGGCATTCGGCGGTGCAATGGCCGGTATTGCAGGTGCATGCTTCCCGCTGCTGCTGACGCCGCAATGGGCGGAACGCATGACAGCGGGCCGCGGCTGGATCGCCGTGGCGCTCGTGGTGTTTGCCAGCTGGAAACCATTCCGGCTGCTCGCTGGGGCGTACCTCTTCGGCCTCGTCATGACCATGGAGCTCTACGCCAAGGCCAGTGGCGGACCGCTATCGGCCATTCCGGCCGAGCTCTGGGCCGCAATGCCCTATATCGCGACCGTCGTGGTGCTGGTGCTGATCTCGATCCGCCGCGACCCTTCATCAAATGCACCGGCCTGTCTCGGCAGGCCGTTTCTGCCCTCGAATTAGGCTGGCACGGAATGACCAGCCTGATCAACAAAGCCCGTCATTCAGGAGAAAAATGATGACTCTGAACCGCCGTACACTGCTCAAGGCCGGTGCCGCCGCCGCGGCTCTGCCGCTGCTGGGCTCCAAGGCCTTCGCCCAAAGCGAACCGCTCAAGGTCGGCTTCGTGCTGATCGGCACCATCAACGACAATGGCTGGAACTTCGGCCACTCGGAAGGCGCCAAGTTCATGAAGGCCGAACTCGGTGATGCGGTCGCCGAGCCGACCATCGTCGAAAACGTACCGGAGGGCCCGGACTGCGAACGCGTGCTGCGCGAACTGGCCCAGTCCGGCCACAAGCTGATCTTCGCGACCAGCTTCGGCTATGGCGACTATGTCATCAAGGTTGCCCAGCAGTTCCCGGACGTGCGTTTCGAACACGCCACCGGCTACCAGCGCTCGGACAATGTTGCGACCTACAATGCGCGCTTCTATGAAGGCCGCGCCGTGTGCGGCACCGTGGCCGGTCATCTCTCCGAAACCGGCAAGGCCGGCTATATCGGCTCGTTCCCGATCCCGGAAGTGGTGATGGGCATCAACGCCTTCGTGCTCGCCGCGCGCAAGGTGAATCCCGAATTCACCATCACCCCGGTCTATATCTCGACCTGGAACGATCCTGCCAAGGAAGCCGACGCCGCACGCGCGATGATCGACCAGGGCATCGACATCATTGCCCAGCATACCGATGGTCCCGCTGCCCTGCAGGTGGTTGAAGAGCGCGGCGCAGTTGGCGGTTTCGGCCAGGGCGCCGACATGTCTGCCTTCGCACCAAACGCCCAGTTGACCTCGATCATCGACCATTGGGGCCCGACCTATGTCGAAAGCGCCCAGGCCGTGATCGACGGCACCTGGACCAGCGCAGACCGCTGGCCGGGGCTCAAGGAAGGCGAAGTGATGATCGGCGCCTACGGCCCGAAGGTCACCGAAGAGGTCAAGGCTGCTGCTGAAGCCGTCAAGCAGGGTCAGATCGATGGCTCGTTGCACATCTTCACCGGCCCGATCAACGACCATACCGGCGCCGAAAAGGTGCCGGCCGGCGTAACCCTGACCGATGCCGAACTGCTCAGCATGGACTGGTATGTCGAAGGCGTCATTCCGCCGGCTTGATCTGGCCTTTGATCCAAGGGCCGGCGGATCGCCGGCCCATTCTTCTCCCCATCGGGGAGAAGGTGGCGCATAGCGCCGGATGAGGGGGGTGCTGCCACGCGCGCTGCGTCTGTGGGAACATCCCCCTCACCCGTCTCGGGCTACGCCCGATCCACCCTCTCCCCGATGGGGAGAGGAATAAGGAGGAGGGGTCGATGCCCGAATATGTAATTCTCTACGAATGGGCGATGTTTGCGGCGCGGTGGCTGCATGTCGTGACGGCAATCGCCTGGATCGGCTCGTCTTTCTATTTCATCGCGCTCGACCTCGGCCTGCGGAAGACGCCGAGCCTACCGCCGCTCGCCCATGGCGAAGAGTGGCAGGTGCATGGCGGGGGCTTCTATCACATCCAGAAATACCTGGTGGCGCCAGAGTTTCTGCCCGAGCACCTGACCTGGTTCAAATGGGAGAGCTACGCGACCTGGCTGTCGGGCGCGATGCTGCTGGTGCTGCTCTATTATGTCGGCGCCGATCTCTTTCTGGTCGATCGCAACGTGCTCGATGTGCCGAGCTGGGTCGCGATCCTGCTGTCTGCCGGCTCGATCGTCCTGGGCTGGCTGCTCTACGATACGCTCTGCAAGTCGCCCATCGGCCAATCCACCACCGGCCTGATGCTGGTGTTGTTCGCCATTCTCGTAGCCATGAGCTGGGGCTATACGCAGCTCTTCACCGGGCGCGCCGCCATGCTGCATATGGGCGCTTTCACCGCCACGATCATGACGGCCAATGTGGCCATGATCATCATTCCCAACCAGAAGATCGTGGTCGGCGACCTCAAGGCCGGGCGAGTGCCGGATGCGAAATATGGCAAGATCGCCAAGCAGCGCAGCCTCCACAACAACTACCTGACGCTGCCCGTCATCTTCTTCATGCTCTCCAGCCACTACCCGCTGGCCTTCGCCACGCAGTGGAACTGGATCATCGCCTCGCTGATCTTCCTCGTCGGCGTGGTCGTGCGTCACTATTTCAACACCCGGCATGCGCGGAAGGGCAATCCGCACTGGACCTGGGCGGTCGCCGTGATCCTGATGCTGGTGATTGCCTGGCTTTCGACCTCGCCCAAGCTTCCGGGCGTCGACAGCGAAACCCTGGCATCGGCGACAGGCGAGCGGTTCATGGCGACCGAGCATTTCGCGTCGGCCAGCCTTACCGTGCAAACGCGCTGTGCCATGTGCCACACGGCGGAGCCTGTCTACGAGGGCGTTTACGAGGCACCCAAGAACGTCATCCTCGACAGTGACGTCGCGATCGCCAACCACGCGCAGCAAATCGCCATCCAGGCGGGATGGAGTCACGCGATGCCGCCTGGCAACGTGACTGAGATGACCGAGCAGGAACGCGCGCTGCTGGTGGAATGGTACAGGGAGGGCTCGGGCTCATGAGCCGGACCATCCTGCGCGGGCGGGTGCTGAGCTTCCATCGCGCGCCGCTGGCCATCGACGACGCGGAAAGCTACCTCTATCTCGAGGACGGCGCCGTCAGCATCGAGGACGGGATCGTCACGGCCGTGGGTGACTATGCCGAGGCGGAGACCGCTGGCGCTGTCATCATCGACCACCGGCCCAACCTTATCCTGCCAGGGTTCATCGACCTGCACCTGCACTATGTGCAGAGCCAGATGATGGCTGCCTATGCCGGTTCGCTGCTGGAATGGCTCAATACCTACACCTTCATCGAGGAACAGAAGTTCAGCCAGCAGGGGCATGGCGATGCGGTGGCGATCGACTTCTACGATGCGTTGATCCGTCATGGCACGACCACGGCGGTTGCCTATTGCTCAAGCCATCCACGTTCGGTCGACGCGTTCTTTGCCGAGGCGCAGCGGCGCAACATGCTCATGGTCGGCGGCAAGGTCATGATGGACCGCAACGCGCCGGAAGAGCTCTGCGACACGGCGCAGTCGGGGTATGACGACACCAAGGCGCTGATCGCGCGCTGGCACGGCCGAGGCAGGGCGCTCTACGCCATCTCGCCGCGCTTCGCCATTACGTCGACGCCTGAGCAGATGGAAGCGGCACAGGCATTGGTGGCGGAGCATCCCGAGTGCTACGTGCAGACGCATCTGAGCGAAAACGATGCCGAGATCAGCTTTTCCATGGAGCTCTATCCGCGCGCCAAGGACTATACCGGCATTTACGAGGGCTATGGGCTGCTGGGCCGAAAGACGCTTCTCGGCCACTGCATCCATCTCAACCACCGTGAGGCCGCCGTCCTTGCCGAGACGGGATCGGTCGCGGTTTTCTGCCCGACGTCGAACCTATTTCTGGGATCGGGCCTTTTCGACCGCGAGCGCCTGCTCAACAATGGTGTGCGCGTCGGTATCGCCACCGATATCGGCGGGGGGACGAGCGTCTCCATGCTGCGCACGCTCGACGAGGGCTACAAGGTCTTGCAGCTGCGCGGGCAGCGGCTCAACCCGCTTGCTTCCTTCCACATGGCGACACGGGGCAATGCCGAGGCGCTTGGGCTGGAAGACACAATCGGCTCGATTGCGCCGGGACGGGCTGCCGACCTTGTGGTGCTCGATGCGGCCGCGACGCCGACGATGCGACTGCGGCATGCGACGCTGTCGAGCCTCGTCGAAGAGTTGTTCCTGCTGCAAACGCTGGGTGACGACCGGGCCATCGCCGAAGTCTATGTGGCTGGCGCAAGGGCGAAGTCCACTTTGGTCGGGTTGTAAGGGCCGGTGGCTTTGGCCTAAACCAAGCAGCGAGTTACGTTTGGGGAGCCTTCAACCATGACTGACTATCTGACCAAATCCGGTCTGTCCGTGCACAGACTGCTTGTCGACTTCGTCGAGAAGGAAGCGCTGCCGGGACTTGAGGTATCGGCAGATCAGTTCTGGGACGGATTGGCTGGACTGGCGCGCGAGCATGTGCCCACCAATGTGCGGCTGCTGGCCAAGCGCGACGAGATTCAGGGTAAGATCGACGACTGGCACCGAAGGTATGGACCGGTGGCCAATAACCCGCAGGGTTACGAATTCTTTCTCAGGGATATCGGTTACGTCGTCGACGAGCCGGATGATTTCACCATCGAGGTCGAGGGGCTGGATCCCGAGATTTCGTCGATCTGCGGGCCTCAACTGGTGGTGCCCGTCAGCAATGCGCGCTACGCGCTCAACGCCGCCAATGCGCGCTGGGGCAGCCTCTACGACGCGCTTTACGGCACCGACGTGATTTCGCGTGAAGGTGCGCTGGCGCCCGGCAAGGCCTACAATGCCGACCGCGGCGCAGCCGTGGTCAGCCGGGCGGCACAATTCCTCGACGAGGCGTTTCCGCTGGCGGAGGGCAGCCATGCCGATGCCACGGGCTACCACGTGATCAAGGACGGCGAGCAGCAGGTGTTCGTCGTCGATACCGCGGCGGGCCGCACCGGGCTGCGCGATCCGTCGGCATTCGTCGGCTATGGCGGCACCGAGGAGCGGGGCGAGCTGGTGCTTCGGCACAACGGCCTCCACGCTGTGCTGGTGATCGATCCCAAGAGCACGATCGGGGCGACGCATGCGGCGGGGCTGAGCGATGTGATCATCGAGGCGGCGCTGACAACGATCCAGGATTGTGAGGATTCGGTCGCGGCCGTGGATGCGGAGGACAAGGTCGGCGTCTACCGCAATTGGCTGGGCCTGATGCAGGGCACGCTCGAGGATACGTTCGAGAAGGGCGGCAAGGCCCTGACGCGGCGGCTGAACGCCGACCGGGAGTACAAGGGCGTCAACGGACAGCCGTTGGTTCTCAAGGGGCGCTCCCTGCTGCTGGTGCGCAATGTTGGGCACCTCATGACCACCGATGCGGTGCTGCTCGAGGGCAAGCCTATCGGCGAAGGGCTGATGGATGCGGCGGTGACGGCGCTCTGTGCGATGCACGACAAGGGTGGCAATTCCCGCAGCGGCGCGATCTACGTCGTCAAACCCAAGATGCACGGGCCGGAAGAAGTGTCCTTTGCCTGCGCGATCTTCGCTTCGGTGGAAGGCTTCCTCGGTCTTGCGCCCAATACCATCAAGATCGGCATCATGGATGAGGAGCGCCGCACGTCGGCCAATCTCAAGGCAGCCATCCATGCGGCGCGGCAGCGCGTATTCTTCATCAATACTGGATTTCTCGATCGCACCGGCGACGAAATCCACACGTCGATGGAAGCCGGCGCCGTCTTGCGCAAGGACGAGATCAAGTCCGAACGGTGGATCTCATCCTACGAGGATCGCAATGTACTGATCGGGCTCAGCTGCGGCTTTTCGGGTCGGGCGCAGATCGGCAAGGGCATGTGGGCACGGCCCGACGACATGGCCGCAATGATGGACGCCAAGGCCGGCCACCCCAATGCCGGTGCCAATACGGCGTGGGTGCCTTCGCCGACCGCAGCAACGCTTCATGCGCTGCACTATCACCAGGTCGATGTCTTCGAAGCGCAGAAGCGTCGGCACAACCAGGCGCTGCCTGGGCTGGGTGACCTGTTCTCGATGCCGACGCAAGTCGCCTATTCGCTCAGCCGCGAGGAGATCGTCCGCGAGCTCGAGAACAATGCCCAGGGTATTCTGGGCTATGTCGTGCGCTGGGTGCAGCAGGGCGTGGGCTGTTCCAAGGTGCCCGACATCAACAATGTGGGGCTGATGGAAGACCGCGCGACCTGCCGGATTTCCTCGCAGGCCGTGGCGAACTGGCTTCGGCATGGTCTGGTGAGTCGCGACGAGGTGACATCGGTTTTCGAACGCATGGCAGCTGTGGTGGACGAACAGAATGCGGGCGATCCGATCTACCGTCCAATGGCTGACAATTTCCAGTCGGTGGCCTTTCAGGCGGCGCTCGACCTGGCTCTGCACGGGGCCGACCAGCCAAGCGGCTACACCGAACCGCTCCTGCATGCGGCTCGGCGCAAGGTCAAGGCGCGCGACGCCAAGTAGGCTTTGTCCCATCGAAATTCGCGCCACCGGCGCGAATTTGCCATTGGCCAATTCGAAGCCCGCCTTTCGGCGGGCTTTCGCTTATTGGCACGTGAAGCTTTCGTGGCTCATCTCGTCCGTGCCGGTGAAACGCGGGATGGCGGGATGCGGGCAGAGCTTGCGTGTGATGCCGATCATCTCGGGGATATACTGGTTATCCGGCGTGACTTCGGCCACCAGATGCGTGGGTGCCGTACCGTTTTCGACCCAGTCGACAAGGGCCGTGAAGGCGTCGAACTTGTCAGTGGCCGGGCTGCCGGGGCCGTGACCCATGCCCGGCACCGTATAGAGCAAGGCAAAATCTTCGGCATTGCCGTCGCTGTTGGCGTCGAGCCTTTCGTACCAGCCGATCGTGTCCATGACCGAGAAGACCGGGTCGCTTACGCCATGGAAGACGATCATCTTGCCGCCCGCTTCACGGAACTCGGCCATTGTGGGATCGTCCATGTCGGTTGGCGTCATGAACTCTACCGGAGACTCCTGAAACGCAGCATCGGTGGCGGTGACGGTGGCGTCGGTGTCGAAGTTGTAGTCGAGCAGAAATTGCTCGAGCGACGCCGGGTCGCCTGCCACATCAACGGGCGGATTGGAGAAGATCATGGCCAGCGAGGATGCCCCCATGGTGGCGATCAAGGGCAGGTTGTCCCAAGGCTGAATGGGGCTTTCCAGCTTCCAGAAGCGCCAGTCGCCGGTCGCAAGGCCGCGGTCCCAGGCCCAATTGGTGTACAGCGCCTCACCAGCGGAATTGGTGGGACCGGCATGAATACGCCGCAGGGCCTCCACCTGTGCCGGGGAGATGCAGTTTTCGGTGGCGTCGGCTTCGCAGGCAAGCGTCGCGATATCGAACGTCGCCTGGCATGCGGGCGTATCTGCAATGATACCGTCTTCAAGTCCATCAAGCCCATCGCATGCGGCGACGATGGCATCGCCCACGATTGTCAGGTCTTCAGGCGGGAATGCCTTGCGGATGTCGCCGTTGATCGCCTTGAAGCTCTGAACGTCCCAGGCGTGCTGAACGGCGGCGCGCGGCAGGTTGAAACCGGGATAGCCCGCAAGGATGCCATCGAAAGCGTCGGGCGAGCGTGTGGCCTGAACCATGGCGTGCCGCCCGCCGTTCGATCCGCCCACGCCGTAGCTGAAGGCGATTTCTTCGCCATAGTGGTCTTCGACAATTCCGGTCGCGACTGGATTGAGCTTCATGACAGCGCCGTAGCCGTAGTCGCTGCGTGCTTCGGGGTCGAAGCCGAACTTCGCGCCGCTGGCCAGGCCGGCCTCGGGATGGGCTGCACCATCGTGGCCGGCGTCGCTCGACACCACAGCATAGCCGCGTGACAGAGCGGTGTCAGCGGGATCGGCATTGAGCAAATTGCCCGTGGCCGGCACCACGGCGCCGTCGTTGCCACCGTTGAATTGGTGGACGAAACGACCGTTCCAATCGTCCGGAAGACGTAGCTCGAAGCTTATTCGATACGTGTTGCCATCCACGCCGGTTCGCTCGCCAACATGGCCACGGACAAGGCAATGCGCCACCGGCGAGTCATCACCGACCGCTTCAGCGGCGGCCTCGGTGATGACCAGCCCCTCGGCGGCAAAATCGTGGCTAGTGAGTTCGGCGCAATCAAGCGCCTGTGCGTTGGCGGCACCGGTCCAGCCGGTTGCCGCCAGGATAGCGCCTGTGGCCGCGGCATATTTCCATTGCAGTCGCATCTCGTCTCCTCCCTGAGTTTCGGAATGCGCTAAAATAGTTATGCAGAATAACTAATTTGGCAATGGGAAATCGGCGAGCCGGACCGACGGAGCGAGACGCCTCACGTCAAACCTTGCACGCTCCAGAGGTCAATCCAGTTGATAGGTGGGCAGGTTAAGCACGGTTCCGGCGCGAATGATTTCGATGTCGTTGGCCCGCATTGAGACGGCCGTGCTTATGCTTTCGTCGGTTCCCAAATTCCTCGCAAAGCGAGGATGGGCACCCGAGGCTATGACAAGGCGCAGACGATGGCCGGGCAAAAACGTGTGCGCGGTTGCATGCAGCGGTATGGTGAGGCGCCAGGAGCCATCGGCTTCGCACGGCGTTTGTGGCGTGACGCGAACAAATCCGTCACAGATGTTCCGTGAAATGCCGTCCGGCCCGACATCGTTGATCCGCACGAAGAAATCGGCGTGGGGCAGGCTGGCTCGCGCGATCAGGGTGACCTTGCACTGGCCGATGACTGTCACTTCGCTGGTGAGGACGCAGCCAGTATAGGTCAGGACATCGCCTCGGCTCTCCAGCGACGCGTTGTCCACGGCGCCAGCACCTGTGAAGGCAAAGATGGCGCCACCCAGGTTGGGTGTGGGGTCGGCAGGGTCATATCGATATGTGTCACTGCCGTCCGCAGAGGATCCATGTTCGACAAGGACGCCTTCGGCAGCAGGATACCAGGTCTGGGGCGCGGGTGGACCTGGCGGATAAGCGTCGAATTCATGCCATTGGTCGCGGCCGGATATATGCAGCCGCACCGGTCGGGCGCGCAGGCCGGTGCGGTCGCCGATCAGCCAGGCACGCATCCAGACCAGCGTCTCGCGCAGGTTGTCGCGCTGCAGTTCTTCGGCAATGTGAAACCAGGTTCCGACCGTGAGATAGGGACGGTGGCCAAGCTCGACGAGGCGCTGATAGTCAGCGAGCAATGGATCGATCATGAAATCGTACCAGCCGGAAATAAAGTGGACCGGTGGGGTATCCGCAGAGAGGCGATGGCTGTGATCGAGCTCGGTCCAGAACGCGTCATTGCCGATGGCATGGTCGAACCAATGCCGCCAGAAGCCAATCTCGTGGCCCACCGCGATCTTGTCGGCGTCGATCAGTGGCAGGGATGACGCGGCCTTGAGCGTGCGGCGTTCGATATCTCCCGAGAACATGCGGGCTGCAGTGGCCAGGGGGCGCTTGCGCAGACCTTCGATGACCTGCACCCAACTCAACCAGAGATTGAGATGGAAGGCGCCCGATGGAAACACGACGGGCCGGAAATTTGACGTGGTGACCTTGGTTGCCAGCGCTGCGGTGGGTGGAAGGGCATCGCTGATGGCCCATTGCGCATAGCCCAGATAGGACGGTCCGGTCAGTCCTATGCGACCATCCCACCAGTCCTGCGCCTTGATCCATTCGAGTGCCGCGAGGCCGTCGGCCCGCTCGTTGGCGAAGGGATCGAATTCGCCGCCGGAGCGCTCGGTGCCTCGACAGGCCTGGATGACGACGTGGAAACCGCGTTCGGCATAGGCTTCGGCAATGCCCGCAAAGCCCCTCCGTCCATAAGGCAAGCGCATCAGGATCGTCGGATGCGGGCCAGGCGCTGCCGGAGCATAATGATCGGTCTTGAGCAGAACGCCGTCGTCCATCGGTACGGAAATGCCGC
Source organism: Devosia lucknowensis (assembly GCF_900177655.1). Classification (NCBI taxonomy): domain Bacteria; kingdom Pseudomonadati; phylum Pseudomonadota; class Alphaproteobacteria; order Hyphomicrobiales; family Devosiaceae; genus Devosia; species Devosia lucknowensis. Next base: position 2,007,095 of record NZ_FXWK01000001.1, on the reverse strand, counting down.
GCCTGCGCTTCACGCTGTTGAGACGCGGGGGCAAATCCTCCACCCAGGCCAGGTAGAGCGACGGCAGGCTCATGGTCAGCTCACGAAATCGAATTTATCGACATCGAAAAGGCCCCTGTCAGTCATTTTGAGATGCGGAATGACGGGGAGTGCCAGGAATGCGACCTGAAGGAAGGGTTCGGGCAGGACGCAATCGAGCGCCTCAGCGGCATCGCGCAGGCGATGAAGGTCATGGGCAACCGCCTCGAACGGTTGGTCGCTCATCAAGCCTGCAATCGGCAGGGCCAGTTCGGCGGTAACGGCGCCACCATCAGCCACGGCAAATCCGCCGCCGAGTTCGATCAGGCGATTGACGGCGACAGCCATGTCCTCGTCGCTGGCACCAACCACCGTGATATTGTGGCTGTCGTGGCCAACCGAGGACGCAATGGCGCCCCGCTTGAGGCCAAAGCCCGAAACGAAGGCGCGACCGATATTGCCGTTCTTTCCGTGACGCTCGATGACAGCAACTTTGATCACATCGGCGGCGAGATCCGGCTGGAGGCCCAGATCGGTGGTGGCCAATGTCGTTTCTTCGCGGAAGGTGAGAATGAGACCCGGCTTGACGCCGATGACCGGCACCCGGTTCTGCCCGGGCCTGGGCTCCGTGATAAAGGCCTCCGCAGCGACGGGCCTGGCCTTGACCGAACCAAGGCCGACCGGGGAAACCGGCTGCCGTGCGGCGAACAACTCGGGCGACAGCAGACGCCCGCCCACGACCACGTCCGAAACGCGGCAATCCTCCAGGCTGTCGAGAACGGCAATATCGGCCCGCCAGCCAGGGCCGAGCAAGCCGCGATCGGACAGGCCGAAGATGCGGGCCGCCGAGTGGCTGGCCGCCCGATAGACGTGGTGCAGGGGGCGTCCCTTGGCGATCAGGCGTCGGATGGAACTATCGAGATGGCCTTCCTCGGCAATGTCGAGCGGATTACGATCGTCCGTGCAGAGAGCGACGAAGCTTGACGTGTTCTCGTCCAGAATCTCGGCCAGCGCATCAAGGTCTTTCGACACCGAACCTTCGCGGATCAGGATAGCCATGCCCTTGGCAAGCTTTTCGCGCGCCTCATCTGCACTGGTCGCTTCATGGTCGGTGCGGATGCCGGCGGCGAGGTAGCCATTGAGCGCCATGCCCCGGAGCAGCGGAGCGTGACCGTCGATATGCCCATCCTGAAAGGCGGCGAGCTTGGCGAGGATGCCCGGGTCGGCGTTGAGGACGCCCGGAAAATTCATCATTTCGGCCAGGCCCACCACCTTGGGATGGCTGCGGAAAGGCAGAAGATCCTCAGTTTCGAGGCGAGCGCCTGAGGTTTCGAAGGGGGTGGCAGGCACGCAGGAGGACAGATTGACCCTTATGTCCATGATCGTGCGTTCGGCACTATCGAGGAAATAGCGCAGACCTTCGGCACCGAGCACATTGGCGATCTCATGGGGATCGCACAGCACAGTGGTGACACCGTATGGCAGCACGCAGCGGTCGAATTCGAGGGGCGTCACCAGCGACGATTCGATATGTAGGTGCGTATCGATAAAGCCCGGCACGGCAAACCGGCCGGTGCCGTCGAGGAATTCGCGACCTTCATAATGCCCGTGTGTGCCGACGATACGGTCGGCGACGATGGCGATATCGGTCGTTGTGACCGTGCCTGTGATGACGTCGAGCATCCCGACGTTGCGCACGACGAGGTCAGCCGGCTCCTTGCCCTGCCCAGCCAGGATCATGCGGGTGAGCAAAGCAGGGTCGGCCATCGTTAGGTTCTCGGTTTTGGTCATGCCGAAGGGTCGGTCCGCGGCCCTTCGGCGTCAAGTCCCCGTGAAGTGCGTCACGGAACCGCAAGTGCATGGGCTCGTTGCATAAGCGAGACAAGTCAGGAGCACGCAATGGAAACCTATGACCCGAACAAGAACACCACAGAGGTGCGGCAGGCCAGCCCCCGCAAGATGAACCTGCGTGTTCTGACTGTATCGCTGATCGGTATCGTGGTTGTGTTTGCCGTGCTGTTCTTTGTCTTCGGAATGATGCAGCCGGCATCGACCTGATTGGCCCAATTGCTGCGGTGGAACCTGCCTTCAATTCGTGTGTTGTCGCCCTAGCGTCACACGATTGGGGGCTTTTATATGGATGTGGGTAACGAGTTCGGCTGGGTGGAAACATACCTTCCAGCCCATATCATCGCCATTCGCCTTGCGATCGCGGCAGCACTGGGTGCCTTGATCGGGTTCGAGCGAGAGGTCAACACGGCCGAGGCAGGGCTGCGCACGCATATCCTGATCGCCGTGGCAGCGGCGCTTTTCACCATTCTCGCCTTCGAGATTTTCCATACTATCGAATTCGGTCAGCAAGGGCCCCAGGCCGACCCGATCCGCGCGGTCGAGGCGGTCACTGCCGGCATCGCCTTTCTGGGGGCCGGGGCGATCTTCCGAAGCGGTGCGGGCGTGCAGGGGCTGACGACCGGTGCTGGCATGTGGCTGGCCGGCGCGGTGGGCGTGGCAACGTCACTCGGCTTTTACCTACTTGCGGCTGGCGTGGCGCTGCTGGCGGTGCTGGTTATGGCGGCACTGCGGTTCTTTGCCCACCACATCATCCGCGCCACGAAACCGCTCAACGACGACTAAGAGGGGCCGCGGGGAGAAGCAAACAGGCATGCCGGGCTGCGCTGAGGGACATGCGCCACCGGCGATTTGCTTCTCCCCCCGTACGAATACGACCGGGAGGTGCCGCATTCGTGCCCATGCGCTTGACCCTGCCGGGCAAGGTCGCGCTTGAGGATCGACGGTGGTGCAGACCGACGATCTTTTCCGAAAGCGGAGAGCGATACTTGGGAATGCAGACCGCCGGGAGGCAGGGCTGCAGCATCACTCTCCGCCATAAGGCATGTAACCTGTGGACGCAGGAGCTACATACCAACTGCATCCAGACGCTGATGGCGCGCCCAGAAGCTGACGATGGCAGCCACCTCATGCCTGTAGGCATCGAGTTGAGGCTGCCGAAAGAAAACGGCCGAAGCCCCTGCATCCTGCAGGACCCGGCGGCATTCCCGATCCATGCGCTGCGTCATGACGGCAAGGGGGATGCCCTTTTGCCGGAGCAGCGCATGATTGCGGCTGACGAACTCAAGATTTGCCCCGCTATGGGCCTTGAGATCGACGATCACCAATCCCGGCCACTCGCGACCGGTATCGGCCAGAATGGTCGCCAAGCCGGCTTCGCCAGCAGCGGCCGTGCCGAAATGCATGACCTCCGGAGCATCATGGGTCCGCAACATGCGGGTCAGCAGATGCGCGGAGTGGCCGTCGTCATCAATCAACGCGATGAACGGGGCCTCTTGGGCTTCCACAAACAAAAATCACCTCACACCTGCACGTGGCAGGGTCGACCGGAACAAAACGCCATCATTGTCCAAAGCCGAAATGGCCAGGGCAGGATGGATCAGACGATTTGTAGAACACGCCCGGCGGGGCCTGACCGCTCGGGAAGCATGTCGCGTTCGGTACGGCGACGAGATGGCCTATGATCGATCCGCGCGCCCGGGGGGAGGCAAATTCAGGTAAAACACACGTAATCCGCCTTGTGTTTTACATGTAACGTGGCGCAAGGTTCCGGGAGCGGCGGGGAGTCAGCGTGTCGAGCCTGGAGACAGACAGAGACCGGATCGACCAGGCATTGGAGCGTCTGCTCTCCTGGCCCGAAGTCGCGCGATCGCCGCAGCTTGCCAGGTTTCTGGGGTATATCGTCGAGCGCCGGCTGAGCGGCGACACGCAGTCTATCAAGGCATACTCCATTGCCGTAGACGTTTTCGGGCGGTCGCCCGATTTCGACCCGCAATCGGATCCGATCGTCCGGGTCCAGGCACGCCGGTTGCGCGGCCTGCTCGATCAGTATTACCGAGGTCCCGGCAGCGACGAGCCGGTGCGTATCGAGCTTCCGATCGGGCGGTATGTGCCAGAATTCGTGGATGCGCAAACGGCGGCGGCACCGCTGCCTATCGGCCGTGAGCCAAGCGTGCGGGCGCTGCCCGCTTCCCAGCCGAAACCCAAGCGGCCCAAGGGGCATGTCACGCTCCCCTGGTTCCTGCTGCTGCTTCTGGCGCTGGGCGCAGCGGCACTGACATATTCCCTTTCGACCTGGGGTCCACAGCGCGGCACTCCAGCGGTGGCGCAGCTGGGAGCGCTGCAGATGCCCAGGCTGCGGATCATGGAATTCCAGAACCTCACCGGAGATGCCAGTCTTACGCCCACCATCGCTGCGCTGGCCGTGGAACTGGTCACCGACTTCACGCCGGTGCTCATAGTCGACGCCGCATTTGGCGGACGAGGCACGGTGGGCGTTGATCCGGACCGGCAGAACGACTTCGTGCTGACGGGTGTGGTTCGCAACAGTCCGCAGCCGGACTCCTACGAATTCGACGCTATCCTGACCGACGCCGACGCGAATATCGTTGTGTGGAACTGGTCGGAAACCGTGCCACGCATCGACATCACCGAGCGCGGTGGGATCGATCTCGTTTCCCAGGAGCTCATCAGCCGCATGGGTGGTCCGCGCGGTGCGCTGCATGCCGAGGCACGCGCATTGCTGGCGCGGACGGACATAGAAGGGCGGGAAAACGGCTATCTCTGTGCGATCCTCTTTTCGATGTATCGCACTGCGCCGACGAGTGCCGCTTCCGCGCGGGTGCTCTCATGCCTCGACGCGCTACCGGAGGATCAGCAAGCCAACGGAAATATTCTGGCGGCGCGAGCGAGCCTCGTCGCCGAAGCACAGGGTGACGGAAACTGGCGCAGTGCCGAGCAGGCAGGCCGCTATGACGAAGCAAGTGCGCTGATGGAACGCGCCTTGCGCATCGCGCCGACCAGCAGCTTTGCGTGGGAGCAGCAGGCCCGGCTTTATGAAGCGACGGGACACCACGCCGATGCGGAAGCTGCCTACAGTACGTCCTTGCAGCTAAACACGGCTAATATCGACGCAGCGGCAGCGCATGGCAGACACCTGGCGCTGATCGGGCGCCTCGACCTCGCAATGCCGCTGGCGCGCCGTTCGCTTGATGCCTTGCCCGTGTCTGATACGCCCAGTTGGTTCAACTGCGTTCCGGCGATGAAGGCGCTGGCCGACCGCACCTTTATCCGCGCCGAGCGACTTGCCCAGCAATGTGCGCGCGTAGACGCGGAACTTGGTTCCGTGCTGCTGCTCCTGGCGGCCCACACGGCAGGGGACAGTACCGTGGTCCGTCAGTCCTTGCCGACGATCCTCGAAGTTCAGACCTTTCGCAGCAGCGGGATCATGCCGCGGCTCGAGCGCCGGATTACCGACAGGGTATTGCTGAGCAAGATGCGGGCTGCATTGCTCGATTCCGGTGTGCCGGAAGCAAATCTCGTCAGCGCATACTGAGGCTCAATCGCCAGCGAACCGGGCGCGGCAAAGCTCCACGAAGCGGTTGCCGCGTTCCTCGAAATTCTTGAATTGATTGTAGGACGGTGCGCCCGGCGACAGGATGATCGTGTCGAAACGGGATCTTGCGTTTCCAAGGTAGTCAATCGCCGCTTCGATGTCCTGGGCTTGATGAACAGCAATGTCCGCCGATTGGGCCAAGGTAGCGGCAGCGAGGCGCTCGCCGGTTACCGGCAGAGTGACGAGCGTGTTGACGCCGCGAGTGACGAGGAGTGATGCCAATTCGGCATAGTCCTGCTGCCGCTCGTGGCCGCCAGCAATCAGAGCGATACGGCGTCCCGGATAGGCTGCGAGCGCGGCCTTGGTCGCTTCGGGCGTGGTGGAAATAGAGTCGTTGACCACGGTCACGCCGCCGAAGACGTGTTCTTCCAGCCGGTGCGGTAGCGGGCGGAAAGCGGCAATACCCTGCAAGATGCCGTCGAGCGTTGCTCCAACCGCCAAGGCGATCTGAGCGGCGAGTTGGGCGTTGTCCAGATTGTGCGAACCACGCAGGCGCGAGCGTGCAACGGCCTGCTCGATGGTCGTGCTTTGCTCGGGCGTCAGGTCGGGGAGGAGACGGCGGTGATCGCGGACGGCCCTGGCGACAAGGGCGTTTCCGCGAGCGGCCCGCCCGAGAGCGACGGCGAAGTTGCCGTCCCGATCGACGAGGTGAAGCTTGTCGGCGTAATAGCGCTCCACCGAGCCATGCCAGTCGACGTGCTCGGGATAGAGATTGGTGATGGCCGCGACATCGGGCACGAAGGTCATGTCGGATGTCTGGTAGCTCGAGAGCTCAAAGACGACGACCGCGTGCTTGTCCGCTATTTCGAGCGGCGCCAGACCGACATTGCCGGCCAGACCCGCATCGATGCCGGACCGGGTGAGCATGAGGTGAGTGAGCGTGGCCGTCGTCGACTTGCCCTTGGTGCCGGTGATGGCAATGACCGTGCGGTTGTGCCGGAAGACGGCGCCCCAGAGATTGAGGTTCGAAGTCACTGGGATGCCGGCGGCGCGAGCGGCTTCGAAAATGGGTTTGTAGCGCGACACTCCCGGACTTTTCACGATCAGCCCGAAGCGACGGTGAGCTATCGCGTTGGGAAGGCTGTCAGGCGCGAGCTGTTCAGTATCGGGAATATCGGATGAGCCGCTATCGACTGTGACGTAGACCTTGAGACCGGGTTGACGGGCTTGCAGGAAGGCTCGCGTGGATCGGGCCTCGCGACCCGCGCCATAGAGGAGAACCGGCGCATCAAACTGCATAGGCGGCCACCTTGGCGGCAAGCGCAGGGGGAATATGGTGATCGTGGCTGTCGGTCAGACATTCGGCCATGGCGCGCTGCAGTTTCTCTTCTCCGTACTGGGCAAAGAGATCGGCCTTGATCGAGCGGACGACGGCATCCTCATGCCAATCTGCATGGCGGGTGAGGGTATAGAAACAGGCAGCCGCCTCAAGGATTTCGCCCACGCATTCCCACGGTTTCTGTCCGGTCAGTCCGGCCAGTTCGCGGAACGACTGTTCGTTTGCCGGTTCGTCCAGAAGATTCTTGCCGAAAATCTCCAGCATCCGCTGCTTGGCCATGAAGGGTGCGAAAATCAGGAAGACGAAGTGGCACTTGGGACACTCGCCGCACCAGAGCGGTCCATCATTGCCATTGAGGCGGAAATTGCGATTGCAGCTGGAAAAGACGCTGTCGAACTTGTTCTGCTTGGTGAACAGGGACGCAATGCGCGCCTCGGAATAGGGTCGCAGCAGGGAGAAGTACTTCAGGGCGCCGCCTGTGGCGTTGGCCAGCGTATCGGCGATCAGCAATTCGAAGCCAAGGGACTTGGAATATTGATGATTGGTCTCGCGGCCGTCGAAGATGACGTTGCCTTCGCTGGCCGAGCGCTCATTGGAGAGCGCAATCTGGTTGTAGCCGAAGAGGACTGCGCAGAGAGACGCGATCATTGAATTGATGGCAGTCGAGGGGACGTGGCCGTTATAAAATCCCTCTGACTGACCCAGGCGGATCATTTCGGGATCCAGCTTGCGCGTCACATAGACCGGCGCGGTGCCGATGGCATCGACCGACGAGACGATCGGTCCTTTGGGATTGACCGCGAAGGGTGTGAACTGCTGCCCGACGTGGGTCAGAAGATCCACGCTGACGAGCGAGTCCTTGCCGCCGCCAATGGGCAGGAGAGTGCGCTCCGCCAATACGACGGGCGGCTTGCGTTCCTCAGCATCCCCGGGCGCAACCAGTGTTAATTTGCCGAAGCGGGCCAGCTCGTTGCGCGCATAGAATTCGCCAAGACCATTTTCGTAGACGTCGATGACGAAGGCGCGTTCACTCGCGGTCAGCGGAATGCCTGGTGCCTCGATCTGGAAAGGGGCGCGCAACTTGAAATAGGAGACCCCGAGAACAAGCGCGGTGAGACCGAGGAGCTTCTGAAATGCGGGTGAAGCAACCGCGGCTGCGGTGGCGCCCTGGGGCAGGGTCAGCACTTCCGTGAACCGAAGATCGTTGAGAGTATAGGAAAAGCGCGCTTCGCCGGTGGCGGGGTCGAAGGAGGGCGCTTCTATGCGGAAAAATTCGGTCACGGGCAACTCGCTGGCTTTGACCACGATATAGGTGATTTGTGGGCGTGGCGGGAGTAGGGCTGTGCGCTGCATGGCTATGCAAGAGCGCCAATGTCAGTTGCGCAGAACCTTTTCCATAGGCCGACCCTTCGCCAGTTCGTCGACCAATTTATCCAGATAGCGGATTTCGCGCATGGTGGGGTGATCGATTTCTTCGATGCGCACACCGCAGATGACACCCTTTATGAGGGAGCGCGACGGATTTGGCGCGGGTGCGTGGTCGAAGAAATCCTGGAATGTCGTCTTGTCGGCGAGAGCCGCTTCAAGGTCGGCCTGGCTATAGCCTGTGAGCCAGCGCGTCACCTCGTCCACCTCGGCTCTGCTGCGCCCCTTTCGCTCGACCTTCGTGACATAATGGACATAGACGCTGGCAACGCTCATGCCATAGATGCGGTGGTTTACGTGGTTCATGGAAAAAGTCTAGCGCGGCGGCGGTATCGCTGTCGATGCCGCGACGCGCCACTCGTCGCCTTCCCAGACGCAACGAGGGAGTGGGTAGATGCTGCCAGTGCTAACCGTATTCAAATGGTCGCCCGATGGGGGCAAGGGTCTTGCCCGCGACATGCGGGTGCGGTGGGCTCTCGAAGAGGTTGGCCAGCAGTACGACGTGCGGTTCGTGACGTTCAAGGAAATGAAGGAGCCTCCTCACAAAGCGAGGCAACCTTTCGGACAGATTCCGGCCTTCGAGCAGGATGGTGTCAAGCTCTTCGAGTCTGGTGCGATCATCCATCACCTGGCGCAAGTTCATCCAGGATTGCTCCCTGGGGATCCCGACGGGAGGGCCCGAGCCGTTACCTGGATGTTTGCCGCAGTCAGTACGGTCGAACCGCCAATCGTGGAACGCGAGCAGGCTGATTTCACCGACCCCGGCCAGCCCTGGTTCAGCAAGGAACGCCTCGCGTTTCTCGACGATCGAATTCGGGCCCGTCTGGCCGACCTGTCACTTTATCTTGGCGAACGAGAGTGGCTGGAAGGCGCATTCACCGCAGGTGATCTCATGATGGTCATGGTGCTGCGCCGCGCCGATGCGTGGCTACTCGAAGAATTTCCAAGCCTTGTCGCCTATGTGCGGCGTGCCGAATCGCGTCCGGCTTATCAACGTGCATACGCGGCCCAGAACGCGCTTTATTCTGGGGAGCCGCCGCCGGTTTCGGAGTGGTAGGAGTGTGGCAACGGCCTGCCGCAGCTTGTCTTGGGCCTGTGCCTAGACAAGTCGCTCCAGCGCACCCCGGCGCTTGACGATATTCTTGTAGTCCCACTGAACGGATCGAGACTCTTCGAGCCAATTTGCCAACTCGTCGGGATCGATCTGGGTGACCAAGGTATATCGCTTTTCGGCGGCCTTGAAGGAGCCTTCCTTGTCCAGTCCCGGGGTCTGGAAGGACTGTCCGCTCCAGAACAGCAGCCGGACCGGACCCTTGAGTTTGGAATAACCCACGATCGGATTGCCGTCGAGAAACCAGACCGGGTGGGCATGCCAGATCTTGCTTTCTGCATCTTGCAGAACGCGGTCGATACTTTTGCGCAGCTCGTCGCAGATCAGACGGATGTGGTCTTCCTGAGCTGCATTGTAGGCGTCAATGGTGGCGGGCTTGGTGGTGGTCATGGGTTGTTCCCTCGGGTCGACTATAAATGGGCGACGAGGGAGGAGGGGAGATTTCGACGGCGAGAATTCAGCGCACAGCTATTCGAGCGTAGCTTTCATGGCCTCCTGATCTCAATTCGCTCAGCTGGAGCGAATTGCCCTGCGGGACGATCAGTAGATCCGCATTTGCATCCGCATGACGATGTCCGGTCCGAGGCGCTGGAAGCCGAATTCGCGCATGGTGCAGCGCCATTCCTCGCCCGCTTTTTCGATACGGAACAGGTTGTAGCGGGCTGGATCGTCGAGTGTGCCACCCTGGGCGGCGCTGGCAGCAGCGACGCCGATAACCGGTACTTCGTGGTTCTTGCCGGGGATGTGGTGGATCGACGAGCGGTGGGTGTGGCCGTGGAGAACGAGCTCGGCCCCATTTTCCGCAATCACCTGGCGGAACAGGCGATGCCCCTTCAGCCCGAACGAGGGATGCTGCAATTCGGCATTGGGCGGGTGATGGATGAGCACCACCCTGAAATAGTCGGCGTCGCCGAGAAGCCTCAGGATACGGCTGAGACGGGCCGCCTGTTTTTCTTCGAAGCGACCGATCGCCATGAAGGGTGGCGTTGGCACGGCGCTTGAACACGAGATGATCGCCACCTCGCCGACCCGGCGCACGAAGGGGAAGGCTTCGCCTTCGACGGTCTCGCCTTTCATGTAGTCGCCCCAGTGCTCGCGGGCGTAGTCCAATGAGCCGGGCACGTAGGCGTCGTGATTGCCCGGACATACGGCAGTCCGATCAGCGGAGCCAAGGGCGCGCAGCCATTCGCCAGCGCGCTCGACTTCGGCGTTCATCGCCAGATTAACGAGGTCACCGGTTACGGCGGTGAAGTCGGCGTTCTGCTCCTGCATGTGGGAGACCAGCCGTCCCAGCGTTTCGGTGTTCATCTCGCCGTGACGCTTCAGCTTCCAATTTAGGAAGCCAGTCAGTCGCTTGCCCATCAGATCGCGCATGCCAACGTCGGGCATGGGCGAAAGATGGATGTCGGAGATGTGGGCCAAGGTGATCATCGCGGGGTTTTGCCAGAACGTCGGCGCCAAGAAAACGTTCAATCGTCACAGTGCACGATTTTGTCGCGGCGCAAGCTCTGCTACCCAATGGCAAACGGAGAACGTGCCATGATGAACCGCTTCCAACGCGTCCGCGCCAAGGCCTTCCTGACGCTCAAAGGGCTGTGGCACCGCATGACCGTTGGTGCACGGGTTATGGTCGTCGATGGGGACAAGGTGCTGCTGATCCGCCATACGTATGTACCGGGCTGGCAATTTCCCGGCGGCGGCGTCGGGCCCGGGGAAACGTTTGAAGAAGCAGGTGCCCGTGAAACGCTGGAAGAGACTGGGTACCGGGTGATCGGAGCCATGGAGCTTTTCGGGCTCTATCACAATACCAGCCCGGTGACCGACCGCGACCATGTGGCGTTTTTCGTGGCCAAGACCTTCAAGCACGAATTCGAGCGCAAGCGCGACCACGAGATCGCGGAAGTGGGCTGGTTCGACCGCCACGCCCTGCCCAATGGCGTATCTCCCGCGACGAGCCAGCGCATCGATGAGTATTTCGACGGCGTCGAGAAGCGCACGGTTTGGGGGTATTGAGGGGTGGTGACCAAGTATCCCATGACCTCCCCCTTTGTCAGGGGGAGGCTGAGTGGAGAGGTGCCGTCAATCCAGGAACGGCAGTTCCGGACCGATCGGGATGATGCGGTGCGGATTGATGGTCGTGTGGCTCCAGTAATAGTGGGTGCGGATGTGGTCGAGATCGACCGTGTCCTTGACGCCAGGCACCTCATAGAGCGCTTTGAGGTAGTGGCTGAGGTTGGGGTAGTCGGCGATACGCCTGCGGTTGCACTTGAAGTGGCCGACATAGACGGCGTCGAACCGCACAAGCGTGGTGAACAGCCGCCAATCGGCCTCGGTTATGGTTTCACCGGTGAGATAGGCGGTTTCCCCGAGCAGGCCTTCAACCCAGTCCAGTGCGTCGAACAGCTTTGACACGGCTTCGTCATAGGCTTCCTGAGTAGTAGCGAAGCCGGCCTTGTAGACGCCGTTGTTGATGTCGTCGTAGACCCGCGCATTGATGGGGTCGATCTTCTCGCGCAGGTCGGCCGGGTAGTAATCGTCAGTATTGCCGGTCAATTCGTCGAAGGCCGAATTGAACATGCGAATGATTTCCGAACTTTCGTTCGAAACGATTGTCCCGGTCTTCTTGTCCCACAGCACCGGCACGGTCACGCGTCCGGTGTAATCCTTTTGTGCCTCGACATAGACCTGCCACAGCGTGTCCTTGCCAAAGAGGGCGTCGCCGGTCGAGCCTTCGCTCTTGTCAAAATTCCAGCCTGTTTCGTCGGGCATCTTGGGCGACACCACCGAGACCGAGATCAGGCTTTCCAGTTCCTTGAGCTTGCGAAAGATCAGGGTGCGGTGTGCCCACGGACAGGCCAGAGAGACGTAAAGATGGTAGCGCCCGGCTTCGGCAGCAAAGCCGCCATTGCCCGTTGGGCCCGCAGCGCCGTCAGGGGTGATCCAGTTGCGGAAACCGGACTGCGAGCGGACGAATTTCCCGCCGGATTTCTTGGTGTCGTACCACTGTGTGGACCACTTTCCGTCGATCAACTGTCCCATCGAAACTGCCTTTCCGTCATCTTGCTGTCGGTTTCTTCTGTCACTCACGCAACAGTTTCAACCGTTCATTGGTTCGGCCTACAGCTAATGGCATCGGTGCCTCGCGATAAGACCGGGTTGACGTAACAATCCGTTATGCGTCCGGGGCACAGCCATCCGGTGATGGAGGAAATGAGGTACATGGTTCGATATTCCCATTTACGCCCGTCCAAGCTGGTGCTAATGCGGATTCAGACGTGGAGGCGTCCAGGATGGTGAAAGTTTTGCAGACGAACCGACGACGCTAGGCGGTCGTTACAAGCGGATGGCTTCGGCTGACCGCATCTTGTCCTGCACATTCCTTTCCCTGGATGAAACCCATGACCACGCTCGTTGCGGCCGAGGCCGCTGCTACCCCTGTCGCCGGCCAGCCCGCTGTGCGCGTCGCTACGCCTGCGGACGACGTTTTCGTCGAAGAACTGCAGGCGACGGCCTTCGGGCCGGGCCGGTTCGCGCGAACCGCGTTCCGGGTGCGCGAGCGATTCCCGATCGATCCCACGCTCAGCCTCATCGCTGAGGTAGACGGCACGCCCTGCGGTTCGGTGTGGATGACGCCGATCAGCGTCGACGGCAAGAAGGGCTATCTGCTTGGACCGTTGGCAACGCATCCCAATTTTCGCAAGCGCGGTGCTGGCAAACTTCTGGCGCGGGAAGTCAGCAAGATGGCGCTGGCGCGCGGTGACGGGGAATTCGTGTTGCTGGTGGGTGACCAGGATTATTATTGCCCGCTCGGGTGGGACATCACCACGCCGGGCAATATTCAGTTTCCAGGGCCGGTCGATCCCACGCGTGTGTTGCTGATGGCTGAGGACAAAACGCTCGCCGCGTCGCTCAAAGGCAGCATTGCCGCCTTCGACGCCGGGTGAGGGTGTCGAAAGAGGATGCAGAAGCGTGGCCGCTGAATTAGTGTTCGGCGGCCTTACTCTTTGTTCCGAGCGTTAGCGGTCCATGGATTTCGATATCGTGAACAGCCTTGCCGGACGCCTGCTGCTCGAGCCGCCCGCTCTGGAGCTCGCGCAGGAACTGGTACCGGACTGGAAGCCCTTGCGGCCGTTCGAACGCCCACCGGTGCCGGCTGCAGTGCTGATCGCGCTGGTGCGGCGGCCCGAGGGGCACACCGTGCTCTACACAGAACGTTCGCCGGACCTGCGCGCCCATTCGGGCCAGGTGGCGTTCCCGGGCGGGAAGATCGACCAGTCGGATGCCGGCGCAGCCGCAGCTGCCTTGCGGGAAGCGCAGGAGGAAGTGGGCATGGAGCCAAGCGATGCGACGATCCTGGGCTATATGCCGAGTTACTATACCGGCACCAACTACCTGATCGTACCCGTCGTAGCCGAAGTGGAACCGAGCGGCCCGTTCGTCCCCAATCCCGGCGAAGTGCATTCCGTTTTCGAGGTACCGCTGAGCCGCATTCTCGACGTGCAGACTTATGGGCGCTTTCGGATCAGCCGGGGCGGCAAGGAGCATTCTACGTGGCAGATTGACCACGATGGACATGTCATCTGGGGTATCACCGCCAACCTCACGAGGCTTTTCCGCGACAGGGTGATGGGCGAGGCCGCGGCATGATCCCGGACCGTATCGAGAACGCCGAATGGCTCGAACGGGCCGAGGTACAGGCCATTTTTGCTGCACTGGACGGAGCGGACGGGCGGACGCGTGCCGTCGGTGGCGTGGTCCGCGATAGCCTCGCGGGCATGACGCGAAACCATGCCGATATCGACATGGCCACTGAATTTTTGCCGACCACCGTGATGCAGCGGGCCAAGGCCGCTGGAATCAGCGCTTATCCCACCGGGATCGAGCATGGAACCGTGACCCTCAGGGTCAATGATACCGTGGTCGAGGTCACCACGTTGCGTGAGGATGTGGAAACCGATGGGCGACGGGCCATCGTCAGGTTTGGAACGAATTGGCAGGCCGATGCCGAGCGACGGGATTTCACCATCAACGCCCTCTATTGTCTAGCTGACGGCACGATCGTCGATCCGATCGGCGGGGTAGGGGATCTGCTCGGAGGCCGGATCAGGTTCATCGGCGACGCGCGCCAGCGGATTGCGGAGGACGGTTTGCGCGTCTACCGGTTCTTCCGGTTCTCGGCCAGTCATGGTGGGGAGATCTATGACGCTGATGGCTTGGCAGCCTGCAGTGCGGCGGCAGACGAGTTGGATCACATTTCGCGCGAACGCGTCGGCGCTGAGATGATGCGCATGCTGGCGCTGCCGCGAGTGGCGAAAACCATAGGCGTTATGGATCGTCTCGGGCTGATCCGTGTCGCGCCCGGCGCGGCGGAGGCGCTTGTTCGCTACGAGGTGCTGGGTGGTCGCTCAGCAACCACTCGACTGGCCCTTCTTGGGCGAGAGAGCCTCGATATCCGGCAGGCCGACTGGCGATTGAGCAAGGCCATCGCCGTTAAAGCTGAACGCGTTGCAGAGGCCGCAGACCTTTTGCGCGTGGGTGATGTCGCTTGGGCTGCCTATCGCTACGGGGAAGATGCGGTGGAAGGCCTTGCCGTTGTGGCCGCATCAGATGGCTGGCCGCGCGAGCGCCTTGCGGAAGTGGCGCGGGAGTTGGGAAGACTGCGCGTCGCGCCGCTGCCGGTCGATGGCAGCGATCTTGCCGCTCGCGGCATGCGGCCCGGGCCAGAAATGGGAACGGCATTGCGGCTACTCGAGCGGGCCTGGGTGGACAGTGAATTCACGCTCCAAAAGGATGAACTGCTGTCACGCCTCTTCCACTAGCAGCCAACAAAAAGCCCCGGAGAACCGGGGCTTGGAGAGGTCAGTGCCTGGTGTCGCTGCCCGGATCGAAGTCGACGATCCGTTCCTTGATGCGCTCGACCATATCCGGGCGCACCTCAGTCTCACCGTTCAGATTGCGCATGTTTTCGACTGCGCGACGGACGACCTCGGCTTCAGACTCGGCTTCGGCCTTCCAGGTCGAGCCGGGGATGAGCGTGCCGGAATCAAAGCGTTTCATTGCATTTCCTCCTTGGTCTCTGGTGGTCTGACTTAACGGGAGGGGTGGGGTTTGGTTGCAGGGAACCTGGGTCTGCTCTGACCACGCATCAGTCGCCGGGAAAGATGCCGATGTCCGAGAGGCCTTCGATCCAGGTCCCGCCATCACGACGGATGACGCGGTGCGGCGTGACGCCAACGGCATCCTCGATTGCGCTTGCGAGAAGGGACGAGTGGGTCACGACCCATACCTTCGTGCGTTCGGCGGCACGGGCGATGGCTGTGGCCATCGCCGGAATAAGGTCAGGATGGAGCGAGGCCTCGGGTTCGTTAAAGGCAATGAAAGGCGGCGGGCGATAGCTGAGGAGCGCGCCAAGGAGCGCAAGAAACTGCAGCGTGCCGTCGGAGAGTTCGCCTGGGCCAAACGGGTGGTTCGGCATTTCAGGAAAGACCATGGCGAAACTGGCGTCGCGCCCGGGCGGAGGAATGTCGAGGCGGGCACCTGGAAACGCCTGGTCGATGGCAACGTCGAGATCCCTCGTGTCGCCGCGAATATGCTTGAGCGTGGCGAGAACGGCGCCAAGGTTTCCGCCGTCGGCATCGAGCGTCGGTGCGGTGACGGCAAGGGCAGGGCGGCGCAGCGGCGAATCCCGGTCGGTGCGGAACCCGTGATAGAAGCGCCAGCTTGAAAGGAGTTCGCGGACAATGTCGACTTCGGGCAGGGTGCCGCGCAGCTCGGACAGCGCAGTTTCACTGGCGAGAAGCGGACGATCGACCATGCGTCGTGCGCCGGTTTCGTCACGATACCAGGCAGAGGGCCCGGCGCGTTCCAAAAGGGTCACGGGACGACGGCCGGCGAGCAAGAGGCTCTCTGCCTTGATCTGAGGCTCTTCACCGAAAACAGCCTCATAGCGCGCGTCGCCAAAGCCGATCTCGACTGTATAGCGGGGCAGGAAGGCCGCGGCGTCCTCGCCGGGAAAGAGCGTGTCGAGGCCAACTTCGAGGCTGATGCGCGGCGGCTCGTTGCGCCTGCGCTCGCCCGCCCACATGGCAGAGCCGAGGCCGCCTTCGCGAGCAATGGACAACGTCAGATTGCCCGTGGCCGCGGCCTGGACGAGTTCCAGGGCGCGGTAGAGATTGGTCTTGCCCACGCCATTGCCGCCAGTGAGCACAGTCAGGCGGCGGAGGGGAAACCGGATGGATCGGATGGAACGATAGAACTTGATTTCCAGATCGGCGAGGGACATGTGTTCTGCCAGTTTTCCGGACACACTGCGCAATGGTTCGATTATGACGAAACGCTCGGGCGTGTCACTGCGTGACCGAATATGGCCGCGCATGGGGCTCCGGCGCTATGTGATTTATCTCCAGAAGCGGTTGCTGCGGCTTTCTGGTAGCCCGCACGCCGTAGCAGCAGGAGTGGCGGCGGGAGCCTCGGTTGCGATGTTGCCGCTGTTCGGCTTGCATTTCGTCCTTGGGCTGGCGCTTGCGTTTATCACGCGGGGCAGCATTCTGGCTGCGGCCATCGGGGCGTTGTGGGGCAACCCTCTGACCTTCCCGCTCTTCGTGGCTGCAGGATACGCCCTAGGCGACTGGATGCGTGGTGGTGGCGGCATGAGCCCCGAAGAAGCGACAATCGTGCATGCGGTGGCGCAGAAACTGCCGCACGGCCTGATCTCGAACGAGCTCGAAGCGATCTGGCCCACGTTCAGCACCAGCCTGATCGGTTCGATCCCGCTGGCAATCGCGGTGTACGCGATTGCCTATGTGATGGTGCGCTGGATCGTGGTGCGCTTCAGGGATGCGCGAGCCGAGCGGCTTGCGCGCAAAGCCTGATCAGGGCCACTTCACCGCGGGCGGCATGGACGAGAGGATCGAATTGACGTTGCCGCCGGTCTTGAGGCCGAACGTCGTGCCGCGGTCGTAAAGCAGGTTGAATTCGACGTAGCGACCGCGACGCACAAGTTGCTCGTCGCGCTCTGTTTCGGTCCACCTTTTTTGGAAATTGCGGCGGACCAATTCGGGGTAGATACCGAGGAATGCTTCGCCGACGGCCTTGGTGAAGGCGAAGTCCGCATCCCAGTCGCCACTGTTGAAGTGATCGTAGAAAATACCGCCGACGCCGCGCGGTTCGTTGCGATGGGGCAGGAAGAAGTATTCGTCGCACCAGGCTTTGAGTCGTTCGTAGTCCACTCCGGGGCGGCCGTCGCAGGCCGATTTCATGGCAGCGTGGAAATCCACGGTGTCTGGATCGTCCTGATTTCGCCGAGCGTCCAGCACGGGGGTGAGATCGGCGCCGCCACCCCACCATTGTTTGCCGGTGACGATCATGCGGGTGTTCATGTGCACGGCTGGAACATGCGGGTTCCAAGGGTGGATGATCAGCGAAATGCCCGAACTCCAGAACGCCGTGCCAGCCTCGGTGCCGGGCATCTGGCGAGCGAACTCCTCGGAAAAGTTGCCGTGAACAGTGGAGATGTGAACGCCGGCTTTTTCGAAGACGCGGCCGTGAAGCATCGACATTTCGCCACCGCCGCCGGCGGCACGGTCCCAGGGGCTGCGCTCGAAATGGCCGGGCGCAAGATCCTGATGGTAGGTCGAGACCTCGGTTTCGATACCTTCCAGTTCGCTGCAGATGCGGTCGCGAAGGGCACGGAACCAGGCGCTGGCGGCGGTCTTCTTGGCTTCGATGTCTGGGGGGAGGGTCATGGAGTGGAAATGAACCTTCAGGTCAGTTCTGTAAAGTGCTGCGTCTGTCGCAGTGCCTCGCCCAGTATCATGCTGCCGGCAACGGCAACATTGATCGAACGCAAACCTGGCTGCATGGGAATGCGCAGGCGCAGGTCGGAGACGTCAGCTACCTGATCTGGGACTCCTGCGCTTTCACGCCCGAGCAGCAGGATGTCCTCGCGCGTGAAATGAGCGTCATACGCAGATGTGCTCGCCTTTGTCGTCAACAGAACCAGGCGACGGTTTTTATCCCTGCGCCAGGCATCGAACGCAGCGAAGCTGGCATGTTCGGTCAGGGTGGCCTTGTCCAGGTAGTCCATTCCGGCGCGCGCGAGGTTGCGGTCGGTAAGGGCAAATCCGGCGGGATGGATGACGTGTACCGCCACGCCAAGGCAGGCGCCGAGGCGGAGGAGGGTGCCGGTATTTGCGGCGATGTCGGGCTGGTACAGCGCTAGCGCGATGGTCAAGGCGGTTTGCTCCGGACGCTCTTAAAGACCCGGAAACCGGGCTTCGTGCGGGTATAGTGTCGCAGTTTACCGCTGTCACGGTTCGTGCACTGGACAAGTGTCTGTGACAGTGCAAAAAGGACCGTACCTGACGGGCCGCTTGAGGGCGCACGGCGGTCGATTCTGCTTATGCGGTCGATTTTGCCGGTGCCGGAACCGTCAAATATGCATGTTACGGGGATACGGACCTTGGCCACGCAAGAACATTCATCTACCAACCGGCGCGACTTTCTCTACGTCGCTACCGGCGCTGTCGGCGCGGTCGGCGCTGCCGCCGTGGTCTGGCCGCTGATCAACCAGCTCAATCCCGACGCTTCGACCCTGGCGCTGGCCAGCATCGAGTTCGACGTCGGCGCCATTCCCGAGGGTCAGTCGGTGACGATCACCTGGCGCGGCTTGCCGGTTTTCGTGCGGCATCGCACGGAAAAGGAAATCGACGAGGCCAAGGCAGTCCCGCTGAGCGAGCTCAAGGACCCTGAAACCGACGAGCAGCGCACCAAGGAAGGCCACGAACAGTGGCTGGTGATGATCGCCAACTGCACGCATCTTGGGTGTATCCCTGTGGGTGAATCGGGCGATTTCGATGGCTGGTTCTGCCCGTGCCACGGCTCGCACTATGACTCCGCAGGTCGTATCCGTCGTGGCCCTGCACCCAAGAACCTGGTTGTGCCGCCATATGAATTCGTCAGCGATACGCTGATCCAGATCGGTTAGTGGGGGCTTTTCCGATGTCCGAACATTCAACTTACATTCCCGGAAATGCCGTCGAGAAGTGGCTGGACGATCGCCTGCCGGTCGTTCGCTTCGCCAAAGAACACTTGATGGACTTCCCCACGCCGAAGAATCTCAACTACTGGTGGACCTTCGGCGCCATCCTGGTGATGTGTCTCGGTGTGCAGATCGTCACCGGCATCATCCTGGCGATGCACTATACGCCGAACGTGGCTATGGCCTTCGACTCGGTGGAGCATATTCGCCGTGACGTCGCTGGCGGCCGTATCATCCAGGCCGTCCACGCCGTGGGCGCGTCGATGTTCTTCGTCGCTCTCTACATCCACATGTTCCGCGGCCTGTTCTACGGCTCCTACAAGGCGCCGCGCGAAATCATCTGGATCCTGGGCGTTCTGATCTTCATCCTGACCGTTGCGACCGCCTTCATGGGCTACATCCTGCCCTGGGGCCAGATGTCGTTCTGGGGCGCCACGGTTATCTCGAACATCTTCTCGGCCATCCCGCTGGTGGGCGAAAACATCAAGCAGCTGGTGCTGGGCGGCTTCGCCGTCGGTAACCCGACGCTCAATCGCTTCTTCTCGCTGCACTACCTGCTGCCCTTCGTGATCGCTGCCATTGTGGGCCTCCACATCTGGGCGCTCCACGTGCCGGGCAACAACAACCCGATCGGCGTTGAAGTAAAGGAAAGCCGCGATACCGTTCCCTTCCATCCGTACTATACGATGAAGGACCTGTTCGCGATGGTGCTGTTCATGATCCCGTTCGCGTGGTTCGTGTTCTTCGCCCCCGACATCCTCGGCCATCCCGACAACTACATCATGGCCAACAGCCAGGTGACGCCGGCTCATATCGTGCCCGAATGGTACCTGCTGCCGTTCTACACGATCCTGCGCGCCATCGACTTCAACGTGCTTTTCATCGACTCCAAGCTTGGCGGCGTGATCGCCATGGGCGGCGCTCTGGTGATGTTGCTGATCGTGCCGTGGCTCGATACGTCCAAGGTCCGCTCGGGCACGTTCCGTCCGCTGTTCAAGTGGTTCTACTGGCTGTTCGCCATCAACTTCGTCGGCCTGACCTATCTGGGTGCTCAGCCGGCCGAAGGCATCTACACGGTGATGGCAAAGGTCTGCACGGCGTACTACTTCCTCTACTTCCTGGTCATCCTGCCGGTGCTGTCGCGTATCGAAACGCCCAAGCCGCTGCCGACCAGCATTTCCGAGAGCGTTCTCGGCAAGGCACACGCGTGATCGGGGCGATTAACATGTTCAAGACCAAGATCATCATCGCCGCCGTTGCTGCCGTGGTCGGCCTTGCCAGCATGCCTGTGCAGGCTGCCGAAGGCGGCGCGCATGTGGAGCGCCAGAGCTGGAGCTTTGCAGGCATCTTCGGAACCTATGACGAGCACCAGCTGCAGCGTGGTTTCCAGGTGTTCCGCGAAGTCTGCTCGAGCTGCCACGGTGCGCATCTGCTCTCTTTCCGCAACCTGAGCGAAGCGGGCGGCCCTGGCTTTTCGGAAGCCCAGGTCAAGGCGCTTGCGGCCGAATATGAGGTCAACGATGCAACCGCCGAGGGTGGTCGTCGTCCTGCAGTGGCGGCAGACCGCTGGCCGTCGCCATTCGCCAACGACCAGGAAGCCCGCGATGCCAATGGCGGCGCGCTGCCGCCCGATTTCTCGGTGCTGGCCAAGGCCCGCGGCGTGACCGATCCGTTCCCGACCTGGATCTTCAACTACTTCACCGGGTACCAGGAAGGCGGCGCTGACTATATCCATGCGCTGCTCAACGGCTACCATGCAGAAGTGCCGGAGACGGCTCCGGAAGGCTTCGAGCTGGCAGAGGGCAAGTATTACAACGACTACTTCCCGGGTCATGCCATCGGCATGGCGCCACCGCTTGCCGACGGTTCCGTGACCTACACTCCCGGCGAGGATGGCGTTGCCGTTCCTGAAACTCTCGAGCAATACTCGACCGACGTCTCCGCCTTCATGATGTGGATGGCCGAACCGCACCTGGTGTCGCGCAAGCAGACCGGTTTCGTGGTTCTGCTGTTCCTCGTGCTGTTCGCCGGGCTGATGTACGCCACCAAGCGCAAGCTCTGGGCCGGCATCGAACACTGAGCCAACACCAGACCGAATTGGAGAGGGCCCCGGACGGGGCCCTTTCTTTTTGTGGTCACCGCGATTTGCAGGATCGGCGGTCGTCCGCCCCTTGCCATTGCACGGCACAGCCGCGATATTGCAACGTATTCGAATTGTTCAAGGAGATCGCGATGTCGGCCGTTCGCATTGCTGTCACAGTCGTAAGTACTGCGATCGCATTGAGCCGCCATCCCGTGGTCCGTGCCGGCGTAAAGGCCGTGGCAACCAATCCGAAGGCGCGTGAGACGGCCATCGCCACCACCCGCAACGTGGCCTACAATGCCGGCGTCATTGCCCGGCACGTGCTAGGCCGCAACAAGAACTGATCTCCATCCTTTCATTGCAAGGCTATCGATGTCGCTCGACCTGAAGTCGCTCGTCCGGACGATCCCCGACTACCCCAAGAAGGGGATCCTCTTCCGTGACATCACCACGTTGATCGAGCACCCCGAGGGCTTTAAGGAAAGCGTCGAGCGTATTGCGGCGCTCTACCGGGGGCAGGGCATCACCCACGTCGCCGGGATCGAGGCACGCGGCTTCATCTTCGGCGCGGGCGTCGCCATCGCACTTGGCGCCGGCTTCGTGCCGGTGCGGAAGAAGGGCAAGCTGCCCGGAGAGACGATCGGTCAGAACTATGCGCTGGAATACGGCGTCGACACGATCGAGATTCATGCTGATGTGGTCGACAGCCGTCACAAGGTGCTATTGGTCGATGACCTTATCGCAACCGGCGGGACGGCCATCGCCGCCATCGGTCTGTTGCGCCGCACGGGCGCCACCTGCGACGACGCAGCATTCGTCATCGACCTGCCTGATATCGGCGGCGCGGCAAAGCTCGGCGCAGAGAGCGTGAAGGTCACCGCGTTGATGGCTTTCGAGGGGCATTGAGCCAGTTCGTCTTCATCCCCCCGAAAAACATGGAGTCGTCCTCGGGCTCGATCCGAGGACTATCTAGAGCGCCTGTCATCCGGCGAGTGGCCCTCGGGTCAAGCCCCAGGCGGCTCGGAGCGTGCGGCGGGCTATGAACTGCGGCGTGAGATGCTGCTCCGTTGCGCCGCTGCAGTCGCCTACCAATTGTTGCGGCCGTCGAGCTGTTCGATTTCAACCCTGGACCAATCGAGATCGTCGACGAGGTTCAAGTTGACCTGGCACTTGGTCTTTTCAGGGATGACGGCAACGTCGCCCTTCGGCGTGCCGTCATTGTTGTAAGCCGAAGACCAGTCGACGCTCTCGCCCCAGGTGTGCATGCCGCACTTTCCGCAGAAATAGTGCAACCCATAATCGGGGTTGGTGGAGTAGCTGCTCTGCCCCTCGGCCTGCAGCACCTCGATCTGATCGTGGGTGTAATAGGCCCAGACCGCGCCGGCGCGCTGGCAGAAGGTGCAGTTGCATCGCGCTGCCTGGGTGGGGTGCTCAGGCAGTTGGATGCGGGTGCTGCCGCAATGGCAGGAAGCGATAAGGGCCATGGCCGGTCTCCGTCCTTTGTTGATGAGGACGTTAGTCCGGTCGGATGACAGGGCGTGTCAGCACCAGCCCGCCATGGGCGTGTCAGGCGGCGACGCGGGTAGCCTCGGCCGGCCGGTCGACAAGCACGAACTGATTGCCTTCAGGATCCCGCATGACCGTATAGGTGGGCAGAACCCGATCGACGCTGGCGCCGGCTTCCTTGAGGCGGTCGACCTCGTTGGCACGGTCGGAGACCTGGACGTCGAAATGTACCCGGTTATTGTCGGGACGCTGGCCATCAACATTCTGAAAGCAGATGGACGGACCCGGACCATCGAGCATGATCGTGGTCGGCACATCGGGGTCGAGGCCGAGCGCGGCGCTGATCGCGGCATCGGCCTGATCGCCCGGCCGCACGCTGTAGCCGTCCAGCAATGCGGCCCAGAACGCGGCCAGCACGGCCGGCTCGGCACAGTCGAAGACGATTTCGTGGATGGCTCCCATGTGCCAGTCTCCTTGTCGTTTCACCATTCGTTAACGGGCAATTGCGGCAAGAAAGGTGCAGGGGCCATTGAGCCCCCGCACACTACTTCCGGCGGTACTCGAGCAGCATGTGCCCGTTGCCGAAGTTGGTCTGGCCAAGCATGTCCCACTCACCGAGGCCATCCGACCCTTCAAAGATCCTGATGCCGCTTCCGTAGGTGATGGGCGCCAGCTTGAGCCTGAGGATGTCGATGCGCCGGTGCTCAAGCAGGCAGCCTGCCAGGCGCCCACCTCCGCAGAGGTAGATCGGGCCTTTGGCGTCAGCCTTGATCCGGTCGATGGTCGCCAAAGTTTCGGCCCGTTCGATATGGAGGTGCTCCCGTTCCGGCAGGTCGATCGACCTGCTGAAGACGTGGTGCGGGCGGCGCCCGTAGGGCAGGTCACCCGGCTTCATGCCGTAGGCATAGCCAATTTCATAAGTGGCCCGGCCCATGACCACCGCCGCATACGCGCCCAGTTGCCGCTGATAGGCGTCTACATGCGGACCAGTCATGACAAAGCCGGGTGCGGATCCATCAGGCCTTGCAATGTAGCCGTCGAGCGTCATAGCGACGTGGTAGATAAGGTCTTGCATCAGATTTCCTTTTGTAGGGCCCGGCTGACGCCGGGCCTTTTGTTCAGTTCTGCGGCGACTTGGCCAGCAATGTCTCCAGCGGCGGCAGCGTGTTGGTTGACAGCTTCGACAGTCGCTTTTCCGCCGACTTCGCCTGAGGTGGTTGGGGCTTGCCGTGGCGCGGCACATTGCCGGTGTGCTGGATGGGTGCAGGGCGCTGGAACTGGTTTTTAGGCATGGCGATATCCTTTCCCGCCCGGTGGTCAGACACGGGCTGGCTCAAGAAAACAATGCGCAGCAAAGCCACGCGACGAAGCGAGTTTTGGGAGGACGCCAGGGCTGCAAGGAAACGCGAAGGACGGACTAGTCCGTCAGGGCACCCACGTCTGTCGATCTCGTCGAACTTGCAGCCAGCACAAGCCGGTCACACGCATGGCGTGGAGCGGAAGCGGGGCCGGTGTCCTGGACGAGTTCTCAGATCATTTCGGGTGCGAAACCTCCGTGGAAGGCCTCAAAGATAGACAAACAAAAAGGCCGGCGTCAACCGCCGGCCTTTCCAGGTCAGGTCACGAGCGGACCAATTAGGGCTCCAGCTTGCCGGTTTCCGGATGGTCTTCGGCACTGATGTTGGGCTCGTTGCGGGTCTTCCACAAGGAGTAGCCAACACCGGCGGCGAGGATGCCGATGGTCAGCGCCAGCGATAGAGCTGTCGGGACGTGGTAGCCGAATGGCACCAGACAGATCTTGAAGCCGATCAGAACCAGGATGATCGCCAACGAAATCTGCAGATAGCGGAAGCGGTTCATCGCCGCTGCCAGCGCGAAGTAGAGCGCACGCAGGCCAAGGATGGCGAAGATGTTCGAGGTGTAGACGATGAAAGTATCCTGCGTCACCGCAAACACGGCCGGAACCGAGTCGACGGCGAAGATTAGGTCGACGATTTCGACCATGATCAAGGCCACCGCGAGTGGCGTCAGCCAGGTGACGATCTTGCCCGTCTTGGGATCAGGCTGCTTGATCGTGAACTTGCGGCCATGCAGTTCCCTGGTGATGCGGAAGCGCTTGTTGAGGAACTGGAAGATCTTGTTGTCTTCCAGGCTCGGCTCCTCGTCATCGTTGTGACGGAACATCCTGATGCCGGTGAAGATCAGGAAGGCACCGAAGAACAGCAGTATCCAGCTAAACTGGTAGACCAGGGCTGCGCCGACGCCGATCAGGACGGCCCGGAACAGGATCACGCCCAGAATGCCCCAGAACAGCACGCGATGCTGGTAGAGGCGGGGGATGTTCAGGAAGCCAAATATTGTCGCTATGACGAACATGTTGTCCATGGCCAGGGACTGTTCGATCAAATAGCCGGTAAAGAATTCGAGGCCAGACTGGGCACCACGGCTGAACCAGACCCAGGCGCCGAACGCCAGGGCAATACAAACATAGAACCCATAAAGCAGCAGGCTTTCCTTGGCTTCGATCTCGTGCTCATCCCGGTGCAGGATGCCGAGGTCGAAAACAAGCAAAGCGATCACGATCGTAATGAACGCGACCCAAAAGTAGACGGGAGTACCGAGAAAATCGCCCGAAAGGGCGGCAAAAAGCGATTCCATCGCCGGACCTTCTCCATGTAGCAGGTGGAGTAACTCCGACATCGCCATGGAGAGTCCATGACCAGAGGGGCCCGGCGTTACGTGCTCTAAATGCGCGAAATCGGGAAAAAGTTCAAGCCCCCGCCGGGGACCACGAAGGGGGCGCAGGCTGACTGGAATGGCTTACGGGCGTCACGTCATTGCCTGCGCTCAAAGTTTGTGGCTAGCTTCAGCGATGACGAGAACGCTGATCATCCTGTTTGCCGCGACGTGCACCACGCCGGCTTTGGCCTGCAATCCAGGCCTTTTCGAGCGCGTTGACCAGCCGGTGCGCGATACGGCCGATATCAGCTTCGATGTTGCGGAAATCCAGTCCACCGAAGGCGGTGAGTGGAAAGTGTGGCGCGATGCGGACGGGGACACCAATGAGGTGGCCCGGATCGACTATGGGGAGATGGGGCGGCTGGAAACGCGCATGGTGGTTGAGAGCACCGATGCCTATGCGGTGCTGGCGACGCGCTATGGCTACGCCGCCCCAATTTATGTCGAAGGCGCGATGACTGTGCGCGTCGAGACCGACATCTACATGTTCTGCGATGGGGAGCTGCTGACCCCGCCGGAGGATTTCGGCCTCAACGAGGACTATGCGAAGGCCGCGGAACGTGCGCGCGCAACCTTCGATGCGCCGGAAATCCTGGAGTATCTGCCGGCGCGTTAGCGCGGGTTGCAGAGCATGACAATGGCCTCGGCAGTCTCGAGCTGCAGGGCGGAGCCATAATTGACGTCATCGATGAGGCGACCGGCCTGGATCGACTTGTTGGCTCTCAAATTGCCGTCGTTGAAGCCGACGCCATCCTGATAGCCGGTCAGAGTTCCTGTACCGGAAGACGTGTCTCCCGCTATGCGGGAGGCCCAGCCATAGACATCGCCATAAATGGTCAGAATGCCGACCCGATTGGTGGTCTCGTCGCGGCAACTCCAATTGCCCTGGTAGGCCTGCGCAAAGGCGGGCGTTGTGGACAGGGCGGTGAGGGCGAGGCAAAGGGCGAATCGGCGCATGGACAGAGAATGCCGACGCGTCCGGGGTCTATCAAGGGGCCCGGCGGATCAGCTTTCCGAGAACAGGCACCTTTGTGAGTGCGAGCAACACGCGCAGCTTGAGGGGCATGGTGTAATCCCGGAGCTTGGAGAAACCCACGAGATCAGCGCGGTAAACCAGATCTCCGTGCTGGTTCACCGCCTCCAGGTGGTTGAACAGCAGGCCCCAGCCGGGGATGGAGTTTGAGGGGCGCTTGCCGGTTACCGTAAGAGTGTAGGTGACGACATCGCCTGGACGAACGGGCGCCTTGAATTCCATGGCGTTAACGCCGGGGGAGGGGCCGGAGACGCCGGGTTCCTGTCCGAGACCGCGCAGGCGCTGTTCCTCGGCGAACAAGGCGTCGACCATCTTGCGGTGACCGACGCTTACCGTGTGCCAACCCGATGCAATGATACCTCCGAAATGGCTGTGCCGGGCCAGCTCAGGGTCGGTGTGAAAATACTGCGGATCATACTTCGAGGCGAAGCGCACAATTTCGTCCGCCGTAAAAGTGTGATCGCCCAGCGGGAAGACTTCGTCGATCGTGATATCTTCGAACCAGCGGGTCATGCGGATGCCTCGACAGTACGGCACTCGACGAGGTTGGCCAGCCGCATGGTCATGACGGGCCTGTCCTTCTGGTTGCGGATGTCGAAGTCGAGCGTGACAATCCCCCATTGCGGGTGCCCGGAGGAGCGGCGCAACTCGGCGATAGTGACGGTGCCCCCGATCGTGTCGCCGACCATAACCGGCGCCTTCCACTTTAGATCCTTGAAGCCAAGGCCTCCGGCCGAAGCAACCTTGGACAGAAACGCATCGACCAGCATGCGCAGGCTCAACGCGCCCGTCTGCCAGCCGCTGGATGCGAGGCCGCCCAAAAGGCTTGCCTTAGCTGCGGCTTCATCGAGATGGAACGGAAAGGGGTCGAACTCCCGAGCGAAGGTGATGATCATTTCTTTCGACACTGTTGTCCGATCCAGCGCGATCACTTCGCCCACGGCGAGATCTTCGAAATGACGCCGATCTTGAGTGACAGGATTGGTCATTGGCTTGCCCTATACGTCAACGTGAGTGTTTTGGCATGGGCAAAGGGGTGGAGGCAAGGCTGCGAACGAGCCGAGCCCTGTTCTTCTCCCGATTGAAGAAGGTGCCCGCCACCGGCGCGATTGACCTCTTCGCGACCGCTCGGAGATTGACATCTCCCTCGATCCGACCCAATTGGAACCCAACAATTTCCCGGAGATACCCATGGGCTTCAAGATGGGCATTGTCGGCCTGCCGAATGTTGGCAAGTCGACGCTTTTCAACGCGCTTACCCGCACTGCCGCCGCACAGGCAGCGAACTTTCCGTTCTGCACTATCGAGCCCAATGTGGGCGAAGTCTCGGTGCCCGATCCGCGGCTCGAAAAGCTCGCATCCATCGGCAAGTCGGCGCAGATCCTGCCCGCGCGCATGAGCTTCGTCGATATTGCCGGCCTCGTGAAGGGTGCCTCGCAGGGTGAAGGCCTGGGCAATCAGTTCCTAGCCAATATCCGCGAGACAGACGCTATTGCCTATGTGCTGCGCTGTTTCGAAGACAGCAATGTCATCCATGTCTCCAATCGGGTCGATCCGCTGGCCGATGCCGAAGTGGTCGAAACCGAGCTGATGCTCGCCGATCTGGAAAGCCTCGAAAAGCGTCGCGCTGGCGTGGAAAAGAAGGCCAAGGGCAATGACAAGGAGGCCAAGCTGACGCTGGAGCTTATCGACCGCTCGCTGGCGGTCCTGCGCGATGGCAAGTCGGCCCGCTTCGTGCAGCGTGATCCCGAAGAAGAGAAGGCATTCACCGAACTGCAATTGCTGACCAGCAAACCGGTGCTCTACGTGTGCAATGTCGACGAAGGCTCCGCTGCGACCGGCAATGCCCTCTCGGAGAAGGTGGCCGAGTACGCCAAGGCCAACGAAGCCGGCATGGTGATCATTTCCGCGGAGATCGAAAGCCAGCTGGCACAGCTTTCCGACGAAGAGCAGGCCGAATATCTCGGTTCGCTCGGCCTCGAGCAGCCGGGCCTCAATCGCCTGATCCGGGCCGCATACGATCTCCTGCACCTGCAGACTTATTTTACCGTCGGCCCCAAGGAAACGCGGGCCTGGACCATCCATCGTGGCGACAAGGCTCCCCAGGCCGCCGGCGTCATCCACACCGATTTCGAGCGTGGCTTCATCCGCGCCCAGACGATCGGCTACGACGATTTCGTCACCTTGGGTGGGGAAGTGCCCGCAAAGGAAGCGGGCAAGGCACGGGACGAAGGCAAAGATTATGTCGTCAAGGACGGCGATGTCATGCTGTTCAAGTTCAACGTGTAGTCCCAGGCGCTGAACAGATCCAATTGCATTGCAAAAACCGGTGTCCGAGAGGGCGCCGGTTTTTCCATGTTGCGTCCACCGCGATAGTCGACGAGATCGCCCCAATCCATGTTCCACTCGACCCCGTCGTCCAACACGACGAATATTCCAACGAGTCCGTATCGGATACGGGCCAGCGCGGCGCGAAACAGCATCAGGTCCGGCGCCGCTTCTTCATTTTCGAGATCGCCCTCGATGCGGGCCGCCACACCGGCCGGGGTTGCACGGATGCGCACGAGCGCGGCCTGAACCGGTAGCTCGCTACCGGGCAATAATCTGTAATACCGGTCCCGCATCATGTCCTCCCGGAGAGGACGTTGCGCCGCGATGGTAAAGCGTTGGCTGCAGGATGGATTGGGAAAAACGCGGATCGATACCGGCTGACGGCGAACGCATCGGGCGATTTCCGTCTGCCCTGGCGCAATTTGCGGCAAAGGCAGGCTCTGGCGGGCATCGCGAAGAGCACGCCATCATCCCCGGTGGGCCGTTAGAAAAATATTCCTCCAATCTGTTGCCACCACGGGGCGGCGGGTGCAGTTTCGCGCTCAAGGATGGGGCCGTCGAGGCGCCCACTAAACAAGGATACGATCCATGAAGCTCACGACCCTGCTTCTCGCTGCTGGCATGCTGTCGCTGGCTGCACCGGCCTTCGCACAGAACGCGCTCGATGACGTCAAAGCCGCCGGCGTCCTGCGCATCGGCACCGAAGGCACCTACGCGCCCTTCACCTTCCACGATGCGAGCGGCGCTCTCGTGGGCTTCGACGTGGAAATCGGCCGGGCGATCGCCGAACATATCGGTGTGCAGCCCGAATTCGTCGAAGGTCCCTGGGATGGGCTCATCGCCGGTATCGACGCGAACCGTTATGACGTGGTGATCAATCAGGTCGGCATCAACGAAGAGCGCCAGGCCAAGTACGACTTCTCCGAGCCCTATATCGCCTCGAAGGCCGCGCTCATCGTCAAGGACGACAATACCGACATCACCAGCTTCGAAAGCCTTGCCGGCAAGAAGTCGGCGCAGTCTCTCACCTCCAACTTCGGCAAGCTGGCCGAGAGCTTTGGCGCCGAGCTCGTCGGCACGGAAGGCTTCGATCAGTCGATCGCGCTGGTGATCCAGGGTCGTGCGGACGCCACCATCAATGACAGCCTGTCGTTCTACGACTTCAAGACCCAGCAGCCGGATGCGCCGGTGAAGGTTGTCGCCACTGCCGAAGATGCCGATTTCTCCGGCGTGATCCTCGCAAAGGGCAAGCCTGAACTTCTCGCCGCGATCAACGAGGCGCTGGAAGCCATCAAGGCCGACGGCACCTATGCCGAGATTTCCCAGAAGTACTTCGGCGAAGACGTCTCCCCGTAAGCGATCCAAACGCATAGAGTAGCAAGGGATCGGCCGAAACCGGCCGGTCCCTTATTTCATGAGTGTGCCCATGCCGCATTGGCTGTCCCTGATGCTCGACTCGCTGCCCTCGCTTCTTTGGGCATGCATCCAATTCACCGTGCCGTTGACGCTGCTGAGCTTCGTCCTCGGGCTGATGGTCGGGTTTCTCGCGGCGGTTATCCGCCTGTTCGCGCCGGCGCCCCTGGCTTGGGTTGTCCGCTTCTACGTCTGGATCATCCGTGGTACGCCGCTTCTCGTACAGTTATTCCTGATCTTTTACGGGCTGCCGAGCGTCGGTATCGTCCTCGACGCCTTTCCTGCGGCCCTGATCGGGTTCACGCTCAACGTCGGCGCCTATACGTCCGAAATCATTCGTGCCGTGCTGCTGGCCGTGCCCAAGGGACAGTGGGAAGCGGCTTATTCGATCGGCATGACCTGGCAGCAGGCCATGCGGCGCACTGTCCTGCCGCAGGCCACGCGTATTGCCGTTCCGCCGCTGTCCAACACTTTCATTTCCCTCGTCAAGGATACGTCCCTGGCGGCGGCGATCACCGTGCCGGAGCTTTTTCGTGCGGGGCAGCGGATCGTGGCGACGACTTACGAGCCGCTGATCCTTTATGTCGAGGTGGCGCTCATATACCTGGTGGTGAGTTCGGTGTTGTCGAGCCTGCAGGGCCGGCTTGAAAAGCGTCTGTCTCGGTATGGCGGTACGATCGAGGCGGCGTCATGATCGAGCTTCAGAACATTCAAAAATACTTCGGCGAGAACCACGTTCTCAAGGGCGTCAGCGTGACTGTGCCTGCCGGCGGCGTCACCGCACTGATCGGCGCTTCCGGTAGCGGCAAGAGCACGCTGCTGCGCTGCACCAACATGCTCGAAGTCCCGCAATCGGGTACCATCCAGATCGGCGACGCAGCGGTTACTTTGGCGGCAGGTCGAAAGCCCGGCCGCGACGAGATCCTCCGGTTGCGCCGCAAGACGGGAATGGTGTTCCAGAATTTTCAGCTGTTTCCGCACCTGACGGCCGTCGAAAATGTCATGGAAGGGCTGGTGACGGTGCAGGGGTGGCCACGCGAAAGGGCTCGCGCCCGCGCCATGGAGCTGCTCGAAAAAGTCGGCATGACCGTCAAGGCAGAAGCGTGGCCGGCAAGCCTGTCGGGTGGCCAGCAGCAGCGCGTCGCCATCGCTCGTGCGCTGGCGACCTCTCCGGAAGTGTTGCTTTGCGACGAACCGACGTCGGCGCTCGATCCGCAACTGGCCGGCGAAGTCGTCGAAGTGCTGGCGCAATTGGCGCGGGAAGGCACGACAATGCTGATGGCGACGCACGACCTGCGGCTGGCGGCGTCCATCGCATCGAACGTGGTGTTCCTGGCCAACGGCGAAGTCGTCGAGGCAGGCGAGGCGAGGCAGGTTTTCGGCAGCCCGTCGGATGAGCGCACCAGGACGTTTATTTCGTCGCTGACTGCGCAGTATCAGACGGCGCTGTAACGCGCGGGGTCAGAAGGGTTACTCGCCCTTACCGAACAGCTTGTTCAGCATGTCGGCCATCGGGCCGGATTTGGGGACTTCGGCCT
The DNA here is from genome assembly GCF_900177655.1 of Devosia lucknowensis. Taxonomy (NCBI): domain Bacteria; kingdom Pseudomonadati; phylum Pseudomonadota; class Alphaproteobacteria; order Hyphomicrobiales; family Devosiaceae; genus Devosia; species Devosia lucknowensis. The sequence goes on along the minus strand of NZ_FXWK01000001.1, from coordinate 1,975,116 downwards.
GCGGCTTGGATGAGCGTGCCTGCCGGATATGGCTCTGTGCTGCTGGTGCTGGCCTTTCCGGCTTTGCGGGCTCATCGCCCTTTACGGCAAGCGCCAGTTTGTTCATGAAGCCGCTGTCGTCGCCCTTGAGCAGCAGTGGCGTTTGACGGGCGATTTCGTCGAGCAGGGGGTCGAGCCAAGTCCTGTCGGCCTTGGCGAAATCACCCAGAACGTGGTGGGTGACGTTTTCCTTGCCGGGATGGCCGATACCGAGCCGGACGCGCTTGTAGTCGAGACCGATCTGGGGATCGATGGACCGAAGGCCGTTGTGGCCGCCATTGCCCCCACCGATTTTAACGCGGACCTTGCCCGGGGCGAGGTCGAGCTCGTCGTAGAACACAACGATGTCGGCCGGTGGGATTTTGTAGAAGCTCGCGACCTTCTGCACACTGTCGCCAGACTTATTCATGAAGGTTTGTGGCTTGAGCAGGAGGACGCGTTCGGAACCGATCGTGCCTTCGGCAAGGAGGCCGGAGTTCTTGGATTTCCAGCTGGCAATGCCGTTTGCGCGGGCGATGGCGTCAATGGCCATGAAGCCGATATTGTGCCGATTGCCTTCGTATTGGCCGCCCGGATTGCCCAGGCCGACGAGGAGTTTCATGGCGCGCTCGTTCTTGATCCAAGTCTCTGTTTGATCGCGTTCCAAGAGGGCATAACGCATCAATGGGGCAAATGAAAAGGGCGGCCCGGAGGCCGCCCTCAACGCTTGGAAGCTCCGACGATTACTCGGCGGTTGCTTCGCCTTCGCCTTCGTCGTCAGCGGCCTCGTCGCCACCGCTGGACTTCAGAGCCGAAGGAGCAACAATCGTGGCGATCGTCACGTCGTCTTCGTGGCTGTGGTCAGCAGTGCCCTTGGGCAGCTTGATGTTGGAGATATGGACGGTATCGCCGATATCGAGACCGGTCAGGTCAACACTCACGAATTCGGGGATGTTGTCGGCCGAAACGGTGAGGTCGAGCGTGTGGTGCACGATGTTGAGGGTACCGCCACGCTTCAGGCCGGGGCTCTGCTCTTCGTTCTCGAAGTGCACCGGAACCTGAACGTTGATCTTGGCGCCCTTGGACACGCGCAGGAAGTCGATGTGGATCGGCTGATCCATGACGACATCGAGCTGGTAGTCACGCGGGATGACCTTGTGGACGGTGCCGTCGACGTCGAGGTCGAGCACGTGCGACTTGAAGCCACCGGCGTAGATGAACTTCAGCGCGTCCTTGTAGGCCACGGAAACGGTGACGGGGGGCTTCTTGTCACCATAGATAACTGCGGGAACGAGTCCCTGACGACGAGCTTCGCGAGCGGCCCCCTTGCCCACTCCGTCACGCGCCTGTGCCTTGAGCACCTTATTCTCAGCCATGGAAAGCATCCATTGGGTTGGTGTATGCGTCATCACAACAACATACGCGCCCGTCCTCCAGGGGTGACGAGCGCTTCATGCGCCGGGCTATAGAGGAAAGACCACCGGCGGGCAAGGGATTCCCGCACTCCAGGGCATGGATTGTAGGCTCAATCCTCGGGCGGCCTCGCAAGGGCGCCTGGAGCCCTCGTGGCCCTAGTCAAGTAGGCTGGAAACACTCTGCTCGCTTGCCGTGCGGGCAATCGCTTCGCCGATGAGCGGCGCGATCGACATGCGGCGGATATTGCCGGCAGCGCGCGTGGCATCGGTTTCGGCGATCGAGTCGGTGACCACCAGTTCCTTGAGCTTGGATGCGGCGACGCGCTCGGATGCGCCCTGGGACAGCACGCCGTGCGTAATGTAGGCGGAAACGGCCTTTGCGCCGGCGTTCAGCAGCGCCTCGGCAGCGTTTACCAGGGTGCCACCAGAGTCGACGATGTCGTCGATCAGGATGCAGGTCTGGCCCTCGACATCACCGATGATGTTCATCACCTCGGAGACGCCGGCCCGCGGGCGACGCTTGTCGACGATCGCGAGGCTCGCGCCGATGCGGCTTGCCACATTTCGTGCGCGCACCACACCGCCGACGTCGGGCGAAACGATCATCACGTTACTGACTTCGTAATTGTCGCGGATATCGCGCACCATGACCGGCGCGGCAGTCAGGTTGTCGGTCGGAATGTCAAAGAAACCCTGGATCTGCGCGGCATGCAGGTCGAGCGTGAGCACACGGTTTGCGCCCGCTTCGGTGATGAGATTGGACACCAGCTTGGCGGAAATCGGGGTGCGTGACGCCGATTTCCGATCCTGGCGGGCATAGCCGAAGTAGGGGAGAACGGCCGTGATGCGGCGAGCGGAGGAACGGCGGAGCGCATCGGTGATGATGAGCAGTTCCATCAGATTGTCGTTGGCCGGGTAGCTGGTCGACTGGAGGATGAAAACGTCCTCGCCGCGGACGTTCTCGTGCACCTCGACATAGACCTCATTGTCGGCGAAGCGCTTGACCGTACAATCCGTCAGGGGCAGTTCGAGATAGCTGGCGACAGCCTGAGCCAGCGGGCGGTTGGAGTTGCCGGTCACCAGCTTCATAAGGCGCGATCCTGTCTCAACCGGCCCCGGAGGTGAGGGCCATCAGTTTCGCGGGCAGCTTTAGCGGGTCGAGTCGAGCCTGACAACGCCACTTTGGGCGAAGGGGTAAATAAACCTCATGTCAGTCCGATGACGGAAATCTGACGTCCTGTCCGCGTCTGCCTGTGCGTCGCATAGCGGTGGGAAAAATAGCGGTCGGGATGGGCGTAGGTACAGGCGCCCACTTGCTCCACCGTCGCGACTCCAGCAGCGCGGAGTTGTTTGGCCACGAAGCCAGGGAGGTCGAAATGCGGTGCCCCCTCGGGCGGCGTGTGGAAGTGGCCGGCGCCATCGGGGTGTAAGGTCAGGAAGTCACGCCGGAAGCTGTCGCCCACCTCATAATTGGCGGCATGGATCGTGGGGCCGAAGGCCGCGATGATCGCGTCACGGTGCGCACCGAGGGTGACCATCGCGGATACGGTCTCTTCTATGATCCCGTCAACGGCGCCGCGCCAACCGGCATGGGCTGCACCAATGACCCCCGCCTGCGGATCGAAAAACAGGATGGGGGTGCAATCGGCGGTCAGGATCCCGAGCGCAAGGCCAGGCGTGGCACTGACGAGGGCATCGGCGTCGATGCTGCCGGGCTCGATGGGTTCCACGATGGTCGCAACGCGCGTGGAATGGGTCTGCCTGAGGATGGCCAGCGGACCGACGTTCAGTGCGCCGGACACCAAAAGGCGATTGTTTTCAACTGTTTCTGGATCGTCTCCGACGGATGTGGAGACGTTGAGACCAGCAAAATCCACCTGCGACCTGCCGCCTGCACGGCCGAAGAAGCCGTGGCGGATGGATGTCTGGGCGGCGAGGGACGGGGCTGTTTCAAAAGGGATCATGCGACAAATCCTGGCGGCATGAGGCCGGGGCTGTGGGCGCACAGGACCTTGAACAGAGTGCCCATCTGGTCGTCTGCCGTCAGGCGGCTGAGGGCAGTCCGGATGTCGTCAGCAGATCCAGGATTGGAGCGAGACAGGGCGGAGGCTCGTTCGCCGATGCCAAGACGCGACAGGAATTGTCCCTGCGTAACAAGGGGTTGGGTCGCAAGGCCAGCGGAGCGGGCAACAGTGCTCAGGGCGCCGAAATCGACATGGGCGGAAAGATCGGTTTCCCCCGGCGCGTCGAGCACGTCGGCATAGGCGTGACGGCGGACGGCCTGAAGGGTGTCGCCGGTCTGGGTTCGGACGTAGCCATAGTCGATTGCGAGGATACTACCGCCTTGTTTGGAAATGACTTTTGCTAGCTGACGCATGACCTCGGCAGCTCCGAAAGACACTTCGAACAGGGTGTCGGGTTCGGCGTCGGCGACCGCCTCAGGCATGGCGCTGGCCGGGATCGGGGTGGGTGACAGGCCGAAGGCGCGCTTGCCATCGACCAGGCCGACCTGACGCTCGTGCCAACCATCTGGCTTGCGGATAAACTGCCGGATGGGAAGGGCGTCGAAGAATTCGTTGGCAACGACCAGAGCAGGACCCCCTTCGAAATTCTCAAAGTTTTGCAACCACTTGGGTTCGTAAACCTCGAGCCTTGCGGCCTGTTCGGCCATAAGGGGAGGGCTGGTTTCGAAGAGGCGGAGGTTAAGGGCGTCCCGGAATCCGGGCGCGCGGCAGGCGACGCGCAGGATATCGGCCATCAGGGTGCCCCGGCCGGGGCCGAGTTCGAGCAAGGTAAAGGCCTTCGGCTCGCTCATCTGTTGCCAGAGATTGACTAGCCAGAATCCGATAAGTTCCCCAAACATCTGCGAAATTTCGGGCGCGGTGATGAAGTCGCCAGCGGTGCCGATGGGTTCGCCGGTGCGGTAGTAACCCTTGCTGGGATGGGTGAGGCAGAGGCCCATATAGGTCGCTACCGACATTGGCCCGGATGTGCGGATTTGCAGCTCGATCTGCTCTTCGAGTGTCAAAGTCTGGCTCATTTTTCGCCTCTCACGGGCAATTTGCTAACAGACTGTCAGCATTTCAGGGGCGCAGCGGATTGTCGCGACGCGTTGCGGCATAGACGACGAGGACAAGGCCGCCGACGAGGATGGGGAGGCTGAGGAGCTGACCCATGGTGACCCAGCCGAGATAGAGGTAACCGAGCTGTTCGTCGGGCAGGCGGACAAATTCCACGGCGATGCGCGACAGGGCATATCCAATGGCGAAAATGCCGGCCACGAGGCCCGGCTTGCGCAGCGCATAGAAGACATGCGTGGCGACGCGAATGACGAGGAACAGAACGATGCCTTCCAGAGCGGCTTCGTAGAGCTGGCTGGGATGGCGGGCGACCTGCAGCGGATCGGTGGGAAAGATGACGCCCCAGGGAGCGGTCGTGGGCGCGCCGTAGAGTTCGGAATTGATGAAGTTGGCGATGCGGCCGAGGAAGATGCCGATCGTGGCCACCGCCGCGATGAGATCGAGCGAGGACAGCCAGTTGCCGCCCTTCGAACGGGTGAACAGGATAGCGGCCAGCATCAGGCCGAGCATGCCGCCGTGATAGGACATGCCGCCATCGAGCGTGTTGATGATCTGCGTCGGGTTCGCGAGATAGAAGGGCAGGTTGTAGAAAAGGACATAGCCCGCACGTCCGCCGATGACGATGGCGAGCATGGCCCAGAAGGCGAAGTCCCAGATGTCCTTGGCGGGGAAAGGCGGATTGCCGCGGTGCCAAAGGCGCTGGTTGGCAAGCAAGAGGTAGCCGTAAGCGGCGCCCAGCAAGACCCCGAACAGGTAGGCCAGCGCATACCAGCGGATGGCGACCGGACCGATGGCGAAGGCGATGGGGTCGATATTGGGGAAGGGCAAGTGTGGTTCTCCGAAATGTCGACCCTGAACGGCCACGGCATCTGTGCGCCCTGTCTGCCATAGCCCCGCCGCCGTTCGCTACTCAAGGGGGCGTGACAAAAAGGTGGCGTCCGCGGCCCCGTCGCGAGTGTTTGGGACGGCCAAGCGCATCGTCGTAAACAAAGAGTTAAACACTAGTTGATAGACAGAGATGGGTTTGCCTTGTCTTGCGCAGCGCGCGCCGACAACTGCCAATCCGGCGCGAAAATTTGCCCGAAAAGGCCCTGATGAGGTCGGGCCAAGATCACGTTGTCGTCGATAAACTATTGTGGACGTTTGGTTTTGCGAAACAAAGTCAAGGTGTTGCTTAAAATCTATGGACTTTGCTGAGGGGGTCCGCGATGTTCAATCCAGGTTGGGAGGCTGGCAGAATCGTGCGCCCGTATAGACAAATATTCGTCCTCGCGGCGATCCTGGCGACGACCAGCATTGCATCGGCCCAAGAGTCCAGCGACTACGATCCGTCGCCGTTTCTGACTTCGCTGATTGGCCTGCGCGCCGCGGCGGTGACCTGCGAACCCTTTGTCGCCAACAGCCCGGCAAGCCGCACCGAAAGCGTGGTGGAGTTCTTCGCCAGCATCAACCAGACGCTGCCTTCGCTCGTGGATACCGAGACGCAGGCAAGCCTCAACCGGTTCATCGGTTCGCAGGCCGCTTCGCTGTGCCGCGACAAGCTCGACGCCAGCTTCAATGCCTATGGCGTGCAGCTTCAAAACTACAACAGCAGCAAACCAGAGGAATGGCCCGCTGCTCCCGAAATTTCCCGAGCTCCCTGGTGCAGTTCCGAGAACTGCCTGGAGTTCTGAGAGCCTGTCGGCTCGTGGCGAGGAGGCCAGCATGACACGACTTTCCAAATTGGCTCTGGCGCTCGTGGCGGTTTGCGCCATTGCGTCGCCCGCAATGGCCAATGGCCTGGGCGAAGGGCGTCCCTACCAGTTCCGTACCGACAGCCAGCGCTCCGTCAACCTGACGGTGGAGCGCTCCCGTCTCGAGCTGCTTGGCCTGCTCGGTGGCGGCGGTGTCGGCGGTGGCGGCGGCGGCACTGGCCAGACCGGCAATTCGAGCTCGATCAACATCAGCGGCTCGAACAATACCGTCACCATCAACCAGACCAATAGCGGCGCGCAAACGCAGTCGCGCGATTGCTCGAGCTCAAGCTTCAACATTACCGGGGGCATGTACGGATGCTGAAACTTTTCGCGGTTTCCGCCTTCGCCCTGGCCCTGGCCGGGTGCACGTCTCTGAGCCCGATGAGCAAGCCCGAGCCAGCCTTTCACGGCCCGGTGCCGATCGCCACGGCGACGCCCGCCGACGAGGCGCTGGTTTGCCTGAGCAAATCGAGCGAAGTGCGCCATTCGGGCATCGTGATGGCCGTGCATACGGTGACCGACCAAACGCAGAAGTTTACCTCGGAAGAGGGCGGGTTCGTTCCGCGTGACGCCGCCGCCATGCTGGTGACAGCGTTGCAGAAGGCGGGCATAGCCCAGGTCAACCGCAGCAACACCGTGGTGACCGAGTGGGAAATTGCCCGCGCTCGCGAGCAGATCCTGGGTGATGGCGGCCAGAGCACGGTGGGCAACCAGACCGTGGACTTCCGTCCGGTGACCAAGGGCTCGATCCGTGGTTCAGACTATGTGATCGACGGGGCCATTACGCAGCTCGATTTCAATACGTTCTCGGGTGGCGGCGAAGCCACGGTTGGCGGCATCGGGGGTGGCGCCCGCGTGTTCGCCCTGACCGCAGCGGCCGATATCCGCGTGACCAACACCCAGTCGACCCGCATCGTGCGTGCCGGCTCCTACGCCAAGCAGGCCGTGGGCACGGAAGTCTATGCCTCGGTATTCCGCTTCTTCTCGAACGAGATGTTCGATATCAAGATCGGCGAGAAATCGCAGGAAGGCCTGCATGCCGGCGTGCGCTGGCTGATGGCCGAAGCAGCCTACGACATCGTCAGCTCGCTGGTTCACCACAATGGCTCGTGCGACAAGTACCTGCCGACGGCAACCCAGGAACTGCGCGCCGAACAGGGCGCCGCCCTGGCCGCGATCACGCCGAACTGAGGTCGCGCAAATTTCCAAAAGCCGCCCGGATGACGGGCGGCTTTTTGTTGTGCCTCGAAGGACGCGTCGGTTCAGCGGCCGGGCGGACTTGGAACGTGGGGCTTTCGCTCGGAAAGTGTGGCTGCGGCGTTGATCGTTGAACGTGGTGCAGAGCGTGCTGGTGCTGGTCGCGTGGTGGCCCGAGTTGGCGACGGGCCTAGCGGCTGATCGACACCGAGTTGCCGGTCTGCGAGCCGCCGCCGCCAGAGCTCGACTGCGGGAAGTTGGCGTTCTGGTCGACGGACAATTGGCCATTATCGTTGCCGCCCTCGGGCGGGGTCAGGACCGTGAGGTTGACGATGTTGTCCGAGGTCTGGATGATGTTGTCGCCGCGCACCGGCCTGCCGTCCGGCCCGATAACCTCGTTGATGACGGTCTGCGTACCCTCTGACGTCTGCGAGATGTTGCCGATCTTGCTCGACTGGATGAAGTTGGCGATGTTGACGCCATGCTGCTCGATCCGGCTGTCAGTAAGTTCGGCGAGGGTAACCTTGTTGTGCACGATCTGATCGCCGGCAAAAACGCGTGAGGCATTTTCGACGGTGTCGGAAATCATGATGTTGCCGGAGTTTGAGCCGTACTGCGAGATGAAAGCGCCGACGCTTGCCGTGGCGGCGAGTGCCAGGCGATTATCTATGCGTTGTTCTGCGCCCAGTTCAATTGTTTGGGCAGCAGTGCCGATAGCGTATTCGGCTTTTGCCACATTGGCGATGTTGCTGCCGCGCTGTTGGATGGAGCCGGTCAGCAGGGCAAATTCCGCGCTGTTGAGGATGAGCTGACTGGCGTCGGCGGCAAACAATTGGTCGGCCACCGTAAGTGTGTTGCTGCTTACCGAGCCGGCAATATTCGTCGCATCCTGGAAGATGACGCCACCGATGGCGTGGCCTGCCAGAGAAATGCTGTTGGTGAGGCTTTGCGTGCCATGAAAACGCTGCACCACCAGGTCCAGGTCACCGCCATAGACGATGGTGTTGACCGTATTCATCCCGAGCTGAGTGAGGTTTACGGACGTGTTGTAGTCGAGCTGTCCAGCGAACAATTCGAGTGAGGTTTCGTCGAGCTGGTTCGTCCCAGTCTGATTGCCGGACGCAAACTGGTTGATAGCCGTATCCTGCGCGATGGCGGGCGTTGCGCCTATTCCAGCCAGCAAAATTAGAACGTGCCACCGCATTTTCTTACCTCACAATAAGGGAGGGGCCGCACCGAAATGCGACCCCCAAGAGGTGTTACTCGTTGCCGCTTGGCACGCTGATCGAGTTGGCAACGTTGGTTGCCGACTGGATGGCGTTGTTGACGTCGCCCATGGTGCGGATCAGGTTCTGAGCGGTCTGTTCGGCATAGGCGTGCTGGTTGACTTCCCAACCATCGTAGCAGCCGCAGAAGATCGAAGGATCGATCTCGCCAACCGTCACGTTGTTGAGGACGTTGGTGGCCGACTGACCCAGATCGTAGACTGTGCCCCACTTGGCAAATTCGGCCGTGTTGAGGGCCGTCTGCGGGTTGTAGGAGGCGTGCTGGGTGATTGCACCGGTGAGCTCGCCGAGGTTCACGAGGTTGGCGGCATTCACAGCAGTCTGAGTCCGAACGGCGTCTTCATCATCCCATTCAAATGTCCCGCCAACATCGGCATCGTATCCACCCCAGCCGCCGCTGATGTTATTGGCGGCGTACTGAGACGTATGACTGGTCTGCTCGATGGTCTTGGACATGCCGGCGGTCAACGTGTTCACGACGTTGGTCGCTGCCTGTTCCAGATTGGTCAGCTTGCTGTGGTAGTCACCAGAGATGTTGTTGGTGGCTTCCTGGCTGCCTTCCGACTTCTGTTCGACTGCCTTGACAAGGTCGCCGGAGATCGAGTTGACAACGTTGGTTGCCGACTGGGTGGCGTCGTCGATATCGCTCGAGTTGAACCACGAACCGCCGTCGATGTTGTTGGAGGCCTTCTGCAATACGTCGGCGTACTGGTGAACGTTTGCCAGGTCGATGGCAGCGCTATCGGCATCGCCAACGTTGATCAGATTGCCGGCGTTGACAGCTTCCTGAACGATCTTGGTCGCATCGTCAAAGTCGACGATGTTGTTGATCGCTTTCTGGAAGCCGAGCAGCTTCTGGTTGAAGTCTGCGTCATCGGAGCAGAAGCCCGTGCCGCAGAAGTAGTTTTCCCAGGAACCAGTCGCGAATGCAGATGGAGCTGCGAGCACCGTGGTGCCAACAAGTGCAGCAGTAATCACGAGTTTCTTCATTTTAGTTCTCCAGTGTTTAACGTCCCAAGTGAGTACAACTCGAGCCTCTGCGGGCTCTGAGTTGCGGTGATTGAGAAAAAGCGGACACGAAGGGCCCCCGCGCGGACCGCGAGCGGTCAGCGCTTCTTTCCTTGTTTCGTCCGGATTTTCTCATCAGCAGGCATGGTTCGCCCGTCCACGCGCCAGTGGCGTCATGGTAAAATGCGGCTATGCCTGTGATTTCGATGCTTGCAGCGGTAAAAGGAGCAAAAACAACTCCTGCCGCACTTCATGCTGAAGTGTGGAAACGTCTATATTCAATACTGCAAGGCAAAACGCCCTAGAGGCGTAAGATTTCCAACATTGGCGTGATCCCTCCCGGATGACCTGCCAAAAGCGTCCCTTGTTTGAGCCTTATTTATGCCACAGCGAATTTGCCGAGTCTATATTGCATTAAGAAATCGTTAACGCTGGTTTTTTTCTTTGGCTGCCGATATTTATGGGATGATCGTGCAAGGGACGACTCGCGCGGCGAAAAAAGTGATCGCCATCATTTGGTCAAGACGAGCCCTGGTGACTTTCCACAATTTGTCATTTCGGTGACGATTATTTGGAAGCGGGCCTCGTGCACGGGCCGGCGGGGAGGGCGCATGCGGTCCGTTGCCAAACGCGGACCGGGGCTTGCCTAAACAAAAGTGGTTTGTTTGCGCTTTTCGGATAGCTTGCCGCTCGGCTCCCCGGCGGATAGGCCGGATCCGATGATTTCGGGGCCGGCGAACCATACCGATCCAGCGCCCCTGTGCGTCACCCACCTTGATGTTGAGAACCGCGATGACCCTTTACGCCGATTACCTGGCTGAAATCGAAACCAGAAAAGAGCAGGGCCTCGCTCCCAAGCCGATCGATGGCGGTGCGCTGACCGGCGAGATCATCGCCATCATCCGCGATACGGCCAATCCGCAGCGCGCCGATGCGCTGAAGTTCTTCATTTACAACACGCTGCCGGGCACGACGCCCGCCGCAAGCGTCAAGGCGGCATTCCTCAAGCAGGTGATCACGGGCGAGGCGATCGTTCCCGAGATCACACCGAGCTTTGCGCTGGAGCTGCTCTCGCACATGAAGGGCGGCCCGTCGGTGGCCGTGCTGCTCGACGTGGCGCTGAATGGCGGTCCACATGCCGCGGCCGCGGGCGACGTGCTCAAGACCCAGGTCTTCCTCTATGACGCCGACATGTTCCGCCTGCGCGACGCGTACAAGACGGGCAATGCGGTGGCCAGGGATGTACTCGAGAGCTATGCCAAGGCCGAATTCTTCACCAAGCTTCCCGAGGTCGAAGACGAGATCAAGGTCGTGACCTTCGTCGCCGCCGAGGGCGATATCTCGACCGACCTGCTGTCGCCGGGCAACCAGGCGCATTCGCGCGCCGACCGCGAGCTGCACGGCAAGTGCATGATCTCGCCTCAGGCGCAGGCCGAGATCGTGGCCCTGCAGCAGCAGCACCCGGACAAGCGGGTGATGATGATCGCCGAAAAGGGCACGATGGGCGTGGGCTCGTCGCGCATGTCGGGCGTCAACAACGTGGCGCTGTGGACCGGCAAGCCGGCCAGCCCCTATGTGCCCTTCGTCAACTTTGCCCCCATCGTGGCCGGCACCAACGGCATCTCGCCGATCTTCGCCACGACGGTCGATGTGACCGGCGGCATCGGACTCAACCTCAAGAACTGGGTCAAGAAGCTGGGCGAGGACGGCAAGCCGATCCTCAACAATGAGGGTAACCCGGTCCTCGAGCAGAAATACTCGGTCGAGACCGGCACGGTTCTGACCATCGACACCAAGGCCAAGACCCTGCGCGACGCCGACGGCAAGGAGCTGGTGGACATCGCGAGCGCCTTCACGCCGCAGAAGGTGGAGTTCATGAAGGCCGGCTCGTCCTATGCCGTGGTCTTTGGCAAGAAGCTGCAGACGTTCGCGGCCCAGACCCTCGGCGTCGAGGCGCCGCAGGTGTTCGCGCCCAACAAGGAAATCGCTGTCGAGGGCCAGGGGCTGACGGCAGTGGAGAAGATCTTCAACCGCAATGCGGTGGGCGTGACGCCGGGCAAGGTGCTGCATGCCGGCTCGGACGTGCGCGTGATCGTCAATATCGTGGGCTCGCAGGATACGACCGGGCTCATGACGGCGCAGGAACTGGAGGCCATGGCGGCCACGGTGATCTCGCCGCTGGTCGATGGCGCCTATCAGTCGGGCTGCCACACCGCTTCGGTGTGGGACAAGAAGGCCCAGGCCAATATCCCGAAGCTCATGGCCTTCATGAACAATTTCGGCGTGATCACGGCCCGTGACCCGATCGGCAAGTATCACGCGATGACCGACGTGATCCACAAGGTGCTCAACGACATCACCGTGGACGACTGGGACATCATCATCGGCGGTGACAGCCATACCCGCATGTCCAAGGGCGTGGCCTTCGGCGCGGATTCAGGCACGGTTGCGCTGGCGCTGGCCACGGGCGAGGCGACGATGCCGATCCCGCAGTCGGTCAAGGTGACCTTCAAAGGCCAGATGAAGCCGCACATGGACTTCCGCGACGTGGTGCACGCGACGCAGGCTCAGATGCTGCAGCAGCATGGCGACAACGTGTTCCAGGGTCGTATCATCGAGGTGCATATCGGCACCCTGCTCGCCGACCAGGCCTTCACGTTCACCGACTGGACGGCCGAGATGAAGGCCAAGGCGTCGATCTGTATCTCGGAAGACGCAACGCTGATCGAGTCGCTCGAGATCGCCAAGTCGCGCATGCAGATCATGATCGACAAGGGCATGGACAATGCGACCGGCACGCTCAAGGGCTTGATCGCGAAGGCGGATCGCCGCATCGCCGAAATTCGTTCGGGCGAGAAGCCGGCGCTGAAGCCCGATGCCAATGCCAAGTATTTCGCCGAAGTGGTGGTCGATCTCGACCTGATCGACGAGCCGATGATCGCCGACCCCGACGTCAACAATTCCGACGTCTCGCGCCGCTATACGCACGATACGATCCGCCCTGTCTCCTACTATGGCGGCACCAAGAAGGTGGACCTCGGGTTCGTGGGATCGTGCATGGTACACAAGGGCGACATCAAGATCGTCGCGCAGATGCTCAAGAACCTCGAAAAGGACACGGGCAAGGTCGAATTCAAGGCGCCGCTGGTGGTTGCCGCACCGACTTACAACATCATCGACGAGCTCAAGGAAGAGGGCGACTGGGAGATTCTCCAGAAGTATTCCGGCTTCGAGTTCGACGATGTGGCGCCCAAGACGGCCAACCGCACGGAATACGAGAACATCCTTTATCTCGAACGCCCGGGTTGCAACCTCTGCATGGGCAATCAGGAAAAGGCCGAGAAGGGTGACACCGTGCTGGCCACGTCCACCCGCCTGTTCCAGGGACGCGTGGTGGAAGACAGCGCCGAAAAGAAGGGCGAGTCGCTGCTGGCTTCGACGCCGGTGGTGGTGCTGTCGGCAATCCTGGGCCGTACGCCGAGTGCCGACGAATACAAGAGCGCGGTGGAAGGCATCGACCTGACGAAGTTTGCCCCCCCGACCTCGAGCAATCCGATCGACAGCAAGTCGGTCCACTACTAGGACGGAGCGGCGTCCGCGCCGCTCAGGCGAATGCCAGCCAGCTGCTGCATTGTTCGGCCCACTTGCCGGACTGCAGCCGCTGGCGAACGTCCTCGTCCTGACCGCCATAGATCTGCCCGATGGTGCGGTCGATGAAATACCAGAGCTTCTGGTTCATGCGGTATGTCTGGCCATTCATGACGGTGGCGTAATCGACGCGGGCGCCGCTGGCGTGGCGCTGGACGAGGGAGCTGATGAGTTCTTCGTGCAGGACGCAGAGCTCGTTCACGCCCGCCGATGCAGACTTGTTCTCGAGACCGAAGCTGCCGAGCACGGTTTCGGGCAGGAATGTCGCCAAGTCAGCCCGATTGCACCGCTCGAGCGTCTGGGGCGCGGCGGTGGGCAGCGCAATGTGCGGTGGGTAGATCGTGGCCAGGGACTGCTGGTCTCCCGTGGGCGTCATTTCCAGCACCGTGACAATCCCGCCCGCTTCGACGGCGACGCGCGTTCCGGAAAGGAAAATGGCGTCGTAAAAGCGTGTCCCGGACGGCTCGTCGGCCCAATGAGCGATGCCGCTCCTGGCCGTTACCTGCCAGGCGCCGAGATTGCAGAGCGCCTTGCTGCCGAAAAATCCGTGAAAGGCCGGCGGCACATCCGGCACCTGCCGCCATGGCGTGCCGTCGACATAGGGTTCGAGGCGCTGGAAATCGGATACGGAGGCTTCGCGCTGGGCCGGCAGCGGTTCAGAAGTCGGACCGGTCGTGGCTGCCGACACGACTCCCGAGGGCGCAAAGGCGGCGAGGTCAAAACCATCGTAGCGGGCGAGCAAGGCGGTGCAGTCAATGTGAGGGAGGGTGCCGAAGAAGCCGATGCGCTGCTCGACAGCGTCTTCCCAGATGCGACGGATGCGGTCGTTGTCGATTTCACGGTCGACCCAGCCGGCAATGGCCAGACGAGCACTCTCGGCCGAACCGTTGCAAAAGGTCGCGCCGGCGACCACGTCCACCGTTGCCGCCAGCTGATCGAATTTTGCATTGGCCGCGACTGCCGGCGAGGCCAGCAGAAGAGCGAGTGCGAGGGCGGCGGGAAATCGCATCAGTGGGTCCATTGCCGGTTGGGCTGTAATAGGGGTACTGCCAGGGCGGCGGTCAATTTTGTTCGGCGACAATGACTTACCGAATATGAACGCGACGCCGTACACGGTAGCCGCGATCGCACCATTCGCCGCACTGGCCAATCGCCGGCTCGTGCCCTACATATCGAGCAGAGACGAAGCACTAGCGACGGAAGCGCGCCATGAACCAGAACAATCGCATTTTTGACGGGTTGGGCCGGGTGATGAACGAGGCGGCAGGTGTCGCCGACGGCGTTCGCCGCGAAGTCGAGACCGTGGTAAAGAGCCAGGCGCAGCGGATCGTCAATGACATGGACCTGGTCAAGCGCGAGGACTTCGACGCGCTTCGTGAACTCGTTCAGGTGCAGGGCGAGGAAATCGAAGCCCTGCGCAAGGAAATCGCGGCCTTGCGCGGCAGCCAGGCATAAGCGCATCGGGCACGAGCCAGACGGTGCGCGTCGCAGTCCTGTCCGACGTTCATGGCAATGTGCCGGCGCTGGATGCGGTGCTCGCCGATATGGCGGGCCAGAGCTTCGACGCCATCGTTTGCCTGGGTGATCATGTCAGCGGTCCCGTCGATCCCTCGGGTGCGGCGGAGCGGATCATGGCGCTGGGCGCCATCTGCATCGCGGGCAATCACGATCGCTGGACGGTGGACACCACGCTCAAGCGGGCAGGCCGTATCGACAGGTTTTCGCGCTCGCGGCTCAGTGCAGAGCAACTCGACTGGCTGGCTAGCCTGGCGCCCACGGCAACATTGGGGAACGACATGTTCCTCTGCCACGGCACGCCTTCTGACGACGAGACGCCCTGGCTCGACAATTTCTATGACGGCCGGACAACGGTGCTGCCATCGGAAGAGGCTGTGGCGCGGGAAGCCGAAGGCATCGTGCAGGAGGTGATCCTGTGCGGCCATACGCATATCGCGCGGACGCTGCGGCTCAGCGACGGGCGCCTGCTGGCCAATCCGGGATCGGTGGGGATGCAGCTGGTGCGGGGGACGCCAGACGCCCACTACGCCGTGATCGAGAAGCGGCGGGCCGGATGGCAGACCGCATTGATCGGCGTGCCTTACGATACGGAAGTAGCCGCGCGGATGGCCGAAGACAATGGCTTTGCCGGTTGGGGCGCCGCGATCCGGCACGGGTGGGCCGGGCCTGAGGCATTGAGCTGAGGCTCGAGCCGGGCGCCATTGTTGAAAACCCCTGGTACGCCCCAAATCGGGACAGGGCCGGGCCGTCTCTTTAACGGTCCGTTAACCATAAGCTGGCGATCATCATCCACAAGAGATTGCCGTTCTCCCCAGACCCCGCGTCCCCTGAATCAGACGCGCAGTGTAGGGTTCACCCAGGAGGACGATTCGAACGCTGCAGTTGCAGCGCTGTTGTTCTCCAGTGTACCCGAAGCGTAGTGGCGAAAAGCCGCGTGGACGACTAACTCCTTTTGAGGACGGACTTTTTATGTCCCTGATTGAATTCGAGCCCGACCGTGTGTCCCACCCCGTGGACCTTGTCGAGCATATCGCATCGATCAACGACTGGACGTTCGAACGCCAGGATGCCGACGAGATCTCCATCTCGGTGCGTGGCGGCTGGAGCGACTACCATGTGTCGTTCAACTGGATGGAAGACCTCGAAAGCCTTCATATCGCCTGCGCCTTCGACCTCAAGGTGCCTGAAGGGCGCCGGGCCGAAATCAAGCAGCTGATCAGCCTGATCAACGAGCAGCTCTGGATCGGCCATTTCGACATCTGGCACAAGGAAGGCGTGGTGCTGTTCCGCAATTCGCACCTGCTGACCGGCGGAGCTGACGTATCGCCGCAGCAGTGCGAAGCCCTGCTGCGTTCGGCGAGCGACAGCTGCGATCTTTACTATCAGGCCTTTCAGTTCGTGGTGTGGGCCGGCAAGTCCGCCGCGGATGCGCTCAGCCACGTGATGTTCGAGACCGTCGGCGAAGCCTAGGTCCATCCGCATTCCCCCTCGTCTTCATTGCCCGGCTTGTCCGGGCAATTTCATTTGGATCTGGCCATTGCCTTGCCGGGCGCAGATGGGGCATTCCTGAAGCCGTATCAACGTCGGTCCAGGGAGTTTCAGCATGACAAATCTTCGTTCGATCGGTCCGGTCATGCTTGTCGGCGCGGGCAAGATGGGCATGGCGCTGGCGACCGGCTGGCTCGATGCCGGCCTGCCGCCGACCAACCTGATCCTTGTCGATCCGTCGCCGGGTGAGGCGGCCAGGGAACTGGCGGCCGACTACGAACTCGTCATCCACCCAGAGGCCGCCGGGCTCGTGCCAAACGTCCTGGTGCTCGCGGTCAAGCCGCAGATAATCGATGCGGTCATGGACGGGCTCAAGGCCGTCGTCGGGCCGCAGACGCTGATCGTGTCGATCGCAGCGGGCATTTCGATCGCGCGGCTTTCGGCCGGGCTGGACACTGGCCGGGTGGTCCGGACCATGCCCAATACGCCGGCACAGATCGGCAAGGGTATCACCGGGGCCGTCGCCGGTTCCGAGATCGACGCCGACGATCGGGCTGTCACCGATGCGCTGCTTTCGGCCGCGGGGCAGGTGGCCTGGTTCGACGCCGAGGGCGACCTCGACGCGGTGACGGCAGTGTCGGGCTCCGGGCCGGCCTATGTATTCAACCTGGTCGAAGCCATGGCTGCGGCCGGCGTCGCGCAGGGGCTGCCCGAGCATGTGGCCATGCAACTGGCGCGGCAGACGGTGATCGGCTCGGCTGCGCTGATGGAGGCCGATCCCGCGCCGGCCAGCGTGCTGCGGCAGAACGTGACATCGCCCAATGGCACGACGGCCGCCGCGCTGGCCGTGCTGATGGCCGATGATGGCCTGACGCCCCTGATGGAGCGGGCGGTGGACGCAGCGCGCAAGCGTAGCGAGGAACTCGGCCGCGGCTGATTATTCGCCGGGGTGCTGCCGCGCGAGGGCAGCGCCGATGGACCTGAGCCAGTCCAGCACCTCCGCATCGTGGCGTTTGCCGAGGGGGTCAGCCTCATCGAGAGCGATGCGGGCCGAGAGCAGATCGGCCTCGTTGCGTCCAATGGCATGGCGCCCGAGGTGTGCGAGCGCCAGATTTCCGAGCACGGTGGCCGCGACAGGAGACGTCGAGCCGACCGATACGGTGCGGGCCTGCACGAGAACGGCGATTGCCCTGTCTATCCTGCGTGCGGCGAGATTGGCATCCGGTTCGGCCATGGCCTCGCGAAGCAGGGCGGCGCCGCAATTGGCGAGCGCTTCGACATGCAGGTGCAGACGTGCGGCCAGACCGGGATCGCCGAGGCAGGCCTGATAGGTGGCGACGGCTTCGGCATAGTGCCCCGCCGCAATGGCGTCGCGCGCCTGAACCAGATGCTGGTGGAAGAGATCGCCTGGGTCAGTATCCGGGGGCGGGACGATGTCTGGTGCCATCCTCCCGCTCCCCCGGTTACAGCTTGGCGGTGAGGTTCAGGCGATCCAGCACCGAGCGATCGGCCGGGTCGACCATGCCGACAAGAAACTGGCGGACATAGTGTGCCGCCTCTGGCTGCATGGCGCCGATGGCGGCGTCGATGCGGCTGGCCTGCGTCACCGACAGTTGACCGAAAAACGTACGGCCCTTGTCGGTGGCATGCAGCAGGCGCTGGCGGCGGTCGGCGTGGCCCGTCTTCTGTTCGACATAGCCGTTGTCGATCAACTGCCGCAGCACACGGGCAAGGCTCTGCTTGGTGATCTTGAGGATGTCGAGCAGGTCGGCAACCGGCATGCCGGGACGCAGATTGACGAAGTAGAGAACGCGATGGTGCGCGCGGCCGAAGCCCTGTCGCTCGAGCAGCGCGTCGGCGTCGCCGGTGAAGTCGCGATAGGCGAAAAAGAACAGCCCCATGATGTCGAGCGGAAGGTGCGCCTGCTCAGCGAGAGAATTTATGTCAGCTATGTTGACATTTTTTCGGTCCGCTGGCATGGTCCCTCCGTCAGCGTGAACATAAGGTCTTATCCCAAAGCCATTCCGGTTTGCCAAGGGTATGACCCTGATGCATGATTGCGCAAAAGGCCACGCCAGGAGGCGCGGCACAAGAACGGAATTCGGAGAGGAAAGATGGCAGGCGTGCCCATGGACCAGCGCGATGGCTGGATCTGGTTTGACGGTGAACTCAAGCCCTGGAAAGACGCAAAGGTGCACGTGCTGACGCACGGGCTTCATTACGCCAGTTCCGTATTCGAGGGTGAACGTGCCTATGGCGGCGAAATCTTCAAGTCGCGCGAGCACACCGAGCGCCTGATCCGTTCGGCGGCGACGCTGGATATGCCGTTCCCCTATACGGTGGACGAAATCGAGGCTGCCAAGCAGCTGGTGCTGGAAAAGAACAACCTGGTGGATGCCTATGTGCGTCCCGTGGCGTGGCGCGGTTCGGAAGAACTGAGCGTGCCGGCGCGCAAGAACAAGGTGCATGTGGCGATCGCGGCCTGGGTGTGGCCGAGCTATTTCTCGGTCGAGGAAAAGCTCAAGGGCATCCGGCTCGAATGGAGCAAGTGGAAGCGCCCGAGCCCGGAAACCATCCCATCCTCGGCCAAGGCGGCGGGTCTCTACATGATCTGCACGCTCAGCAAGGACGCGGCGATGGCCAATGGCTATGCCGATGCGCTGATGCTGGACTATCGCGGCTATGTGGCGGAAGCCACGGGCGCCAACGTGTTCTTCATCAAGGGCAAGGAGATCACGACGCCAACGCCGGACTGCTTCCTCAACGGCATCACGCGGCAGACGCTGATCGCGCTGGCCAAGGAGAACGGGTTCACCGTGACCGAGCGGCACATCAAGCCCGAAGAACTGGACCAGTTCGACGAGTGCTTCCTGACCGGCACGGCCGCGGAAGTGACGCCGGTGTCGCTGATCGGGGACTACAAGTTTACCCCGGGCGATGCCTGCCGGACGCTGATCGATGCCTATGCCCGCGCCGTGACGCCGAAGAAGGCCGCAGCCGAATAAGGGCGTTGCCGCCCCCGCGTTTCGATGCCCGCCGAAAGGCGGGCATTTTTGTTTGGACTAGGCGGCGGGAATGGATGGAGCGCCGAAAAGGGTCTCGCGCACGAGGCCGGTGGTGTAGCCGCGGGTGTTGTGGGCGCGCGCGACATAGGCCGGATTGGCCATGAGCGCCCGATGCAGCGCCGGGAGATTGTAGAAGGGCACGCTGGGATAGAGGTGGTGCTCGAGGTGGAAATTGACTTGGTGCGGCGCGAAAAAGGCGCGCTCCCAGAGATACGGGAGCACGGAGCGGGTGCTGCCCAGTTCATGGCTGTAGTCCATGGAGCCGAAATGCTCGGCCACGCTGCGGATGTGCATGAGCAGGAAAAAGGTCGTGAGATAGGGCACGAACCAATAGAGCAGCACATCCATCCAGATGCCGAGGGCGGTGAACAGCGCCGCCATCGCGATGTAGAAGCCGAGGCGAACCAAGCGATAGTGGAGCGGCGGCTTTTCGGCGGCGCGGAGGCGATGGAGCATGCCGAAGATGTCGACGATCGAGCCCAGCACGACCAGATAGCTCAGGATTTCAAGCGCACCCTCCTGCCAGGCCTTGGGGAAGGTGAACTTGCGATGCCCGAGCTTGAACACCCAGTCGGGGTCCTTGTCGGTATTGGTGTAACGGTGATGGGCGAGGTGATTGGCGCGATAGCTGGCGACGGTCGTGAGGATCGGCCAGGCGAGGAACAGGTCGCAGACCCAGTCGCTCAGGGCCTTGTTGCCGCCGATGAAACGGTAGTGGGCGAAATCGTGCAGCAATACGCCGAAACCGTGCATGCGACCGCCGATGACGGCGACGGCGAGGAGGTAGACCAGCGGGTTTTGGGCCCATTCCGAAAGCGCGATGGCGGCGGCTATCACGGCCCAATCAAAGGTGATGGCGAGGGCGGTGCGCCAGGGCCGGAGCGTCGACAGGCGCTTGAGCGTGGCAGCGTCCACATAGGCTTGTGACACCTGTTATCCCCCCTGTTGTCATGGTGAACGAAAGGTTAACACAAAGTTCGCGGACGGGCGGCACCGTTTCCGCACGCGGTTAACGCGACCAGCGGGCGCGGGCGTCGTCGTCTGCGGGCTTCGGCTCGACCCAGCGCAGGCCATGGGGCGTTTCCTCCTGTTTCCAGAAGGGGGCGCCGGTCTTGAGGTAATCCATGAGAAACTGCGCGCCGTCGAACGCCGCCTGACGGTGGGGGGCGAGAGTGACGACCATCATGATGGTCTGGCCCGGTTCGAGACGGCCATAGCGGTGGATGACGGCTGCATCGATGAGGCCGAAGCGGGTCTTGGCCTCCTCACGGATGGCGGCGAGCTCGTTTTCGGCGAGGGCCGGGTAGCATTCGAGAATGAGGGCGCTGATGGGGTCGTCGGGGCGGGAGCGGACGATGCCGGTGAAGGTCACCATCGCGCCCGCTTCGGTATGGGCGGACTGGAAAGCGTTGGCTTCGGCGCCGGGATCGAAGCCGGCCGCGGTGACGCGGATCATTTCAGCCGCCGGTCATGGGAGGCAGGATGGCGACTTCGCGCGCGCCGGCCAGGGGCGTATCCCAGGGGACGATGCGGGCATCGCGCGACAGCTTGAAGATCGCAGGATTGACCATGGCCAGGTCAAGCGCTTCGTCCCGCTTGCGCAACCAGGCGACAAGGTCTGCCATTGTCTCCACGTCGGCAGGTGGCTCGACCTCGTCGCTGGCGCGATTGAGGCGCTCGCGCAGCCAGGCGAAATAGAGGATCTTCATTTGCCGATGCCGGAAAGATGTGGCCAGGACGCCCTGAGGTAGTCCCAGCCGGTCCAGAGCGTGATGATGCCGGCGATCCAGAGGACGATGTCGGCCACAATGCCGAGGACGGGCATGATGCCTTCGGCAATGACGAGGCCAAGGGCGACGAGCTGGATCGTGGTCTTCCACTTGGCGAGCTTGGTCACCGGCAAGACGACGGTCTTGTTGCCGAGAAACTCGCGCAGCCCGGGGATGAAAGTTTCCCGGAAGAGAATGGCGACGGCGGGGAACAGATCGAGCGCGGACAGGCTGCGGTCCCAGGCGAGGATGGTGATGAGGATAATGACGAGAATCTTGTCCGCGATCGGGTCGAGCATGCGGCCGAGGTCGGAATACTGATCCCAGGCGCGGGCGAGGTAGCCATCGACCCAGTCGCTGGCTGCCGCCAGCACGTAGAGCGAGAGGGCCACGGCGCGCAGGATCGGATCTTCGGCCAGAATAAAGGCCGAGATGGGCACAATCGCCGCGATGCGGGCGATAGTGATGATGTTCGGGACAAGGGTCAGCGGATTCCGGGTCATGACGTGACATGAACAGGATGGTGACGGGGGGTCAAGGCACCTCTTTCCCTCTCCCCTTGTGGGAGAGGGTGCCCGAAGGGCGGGTGAGGGGTGCCTGCTGCAACTTAACCTCCCTCATCCGGCGCTGCGCGCCACGTTCTCCCACAAGGGGAGAAGGGGTGCGCTGGGGGATGGATTGCCCGGACAGGCCGGGCAATGACGATGAACATGAAACCCGCGTCCCTTCGTCACCACCCGGATTGTCCGGGTGGTCTATGGTTCTCCGTCAGGCCACCGCCTGATTGTTCACCGCCCGGCGCTGTCTTACCGAGCCGGCCATGGCGCGGAGGGCGGTGACTGTCGTGTCCCAGTCGATGCAGCCGTCGGTGATGGACTGGCCGTAGGTGAGTTCCTTGCCCTCGACCAGATCCTGGCGGCCGGCGACGAGATTGGATTCGACCATGACGCCGACGATGCGCTTGTCGCCGGCAGCGAGCTGCGTCCCGATGTCGGCGAGGACCAGAGGCTGGTTTTCCGGGTTCTTGGACGAATTGGCGTGGCTGGCGTCGATCATCAGGGCCGGGTTGAGGCCAGCCTTGACGGCTGCTGCGGCGGCGGCTTCGACGCTGGGGGCGTCGTAGTTGGTGGTTTTCCCGCCGCGCAGGATGATGTGGCAATCCTCATTGCCCGAGGTGGCGGCGATGCCGGAACGACCATCCTTGGTGACGGCCATGAAATGGTGCGGCTGGCTGGCCGACAGGA
Organism: Devosia lucknowensis; assembly: GCF_900177655.1. Taxonomy (NCBI): domain Bacteria; kingdom Pseudomonadati; phylum Pseudomonadota; class Alphaproteobacteria; order Hyphomicrobiales; family Devosiaceae; genus Devosia; species Devosia lucknowensis. The sequence goes on along the minus strand of NZ_FXWK01000001.1, from coordinate 1,952,644 downwards.
CGGCATCGAGGGCGATCTTCACATTGCCATCGGTGCCATTCTTGAAACCGACGGGGCAGGACAGGCCCGAAGCGAGTTCGCGATGGATCTGCGATTCCGTGGTGCGCGCGCCGATGGCGGCCCAGGCCACAAGGTCGGCGAGGTATTGCGGCGTGGTCATGTCGAGGAATTCGCAGGCGGCGGGCAGACCGAGATTCGCGATGTCGAGCAGCAGGGTGCGCGCGGTGTCGAGGCCCTGGGTGATGTTGAAGCTGCCGTCGAGATCGGGGTCATTGATCAGCCCCTTCCAGCCCACTGTGGTCCGCGGCTTTTCGAAGTAGACGCGCATGATGATCTCGAGATCGCCGGCGAGTTCCCCGCGCAGGGCGGCGAGGCGGCGGGCGTAGTCCATGGCGGCGGCGGGGTCGTGGATCGAGCAGGGCCCGACGATGACGGCGAGACGGTCATCCTGCCCCGCAAGGATGTTGTGGAAGTCATGCCGTGCCGCAATCACGGTGCGCGTGGCCGCGTCGGTGCGGGGATGGTTGCGCATTACCTCGATCGGCGTGGGCAGCGGTTTGATCTCGGTTATGCGGAGGTCGTCGGTGGACTTGAGCATTTGATGGTCTCTCGGTTGGGTCGAGGGGCCAACAAAAAAGCCGCCTCGGAAGTCGGGCGGCTGGCTTGCGATTTGGGTCTGGTCTTGTCGGGATCAGGACGCGCGCGCATTAGCCTCCGCCGGGAGCGGATAGCTAAAATACCAATAAAAGGTGGCTGCGTTGATCATGACGCGAGCGTAGCGACGAGTCGGGAGCTTGTCGAGTCCCCACTTTGGTAGGGGTCGGGGGCCGCCGCGAGAACCGTTGTGGTGTCAATGCCCATCGGCTCAGGCCCGAGAGGGGAGCGGTGATGGGATCTGCTTCCGCGACCCCATCACCAGCGTCAACTTCAGAGCGTAGCCTTGCCGGTTTCACCCATGTCGGGCTTGGCACCGGTCGCGGCTGCCACGAGCATCTTGGCGGTGCTGACGATCATGTTGGGGCTATCCCAGACTTCGCCATCATCGGGGGTGACGCGCAGCAGACGGATACGCGGGTCGTTGGCATCGTCCCACCACGCCTTGTCGAAGGATTCCCAGAGCTCCGCGATCTTGGCACGATCGTCGAGCACCTCGGCCTCGCCAGCGATGACAGCATATTTGTGCCCGCCATTGTCGGCCCAGGCGAGGGAGACGTGGGGATACTTCTCGATTTCGGTGAGCTTGTGGCCTTCGATATCGGTGAGGAAGTAGATTGCATCCTCTTCGCGCCGGACGCGGGCCGACATCGGGCGGCTGCGCTGTTGCTGTCCATCCCAGGTGGTGAACATGCAGATGTCGATCTTCTTGGCCAGTTCCCAGATACGGTCTGCGGCCTCGTTGGGAGGAAGGATGTTCTCTTTTTCGTCGCTCATGGGACACTCCGTTTGCTGGCAGCGTAACGGGTGGCGGGCGCGGAAGTTGCCGGTACGACAAAAGGTGATCTAGCCACCCGCGCCCTGATAGTTGCGAATGCTCCAGCGCCAGTGGGTGGACGCAATCAGGGCGGCGACAGGTCCTGCAATGAGGGTAGCGACGGGCGCAAGATCGTCCAGGATCGGCACGGGTTTGCCGAGCAGAACCGCCGCGGGAATATAGGCAAGGAAAGCCAGCGGGGCGAAGGTGAGCATGAGCGCCTGCAGCGGCAGCGGGAAGATGTTGAGCGGATAGCGCGCCAGTTCCCAGAAGCCGAAATAGATCGCGAACAAGTGGCGCGACCGCACCCAGACGATGGCAGTGGCGCCGATCATGGTGAGGATCGAAGCCGTGAGCATGGCCGAACTGACGATGGCCGCTCCGAAATAGATGGCTGTGCCGACCGACCAGTCGATGGAGAGGTTCATGAGGGCCCAGATCATGAGACCGATGGCCAGCGCGATGTGTCCGCCATATTCGATATTGAGGCCGGAAAAGGCCAGAAACACCCAGGGGCTGATCGGCTTGGTCAGCAGCGCGTCGAAGGTGCCCAGACGAACCTTTTCCTCCATGTCGCGGAACTGCACAAAGCTCAGCGACGCGCCCAGCGCGTAGGCGAGCAGGTGGATGGCGAGAAGCAGCGCCATCTGCGGCCAGGTCCAGCCGCCGAGGTTTTCGAAGCGGGTGATGATGAGGGCAATGGCCGCGTAGGTGCCGGCATAACCAACGGCCTGCGCGAACCAGGCCAGCACGAGCGCACCGCGATATTGCATGTGGGTGCGGATGTGGATGGAGACGAGGTGGGGGAGAACCCGGAGCGTTGCCAGCATCGCCTCAACCTCCCTGTACGATGAGACGGTGGCGGGCCCGGGACCAGAGCCAGGCGACGAAACCGGTCATGGCCAGAAGCCAGGCGCCCCCGATCAGCAGGTGAAGGCCGGCAGAGGCCAGGTCGAGCTTCCCCAGATATACCGCTGCCGGGTAGTAGCTGACCCAGGCGAAGGGGAGGTAGCCCAGGATATTGGCGATGGCTGAGGGCATGAACCAAAGCGGGATGACCCCGCCGGAGGCGACGGCCATGATGCCGCGCAGGAACCAGTCGAGTGCAAAGGCGGTGAGGATCCAAAAGGCCAGGAGACTGACGCAGGTGGCGATCATGAACAGCATCAGCCACGAGACGATCCAGTAGCCCAAAAAGAGGATGCCATGGCCCATGCTCGCCGGGGGCAGAAGGCCGAAGCTGACGCCCACGATGAGAGCAACGGGCAGGAATATGGCCAGGAAATCGAAGGCATAGCTGCCCAGCTGGTTGGACATCAGCAAGGCAGGATAGTGCAACGGCTTGAGCAGAAACACAGTGACATCGCCGGTGCGCACCGCGCCGCCGACTTCGCGGATGAAACGCGTGGTGTTCCAGTTGAGCAAGGGGCCGGCGATCAGCACATAGGTGATCATTTCGGGGAGGGTGACGCCATCGACGCTGCCGACGGCGGCGAGGCCCGCGGTCCAGACGGCGATATAGGCGAAAGTGGTGACGAGTTCTCCGAAGAGCCCGGACCAAACCTCGTTGCGATAGGCGAGGCGAGAGAGGAAAGCGGTGGTGGTGAAGGCCGGGTAGGCAGAGGCCCTCATGCCCCGACTCCCGCCAGCCGGGTCTTGTTCTGGTAGAAGGTGCGGATCACCTCCTCGATATCGGGCTCCTCGAGCTTGACGTCCTTGAGGCCGTGTCCACGGCCAACTTCGTTGAGAACATCGATGATGGAGGTGGCCTCGTTCTCGAGGACATAGTGCTTGGCGGCGCCGTCATCGCGGGCAAGGGTTGCCGAGGTGAGGGCGAGGGGACCGGGGTCAGTCGCGAATTCGAGTGTCAGGCGGCGGCGCGATCCGAGGCTGGCGCGAAGATCCCCAAGCGCTCCATCGAAGAGCAGCTTGCCATCGTCGACCATGATGAGGCGGGGGCAGATTTCCTCGATGTCCACGAGGTCGTGGGTGGTGAGGATGATGGTGGTGCCGCGCTGGCGGTTGATTTCGGACAGGAACTTGCGGACCACGTCCTTGGCGACGACGTCGAGACCGATGGTGGGCTCGTCGAGAAAAAGGATCTTCGGATCGTGCAGCAGGGCCAAAGCGATCTCGGCACGCATGCGCTGGCCGAGGCTCAACTGGCGCACGGGGCGATCGACAAAGCCGGCCATGTCGAGCATGCGGGTGAGAAAGGCGAGGTTGTCGTCGAAGCGCACCTCGGGGATATCGTAGATGTGGCGGTTGAGCGCGAAGCTGTCGTGGACCGGCAGATCCCACCAGAGCTGGCTGCGCTGGCCGAACACGACGCCGATCTCGCGCGCGTTGGCCATGCGGTTGGCATGCGGGGCGCGGCCGAGCACGCTGAGATGGCCGGCACTGGGCGTCAGAATGCCGGTCATCATCTTGATCATGGTCGATTTGCCGGCGCCATTGGGACCGAGATAGCCCACCGCTTCGCCCGGCTCGATGGAGAAGGAGATGCCATCGACGGCGCGGATATCGAGATAGTCGCGCGACACCAGGCTCTTGATGGCTCCGCGCAGGCCAGACAGGCGCTTGAGCTGGCGGAAGGTCTTGCCGACGCCAGAGGCGGAAATGATCGGTGACATGGCTGGCTCCCCTCAGGGAGGGAAGCTAGCCGATTCTCTCCATCAGTCGATGCGATTGGCGGCGTTGTCGATGCCGCCCATGTCGATGCGCGGTTCGGGGGCGCCGTCGGCAAGCGACCAGTTGAGCACCTGCTCGGTGCCGTTGATCGAGATGTCGGTGGCCGAGGCCAGATCGAGGTTGAGAACCTGTTCGGCGCCCGCGATCTCCACCTGCGCATCGGCTCCGTCGGATGCCATGGTCGCGTTGACGGTATTGCCGGCGGTGTCGACGACAAGCTTGGCAAGGTGACCGGCATTGACGACGTGGCCGGCGCCGGAGACGGCCAGTTCGACGGCCTTCTCGATGGAGACTTCGTGGCCATCGCCGTGCACAATGACCTTGCCGCAATTGCCGGTCAGGTGGATGCGGTTATCGGCGCCATAGATGCCGATGTTCTGTCCCTCGCAGGGAATGTCGCGCGACAGGCTGACGCCTTCGATGACGACTTCGTCGGCATCCTGGGTTTCGGCAGTCTGGGCGTGGGCGGCCACAGGCATGGCCAGAAGGAGAGCGAGGGGCAGGGCAAAACGCATTCCGGTATCCATTGAACAATTGTCGATGGCGCCAGAATGCGCGGGACTTCGGCATGAATGGGGCGAGCTGGGTCAGCCGGCCATATTGAAGGTCTGCAGATGCAGGATGGTCACTTCGCCATCCCATTCAGGCCAGTGCTCCCGGTGGAGCGCCACAAAACGCTCGGTCCAGTCGACGATCTCGGCTTCGGTTTCGAGCTCGTAGATGGCGTAACCGCCGACCAGTTCCTTGGACTCGGCGAAGGGACCGTCGACGACCATCTGGCCCTTGCGGGTGGTGACGGTGCCGGCCAGCGCCATGCCGCCGGTCTCGGTCATCTTGGCGCCAGCTTCCATGCCGAGCTGAACGATGGCCTGCATCAGGGCAGGCGAGGGGAAACCAGCGGTTTCGGGATTGAGGGTCTTGACCATGGTGAGGAATTTCATGGGATGCTCCGGTGTTGGTGCAAGGGCGACGAGCGGCGACTGGGAATTTCGACAGCGGGCGCTGAATTCGCGTGCGCCCAGACATTCCCCTCTTCCGGCAGCATCGTATGTGGCGTCGTTCATCTCCACCAGAAATGGAAGATGCTACGTCCGGTTGAAATGGTCGTAGACCAGCTGGGCCATCGCTTTGGAAATGGTGGGCACGGATTCGAGATCGGACAGCGAGGCGCGGGCTACGGCCTTGGCGGAACCGAAGTGGTTGAGAAGGGCGCGCTTGCGGGTGGGCCCGATGCCCTCGATCTCGTCGAGCGGGTTCTTCACCACGTCCTTCTTGCGCTTGGCGCGGTGGGTGCCGATGGCAAAGCGGTGCGCCTCGTCGCGCAGGCGCTGCACATAGTAGAGCACCGGATCGCGGTGGGGCAGCATGAAGGCGTCCTTGCCCTCCATGAAGAATTTCTCCCGGCCCGCATCGCGTTCCTCGCCCTTGGCGATGCCGATGAAGGTCACTTCCTTCTGGAGGTTCAGCCCGGCGATGACCTCGCGCACCGCATTGAGCTGGCCTGCGCCGCCATCGATGAAGACGACGTCGGGCCAGTCGGGCATGCCGGTCTGGTCATCCTCGGCATCGGTCTCGCTTTCGGCGGCGAGGCGGGCGAAGCGGCGGGTGAGCACTTCGCGCATCATGCCGAAGTCGTCACCGGCGGAGATGTCGGATTTGATGTTGAAGGTGCGGTAGTGCTTCTTGGAGAAGCCCTCCTCGCCCGCGACCACCATGGCGCCGACCATGTTGGTCCCCGAAATGTGGGAGTTGTCGTAGACCTCGATGCGGCGCGGGATGTCATCGAGGCCAAAGCAGTTGGCAACGCCTTCGAGCAGGGTGCGGTTGGATGCGCCCTCGGCGAGCTGGCGGCCGAGCGCCTCGCGGGCATTGTTGAGCGCGTGATTGACGAGATCGCGCTTTTCGCCGCGCTGGGGGATTTCGAGGCGGACCTTGCGACCGGCGCGGGTGGAAAGAGCCTCCTCGATCAGCGCCGGCTCGGTCATCTCGTGGCTGAGGAGCACGAGACGCGGCGGGGTGCGGTCCTCGTAGAACTGCACGATGAATGCCTCCAGCACTTCGGCATCGGTGAGGCTGTCGTCGGCCTTAGGGCGGAAGGCATGATTGCCCCAGTTCTGGAAGGCGCGGAAGAAGAACACCTGGACGCAGAACTGACCGCCCTCGTGATGGATGGCGAAGACGTCGGCCTCTTCGACCGAGCGGGCCGTGGCGTCGCCCTGCGACTGCACGAGCGCCAAGGCGGAGAGACGGTCGCGGATAAGGGCGGCGCGTTCGAAATCCAGGTCCTCGGCGGCCTTGTTCATGTCGGCCTGAAGGTGATTGCGCACTGCGTCGGACTTGCCGGAGAGGAATTGCCGGGCGTCTTCGACGAGTTCGGCATAGCCCTCGAGGCTGATCTCGCGGGTGCATGGGCCTGCGCAGCGCTTGATCTGATATTGAAGGCACGGCCGGGTCCGCGCGGCATAGAAACTGTCCGAGCAATTGCGCAGGAGGAAGGCCTTCTGCAGGCTGGCAATGGTGCGGCTGACTGCGACGGCGGAGGCAAAGGGACCGAAATAGTGGCCCTTGCGGCGACGCGAGCCGCGATGCTTGGTGAGCTCGGGTGCTTCGTGGTCGGTGGAAATCAGGATGTAGGGGAAGCTCTTGTCGTCGCGCAGCAGCACGTTGAAGCGGGGCTTCAGGCGCTTGATGAGATTGGCTTCGAGAAGCAGAGCCTCGGACTCTGTTTCGGTGCGCACGAATTCCATACTGACCGTTGCCGCGATCATGCGCTGAATGCGGACGGGCAGACCTTCGGGACGCGTATAGTTGGTGACGCGCGATTTCAGCGAGCGTGCCTTGCCCACATAGATGACGCCCCCATCGGCATCGAGCATGCGATAGACACCGGGCGCTGCCGGCAGCGTGCGGACAAAGGCGCGGATCACCTCCGGGCCGGAAGGTTGGGGCGTCGTGGGCGTGTCAGTCATGATCGAGGGGTGGGCGCGCGTCGGGCAGACCAGGCCAGATGCTGGCCGCCATCGAGCGCCAGCATCTGGCCGGTGAAGGACGGCATGGACAGAATGTTGAGAACGCCCTGGGCGATGGCTTCCGGGCCGGCGTGGCGTTGCAGCGGCAAGCTCTCGACGGATTTGTCGAACTCGGCCTGGCTCTGTCGGGCATGCGGCAGGACCGGGCCGGGGCCGATCGCATTGACGCGAATGGCCGGTGCGAGCGACTGCGCCAAGGTCTGGGTAGCGGTCCAGAGAACAGCCTTGGAGAGATAGTAGCTGAAATAGGCAGGGCTGGGATTGAGGACACGCTCGTCGACGATGTTGACGATATTGCCCTCGACGCCGGCGGGAAGCTGCGCGGCGAAATCGCGGGCGAGAAAGACTGGGGCCTCGGCATGTACAGCGAAATGGGCATCCCACATGGCTTCGTCAACATCGCGGGCGCTGTCGGGCTCGAAGGTTGACGCATTGTTGACCAGGACGGTCAGGGGGCCGAGCAGGCTGGCGGCGCGTTCGATCAATGCCTGGCGCTGCGCGCGCTTACCCAGGTCGGCGCGCAGGATCTCGGCGGAGCCGCCCTCGTCACGGATGCGCTTGCGCAGCGCCTTGGCGTTTTCAGGATCCGACCGGTAGTGGATGATGACGCCGTGCCCCGAACGGGCCAGCGCAAAGGCGATGGCGGCCCCGATGCGATCGCCGGCGCCAGTGACCAGGGCCACTGAGGAAGGATGATTCGGCGAAGACGGTTTCGAACTGGACATTGCGCAGACCATAGGCCGGAACAGGGGGCGGCTTCAATCCGGCTCCCCGGGGATTGGCGCGGCTTATGGTGCTCTGCTTGGTCATTCCGTGGCAGCAGGACCGATGGCAATGCAACATCGCCCCCAAGGCGCTGTTCGAAGTCTGCAATGGCGGAATGTCTGCGCGTAAACTAGGCTCCAGAAGCCTTTAAACATCGTCGCCGCCAGGTATTTCGATTCGAGTTCGTTGATGTCTTCTCCGTTGCAGCCTGACCGTGCCGACCAGGTCGGACGCGGGATCGTCCTGACGCTTATCACCATAGGCGTGTTCGGCATTCAGGATGCCGTGGCAAAATTGGTGATGCAGGACTATTCGCCGTTCCAGATCACCATGATGCGGTACTGGGCCTTTGCAGCCTTCGCCCTGTTCCTGGTGGCGCGACAGGCGCCGCTGCGCCAGGCCTTGCGGTCGCGCGCGCCAAAGTGGCAAATCTTGCGCGGCGTCCTGCTGATGGCCGATATCTGGTTTTTCGCCCTGGCCCTGCAGTCGGTACCACTGGGGGAGCTGCAGGCCATCGTCATCGTCTATCCGCTGCTGGTGACGGTCTTCGCTATCCCCATCCTGGGCGAGAAGGTCGGTCTGTTTCGCTTTGCGGCGGTCGGTGCAGGATTTGTCGGCGCGCTCATCATCATGCGGCCCGGTGGCGTACCGATCACCTGGGGCGTCGGGTTCGCACTCGCCTCGGCCACGCTTTATGCGCTCTATATCGTCATCACCCGCAAGGTCGGCGCCATAGACAGTCCTGCCACGAGCATGACCTACGCCGCGCTGGTAGGCCTCGTGCTGTCAGGTGGCGTCGGCATCTTCTTCTGGCAGCCGATGAGCTGGCCCGATTTTGCCCTGACCGCGGTGGTGATGGTGACCACCTGTGCGGGTCACGGGTTGATGACCGTGGCTTTGACCAAGGCACCGGCGAGCGTTCTACAGCCCTTTAATTACTTCTCGCTGCCCTGGGCCATCGTTCTGTCGATCGTTGTCTTTGGGCAATGGATCGATCCGATCTCGCTGCTTGGCGCCGCGGTGATCGTGGCCGCAGGCCTCGTCGTGATGGCGCGCGAGCGTGCTCGGCATGTCACCAAGGTTGCGGACGAGGCCCGGCCAGCCGTCGAATAGCGGTCTTGAAGTCACCGACCTCAAAGGGCATGTGTGTGCTGACAATGGAGGGACAGGATGATCTGGCTGATCGAGATCGCGCTGGTTCTGCTGCTCGTAGGCGGCGGCTGGACGATGATGACGCACAAGCGGCAGAGCAGCCAGCGCGAGGCGATGACCATGCGGCGTGTCGATGCCTATATCGAGACCATCCGCAGGGAACGCCGCAACCCTGATCTCGCCGCCATGACCGACTTGGAGCTGCGCGACCTGCTACATTCGGGTGCCCGCAATCTCAAAATCGCCGAACAGCGCAAGGGCTGGATCGTGCTCGGCTGCGGCGTGGCCAGCGTGTTGGGCGCCGCCGTTGCCGGCAGCCAGGAGGGATGGCTGAGCTTCGGCATCGTCGCCGCGATCGGCGCCATCGTGACCTATGGGATCAACGAATATCTGGGCCGCCGCATGCGGGCGCCACTCGAGAAGCGCGGCGTGGATATCGACCGGCTCATGGTGGAATAGGGCCCTGACGCCGACATCGCCAGACGCCCAAAACGATTGCGCCGCCCTGGTGGGGGCGGCGCTGTAGATCACTCCGGGCGTATCAGGTGCCCATGCAGAAGTAGCCGTTGGGGCCGTTGAAGCACATGCTGGCGCTCGGATTGCTCGGGTAGACCGGCTGCGGGCGCGGCGGGCGCGGGTTCCAGTGAGGCGGACGCGGGGGACGCGGATTCCAGTGCGGCGGGCGCGGCGGACGCGGATTGTTCCAGCCGCCATCATCCCAGCCCCAGTCGTCATTCCAGCTCGGACGGCCGCTGCTCAGATAGCTCGAGGAGACCCAGCCATCCGGGCCTGCCTTCTGGACGTAGCACCAGCTGCCGCGACAGTACTGGACATCGACCCGCTCGCCGCGGCGCAGGGCGTCGACGACGGCGAAGCCGGTGCCGGGACCGGAGCGAACGTTGACGTTGCTGGTCGCGACTGCCGGAGCGGCCGAGGCCGCGGCAGTGGTGACCATGATGGCGGCAGCGGCAAGACCGGCTGCAATCAGTTTGTTCTTGAGGGCCATGGCAAGTATCCTTTCCCTGTAAGTGGCATTGACGCCTTGCCCACAGAAAAGCCTATTGCGGATGAACCCAAGCTGAACGGTTCGTTTAGGCAGGCGGCATCTGCGCTAGAAACGCAGAAGATCGACAAATCGCCCAAGCGCTTCGGCGAATTTCTTGCGTTGCTTGGACTTGAGCTCGCCCAGCAGGGCTTCCTCGAGCTGCGACCAGTGATCGGCAAGACTGTTCCGGATGCGCACGCCGCGCTCCGTGAGGGCAATGCCTGGCTCGAGTTCGGGGCCAACGGCCTGCCGGGTGATGAAATCGCGACTGGCAAGCCGTTCCAGGCGCCCGGACAGCAAATCCGGAGTCATTCCGAGTTCGTCGGCAAGGTCCCTTTCGGTGGTGCCAGCGCGGCCGAGAACGAAGAGGATCGCATCGTCTCCGGGTTCGAGACCCTTCTCGAGAACCGGCACCAGCAGTGCCTTGTGCGCAAGTTGGCCGGCTTCGATGAGCCGATAGAGCGCGGAACGAGATGAGGGTCTGGACATAGGCGGGAAAATAGTCCGAACTCCTTGGCGCCGTCGATTGGCCTTGCATCCTATCGTTAATCGGCAAACGACCAAGGGCCGTTATTGTTCACCGGATGCAGATGAGTTATGCGTCGATTGCTCGTCTCTGACCGAACGGACCTCCATGACGCAGGATCTCTCCCGTATTCGCGCCTTCGTGCAGGTCTTCGATTCCGGCGGCTTTTCGGCTGCGGCCCGACAGTATGGGCGTTCCAAGGCGCTGCTCAGCAAGTACGTCACCGATCTCGAGGATTATCTCGGCGTGCGGCTGATGAACCGGACGACACGACGGCTCAGCCTGACCGAGGCAGGCGAAGCCTATTACCGCGAGGCCTCGGGCCTCCTGCAGCAGCTCGACGATCTCGACGCGACCATTGCCGACCAGACGGCGGAGCCGCGCGGCCTGCTGCGGGTGTCGGCGCCACGTAATTTCGGCGAAAGCACGCTGGCGCCGGCGATTTTCGCCTACCTGTCGAAGTTCCCCAAGGTGACGCTGGACCTGCGTCTCGAGGATCGCTACGTCGACCTGGTCGACGAAGGCATAGACGTGGCGCTCCGCATCTCGACGCTGGCGGACTCTTCGCTGATTGCCCGCAAGATCGCCGACATGCATGTGGTGATGGGGGCGTCTCCGGATTTCATCAAGCGGGTCGGCACTCCAACCCATCCGGAAGACCTGCGACACCTGCCATGTATCGTGGACGTCAATCTGCAGGGACAATCGAACTGGCGCTTCACCGAGGATGGCAAGACCATTTCCGTGCCGGTGAGCGGGCCGGTCCGCGTCAATTCGCCCCTGGCTGCGCGCAAGGCGGCGATTATGGGTCTCGGTTTCGTCGTATTGCCGTCGTACCTGGCTGAACCCGCAGTGCAATCGGGCGAGTTGGTGCCGGTGCTGGCCGACTATCTGCCAACCGGCCAGACGCTGCAGGCGGTCTACCCGCACCGGCGGCATCTTGCCGGCAAGGTGCGCGCGCTGATCGATCATCTGGTGGAATGGTTCGCCATCCACCCCGTGCACTAACGACTATTCCGGGGCCCCACTTGAAGCTGACTTTACTGCCATCGATCGGTGCGATGCTCGTCGTGCTGGGTGTGGCGCAGCCTGCACAGGCCCATCCGCACATCATGATCGATGCCAAGACCACAATTGGTTTCGACAATGCCGGTCGGGTGGCGCGACTGCACCACAGCTGGACGTTCGACACGGCCTTTTCAGTGTGGATGGTGCAGGGGCTCGACGCCAACGGCGACGGTGAAGTGACTTCGGACGAAATGCAGGAACTGGCCGACGAGAACATGCTCGGCCTCGCCGATTTCGGTTTCTATACCTATGCCGGCGATGGCATGGCGTTCCAGGCGGTCGGCGACCAGCGCATGGTCTACGACGACAATCGCGTGACCCTCGATTTTTCTATCGATGCCGTGACGCCGCAGGCCGCAGGTGAACGGTTCGAGCTGGGCGTCTATGATCCGGAATACTACGTCGCCATCACTACCGACGATGTCAGCGACGTGACGCTCGAGAATGCGCCGGAGGGGTGCGTGGTGCGGCTCGAACCGCCGGTGCCGATGGCGCGCGATGTCGAGGAAAGGCTCTATGCCCTGGGCCCGGAAGTGCTTGAACTGCCACCGGATCTGGCGGCGGCGATGCGCGGAACGCAGGGGCTGACCGTGGTGTCGTGCGGCGCCGCGGCCGTGCCGCAGACGGCCATGGAGGCGGTAACCGATGTCGCGGCGGCGCGACCGGCAATGCCCTTTGGCGGCCCCCCGCCGGAAGTGGGACTCAACCTGCCGCGCACCGGCTTTTTCGGCTGGCTGCAGAACCAGCAGCGCGATTTTTACGCCGCCCTGACGGCATCGCTCGATGCGTTGCGCACGGACTGGACTGCGTTCTGGGTGCTCGGTGGGCTGAGCTTCCTCTACGGCGTGTTCCATGCCGCCGGACCGGGGCATGGCAAGGTGGTCATCTCGTCCTATGTGCTGGCCAATGAAAGCCAGCTGCGACGGGGCATCGTGCTCAGCGGGCTCAGCGCGCTGCTGCAGGCGCTGGTGGCCATCGGGTTCGTGCTGGTGCTGGCGGGCATCCTCAATCTCACCAGCACGGCGCTGGGCGAAGCAGCGCATTGGGTGGGTGTGGTGTCTTATGGCCTTGTGGCCCTGCTGGGCCTGTGGCTGGTGGTGCGCAAGGTGTTCGGGCTGGGGCACAGCCACGGTCACCACGCGCATCATGATCATGATCACGATCACCACCACGATGGCGATCATCACCATGACCACCACCATGACCACGATCATATGCACCACGCGATCGGGCCCGGGGATATCCGTGGCTCCTGGCGGGAGCAGTTGGGCGTGGTCCTGGCCGTGGGCTTGCGACCCTGTTCGGGAGCGCTGGTGGTGCTGGTCTTCGCGCTGTCGCAGGGGCTCCTTGCAGCGGGCGTCGTCTCGGTACTGCTGATGAGCCTCGGGACCGCGATCACGGTGGCGAGCCTCGCCACGCTCGCGGTCATGGCCAAGGGCCTTGCCGGGCGCATCGGTGGCGCCGACAGTGCGCTGGCCGGGCATATCGTGTGGTGGGCCGAGCTGATCGGCGCACTGGCGGTGCTCGGCTTCGGCGTGCTGCTGCTGGTGGCCAGTCTCTAGCGCGACCCATCGCCGCCTTGCGGTCGGGGCGCAAAACGGTATGGTGCGGGCAATTCTGGAACCTTTCCAAACTGGCCCCGATGTCGAACCACCTGCCTCCCAACCATCCGCCCGTGCCGCAGCAGAAGATCGGGGTGCTGCTGCTCAATCTGGGTACGCCTGACGGCACCGACTACTGGAGCGTCCGGCGCTATCTCAAGGAATTCCTCTCCGATCCGCGCGTGATCGAGACCAACAAGTTCCTGTGGTGGCCGATTCTCAACCTCGTCATCCTCAGCTTCCGGCCGCAGAAGAGCGGCCATGCCTATGCGCAGATCTGGGACAAGGAGAAGAACGAAAGCCCCCTGCGCGTCATCACGCGCGAGCAGACGGAGAACCTAGCACAGCGCCTTGCAGGCGAGGATATCATGGTGGAATTCGCCATGCGCTACGGCAATCCCTCGACCCAGTCGGTGCTGGAGAAAATGCAGAAGGCAGGTTGCCAGAAGATCCTGCTGGTGCCGCTCTATCCGCAGTATTCGGCCACGACGACCGCAACCGCCAACGACAAGGCCTTCGACGCGCTCAAGACCATGCGCTGGCAGCCCGCGGTGCGCACGGCACCGGCCTATTTCGACAGCCCCGACTACATCAGGGCGCTCGGCGACTCGATCCGCGAGGGCGTCGCCAAGCTCGATTTCGAGCCGGACCTGGTGATCACCTCCTACCACGGCATGCCGGTGGAGTACCTGCAGAAGGGCGACCCCTACCACTGCCAGTGCTTCAAGACCACGCGACTGGTGCGCGAGTATCTGGGCTGGGACAAGGACCGCCTGATGGTCACGTTCCAGAGCCGTTTCGGACCCACCGAATGGCTGCAGCCCTATACCGACAAGACGCTGGAAGCGCTGCCGGGCAGGGGCGTGAAGAAAGTGGCGATCCTGGCGCCGGCCTTCCATGCCGACTGCATCGAGACGCTCGAGGAAATCGCCATGGGCGGGAAGGATACGTTCATGGAAGCGGGCGGGGAAAAGTTCGCCTATATCCCGTGCCTCAACGCCTCGCCCGGCGGCATGGACTTCCTCGAGTCTATGGTGCGTCGCGAGCTGGGCGGCTGGCTGTAGGCCATCGGACCACGGCCCGGCTTACCAGCCGGGCCCGAGGAAATCGGGCGGGGTGACGTTCACGAGGCCGCGGCCGACGAGGTAGGAGCGGTTGACCCAGCCATAGTCGGGAATGCGGCACCACTGGGTGGCATTGGCCGGCCAGAGCGTGTGTCCGGCATCGCCGATCCACGAGCCGCGATTGCTGTCGCTGTCGACCTGGGTGCACTGGTCGACGGGAATTTCCTGTCCGTCCCTGACATAGCCGACCACGGCGTAGCGATCGTCGGGACCGGAATGGACGGCGATATTGCCGCCCGAGACGCGGGCGGTGATGGTGATGGCCTGGGCCGGTCCGGCCAGGGCCACGGCGGCAAGGGCCGCGAGGGAAAGGGCTGCAAGGGCGCGCATGGGGGCCTCCTCTTACTGTCTCATGCTTCAATGATGCAGAACCGGGTCGGGTTCAATGCCGCCGGCTGCGGTCTTTCATCGCTTCGGTCGCGGTGCACCCATCTTGAGATGGGCATAGCGGTCCTCGAAGTGGAGGCTCGCCGCGGTGAGGCGGGCGACGGTGATGACGAGATCGGCCTGGGTCATCGGACCCTGCGTATCGACCGGGAAAAAGCGCGGCAGGTCGGGGTGGCGCCGGAACAGCCGCCGCGCCACCATGATCAGCCCGTTGAGCGTGAACAGCGTGTGGCTGTCGACCGGCCCGGATGGTTTGGCAAAGCGCAGCGCATAGTTGAAGGCGGCGAGCTCCTTGGCGAAGCGGTTGTACGCGTCGATGGCTTTCGGGCCGAGATGGGGCAGGTCGGTCATGGTGTCCTCGCGATTTCCCGCAGTGTGCGCCCTGCGGGCAGGGGCGGGGATAAGCGGACAGGGGAGCGCGCAGAAACCGCGCCCGGCCATGCGGCTTGCGCTTTGGGCGAACCCTGCTCGGATCAACGGAACGTTGATCGGGTTCACGGGTAACGGGCGGCCTTTGACTCAAGCCTGGTAGAACAGAGGGGAGCCAAGGGCCGCCCGTCACGGCATCGGCTTGCTTAGGGGGCCCGGAACACAGGCGGTACCTTTGGGGTCCGGCTGCCGGCGCATCGATGCCGCCCTTGATATGGCCCGGCTGGCGCCCGCTCCGCTTTCGGCGGAACCGGTTCGGCCGGCGCCTGAAGGCACCGAAGTTTTCTACCCACGCAGGAGAGCGCCCTCTCCATCCGATCCTCCCCGCCCGACCCTGCGTCGGGACCGCGTAACTGGCGGGGATGGGAGAACAATAGCCAAGGTTCTGGCAGCGGGGATATTTTTTTGCGCGCGCGGGCAGCTGACAATTTGCTGACGGGCACAATCATTGAATTATAACAATAAAATCAATGGTTTATGCGGAACTATCGGTTCGGTCGCGGGTTGTTGGGGCGAGGGCTTTCCGTCCCGGAGATGATCCATGCGTAGCCTGTCCGTCCTGGCGCTGGCCGCCACATTGATGACTGCACCCGCCGCCCTGGCGCAGGACAGTGTCGCTGTCGACCTCAGTTATATCGGCGCAAGGCTCGCGACAGAGCTGGGCATCGCGCCGACCGATTTGCCCGCCAGGGTCACGGTGTCGCGCGCCATTGCTGCCGATGTGTGCGGCATAGAGGACAGCAGGCTCGGCACCGGCTGCCGTGCCATCGTCACCTCGCCCGCCCTGCTGCTGGCGGTCGAACTCATCGTCGGCGACGGCAACAGCGCCCGCTCCTTTGCGCCGGGGCAGCAGGATGGTCCGGCCCGCGATTTCGCTCCCGGCCAGCAGGACGGCCCGGCCAGGAACAGCGCCCCCGGCCAGCTCAAGAAAAACTAGCGATCCCATTCCGCCTTCCGGCAGCACCATCGCCCCCCGCGTGCTGACGGTCCCTCGGGGCGTCCGGCTTCATCCCCGGACGCCCCGAATTCCTTTGCAGCGGCGTTTTCGTGGAGGGGGAAATCCCGCGTCGCTTCCCATGCGAAGGGCGCTGGGCGCGGAGTTTTGCGATGTCACAGGGCGCGTCGAAGGCCTTCTTCTTCGCCGCCATCCCGCCATTCGGCCAAAGGCCTCACGGCCTTCTCTGCCTTGAAAAGCTCCACCGGAGCTTTTCATCCGCTATGCGGAACGGCTCCGAAGCCATTCGAAATAGCGGCCAATGCCATTCCTGCCCCAGGGCGGGGTGTATCTGTCATCATAATCGAGCGGCGGGCCGCCGTTGGAGAGAAGCGCTGATGTCATAAGGGGAGTGTGGTGCCGGACGGTCGGGGTGTCCAATGAAGGGTTCTTATTGTTCCCATCAGTTTGCCAAGTCGAAAATCCCTAGGCAAATCGGGCTGACAACTTATTTCGGATGGCTGCCAGGCGCACGCGGAGCATTGTACGACCTCCTGCACTCTTCAACCTCTGGACAATACGGAAATGCACTTCTGCTGTGGTCTCTGCATTTTGCGAACCTGCCAAATACCACAGCACACCCTGCCAGTCGCAAATTCTGTCGTCGTTCCGCATAACAAAATCTAACCATCCTTTAAGCACACCGATATTGCTATCAAGGTCGGTGAGTAGAATTCCAAATTCGTGGCAATGTTGGTTTGCACTTCTGAGAAACGACTGCGAGATATCCTGTCGATCTTCACCATCAAGTTGGCCCAACACCGCCATATAATACGGTTGAACGATGATGTCCTTCTCGTCTGATAGCTTTCTCCTTGCGAGGTCCAACACTGAATTGCTATGACTACGCATTCCTAGCAGTAGCAGAGACTGTGATCTCAGGCCGAAATCCTTCGTTCCAACGCGAACGTGGGAAAGTGCTCGCTTCCATAGGTCGTCTGGAACAGCGCTGAGATATCGCGCCGCGCGTAATAATTCTGCTTCCTGCTGCAGGTGTATGTTTGCCTCACTGTTCAAAAAGCTAACGATGTTATTTCCCAACTTGCTGTGTCTGGGAAAAGTCTTGCATGTGTTTAAGAAAATTCGAGAAATTCTCTGGTCTGGATTTGTTCGAATGTGTTGAAGTAGCGTTTCAATATATGTTGGATCATCGGACTCTATGCAGAGATTCATCCAAAGTCGTAGTGCTCGGTCGGTGAGGTTGTTGGTCGGACCTTTTACCCGATGAAGCTTCTTGGATTCCGGGTTAGCCGGCGTCTTCCTTGAAATTTCCGACAGCCTCAACTTCAAATTTTTGGGTTCAATGCCTTTCTTGTCTAGCGCCTCTCTTAGTGCGACTAGCTCGTCAACTCTGTCGTCAAACAAGTAGTTTGTTATTTGTTTATCTGATGGTTTTTCTTCCAGAATTTTGGTCTTCGCACTCTGTAAATTAAGGTGTAGCGCCCGAGTTTCGTCTTCGAGGAGGAATGCTGCCTTCCTCGCCGTAGTTACATCTTTGCAGAATATGCGAACGTCATCCATATAGCGGATGTACAGGCATGAGTTTTGTTCTGAGAACTCTTGGAAGGCTTCATCAACCGGCATCAAGTAGATGTTGCCGAAAAAACCACAAACTCCGGAGCCTTGTGGAATTCCGCGTTGTGCCTTAGTGCCAGTATGCGTACGAGTGGTCCAGTTTCGGAATATATCATGCAGTAAATTGCAGATTTTTGGTTCGTTTTTCAGGTGAACCATCAATTGATGTGACAGTATTTCTAGGTTTATATTCTCAAAATAGGCTGCGATGTCGGATACAACCAAGAATTTGTACCCTTCGCCAATGGCCTCTTTTGTTCTGTCCTCAAAATCAGGCCATAAATTGTACCAAGCTTCGAAGGGGTCGAGCTCCGCAGATATGTCCTTTTTCTTGAGGAACGGCAAAGAAAGCACATCCGATTCTCTGAATAGCTCGCCTTGCTTTGGGTGCTCTTTCAGATTGTAGCTGTATACTTTGCTATTTAATGTTGAATATACTTGCTCAGCGATGGTCCTGACTACTGACCATAGAAGAATACGGTCACGAAGCGGTATGACCGAACCTGGTCGAGTAGAGAGGTGACTTTTTGGTACCGGTGTCGCGCGCAGTGGCCGCGGTGAATACGTGCCAGCCGCCAAGGCCCGTTGTAGCTCACTGATCTGCGGTGCCAAAAAGTTCGCAAACGCTTGCTGATAATAAAAATCATTGAAGAAGTCCGCACGTAGCTCGCTACGAGTAAGGTGCCAGCCGGCTTCAAGTGATTTCTGCTCGATCGCCTTTTTCCACAAGGCATCAGCCATCGTGGTCCCCCTATTTTTTCACTTGAGGTACAGTGAGACGGCAGACTTATCAACTTGTGTGAATGAGCGGAGCAATGGAAACCACATTGGGGAAGGGTTTGAGCGAGCGCCTATGGCGAACGAAGGGGACCCGATTTGTAGCAATGGAGAGGCATAAAACAACAAACGTCGTCTCTATCACCACGATCGCTCTCCTATCTGTGTATGTGATCTGTACATCCCTTGTGCAGGTAGCATTTGCTTCGCAGTTATCAGATGACGCTGGAACGTGGTTGAATGTCGTAAATATCGCGCTTTCTATTCTGGTAATAGTATTCAGCTTAATTGAATGGGCGCGAGATCATGTTGGATCAGCTCAGATAATGAACGATTCGGGGCTTAAGCTAGGCGAAATATATGGTGCTCTATTCGCAAAAATTGAGGCCGGCACTCTTACCCCTTCCGAACTTGAAACCTTTGAAGCGAAGTATGCTTCTGCCTTGCGTGAGTCACGATTAAATCACCACGACGGCGATTATCTTCTTTTTAAACTGGATCGCTGGAGAGAGTTTCGATCAGATCACGAGTGGATGGAAAACGCACTGGCGCGGTGGGGCATCGGCAATTGGGTGCGGCTTAAATCGTATGGCCTTTATATACTGGCGATAGCTTTCTACCCGATGCTCGCGGTCCTAACTTGGCAGCATTTGTGGCGTCTGCCGGCAGGCTAGTCGTTATCAATGCAATGCCGCCGGCTGGAACGCATGGACATCTAGGCCTTTGGCGCGAGCCCCTTACCCTCTAGCAAGCCCTCGGCGCGGACAGCCTGCGGACAATGCGGACGGTGTGGGACTAGCGAATGTGAAAGGTGTTACGACACTTCGCCTTCAAAAGTGTCCAGTCCATTTCGCAAAGGCGCTTGACCTAGTCCCTGAGACTTGCCTGCCGTTCGAGCGTAGCTCTAGGGGCCTTCTCCACTCAAATTGCTCCACTGGAGCGATTTCGCCGCGTGGCGGCCGGGGCGAAGTAAGGCCCCCGGCGCTGCGCGCCGACTTCTCCCCCCAGAGGGAGATGACTACGAGACCTCGCCTTCCAACGTATCCAGTTCCATTTCGCGCAGGCGTTTGACTTCGTCGCGGAGGCGGGCGGCTTTCTCGAATTCCAGATTCGTCGCCGCTTCGCGCATCTCGCGTTCCAGGTCCTTGATAACAGTGGTGAGATTGTCGCCGGTGACGGTTTTTTCCTTGCCGTCCTTGCCCTTGCCGATACTAACCGTGACGTGGTCGCGTTCGGCGGTGGAGTCGATGATGTCGTTGATGCGGGCTTTCACCGATTGGGGCGTGATGCCGTTGGCCTCGTTATAGGCGATCTGTTTTTCGCGGCGGCGGTTGGTTTCGGCCAGGGCGCGTTCCATGGAGCCGGTCATATTGTCGGCATAGAGGATCACCTTGCCATCGACGTTACGCGCGGCGCGGCCGATGGTCTGGATGAGGGAGGTTTCGGAGCGGAGGAAGCCTTCCTTGTCGGCGTCGAGAATGGCGACGAGGCCGCATTCGGGGATGTCGAGGCCTTCGCGGAGGAGGTTGATGCCGACCAGCACGTCGAAGGCGCCGAGGCGGAGATCGCGGATGATCTCGATGCGCTCGATGGTGTCGACATCGGAGTGCATGTAGCGCACGCGGATGCCCTGTTCGTGCATGTATTCGGTGAGGTCCTCGGCCATTTTCTTGGTGAGGACGGTGCAGAGCGTGCGGTAGCCGGCCTTGATGGTCTGGCGGATCTCGTCGATGACGTCGTCGACCTGATGGGTGGCAGGGCGGATCTCGACCGGGGGATCGATGAGGCCGGTGGGGCGGATGACCTGTTCGGCGAAGACGCCGCCGGTCTGTTCCATTTCCCAGGAGCCGGGGGTGGCCGAGACATAGACCGATTGCGGGCGCATGGCGTTCCACTCCTCGAAGCGGAGGGGGCGATTGTCCATGCAGGAGGGGAGGCGGAAGCCGTATTCGGCGAGGGTCGCCTTGCGGCGGAGGTCGCCGCGATACATGGCGCCGAGCTGGCCGATGGTGACGTGGCTTTCGTCGACGAAGACCAGGGCGTTGTCGGGCAGGTATTCGAAGAGGGTCGGGGGCGGCTCGCCGGGCTTGCGGCCGGAGAAGTAGCGCGAATAGTTCTCGATGCCGGCGCAGGAGCCGGTGGCTTCCATCATTTCGAGATCGAAGAGCGAGCGCTGTTCGAGGCGCTGGGCTTCGAGGAAGCGGCCGGCGCCGTTGAGCTCCTGGAGGCGCGCGGCGAGCTCGGCTTTGATCTGCTTGATCGCCTGGTTCATCGTGGTGCGCGGCGTCACGTGGTGGGAATTGGCGTAGACGCGGATGAAGGTGAGGTCGGCGCTCTTCTTGCCGGTGAGGGGGTCGAATTCGGTGATCGACTCCACCTCGTTGCCGAAGAGCGAGACGCGCCAGGCGGCGGCTTCGTAGTGGGCGGGGAAGATTTCGACGGTATCGCCGCGCACGCGGAAGGTGCCGCGCACGAAGCCGGTATCGCCGCGCTTGTATTGCAGGGCGACGAGCTTGGCGAGCAGCTGGCGCTGGTCGATCTTTTCGCCCTTCTGCACGTCGATGGTCATGGCGGTATAGTCTTCCACCGAGCCGATGCCGTAGATGCAGCTGACCGAGGCGACGATGATGACGTCGTCGCGTTCGAGGATCGCGCGCGTGGCCGAGTGGCGCATGCGGTCGATCTGCTCGTTGATGGTGGATTCCTTCTCGATATAGGTATCGGTGCGCGGAACGTAGGCCTCGGGCTGGTAGTAGTCGTAGTAGGAAACGAAGTACTCGACCGCATTGTCGGGGAAGAAGCCCTTGAACTCGGAATAGAGCTGGGCGGCGAGGGTCTTGTTGGGCGCGAGGATCAGGGCAGGGCGCTGGGTCTGGGCGATGACCTGCGCGGCGGTGAAGGTCTTGCCCGAGCCGGTGACACCGAGCAGGACCTGGTCGGTCTCGCCATTGTTGACGCCCTCGATGAGTTCGGCGATCGCCGTAGGCTGGTCGCCGGCGGGCGTGTAGGCGGTGTCCAGGCGGAAGGGCTTGCTGGCGCCGCGCTTGCTGGGGCGCTCGGGGCGATGCGGCACCCAGGGCGCGGAGCCTTCCACTTCCTTGCGGCCATGGAGGATGATCTGCTCGAGGGCCTTCACCGTGGCGGTGACGCCGACGGTGGTGGCGCCGGACACGTCCTCGCCCTTTTTGGCCTTGTTCTTCCTGACCGAGGCGTCGAGCGCTTCGCGTAGCTTTGCCTGGGTTTCGGGATCGGCGGCGGCGGTGCGGGAAATGTCGCGGGCCGTCAGCGGCTTCGACGGCACGTGGCCGAAGCCGGCCTGCGGCGCTTCACCCATGCCATCGAAATCGACGCGGTCGACCGAATTGATCTTGGTCTTGCCGGTCTTCTTCGACATGCCGGTGGCGGTGTCGTTGTTGGACTTGGTGGTCCGGCGCTTTTCGAGTGCGGTCTTGGGCTCGGAGGCTGCCAGCTTCTCGGCGGCATCGGCGCGATCGAGGGCGCGCTTGTTCTTCATGCGCTCGGCATAGAGCGGCTTGGATGCGGCGATGTCCTCGGCCTTCTCGATCTCGCCGAGGAAGTCGTCGATGGAAAATTCGGCCTTGCCGGGGCGGGTCGATTTGGGGGCCATGGCGCGCTCGTGAGGGTCAGCAACAGGGGCGGTACAGATGAACCCATAGATGGGGACTCCGTCACGCAATGTCAGCAGGGGAATGGATCACGGTTGTTAGCACGATGCGAACGGAATGGGAACGGGGTGGGTTGCATCGGGACGTAATTCAGGGTTGCTCGGCGCGGGAGGCGCGGGAGGCGCGGGAGGCGCGGGAGGCGCGGGAGGCGCGGGAGGCGCGGGAGGCGCGGGAGGCGCGGGAGGGGTGAGACAGAGGAGGGGCCGCCTGGTCAGGTCGGCAGAGTTCGCCTAGCATTGGGTGCAGGGGGCAAAATGGGTTTTGGTGTTTTCATCCACCGGGCAGATTCGGTCTACGAGGACGACCCGGCGCGACAGTATCAGTTTCCGGCAATGTATTTGTCGCGGGCGACCAAGTTCATTGGCGACTGGATCATCTACTACGAGCCGACCAAAGTGCGGCGCTCCAAGGGATATTATGCTGTCGCCAAGGTCGAGAAGATCGTTGCGGACCCAAAGGCGCAAGGCATGTACGTCGCGCTGATTGAACCGGGCTCGTATCTCGAATTTGCCTCGCCCGTCCCCTTTGTCGTCGAGGACGGGGTGACAGAGACCGGCCTACTCAACGATGCGGGACGAAATTCCGGGCGGGCGCAGGCGGCAGTGCGACCGCTTTCTCCGCATGATTTCAGCCGGATTCTCTATCGGGGTCTGGTGGAGATGGACACGCTGCTGCCGCGCGTCGGTGTGGCGCTCGACAACGACATCGCGGCGCCCGAATTCGGCGAGGATACACAGGTACCGTTCGAGGCCGAACGGCAGCGGGTTGAGGGGCTGACGTCGCGGCTTGTGCGGGACAGGGTGTTTCGCCGCCTGATTCTGCGGGCCTATGACGAACGATGCTGCGTCACGGGCCTCAAACTGATCAATGGCGGTGGGCGTGCCGAAGTTGAGGCGGCCCATATACGGCCGGTGGAAGCGAACGGCCCGGACCGGGTGCAGAATGGGCTGGCGCTATCGGGGACTGTGCACTGGATGTTCGACAGGGGGCTGATCACTTTCAGTGACCAGCACGACATCATGGTGTCACGCCATGTGAATGATCGCGACAGCGTCGACGCATTGATCAATCGTACGGGCAGGTTGATAGCGCCGTCTGACGAGCGAAACTGGCCGCATCCGGTGTTTCTCGCCTGGCACCGCGAGAACAGGTTCAAGGTTTGAACCTGCTTGTCTGATGTGTGGCCGACATCCGGCGGCAGAAATACCGCCGGAACGCATGGGCAAGCGTGGAATGAAATACCGGTGCTCGCCTTCGACGCGGCCGGAGCGGGCGAGGCAGATGGTGGTGAGCGTTTCCAGAAGGGAGGCGCGTGAGGCGGCGCCTCATTTCATCCCCATTCGCAGGGTCGGGTGGGCTTTTGGGATGAAGGGAGTGCCCGGATGCGAAATGTTGTCGCCCTCGTTGTCATGCTGGCGCCGCTTGTCCTCGCCACGGCCGATGCGCAGGACGCGGTCGACCCGGCGCCGGTGGGACTGGCCGAAGCCCGGTCGGCGCTGCCCGACCATCGGCGCTATCAGGTGGATCTCCTGCCCAACGACATGAGCGCCGACCAGCAGACCCAGCTCGCCACCATGATCGGGGACGCGGCTGCGGGGCAGCATTTTTATGGCGCGGTAGTGTCCTATCGCCCGGCAGCGGGCGGCACGACCGAATACAAGATGCGGTCAGGGCTGCATTCGCGCGATGCCGCCAAGGCCGGCGCAATGGCCGATTGCGAAGCGGCGCGGGCTGCCGATGACGGTGCCTGCACGCTGATAGGGGAAATCGTGCCGGAGGGCTGGAGCGCCGACATGCCGGAGCTGAGCCACCTGGCGGTGCAGGCGCTGACGGAAACGGCAGCGGACCTGCCGGGTAATGTGGTGGTCGCGCGCTCGCGCGCCGGCGACGGGTTCGAAATCCGGTCGGGCGACGACGTGCGGCAGGCAACACTGACGGCCTGCAACGCGGCCAATGTCGTGGCCGGCCTGCCGGAGGATTGCGACATCGTCATCGACGACCTCGCGGGGCGCTAGTCCGAGCGGGGGAGCGCCGACGACGGCGGCAGCGGCACCCAGATGGCGCTGTCGGCATCGCCATACGGGACGGCGCGACCCTCCAGGGCACAGATGGCGATCCAGGCGCAGATGATGGCGTCAAGCGTGTCCTCGAAGCTCTTGAGCCGGGCGGCGGGTGCTGCAGGTTCGGGCAGGGGCAGGGCTTCCGTGGTGCCGGGAAGGACGGCATCGAGCGCGATCCGGATGTCATGCCACTGCGCAAGCAGCGCCGCGCGGCGGGCTGCGGGGGACAGGTGCGGCCAGTATTTGCCACGGTTGTGAGCCTTGTAGGGCAGGCGGCGCGGGGCGCCGGTCAGCTCGATCAGGGCGGGGTGGGGGTAGACCTCCAGCGTACCACGGCCGGTAACGGGACTGGCTGTCAGCAATGGGTAGCCGGCACGGGTAAGGCCATCGAGCATGGCCACGGCCAGGGGGCCCGGACGCAACGCGCCCGGACTGTGCGTGCCCGCGCCGCGCGCGCCATAAGCGCTGGATATGGCGTTGTCGCTGACCCGGCGAGCCGAGATCAGCGTGGCCATGAGGGGCATATCGATGGCAACAAGCGCGGGCGGAACACCGGTAATGGTCGTCGTGTCGGCAAGAAGGCGATGGGCGTCAAAGAGGGTTTCAGTCGAATTGCCGGCAAGGGTGTGGAAGGCGGCATAGGAGCCCGCCGCCGCGACCAGGCGCCAGCCGGCACCATCGTCCCGGGCTACGGCGACGCCGCTGGGGTTGCCTGGCGTCCAGGCCGCATCGATGCCAAGAACACTGCGCATGGTCAGAGTGTGCCGCAACGACGATGTTTCGTCATGTCCGTTGCGAACCTGACACGACGCTGACACTTCGCGACATGGAAATATAACAAGCTAATCAATGGTTTATTGAAACCATACCGGCCGGGGCGAGTTGGGTATGCAACGGCCGGATAGAAGCGCGCGTGTTTCGCCGGCCCCGCTCACAGGATATGGAAGGAAGCCTCGATGATCAGCCTTGTCTTGTTCGGACTGTGCTGGATCGCCGGTTGTATCGGCGCCGTGATCCTGCTGATGCCCAATGCGGAAACCGCGGCAGAGGATCTGCTCTCGCTCACTGAGCGGCAAGGGGAAGAGTTATCCTGACGCGCAGTCCACCGCTCTCGGAGGCGCTGAACTCCACCTGTCCGTTGTTGAGTGACAGGATTTCGTAGGCGATGGCAATGCCATGGCCGTTTCCTGGAACTGCCTCATCGAAGCGACGTCCACGTTCGCCCAGTTGCGCCAGTCGTTCGGGCGGAATGCCCGGGCCATCGTCGATGACTTCGAGACAGACGCCGTGCGCGGCGAGAGCGGTCTTGACGGTCACGCGTGTCGTCGCCCATTTGCTGGCGTTCTCCAGGATGATCCCGACCAGTTCGATAAGGTCCTGGCGATGGATGTCCACCTGCCAGTCCTTGGCCAGTTCCGCTACCCAATGCAGGCCTTCGCCACGCCCGGTTTTCTTGAGCACGGTGATGGTGCGCAAGATGGCCGAATTGAGCGAGGCACTTTCACCAAGGTCGGTCTTTCGCAGCCGGAGGGCGCTGAGGCGCATCTGGTAGTCGACGCGCTTCGACATCTCGAAGGCGAGGTCGTCGATCAGGTCAGCTTCGGAGACGCTGCCGTTTTCGCGCACGCGCAGGGCGATTCCATGCAAGGCGGCCAGAGGGGTCTTGAGACCGTGGGCCAGATCCGAGGCACGCTCCCTGGCGCGCAGGATATTTGCTTCGCGCTCGTCGAGGAGGGCATTGACCTCGGCGACCAAGGGTTGCACCTCGCGTGGGAAGCCATCGCCCAGACGAGACTGCCGACCCTGCCTGATGTCATCGACGGCTCGCCGCACGCGGTCGAGGGGACGCAGACCCAGCCAAAGCTGCAACCATGCCGCCACCAGGATGACTGCGCCGAGAAGGATGAGCAGCCGAATGACATCGTGCTGAAAGGCCGTGGCCGCGCGATGCACCGGCTCGTGGTCCTCGCCGATCGAGATCCGGAGACTCCGGCCCGCAGCCTCGATGGTGCGGCTGAGATAGATCAGGTGGAGATCCTGTGTGCCGATGTAGTGATCGAGCGTGTAGTCGGCGCTGGAATCATCGGGCAAGGTCACATCCCAGAGGGATCTCGAGCTGATGCGCTCGCCCGTTTGCGTGTCGACCAGCTGCCAATATCGACCGCCCAGAGGCGTATCGTATCGCGGGTCGGGCATGGGCGCGGTCAAGGCGAGATCGGCTGACTGCAGGTCGATCAAGGCGACCAGACGGGTCATGGCGGCCTCGAGATCGTCGCGAACGCTTCGCTCCATCGTGGTGACGAACAGGTATTGGAGGACAAAGGCCGCCGCCGCGAGCGAGCCGATGACCCAGAGAACCGACAGCCCCATGAGCCGGAGCTTGATGGATACGCGGCTCAATAGCCTTCACCGAGCATGTAGCCGAAACCGCGCCTGGTCTTGATGACATCGGGCGTGAGCCGCTTGCGGACGCGGGCCACCAGGACCTCGACCGCATTGGAGTCCCGTTCGTAGTCCTGGCGATAGAGGTGTTCGGTGATCTCGAGCTGGGAGACCACCCGGCCCCGATTGTGAAGAAGATAGGAGACGAGCTTGTATTCCTGAGGGCTGAGATCGAGCGGCATGCCCTCTTCGGTCACCTGCTGGGTGCGGGTATCGAGCTCGTAAGGACCGAATGGAATGCGGGCGGTGGCGTGTCCGCCGGCGCGACGGATAAGGGCGCGCAGGCGCGCTACGATTTCCATGATGTGGAAGGGTTTGACGACGTAGTCGTCGGCACCGGCTTCGATGCCTTCAACCCGTTCCTCCCACTGGCCGCGGGCGGTGAGAATGAGGACCGGCATCGAGAGGTTGGCCCGACGCCAGCGTTTCAACACGGTGAGGCCATCCATCTGCGGCAGGCCGAGGTCAAGGATGACCGCGTCGAATGTTTCGCTTTCACCCCGGAACAAGGCCGCTTCGCCGTCGCGTTCGACCTGCACGGTGAAGCCTGATTTTTCAAGTGCAAGCTGGATGGACTGGGCGATCTGGTCGTCATCTTCGCACAGAAGGATGCGCATCATTCGCTCCCGATATAGACGCCGGAGCGTGCGTAAAAATACTGGATGGACAAGCGGCCGGAGTCGTCCAGAACCTTGAGGGCATAGACGAGCATGCCGCGCACCCGAAGCAGATTGGCGTCGACAATTTCGCCGCCATTGCGCTGGTGGACCGCTTCGCCGAAGTCGGCAAGCGACATGGCCTGACGGGACGCGACCGCATCGCGCACCTGATCGCCGGACAAGGTAATGGCACTGACCGGCGGCGGCCCCCCTTGCGGAGGCGAAGCGGCAGGCGGAACGAAGGCCGGTGGTCGGGCTGATCCGATTGGCGAAGGGGTGGCCGGTGCCGCGCCGCCTGATCCGCCACCGGCAGGTAATGATGGCGACGACTGGCCGGGAGCGTTGCCGCTGTTGCCCGGGCTGCCCGCCCCTCCCTCACCCGGGGCATTGCCGCTATTGCCGGGAGAAGTGCCGCTGTTGCCGGGGGCATTGTCCGAACCGTTGCCGTTATTGCTGTTCGACTGGCCGGGCGCATTGCCGCTATTGCCGGGACTATCGCTGCCGCCATTGCCAGGAGCATTGCCGCTGTTGCCGGGCGAACTGTCCGAGCCGTTACCGTTGTTGCCGTTGGACTGGCCGGGCGCATTGGCGCTGTTTCCCTGCGCCAGCGCAGGCGCGGCGCAGGCGAGCGCTAGACAGACGACGATGACGTAACGCAGGTTCATTGGAGCCAGGATAAGACTTGCTTGCTGACAAATCGCTTACAGCGGGACGAAGCGCTTCATCAGCGGGGTCGTGCTAGCTTTGGGTCGTTGGCGTCCGCCCATGCTGGAATGCGTCGACGAACGAGGCCCTGGCTGCCGGCACCCCGCCCCCCATTTTGTCGTCAGCCAGGGCCGCGCTTTCCCCGCTCGCCCAATGCCGTGTCCTACCGCTGGTCGGACGCTTCGGTGGCCTGAACCGAAGTGACCGGGTTGAGGCCATTGAGGACAGTATTCACTGCCGAAAGATCCTTGGGCAGAAAAACGAGAATGCCGAGACAAGCCAGGATGGCTGCTCGAAACCGGCGCTGCCTCTGCTGTCGCTGCTGATAGGTAAAGTACATAATCAAGCCCTTAAATGAAACGAGGCGACGCCGATCGGTGCAATCGGCGTCGCCATGACCTGACGTCATCTGACGCCTGAGCGTCAGGTCGATGGAACGCTTACCGGACCACGTAAACGATCTGGCGGGTGCCTGGATCCACCAAAACTGCCTGTCCGTTGATATAGACGTAGCGGTAGTTGTAGTCGGGGATGGTCTGCAGGGTGACATTGTCCGGCACGCCGGCGCCGATCACCACTTCACCGTCGAGATAGACCGGGTCGATGGGATTGGACGCGACATAGGTGCGTGCGGTTTCCGGTGGGTCGATGATGGCACCGGCCGTGCCGCCACTGGCCGCGCCGATGGTGCCACCCACGGCGGCGCCGATGGGGCCGCCGACGAGAGCGCCGATGACCGCGCCGCTGGCTGCGCCAACTGCGGCGCCGCCGGCTGCCGAGCCGTCATCGGTATAGGTGACGGTGCTGAGGCCGACATCGGCATAGCGGTCGGTGAGCACCACCACGTCGCCGGACAGATCGGCCGTGAGGTAGTCGGAATAGGCCCAGCCTTCGACGCCGTTGTAGTTGACGCGGCACCACTTGCTGCCCTGGAGGCAGCCATCGACGACGGTGGTGTCACCCGAGGCGATGAAGCCGACGGATGCGTATTGCGGCCCCGGGCCGGAGCGGATGTTGAGTTCGGCGGTCGCGGTGGCCGAAGCCGACTGCGCGAAAGCCATGCCGGTAAGGGCGGTGGTGGCGATGATGGCGCCTGCGGCGACCTTGAAAATGCGGTTCATGGAAAATTCCTCCTTGCGACGGACGAAGCCGCCGGGTCTTCGATGCGTGGCGGCGTTATTCGGTGACCGTCACATTGGGCAGATCGACGTTGACGGCGTCGCCATCGCTGGTGATGCCGCCATTGACGAGCCAGAGGATGAGCAGCACCGCGACGACGGCGGCGATGATGCCGCCGATGAGGCCGGCCGGGCTGCCGCCGCCGGTCACCACGGTTTCGCGGTGCACAGGCTGTTCGATGATGGTTTCGCGTTCGATGGACATGGATTGTCTCCGATACATCTGTGATGCGGAAACAACGCGCGCATGTCGGTCTGGTTTCGCTAAGTGACTGAAATATATATTATATTTCAATGTATACGGATGTCAGCGTGTTGTCAGCTGCGCGTGGCGAACCACAAGGTGTGGCGATCGCCCTTGCCGTTGTTGCGCGCCCGGACGGTGATTTCGTCCACCTGCATGCCGGTCTGCCTGAGGCGTTTGGTAAAGCGCGCATCGGGGTGGGATGACCACACCGCGAGATGCCCGCCGGGCGTGAGGGCAGCGCGCGCCGCTGCCAGGCCCGCGGCGCCGTAGAGGCGGTCGTTGGCGGGTCGAAAGAGCCCGTCGGGTCCGTTGTCGACATCAAGGAGGATGGCGTCGAAGGGCTTGCCGCCGCCGATGGCCGTGGCGACATCGCCCAGATGGATGCTGACGCGCGGATCGTCGAGGCTGTCGCCGTGCAGCGGCCGGAGCGGGCCGCGGGCCCATTCGACGATTTCGGGAACAAGTTCGGCGACGACTATGGCGCTGTCCGCGGCAAAGCACTTGAGAGCTTCTCGCAGGGTGAAGCCGAGGCCGAGGCCGCCGATGAGGATGCGTGGGGCCGGCCGCGCGCCGAGGCGGGCGGCAGACATTTTGGCGAGCTGTTCCTCGGAATTGCTCATGCGGCTGTTCATCAGGGTGACGACGCCCGACATGACGGAGAATTCGCTGCCCCGCTGCATCAGCGTCATCGGGCCGCCGCCGGGCATGGTGGTCTCGCCGAGCTTTTGCCAGGGCAGCATGGGAATTCTCCTCGTTGGGACAATGGGGGTATCCCATCGCGAACCGTTTTGCAGCTTTTTGTTGGCAGAATTGTCGAAACGGCGGTGCGGTCTCCGTCGCTTGGGCAAAGGGCTGCATGGTGCGCCCGGGGGATACGAGAATGAAAATTGCTGGTTGGATTCTGAGTGTGTTGATCGCGCTGTTCCTGGCAGGAGCCTCGGCGACGCCGAAAATCCTCGGGATGGAGGCGGCCATCGAGCCCATGCAGGTGGTGGGCTGGCCGACCAAGTACATGCTGCTGATCGCGGCCATCGAAATCGGCGTGATGGTGCTGTTCCTGATCCCGCGCACGGCGCTGCTCGGCGCAGTGCTGACGACGGGTCTGCTGGGTGGATCGCTGGCGGCGAACCTGCGGGTGGACAATCCGCTGTTCAGCCACACGCTGTTTTCGATCTATCTGGGGATCGCGGTCTGGGTGGCGCTGTGGCTGCGCGAGGAGAAGGTGCGGCAAGTCTTTCCGTTCGTCGCCCGCTAATCACGCGCAGACGATCTCAAATCGCCGCAGCGGTTTAAGGGAGTGTCAGCAGTTTTGTTCTATCGAACATGAGCATGGCACTGAAGTTTGTGGAAGACTCGGTCAATCTGTCGGAGATCGGCTTTCTGGTAGCCGATCCGAGCGATCTTTATCGCGAGTTATTCCGCCGCCTCCTGTTCGGCTTCGGCGCCAAGGCGGTGCATGAAGCGAGCGAGGCCCAGACCGCGGCCCGGTTGCTGACCGACCGGGACGTGGATTTCCTGATCGTTGCCGCCGACCTGCCGGCGCCGGGGCGCGAGCGGCAGCAAGCCAATGGCATCGAATTCGTGCGAGCGATCCGGCTCGATACCAGGCATATCCGGCGTTCGATCCCCATGGTGATCACCATGGGTACGGCCCGGCGCATCAGCGTGCACGAGGCGCGCGATTGCGGCGCCAATTTCGTGCTGTCCAAACCGGTGGCGCCGGTGGTGCTCTACGACCGCATCAACTGGATCGCCCGTCGGCCACGGCCATTCTGGGAAAGTCCCACCTATTACGGACCGGACCGCCGGTTCCGGGAAGACGAACACGAGGGCGTGCCGAAGCGGCGTCAGGGTGACGCCGGGGCCGACGCGACGCTGGAGGATGCCGATGTCTGATGCAGTGACAGGCCGGCTGGTGACCGTCAGCACCAAGTTCCAGCGCGAAGCGCTGCGGCCGGGCGGCATCAATCGCAGTGGTGCGAATGCGGCTTCGGACCGATCGGTCAAGGCGATGAAAGCGGACGTGGAAACGCAGATCGAGGCCGCGATCGTGCCCCTTGTGACGCTGCTGCAGGACTGGGTGCCGGCGCAGGCGGCCAAAGGCTGCGGCTGGGCGGCTTCGACGCGCGACCTCGCCGGACTTGCAGGCCGGCATCTGCTCACCGAAGTGGCGATGCATGCCTTTGACTGCCTCGACGCCGTCATGATCGACGGCGTGGATATGCGGCAGGACGAGGCGAAGGTCTATGCCGATGCGCTGGTCTTCGCGCAGCAGGACATGTGCCGGGGTAACGATATCGAGCCGTTCCGGCCGCTGCTCAAAAATCTCAAGACGCTGACCGACCGGATCGTGGCTCGCGCAATGCCTGCCGAGGCGGCGCGCTGATTTTCCAGCGCGCCGGCCGGTTCAGAGGCGATCGGGCATGAAGATGATGACCGCAAACAACAGCACGCCGACGAAGGTGACGATCGAGGCGCCGGCGACGACGGGCACGAGCGCCGTATTGCCATCGAGCATGAGGTAGAGCGAGGCGCCCATGACGGTGACGCCTACGACGTAGATGAAGTATTGCAGGCGGGGCAGCAGACCCGAGGCCTTGCCCGGATTGAGCGCGAGATAGGTGCCGAACAAGGCGCTGGTGACCCAGCCGAGCAGGTTGATATGGGCATGGGCGCCGACGACGGCGTGGTTTTCGCTCATCGACATGTAGATGCCGATGCAGATGCCGGCGATCAGGAACAGGATGGCCGTGCGGAAATAAACATGTGCCAGGCTTGGCATGATGGAAGTCCCCCAGGACGTGGCGAGCGCCGGGATGGCGACTCTTGGCGCCGGGCACAAGATATCATGCCGCCGTTATTGTGTAGCGTGCGCCGTTTTGCGGCCCGGATGGCATAACGACAAAGTATTGACAGGTTTAGGATTTGGCCTAGCCTAGACCGCTTTCAGATCGGGCAATTGCATGGCGGAATGGTTGTTTTCAAGCGGGGGCTGCTCGTGGTCGCACCGTTTCGCACAATCGGACCGGCTGCGCTTCCGGCATGGCGCAGTGCGTGCCTATGTCGAGGAAACCCAGGTTCTGCCCGGCATCTGGCTCTATCGGGGCGAGGCGTCGGCCAATTGCCGTTTCCAGATGGATGTCGGCGATCAACAGCGCGAAGGCAGGATCGTCCTGGGCAGCGTGCTTTCAAGCCGGGGCCTCGTGACCATGGATGGCTGCGAGGAATTGCCGTGGCGCGACGAGGGGCGGTTCTATGCGATCTCGCCCACCGATCGGCGTTGCCATTATGAAATCGATGCCGAGCGCGGATGGCGGTCGGTGGCGGTACGGGTGGAGCGCGAAGCCATGGACATGCTGGGCGCCGATACGAAACTGCCCACGACGGTAAGCGATGTGCTCGATCAGCGGCGGGACGACGTGGCGGACATGGGCGCCTTGCCCGGTTCGGTCGGCCGGCTGAGCCAGGCGCTGCTGCGCCAGCCGTTCGAAGGTGGCATGGGGCGGCTGTTCATGCAGGCCAAGGTGCTGGAGTTGCTGGCCCATCAGTTTGCGCATCTGGGGTCTTGTCCCGACCCGCAGACCCTGTCGTCGCCTGAGCAGAAGAAAGTGCGGATGGCGCGTGATCTGATCCTCGCCAATCTGCGCGAGCCGCCCGATCTCGAAAGCCTCGCGGCATCGGTCAGGCTCTCGTCCAAGAAGCTCAATCGCGGGTTTCGGGATCTCTATGGCACCACTGTCTTTTCCTATCTGCACGACGCGCGGCTCGATGCGGCCCGGGCGGCGCTGGAAAGCGGATCACCCCTGCCGCTCAAGCAACTGGCGTGGGACCTCGGATATGGCCAGGTCAGCAATTTCGTGACCGCCTTCCGCCGCAAGTTCGGCGTGACGCCGGGCGGTCTGCGCGACGGGCATTATGCGACCCGGAAATGATTATGACTGATCCGACGCAGCGTTGAGCGATATCCCACGCTCTCCTAGTTCGCAAAGCCGGTCCTTCGGGGCCGGCTTTTGCTTTCGGGGAGACTTTCATGACTGCGCATTCTTTTGGCATCCGGAAACGGCGGAACGAGGGGAAGTGGCTGCTGGCCTGCATGCTGATGGGGACGACGGCGCTTGCCATGACCCCGAAAGCAGAAGCAAAGGAGTTGGGGCTGACGGCGTCCGATTTCCTTGTTGTCGCCATCAATGGCCGCGGCACGCTGTTTGCCGGTAACCGCAATAATCTGGCCTATATCGGGGACCTGGACGGCAATTTCAGGCAATTGCCGGGTCTCGGCGGCACATCCATGACTGCGATGGATATCAACCTCGGCGGTAACGTCGTCGTGGGCTACGGCAGCAATGCAGACGGTCGCAACCGCGCCTTTCGCGCCACCGGCGATGTCAGTGCCGTCACCACGACGGATCTGGGCACGCTCGTGCCGACGATCAACACCGCCTCGAGCATTGGCTTCGGCGTATCCGACGACGGCTCCCGAGTGGTCGGCTACTCGGCGTGGCAGGGGATCATGCGCGGGTTCGTCTGGATCGACGGAGCCACGGGTGGTGTCGTCGGCAATGAGCAGATGTACGCACTGGATGGCCTTTCGGGCGGCTATAACCGAAGTTCCGCGCGGGCGATCTCGGGCGACGGACGCTATGCCGTCGGCTGGAGCGACGGCGCCGGGATCATTGAAATCGCGACCCGCTGGGATCTGAGCGGTATCCCCGGCGGCGGCGCGGCGACTGCCGAAAGCCTGGGCTCCATCACCGGCATGACCGGAAATTCCTATGCGAGGGCCGTTTCGGGTGACGGATCTGTTGTCGTTGGATCGTCGGTCGATGCCGACGGACGGTACCGGGCCTTTCGCTGGCGGGAAGGCGCGACGGATGGCGTGGCCGACAATCTCCAGATGCGCGACCTGGGCGACCTCGGCGGCCAGAATGCCAACGCGAACGCGGTATCGCGCGACGGACGCTGGGTGGTCGGGGACAGCGAAGATGCCCAGGGCGACGCACAGGCGTTTCGCTGGTCGGAGGCCGATGGCATCGAGTCTATTTCAGGCTGGCTCGAACGGCAGGGCATTTCGACGACCGGCTATACATTGAATTACGCCAGCGACATTTCCGACGACGGCTCGGTTGTGGTTGGCGAGATGTATGACGATGAAGGCGACTGGTTCGGCTATCTCGCACGCGGCGAGAGCGAGGCGCATGGCGCGGGGCTGATGAACATCGCGGAGTATCAACGCTCCCTGTATTCGGCTGCCGGAATAGCCAGCATGGGAGAGTTTTTGACGTGGCTGCCGATGAATGGCGCTCACCATCGGCCGCTGATGCTCAGCCCCGATCTCGCGGGCGACATGTGTGCCTGGGCGACCGGCGATTTCGCCTATCACGGTCCTTCATCCACGGGACTGGCGCTGGCCGAGGCCGGCGCCTGTACCGACCTTGCCGGTGGTTCGGTGCGGATCGGTGGGGCCGTGGGCACGTCAGGCTCGTGGCAGCAGCTGGCCCTTGGCGGCTCGGCGCGGATGCAGGGGCAGTATGTGCTGAGCGAAATCGACTGGCAGCCTGATGGCACGCCCCTCTTACTTTCGCTGACCGGCATGCTCGGTGGTTACCAGGCGCATATAGATCGCGCCTACTCGAACGGCGCGGCGACAACCCTGTCGAGCGGGGACACCAATGCGGTCGGCGGCGTCGTGCGGCTGCGCGCCGACTGGCTGGATGCCGCAACCATCGGCAAGACCAGCATCAGCCCATACGCCTCCCTGGGCTTGGGCGGGCTGCATGTCAGCGGCTATACGGAAAGCGTCGGACCTTTCCCGGCCGTGTTCGACGCACAGACCATAGGACATGCAGACCTGCGGCTAGGCGTGACTGCGGTGACCGAGCTCTCGAGCCAGACGACGCTATCGACCACATTGGAAGTGGCCCATCGGACGGGTGACGCGTCGCGCGCTGCCGGTACGGTCCAGGGGCTTTTCGATTTCTCGCTGGGCGGCGGCAGCACATCGCAGACCTGGCTTCGCGCCGGCGCCGAGCTCGACCACGAAATCACCGACAGCATGTCGCTTTCCGCATCGGTTCACCTTGCGAGCAATGGTCGCGATCCGTCCGTCGCCGCTTCGGTCGGCCTCAAGGGAGCGTTGTGATGAACTTCCTCTGTCTCACAGCAACCTGCCTCTCGCTTGCCGTGGGCGCCTTGAGCGCAACCCTTGTCGCCATGGCCCTGCCGGTGCCCGCCAGCGCCCTGGAGATCCGGGAGGCGGAGGCAGTGGTCGCGGTCATGGACGTGCTGACCGAGGACATGGGCGAACCCATGGTCACCGATGCAGCAGGGATCTTCTACGACTATGACGCCTATAGCGGCGCTCTGATCCCCGATGCAGGGTTCGACAGGGCAGGGTGGATCGCCGCCTATGATGCGGTGGCGGCCGGATATCTCGCCATGCTTTCGCAGGCGGAGTTCGATGCGATCTTCACCGGACCGCTGGCCAGGCTCGAAGCCTCGCGCCTTCCGGAGGACCAGAAGGCCGAGATGCGCAGCCAAGTCGACGCGCTCAAGGCCGAGGCCGCTTCGGTGCGCGCCATCGGGGCGGCGCATGCGGAGGTGGTTCGTCCGCTGGAAGGCCGGCTGCGAGTGCTGTTCGGGAGCGGCGACGCACAGTGAACCGATAACGGTCACGCATCCGGTCGCCGCGGTGTTTTTCCTCCCTTTTACCGCCCGGCGACCGGGCATGCGAAAGGCGCCGCCCAATGGGCGGCGCCTTGATTTCAATCAAGCGGGGTCAGAAGGCCTGGAAGCTCGAGATCGCGTTGTTGTAGCCCCCAAGCAATGGCTTGTCGGAGGCGATCGTGGTGCAGGCGCCGCTGTAGAAATTGTCCAAGCAGACGGTGACCTGGGCGCCGCCCTGAAGCTTGATGGAGGAAATGGAGTCGTTCCATCCGCCGAGCAGATTGGGGTCGTCGGTGCCGGCATTGACGCAGAACTGGGCGCCGCTGAAGTTGTTGCCCTTGAAGAAGCAGACCTTGGCGGGCACGGGGACGGGCGCTGGCGGCGGTGCATCGCCGATGCCGAACGAGAAGCTCGGTCCGCCGGAGCCGACCGTCATGCCGAAGTTGAACGGAATGTCGGGCTTGGACTGGCCGCCACCATTGCCCTGGTAAGGGGCGAGATAGTTTTTCGAAGCCCAGCCGTCGGTGCCGGAGGCGCGATCAACAAAGCACCATGAACCCTGGCACTGCTTGACGTCGACGACTTCGCCGGCTGACAGACTACCCACCTTGGCGTAACCGGTGCCAGGACCAGTGCGGACATTGACGCTGCTGGTGGCGTAGCCGGGCGCGGCCAGGACCGCGATGGTGGGCACAAGCGAAATGGCGGCGATAGCGGCGCCGAAGACGATGCAAGACTTGGACATTCTGATTCCCTCAGTGACTGTTTACGGCGCCCTCGGGCGTTCCGTTTCTGAGGGACAAGAAGCACCCATGCCGCTGAACCGGCGCTGAATGTGGCGTTTAGGTGGCGGATAGGCGTGGGCGACGGTTGTCAGTAGACGCGGATCGACGACAGGTTGCGCGACAGCAACGGGTCAAGGACAGGTTCGCTGGACACGATCCGCTCGCAATAGGACTGGAAGCCCCGGTCGCGGCAGATGGCGGCGCTGGTGGGGACAATCACCTCGATGGAGCGGATGCGATTGTCCCATCCCCAGGTGGCCAGATCGGTGAAGACTTCACCCGTGCCGGCGCAGAAGGAGCGGCCGGAATAGTTTGCGCCCTCATAAAAGCACATGCTGCCGCCGGCCAGATCGGGCCAGGTGTTATCACCGTCGAACAACGGCCAATGCGGATCCTTGCCGAAGTCGAGCGCGCCATTGCCGGTCCAGCCCCGGCCGCCGGGGCCATCGACCATGCACCAGTGCTTCTGGCAGCGGAGGATCTTGATGGCCACCTCGCCGGGGATTTCGCCGGTGACCGCGTATTGGGCGCCGGGTCCACTGCGCAGCACCAGCGTTTCGCGGCTCCAGCCGTGGCTTCCGGCTTCCGATCCGGCAGATGCGGAGGCCGCAGGCAGCAGCGTGAGGGCAAGGGCAAGGCCAAGTGCAGCGAGTGAGCGCATGAGGAGATCCCGGATTTGAACATCGGTGAGGTTAGCGCGGAAATGACGCCGCGCAAAGCAAAGCGCCGCCCCTTGGGAGGGCGGCGCCATGTTCAGCGCTGAAAGTGCATCAGCGGGTGCGGATGGAGGCGATGTAGTCGTCGAAGTCACCCAGCGAGGAGGCGCTGGTGGTGTAGGTGCGGCAGGAGCGATAGTTGGGCTCCGAGCAGACCTGGACTTCGTAGCCGCCCGGGTTGTCGATAGAGGAAATACGGTCGGTCCAGCTGCGCAGGTCGCGGGTCGATTCACCCGGGGTCATGCAGAAGCTGTCGCCGCGGAAGCGGGCGCGATCGTAGAAGCAGATTTCGTCAACCGGCTGCACGACGGGCGGGCGCGGGCCAGGACGCGGCGGCTGGGGCTGCGGCTGGTTGCCGACACCGATGCTGATCTGCGGGCCGTTCGGGCCGCCGACCGTGAAGCCGAAGCTGAGGCCAGGGTTGGACGGATTGACCGGACGACCGCCAGCGGTGAGGTAGGTGGACGACACCCAGCCATCGGGACCGGGCTTGGAAATGTAGCACCACGAACCCTGGCACTGCTGCACGTCTACCTGCTGACCCGAACGGGCCACGTCGACGACGGCATAATTGGTACCCGGACCGGAGCGAACGTTGACATTGCTGGTCACGGTGCCCGGCGCAGCATAGGCGGCGGGCAGGAAAACAACCACGGCCGCTGCTGCAACGGCGACGCCGGTGGCCATGTTCAAAAGATTTTTGCGGGTCTGACGATGCATGACATGCTCCCTCAGGCTTGGCCGATCCGGTCCCGGACATCCGGGACAACGCTGTGCGGTAGCCGCGCCGGTTAGTTTCTTACTCCAGAAACGGAGTCTTGTTGAAAAGAGTTCCGGCTTCTACTTGGCAGTCCCCAAAGTTCCTGCAAGCGACCGGCCGGTTGCTTGCGATTAAGCAGGGGCTGGCTGAACGCAGTCTGAACGGGATTGTCAGCTTTGGGGAATGGCGCGCTTCTGGCCGCTGTCGTCGAGAGAGACGTAGACGAAGCGGGCCTCGGTGACCTTGGTGCGATCGTCGAGCCGGTTGCGGCGTACCCAGGCTTCCAGGCCGATAGTGATCGAGGTGGTGCCGACCCGCTCGACGCTGGCATAGACGCACAGCACGTCGCCGACCTTGACCGGGGCGATGAAGGTCATGCCTTCCACGGCGACCGTGACGACGCGGCCCTTGGCCCGCTCGACCGCGGCAATGGCGCCGGCAATGTCCATCTGGCTCATCACCCAGCCGCCGAAAATGTCGCCGGCCGGATTGGTGTCTGCCGGCATGGCGAGGGTGCGGATGGTGAGGGCGCCCGTGGGCTCGGTGGTGTCGGTGTGCATGGTGTCAGGGTCCCTTTACCGGCCAGCGGCCAACGGCTTCTTCCCAATGCTTGCGGCAGAGGGACAGGTAGACGGATTTCTCGATCGAGACCTGGTCGCCATCGGTCAGGACGCGCCCGGACATGTCCTGGCGCACGACCATGATGGCCTTGGCGCCGCAGGTGCAGATGGTGCGGATTTCGCGCAGGGCATCGGCCACGGCGAGCAGCTCCATGGAGCCGGGAAAAAGCTTGCCCTGGAAATCGGTGCGCAGGCCATAGCACATGATCGGGATGCCGAGCCGGTCGGCCACGCGGGCGAGTTGCCAGACCTGGTCGCGCGTGAGGAATTGCGCCTCGTCGACGAAGACGCAGTCGACCTTGGATTCCTCGTGATTGTCGCGGATGGACTGATAAAGATCATCGCCCGCGGCGTAGAGTTCGGCTTGTTCGGCGATGCCGATGCGCGAGGTGATGAGGCCGACCCCGCCTTCGGCATAGAGCGCGGAGGTGTAGAGCAGCGGACGCATGCCGCGCTCTCGATAGTTGTAGGCGGCCTGCAGCAGCAAGGTGGATTTGCCGGCATTCATCGCCGCATAGGAAAAATAGAGCTTTGCCATGGTCGCGCCTGAGGGATCGCTCCTGTTTTGGCGCAGGGTCGGCCGGGGCGCGAGGGGCTATCGGGCGCACTCCACAAAAAAAGGCCGCCCGGAGGCGGCCAAGACCGACTTGGATCGGTTTGGACGACCGGGCTTGGCGAAACCGGGCCGTCCGCTGACGGCGCGGCGTTGGGGACGCGGGGCCGACATATCCGGGCCCTGGGGGAGGCCGGGATCGCCAGACCGTAACCGGCCAGGATGACGACGGCGTGACGGTCTTACCAATGGCAGCGCGGATGGCGTATGAGCGATGTTCAGCTTGGGTTCAGGTGTCAGATCGCACTGTCGTGCCACACTATCGCAGAGGTTTCAGATGCCCGCCTTTCGTCGCGTTTTCGCCATTGCCGCCTTCGCTGCCGCATCCATCGCGCCGGCATTCGCTTCGCCAGTGGGTATGTGGGAAATCGAGATGCGGGACTCCCGCTATGACGTGCAGCTTTGCGGGGACGGAACGCAGCTTTGTGCGGAACTGGTGTGGCTGGGCAATGGCGCAGACAATGCCGAGAACCTGCCCTACATGAACACGCTGCTGATCGACCATGCGCGGCAGACCCGCCCCAACCAGTGGAAGGGCGAGCTGCATATCTATGGCCAGAAGGCTGCGGGCACGATCACCCAGGTCAGCGCCGACCAGATTACCCTCAAGGGCTGCGTGGCGCTCGTCATCTGCAAGACCTACCAGATGTATCGCTACAACCAGTAGACGGGCTGCGCCGTCAGTTAGCGATGCGCGGCTCGTGCATCTTGCGCCGGGCCAGTAGCGCCGGGACGGCCTCGACGAGCACGATGGCGCAGAAGATCAGCGTGGCGCCGGCATAGCCGACCAGAGGCAGGCGCTCGCCGAGCAGCAGGGCACCGCCAATGGCCGCGAAAAGGCTTTCCGCGGATAGAATGATGGCGGCATTGGCCGGTGGCACGTGCTGCTGACCGATGGCCTGCAGCGTGAAGGCAACGGCGGTGGACAACACCGCGGCATAGGCAATCTCGAGCCAGCCGGCCGATATCGCGGCGATGGTCGGCGTTTCGGTAGTGAGCGCGAGGGTGCTGGCGAGAACGCCGGCGACCAGGAAGCTGATGGCCGACACGAAAATCGGCAGGCCGGTGAGCCGGGCGATGTGACCGAGCAGGACAACATGCATGCCCCAGAAGAGCGCGCTGCAAACGACGAGCCAGTCGCCGCCGTTGAAGCTTGCGAGGCCGCCGCCATTGAGGAAATAGATGCCGACCAGGGCCAGCGGTACGCCCACGAAGATGATCGGGTGGGGGCGGCTGCGGAAGATCAAGAAGCCCAGGAGCGGGACGAAAAATACGTAAAGGCCGGTGAGGAAGCCGGCATTGGTGGCGGTGGTGGTGGCAAGACCTGCCTGCTGCAGCCACGAACCGAGGAAGAAGGCGCCGCTCATCGCCAGTATGAGCGTCCAGTGGTGGGCCGTGAGCCTGACACCCTTGCGCCGAAGCTCGTTCAGCGCCAGCGGCAGGACAAGAAGACCGCCGATAAGAAAGCGCACGCCGGTGAAGGTGAGCGGCTCCATCGCATCCATGGCCGATTTCTGCGCGATGAAGGCAAAGCCCCAGAACATGGTGCAGATCAAAAGCAGCAGCGAGGCGACGAGGCGGGACATGGGGATGGCGTTCCGTGGAGCCGATCTACGAGCCTATTGCGGGCCGTCCTCGGCTTGACCCGAGGACTTCTGGCGGCAAGCGCCTAAGCGTCGGTGTCCGTTGATGTTGGCCCTAGGGTCAGGCCCGAGGGGGCACGGTGGGTTAAATGGCGTTCAGAGTTCCGCGTCGAGCGCCCGGATGAGCTGCTGGATTTCTTCGGGGCTAGTGTAGTGCACGAAGGAGAGGCGGAGCACGCCGTGGTTGACTGGGTCGATGCCAAGCGACTCCAAGAGACGCACGGCGTAAAAATTGCCGCCGGAGGCCATGACCCCGTGGTGGGCCAGGCGCGGCGCGATGTCGATGCCCGGTTCGCCCGCGAGGATCGAAATGGTGGGCGCGCGGAGCTCGGGATCCGAAGGGCCGATAAGACGGATATCGTTGCGGGTGCGCAGATAGTCGAGCAAGGGACGCGCGAGCGCGATTTCCTGGGCGCGCATGGCAGTATGGGCGCGGCGGAACGGGTCGCTGCCGTCCAGGGTCGCAGGCGCAAGATCGGCGACGCGTTCGAGATAGTCGACGATGCCTGCCGTGGCTGCGATCTGCGCATGGTCCGGACCCGCCGGCGTCAGGCGATAGCGCAGCTTGGTGTCATTGAAGTAATGGCCCTGATTGGGCAGGGCGCGCGCCAGTTCGGGGCGAATGGCCATGATGCCCTGGTGAGGGCCATAGGTCTTGTAGGCAGAGAAGAAATAGATGTCGGCGCCCAGTCCCCGGAGGTCAGGCAGACCATGCGGGGCATAGCTGACGCCATCCACTGCCAGCACCGCGCCAACGGCGTGCGCCCGCTCAGCTACATCGGCGACGGGATTGATGTCGCCCACGATATTGGAGCAGTGCGGCACGGCCACGAGCTTGACCTTGTTGTCGAGCAGCGCATCCAGCGCCGGCAATGACAGGCGGGCGGTCTCGGTATCGACCTTCCACTCGCGCACTTCAATGCCGCGATGGGCGAGTCGACGCCAGTTGCCGGTATTGGCTTCATGGTCCTGGTTGGTGACGACGATGGCGTCGCCGGGCTTGAGCCACGCGCCGAAGGCATTGCCCAAGACATAGGTGTTTGCCGAGCTCGACGGACCGATATGGATCCAGTCGCTGGAGACATTGAGCGGGCGCGCCAGACGCTCGTAGGCGTGATCCATGAGGCGACCGGCTTCTTCGGATGCCGCATAGACGCCGTAGGGCTGGACCTTGGTCGCCCGGTAATAGCGGTCAAGAATGTCCAGTGTCGCTTGGGCCGTGTAGGAGCCACCGGCGTTTTCGAAAAAGGCCTGGCCGGAAAGGCTCGGCTCGGAAAAGGCCGGAAACAAGGCGCGAATGCGCTGGGGATCGAGCGGGAGAACGGTCATGACATGCCTGAACAAACAACCGTTCCACTGGTAGTCGAGACGCCAGCAAAAGCAAGCCCCGGCCGTTGAGGACCGGGGCCGGCGGCACACCTTCCGGGGCAGGAAGGGCCGCATCGATCCGCCCGATGAGGCCGGCGGATCACGCAAGTGGGACCGGGTTAGCGGTTGCCCGGACCCATTGGACGCTGGGCATCGCCGCCATGCCCGGGACGGAAACCGCCCTGATGCCGTTCAGCACCTGCGTGCCGCTCGCCGCGCGCCGGCATCAGTTCAGCCTTCTGCTCGTCGGTAAGGCTATCGAAGAAGGCTGTGAAGGCCGGCTGGACGGCTTCATGCGCGGCAAGGCGCGCCTTGTCGAGCGCGATCCGATTGTTGAAGCGCTCGGAAATGTCGGGTGCGACGGCAGCTTCACCCTCGGCGGGCGGCGTCGGGCGGAGGCCTTTAGTGGCCGTTTCAAACTCGGCTGCGGCGGCAAGCGCATCGGTCTTGAGCGTGTCGAACAGCGTCGTCTGGTCGTCGGACAGATCGATGGCATGGCTGAGGCGCACGATAGCGACTTCGATGGCCTCGGCGCCACGGTCGACATCGAAGAGGCCAGCCGGTCCGCCCATGCCGCCATGGCGCGGGCCAGGACCATTGCGCAAGTTGCGATCAGCGCCCGGGGCGGGCATCGTGTTGTCGGGAGCAGCGGGTTGTTCGGCCGCCGGTGGAGCGAGATTGTCCTGAGCCAGGACTGGCGCGACGGCGCCAAGGCCGATGGAGGCGGTCATCAGAGCCACGATGGCGGTGGTGGAAATCGTCTTCAAGGTCATTCATCCTTTGCATGGGATTGGCCGGTAACCGGCACTGCGATGACCATAGGCAAGCCGACGTGGTCGTGACCTTGCGAGAGGATGAAGAGTTGGAGAGATTGGTAATGTACGGGTGGAGCCAGTGATCACTTATCGGGTCGATCCCCACCCGGACGCGGCCGAGCTCGACGCTTTCTGGCGCCGCGCCTGGGGCAGCGCGCCGCCCGAGCGCTATGGGCAGGTGCTGTCGCGGAGCCTCGGACATCTCGGAGCATTCGACGGCAAGAGGCTCATCGGCTTCGTCAATGTCGCGTGGGACGGAGGCGTGCATGCCTTCATTCTCGATACCGGCGTCGATCCCGATTTCAGGCGCCGGGGGATCGCCACCGACCTGGTTCGGCGGGCGGCGGACATCGCCCGGCTCGGCGGCGCGCACTGGCTGCACGTCGATTTCGAGCCGCATCTGGCACCATTCTACCGGGCGTGCGGTTTCCGTCCCACCGAAGCGGGACTGATGTCGCTGGTGGGCTGAGCGGGCCTCAGCTGGCGATGTATTCGCGCAGCGCTTCGGCTTCGTGCTCGACTTCAGCGATCTTGAGCTTGACCACGTCGCCGATCGGAAATGATCCCGGCGAGCTTGCCGTCCTCGGCGATCGGCATGTGGCGAATGCGTCGCCTGGTCATGCGCTCCATGACCTCGTCAATCGAGGTTGTGCGATCGGCGGTGACCACATTGCGGGTCATGCACTCGCCTATGGTGAGCGCAAGGGCACCCGTGGGGTTGCGCCCGAGCTGGCGGACGATATCGCGCTCGGACAGGATACCCACGATCGTGCCGGCCCCTTCGGTTATAACCACGGCGCCGATATTGTGCGTGTTGAGCAAGGCTACGGCGTCGGCCAGCGTGCCGTCGTGGCTGAGGGTGTGCACCGCGGCACCCTTGGTCTGCAGGATGGTATCGACATGCATCGGACAGTCCTCCTGGTAAGATGCGCAAGTGTGCGCCCGACGGCGGTGGCGGGCAACAGCAGAATCGTCACAAAGAAAATGGCCGGCGCACCGGCCGGCCATGAATAGTCTCGGAAGGCTGTCTCGTCAGGCCGCCGGGGGCTTGCCGGAAAGGCTCGGGGGGCGCGATGCGCGGGAAGGAACCTGGGCGGGCAGGGTGCCGCGCCAGACGAACCGGCCCACTTCAAACAGGAGGACAAGGACGAGGAGGGTCAGGGGCACCATAAAGACCGCAACCTGGGTATCGGGCTGGCTGGCAAAGTTTGCGGCTTGGGCGGGGGAGACACTGGCCAAGAGCGCGCCGGCCGAAACCGTCACGACGCCAAGAGTGCCGACAAGCGCCAGGAGCCTGAAACTTTTGCGCTTGGGGGACGTAGATATTTGCATGGGATCGACGTCTGCTTCCTCGTTTCGATGCTGTCCAGAGAACCACGCAAAAGCGGTTCCACTGTGAGGCGA
This sequence comes from Devosia lucknowensis, assembly GCF_900177655.1. Classification (NCBI taxonomy): domain Bacteria; kingdom Pseudomonadati; phylum Pseudomonadota; class Alphaproteobacteria; order Hyphomicrobiales; family Devosiaceae; genus Devosia; species Devosia lucknowensis. The sequence goes on along the minus strand of NZ_FXWK01000001.1, from coordinate 1,907,646 downwards.
AGGCGGAGGGCGCGCGACCATTTGAAGGCAGAACTGTGGCGGCGCGGCTGTCCGCGCCTCGGGAGGATTTTCATGCGATCGATCCTTGCTCTTATCTTGAGCGCGTTTGCGCTTGTCGCACCCCTGGCGCAGGAGGATGCAGGCCGGCCGGCATGGCAGGACAGTGTCAGCGCGCAGATCGAAGCCCTTCGCGCGGATGACGGGGAGGCTGCCCTTGCGATGGCAGGCGCTGCGTTCCGCGCCAGTTATACTGACCCCGAGCGGTTCATCGCCGACATCAAAGGGGCCGGGTATGCGCCGATTGCCGCCTCGCGCAGCCACAGCTTCGGCTCGTCGCGGACGCTCGTGACCGGCATGGTGGTGCAAGAGGTCGAATTCATCGGTGTCGACGGCAAGGTCTGGGAGGCGATCTACCAGATGGCCGAGGAGCCGAATGAGGGCTGGCGCGTGCAGGGGGTGATCCTGCGCGGCACGGCGGGCATCGGAATCTAGGACTGGTCTGAAGTTTGCGCTTCGCATCACCGGGGGTGATGCACTAAACCCCTGGCAGCGAAGTTCATCGCGCCAGCGCGTCCATCGACCCGTCCGGCGCCTGCCGGGAGATGATGATGGGTTTTCTGTCCGAAGCATTGGGGCGCGTGGCGCCGTCCGCGACCGTGGCGATCAGCCAGAAGGCGCGCGTCATGGCAGCCGAGGGCAAGGATATCATCGCGCTCTCGGCCGGAGAGCCGGATTTCGATACCCCGCAGCATGTGCGCGATGCGGCCAAGCGCGCCATGGACGAGGGCAAGACGCGCTACACGAACGTCGACGGCATTGCCGAACTCAAGGAGGCCGTGGCGGCCAAATTCCGACGCGACAACGGCCTCGACGTGACGGCAGCGGACTGTTTCGTGTCGTCGGGCGGCAAGCAGATCATCTTCAACGCGCTGATGGCGACGCTCAATCCCGGCGATGAAGTCGTCGTGCCGGTACCCTACTGGGTGAGTTACCCGGAAATCGTGCGGCTGTGCGGCGCCGAGCCGGTGTTTGCCGTGGCCGATGCATCGACCGGGTTCAAGCTGGCGCCGCATGTGCTGGAGGCGGCGATCACGCCGAAGACCAAGTGGTTGCTGCTCAACACGCCGTCGAACCCCACCGGCGCGGCTTATTCCGCCGACGAGCTTCGCGGCCTGGCCGACGTTCTGCTGCGCCATCCGCATGTGCATATTCTCACCGACGATATCTATGAAGTGCTGGTCTATGACGGCGGCACCTTTGCGACGATCGCGCAGGTGGAGCCGAAGTTGCAGCCGCGCACGCTGACGATGAACGGCGTTTCGAAGTCGCATGCCATGACCGGCTGGCGCATCGGCTATTGCACGGGCCCGCGGCCATTGCTGGCGGCGATGACCAAGCTGCAGGGGCAGTCGACCTCCAACCCGACGTCGATCTCGCAGTGGGCCGCAGTGGAGGCCCTCAACGGACCGCAGGATTTTCTCGCCGACTGGCGCAAGGTTTTCCAGGAGCGTCGCGACCTGGTGGTAAAGGGGCTCAATGCCAATACAGGGCTCGATTGCCTGACGCCGGAGGGGGCCTTCTATGTGTTCCCCTCGTGCCAGCGATTGTTGGGCAAGACCAGTGCCGGTGGCACGGTGCTGGCGACCGACGAGGACTTCGTGCTGGCGCTGCTAGAAGAGACCGGCGTGGCGCTGGTGCATGGCGCGGCCTTCGGCCTGCCCGGGCATTTCCGGCTGAGCTATGCGGCGAGCAATGCCGAACTGGAAGAAGCGGTGCGGCGCATCCAGCAGTTCTGCGCGGGGATCAAATAGGTCGACGTTCTACGCTTCCACCGTCTGGCTTCGGCGGTGCGGCGGATGTGGAGCCGTGCGGGTGAACCCGCGCATGCAGTGCCAGTGAGGTCCGAAAAGCTTTAGCCGCCCAGCAGCGACGCGAGGCTGCCGGGGCCGGCGGGCGTCGATCCGCCGCCGGTGGCCTGACCAAACAACTCCATGAGCTTGGAGGTGCTGGCATAGGATTGCATGGCGGCCTTGTAGAGCTGGTCGGACCAGCCGACGGCCTGGCGTTCCTCGCTGCTCATTGAGTTGAAGGCAGCGATGATGTTCTGGCTGAAGGCGGTGGGGTCGCCGGACTTGCTGGCCGACTGGAAACCCGCGAGCAGCGTGGCGCCGCTCTTTGATTGCAGGGCGAAGCGGGCGGCGTTGACTTCGGTCGGGGTGAACGTGCCCTCCCTGTCGAGGACGATCGAGGACAGGGCGCGGCTCGAAAGCTTGCCCAGGTCGACATAGGTGCCGGTCGTGGTATTGCGGTTGAAGGTGGCGAGTTTGCCGTTGGCCTTGGCCTGAGCATAAATCTGGTCGAGTGCCGATCGGGTGTTGCCGGCAAGGTCGGTCATGGATACCGGCTCGGCCCCCTTGCCCACGGCCGTCAGCGCGAGATAGAGCGCGACCGGGTCGCTGTCACCGGCATCGGGCAGGGTGCCCGGCTTGGTCTGCAACTGCTTCAGCCCTTCGGCGACGGCATCGCGGCCGGACTTCCAGTCGGTGCTGGCCCGTTCCTCGGCGCCGAGGCCGTCGAGATAGGCAGCGGCGGCCTTGTAGAGATTGGTGTAGTTGCCCGTGACCTCGGCGATGGCGGCGGGCCCGGAGAGCGCAGCCTCGAAGCGGCGCTGCATTTCAAGCCCCGCCGCGTCGCGTTCCTCGGCCGAAAAGCTGGCATCGCTCGACATCGCGTAGAGTTCGCGATGATCGAGGCTGGACATGTCGAGCGCCAGCTTGCCCTTCTGCAGCGGCGAGGTGCGGCTCGCATCCTTGAGCAGGGTTTCGAGCTTGCTCCGGGCGTCGGTGATGACGGATGCGAAGCTGCGCTCGGACAGTGCAGCCTTCGCTTCGTCGGACAGCACGACCTCGGCGGCCGATGGTGCCGCTTCCTGACTGGTTGAGGCGGTAGTGCTGGCCCGGGTCGCGGCGGCGGACGTGTAGGCCGTACCGTAGCTCTGATAGGCGGCATAGGCGGATGTGGAATTGACGGCGACCATGGCGATGCTCCGGCTTTGCCGGATGTGTTGCAAGCGGTGTGCCGAAATAAAGCGCTGTCAAATCAATGATGAAAGCGCTGCGAAGCCGGGCGCGAGGCAGTTTGTGCCGGGTCGATCCTGCCATGTGGGGAAAAAAAGAGGCTCCGCCCGAGGGGATGGGCGGAGCCATTGGGCCTTCGGCCGAAGCCTCTGACCTTGGAGGGGCGGGTCACCACGAACGCCGCCGTTGAGGTGACTATCGGTCCCGGCGCAGGATTTCACAAACGCGCAATTGGAAGTGCTGCCATGCAGATTCTGCTGAGGCCGGCGCAAAAAAAGAGGCTCCAACCGAAGTTGGAGCCTGATGATAGGGCCGAAGCCAAATCGCAAGTTTTGGCCCTGCGCATGGGAGGAGGATATGCGCCAGACCGGTGGACCGTTGCTGAGGGAGGAGGATTCAGCGTCGGTCCGGTGTCGCAAGAAGCGGGTCCGAGGGAGGAGGATACGGAGCGGCTTCACCAGCGACACAGGCAATATAGGTTTTGACCGTTTGGTCAGCAATGCATGGCTCGTCATGACAGCTATGCATTAGGCACAGCGACAATCTGTCCAATAAGTAGGCAACTCGACAGGGTGGTGACAGGTTGCATGGCCGAAAAGAAAAAGGGCTCCATCCGGAGATGGAGCCCGACCGGCTGAGCCGGCGAAAGTGGGGCAGAGAGCAAGGGAGGAGGATATGCCGCTCTGCCATAGACCTCGGATCAAGGGAGGAGGAGATGATCCTTAGTCCGCTGTTGCGATGCGGGGTCCGAAGGGAGGAGGAGATCGGAGCGCGCCTCAGCAACAAGGCCTATATGAACTCTACTGGTTTGATAGACAATCCAGAAACTGACATGTCAGCCATGCGTTTTTGCATGGGTGACGTCAGGGCAAAAAGAAAGGCCCCGCTCGAGGGGAGAGCGGAGCCCAAGGGTGACCGACCAAAGGTCAGGTCAGGAGGGAACGCAGCGGGCGCAAGGGAGGGAGGAGAAACACCCGCTGTGATGACCGTGCATATAGGCCCGGTCGGCGAGATCGCCAACCTAACCTGGATCATGTCAGCCATGCGCATGACGCATATGGCGATAAAAACATCAATGAAATCAACGACTGAGTGCTGAACTGCGACCGGCGGTCGCGGGGTTTGCGCGCCAAAACTGCGCATAAAGCGGGCGACATGCTGCCTATTATTGCGCCGCGTCGGCTGCAAAAGCCGCATCGAGGAGCGCTCGCATGCTGTTGCCGCCCACCATTTGGACGTCGTCGACACGCCAGACGTGCGGCATGTCGGGCTCGAAATTTTCCGACAGGAGCAACAGTGTGTCGCTGTAGCTAGCGTCGGTCGCATCGGAAAAGGTATAGTGGATCTCGACTGTCGCCGTCGAAACATCCTCGCTCACCGCGCCGACCGAACAACCGTCGGCATAGTCCGGGAAGCTGCGCCAGGGCAGGCCGTCGCCGAGCGGCGGTTTATCGCCGGGATGGGCCAGTTCAAAGGCTGTGTTCGCCTCGATCGCCATTTCGATGACGGTGCGCAGGTCGGCCGTGAGCATGGCCGCTACAGGCGTCATGTCGTTGCCGAGACTGCCGATGCAGAAGATTTGTCCAACCTGCGCGGGCTCGATGGTTGCCATCTGTGCCTGCGCCGAGCCTGCAAGGGCGGCGCTGATCGGAAGTATGGCGATTGCGAGGGCAGGGCGCATGGTCGATCTCCCGGAGAAGCGTCCCGAGACTACGCTTGCGCATCAAAGCCGTCGATGGCGGACTGCAATTGTCCGAGGTGTTCGATTCTTGTGTAGCGCGCATGCCCAACGGGTTCGTCGGCATGCTCATAGGACCAGGTGAGGTCATGGGGGACATAGGCGGCGAATGCGCCCGCCGCGAGCGCCGGAAGAATATCGGACTTCAAAGAATTGCCGACCATGATGGTCCGGGCTGGTCCTTCGGTGTGGCGATCGAATAGTCGACGATAGACGGGTTCGGTCTTGTCGGACACGACCTCGACGGCGGCAAAGTAGTCGGCAAGGCCGGAGGCGGCGAGCTTGCGCTCCTGATCGAAAAGATCGCCCTTGGTGATG